>NZ_JAQITE010000099.1 GCF_028618595.1 Bartonella sp. AU18XJBT | reverse complement strand
AGCGCCGGAGGTGTTGCAACACCAAGCGCAATTGGCGCGGGAAGCTTTGGCAGTTTTGACTTTGCAGGTGTCACTTTCATTAATTACCGGAGTATTCACAACTATAATGTGAGTGCGAAGGCTGGAACAAAGCGTGCCATAGGCATTAAGCCGGATGAATGTCAATTCTTTCCTGTTGATGCGCCTGGTGTATTCCAAAAAACCTTTTCCCCTGGTGAAAGCTTGGATTTTGCTAACACCGTTGGAAAGCCTCTCTACACCATGCTGATCGTCGACCACGACCGTAATGCATGGGTAAAACCGGAGGTCTACAGCTATCCGCTTTACATCTGTACACGCCCAGAAATGCTGTTTAAAGCCGTGATTGGAGCGAAATAACATGCGTTGGCACGGGCTGCTCAACAAAATGGTTAAAGATGTACGCAACACCTTTGGGCAGCCCATCATCTACACGCGAAAGGACAACCAGCAATCTTTTCGTATCACAGCGATTTACACCATTAAACATTCAGAATCGGACGCCGGAGGTAGAATCCCTACCACAATTGCAAGAAAGGAACTTGATCTTTGTATCAATGATATCGGGGGAATACCACCAAAACCTCAAGATAGTATTGTGATCATCTCACCTGAAAACAATAAATCCCCCTCTTCTCAAGAGCACTTCGTGGTCACAGATGTCCAAGCCTCTGAATCTGGAATGTATAAACTTATTTTGCGGGAGATAAAGTAAAGATACGCTTATTTATTTTTAAAATGTAAAGTCACCTATTGACAATATGGCAACAATGTGTCTATTGTTGGACTAGGTGCCTCAAAAACACCTTAAACCATAAGCGGATTGGTTACCGAAATAATCAGTCTTCTATACATTAAAGACTTTGACTCATTATATGCTACATGCGTATAATAATATTGTCGGGTGTGGTTACGCTATACAATACCCTTGCGGGGAAAGTGTAACGACGGACTTATGGCCGTGTTTTTGAGCACCCGGCACTCTTCTTAGAGTGTCAATCAAAAACATCTAACCATAAGGAGTTCATTATGAATACTCTTATAGAAATTAGAGAAAGCACTGCTAATAGTGTTAGCATTCAGACTATGTCTAGTCGTGAGATTGCTGAATTGTGCGGTAAACAACACACGCATATTATGCGTGATATTCGAAAAATGTTAGGAGAATTATACTCTGAAAGTACTGAATCCAAATTTGGATTGAGTGAATTTACAGGGTTATACAAAGATTCAACAGGTCGCACTCTCCCTTGTTATAACCTTCCTAAGCGTGAATGTTTAATTCTTGTTTCTGGTTACAGCACCGCCTTACGAGCAAAGATAATTGACCGTTGGCAAGAGTTGGAAAGGCAGGTAGCAACACCACAAGTTGACTATTCCAAACCCGAAGCATTGCTTGGTGTTTTGAATCACCTACAAAATCAAATCGAGCATAAAGATCATGTTATTGCTGAATTAGCACCAAAAGCAGAAGCTTTGGAAGGTTTAAAACGCTCTGATGGTTTGTTTGGTCTTATTGAAGCAGCAAAGATGTTAGAGGTGCGACCAAAGGACTTAACCGATTATTTTTATAAAAATATTACATTGCCACTTGACAATGTAGCGACAATATGAATAATCGAATCAGGTGCCTAAGAAACACCTTAAATCGATAGCGGATAGATTGCCGACACAATCTCTTCTCCGCACATTAAAGACTTTGACTCATTATATGCTACGTGCGTATAATAGCTTTGTCGGGTGTAGTTACGCTATACAATACTCTTTATGGGGAAAGCGTAACGACGGACTATCGACCGTGTTTCTTAGCGCCCGGCATTCTTCTGGAATGTCAATAAGAAACCTCTAATCGATAGGAGTTCACTATGAACACTCTTATAGAAATTAAAGAACGGGTTATTGATCAGGAAACTGTTCAAACTGTTAACGCACGTGATTTACATACGTTTTTAGAAATAAAAGCTCGCTTTAATGATTGGATTAAAAATCGCATTAAAGAATGTAAGTTTCTCGAAAATATAAACTTTATAACGCTTACTAAAAATTTAGTAAGCGGTGGAAAGGTAAAAGAATACCACATTACATTAGACATGGCTAAACACCTTTCCATGATAGAGCGTAATGACAAAGGGCATGAAGCGCGTTTATACTTTATCAAATGTGAACGGCTTTTGAAACAAGTAGCTATACCGCAAGTTGACTACTCCAAACCCGAGGCATTACTTGGTGTTTTGAATCACTTACAAAGACAAATCGAGAAGAAGGATAACACCATTGCAGAATTAGCACCAAAAGCAGAAGCTTTGGAAGGCTTAAAGCGTTCTGATGGTTTGTTCGGTCTCATTGAAGCAGCAAAGATGTTAGAGGTACGACCTAAGGATTTAACGGATTACTTGCGTA
>NZ_JAQITE010000098.1 GCF_028618595.1 Bartonella sp. AU18XJBT | reverse complement strand
CAACCCATTTCTTTTAATTGCTCTGTAACTTTATTGAAAGTAATCAAAGCTTGTGGACCAAGATGTGCTTCTGCTGCCTCTCTCTCATGAAGAATTTTCAGATGTTTTTCAGCAAATTCAACGGCATAGTTAACATATTTTTCTACTTCATCGTCATCCAAATGTTCAGAAATCGTACCAGCTTCTAGAAAATTTTTATAAGATTTCAGGATATCAATTCGACCTGTCAACGCTAAACAAGCCAAATGCCAGACTATATCTATATTGTAACTATATTTTTGAACAAGTGTTTTACTTTCTATCGATGCTTGCAAGTCTTGGGCGCGTGCCCATCGTATCACCCGCTCAGAAATTTTGATAAGCTCGTGATCATTTAATGTTCCCACACAAATATCAATTTCTTTACCAAAACCACTAAAAAGACCTCCCCCAATTGTATTAAAAGACTGATAAATATCCGTAGGTCGTATCCAATTATATTCTCCCCTATAGTGAATATATTCGCAAGCTACAGAAATCTCTTCATTAGATATTTTAGCCTCAAGACGAACATTGTAATTATCATGAAGACGTATAAAGCCAAAATTAAACTGAATAAAACGGTCTGGCAAAGAGAGCCACATCTTTCCAGATTCCGTAGAAAACCACCCTTGGGTTTTAAGAATACGGCTTGCTGCGGTAAGGCTCATCAGCTGCTGTTTGGACTTTTTACGTACCAAAATATCATCCAATTCACCATTTCTATAGGCCCGTGCAAAAAGAAGCAGGCGATCATATCGCGTCATCATCTCATAATCAGAGAATTCTAGCACAGATAGTTTGGGGGTAGGATTATCATTTCTTAAAGCATCCATATCACCGAGCAAAGCCTTTGCAACAAGAGAGTGATCAGCAGCTTTCTCACGCAACTTTTGTTCAATATCTTGTGCTTTCGCCCACACAATCACCCTATTCAAAGCCTCCTCAATATGACTTCCTGAAAGATTCTGTGCCACAATTCCGAAATTTTCTTCTGCATAAATCAACATATCACCATATTCATAGCGCGACTGTTCGCCATTATCATATTCCTCAGCAAGACAATAAGCGGCGGTGGTAAGAGCAACTGATAGCCGCAACCTTCCACCATCCTCTCCATAATCTACAACATCATAGAGAATGCGTATTATACGATCGGAGAGATGATAATAAGCCAATGTATCTCCAACTTCATGGCGATAAGTCTTCCAGCCAAGTCTTTTTAAAATTTCTGTTGCATCTTTGGTTTTCATTATGCTTCACTTTCCTTTTAAATAGCTTGGATGTCGATCAACTCCATAGTGCAGTATCCCTTCATTCCACTTTTTATCTAACTGGTCTTTAGCCCAATTTTTGTTAAATTTATCTAATTTTTCCTCCAATTCTTTTACACTACCTTTAAACTTGTCTATAGTATTTTTAAGATCTTTTTGATACTCATTGAATTTTTCTTTATTTTGCTCAAGATACTTTTCAGCTTCAGGACCACAAAATTTTATGCTTCCTGTTGTTTTACATATTTCTCTTAAACCTTTCTGCCATTTACTTAATTTGGCTTTACCTGTTTTCGTCTCATCAAACGCTGGTTTTCCATCCTTAATAAATGTGTTATCGGGACGTGTTCTTACCTTAATTGTGCCTTTATCTGTCTTAAGTTCAATTTCAATCGTTAATTCTTTTTCGCTGGGTGAAAATCCTTCCTCCTCTAATTTTTGTTTTTTCTCATCGCGCTTTTTGTCATGATGTTCCCTAGCTTTATTAAGCTTTTTACCTTTTCCATCGTTGTCATCGTCATTATTGTTTTGTGGATCTTTAGCACTCGCCTGAGAAGCTTTATTTTTTTCTTCTTTGGTACTTTTGTCTGTTTTTTCACTATCTCCTTCTGCGCTTTTTGACACAACAGCTAAATTGCCAAGAGGATCAGTTGTAGCAACAATATCTTTGTTCAAATAGGATACGACAACAACTACACCACCTACTAACAGAATTGCCCATCCTAAAGGAGTTATGGAAGATACAACTGCTCCAGCCTCTAAAACAAGCGGTGCTGCTAATGCAAGGCTATTATTCTCCGCAGCATTACCTGCGGCATCAGCACCGGCATTAACATCACCGCCGGCAAGGGCAGCGGCAACGCCCCCCGCAGCACGTGCGATATCAATGGCATGATCTTTAAAGTCAGAAAATTGCTCTTTAATCTTTTGACCTATGCGCGCTTGATCTTCTACGGTTAGCGGGCGACCATTCAATGCTGCTATTTCTTTTTGTATAAAATTTTTGGACCACAGTTTAAACTGGAGCATAGCAGTTGCTTCGCCGACAGCCCCGCCGATAGCACCGGCAGAGCAAGCACCGCTCGCAACAGCGCCTTTTAAGCAGCCAAGACCGGCGTGGGCAACGATCTGTGTGAGCGTA
>NZ_JAQITE010000097.1 GCF_028618595.1 Bartonella sp. AU18XJBT | reverse complement strand
ATTTAATGGACATTTGAACCAGTTTTTAGAAAGTTCTGTTACATCAATCAAAGATAAATACAGTGATTTTGATGCAGCAGCAGATTTTCTTTATGAGACGCGTGCGAAGCAATTAAGTGCTTGGTCTCTGTTTATCCGATATAATATCAAAAAATACAATAAAGTCAATAGGTTTTGTGTAATTATTTTATATGAATCCACTTAGGAATCCACATTTTTAGACGTGATTCATTTGACCATTTTTTATATAAGATTGCCATGTATGAATAGAGCATAAAAAGCAATTATAAAGAGGTTTAAGAAGCAAAAACAACTTCAAATTGTCCTTCAAGCGTTTTAACTTTTTCTGAACTTACAACAATTTTGATATCATTTCCCAATTTTGCCAAACACTCAAGCATTTTCATTTCACTAATCCCTCGAAATTCTCCACTTAAAAGTTTAGACAATTTGGGTTGCGTCATTTTTAAAAGTTGACTAGCTTGCTTTTGTGTTAAGTTTTTTTCTTTAAGAATTTGACTAATCTTATGAGCAAGTTGTGCTTTGATAAGCATCTCTCTGGAATCAGAAAAGCCAAGATCCTCATAAACATTGGAACTACCGTGAAAAATGTTGACCATTTTAATTCCCTTCTAATTGTTCTGCTAACTTGAGACGTTCTTTAATCAGATTTATGTCTGGTTTTGGGGTTGCAATACCATGGGTCGATTTTTTCTGAAAACAATGCAACACGTAAAGAGATTTTTTATATTTTACCGTATAAACAGCGCGATAAGTTCCTTGAATATCACGTTCAATAATTTCTAGAACATTGGCAGATCCAAACCCCTTGAGAACCTTAACATTTTCTCCTTTATCTCCTATCTGAGCAAGATAAAGAGCATAACCAATCCTTTGTTGAATAAGACTAGGAAGACTTTTTATATCTTTGAGTGAAGATCCAAGCCATATGATACGTTTTATTTTACCCATGATTATTAATATACCTATATAGGTATAATTTCAAGTGCTTATTTTAATAATACTAAGTTAGAAATGCTCTATTCTAAAGATAACGAACTCAAAATTGAGCTGGTTAATTTGCAAAGAAATTAGGTTTTAATGAAAAGTAAAAATACGCTTATGAGAACCTCATTAAATGAACCTTTAAACGTTTGAAACATAAAATGAGATCTTTATAAGTGTTTAAAACTTTTTTTATAACAGCTATAACTTAGTTACCATTTGTTCTTAAGAACGTTTCATTTACGAAAAAACAAAGATCTAGATTTCACAGCAGAGCAAAATTTTGAAAACCTTACATTTTATAAAAGCGGTTGTTTATTGTCTTATGAGAGATTGTTTTAAAAACCAATGTTCATAAATGTAAAAGAACGTTTTAAAAAGACATTTGTTTAATAAGCATTTGCTTTTGATTTGTTTGATTTTAGAATGTCAGTTCTTCAATTGACTCAGTTCGATTTTGAGCTTAATATTTTGAAACGTTTTTAAAAGAAGCGTCATGATCATGTGCTTTGTTTTAAATGATCTCTTTAAAGAAAAGGGCGTTATTCTTAATACGTCTGAAGCCATAAAAGCGTTTATAGGCTCTCTTATTCAAATGAGTGATTAAGATCATACGCATCATTTACATTCCTTTTGATAAGTTTTCATACCTTTAATAGAGCGCTTGCAATATGATACGTTTTGTATATATACTCTCATTACCTTTATTAGGGTTGATTCATAAGGATAAACATTTGAAAGCCGCGTCATATCACTTGGCACGGCTTTCTTTTATTAAACTCTCTCTTTTATGATATGTTTATTAGCAATGCATTTTATATGCGTTTATAGCCATTAAAGAATGCACGCCCCCCATGCCTGTCATTTATTTGTCTGTATCCGTAATTTTGATAATATTATCATTTTCATAAACCTCACATTTTTTAGGAACGACACTTACTTTACTTTGACTGTTTAATTTTGCATTGCCATAGGCTTTACCCCAGACCTTGGCATGATATGAAACCTTGGCATTGCCATAAACAGAGCCATAAATCTCAGCATAGCCACTTACAATAACATTGCCATAAACCTTGCCATAAATTTTAGCATGACCTTTGACAATAGCATGGTTATAAATCTTGGCATGGCTGTAAACACAGACAGAGCCAGAAACCTGAGCATGCCCATAAACCCTTGCATAATTATAAACCCAAGCATTATAAGAAATATGCGCATTATCATAAACATGGGCTTCTGTATAAATACGAGCGCTTCCACTCACATGGGCATTGCCATAAACATAGCCAGATATACGTGCATTACTATAGACACAAGCATTGTCATAAACTTTAGCATATTGAGAGATAAAAGCCTTTCCATAGACCTCCGCATTGCCATAGACATGACCACAGACCTGAGAAAAATGGCGTATTTTTGCATTTTCATAAACACGGGCATAGCCATAAACCCACGCATTATCATAGACCCAGCAATTGCCATCATGAGAGAGGTTGCTTTCCTTTTCAATAAAGCCGCCTAGATCGCC
>NZ_JAQITE010000096.1 GCF_028618595.1 Bartonella sp. AU18XJBT | reverse complement strand
ATGCTGGAGGCGATACATCAAGGGGAGGTGGTGGAGGAACGGCAGATGGTAGCTTTCCTTCAGGAAAAGCAGGGCGTGGTTTTGGGGGCGGAGGTGCCGGTGCTAGTAGGGATGGATATGACAGCGGCGCTGGAGCTGATGGCGCTGTCCTTATAAGGTTATGGAAAGATTAAATACAAAACCAAAGATAGCACAAGTCAAATAGATAGCTGTTCTATAAGCGAGCTTGTATGATTTTTAAGTCCCCTTTAAAGCTCTTTAAAGCGTTTTTTTGACTGACAGTGTCAGGCTTATGGAGCATGGTGATGGTTGTTATAGTCTCTTCATTAATTTGGAGAGCAAAATGAAAATAGAATTTAAACTTCGTATTCACTTTATTAAGAATGGCAAGGGATCTAAGTTTTTAGCAATATTTGATCAGACAGCCTTTGATGCGGTTGTAAAATCCTTGATGTTGACGTGCAAATTTATCCCCTCCATGCACCTATTCTTCTCTTTACGCATGAGGTGGAGAAAAGAAAAACAAGTCTAAGCTATTAGGCTTTCCAATGGGATGTTACTATTTTTTCCATTTTAGCACTTATAATGTAAGCTATTTGTTGACATTATAAGTATTTTACGCTATATAAAAGAATGATTAAAACGTTTAAAAGCAAAACATTGGCAGAATTATTCAAAACGGGAAATTCATCCAAGATTGATAAGAAACTTATAAAACGTATCATGGTTCGTCTTGATCGTTTAGATTTTTCTGAAAGACCAGAAGATATGAATCTTCCAGGATTCAACTTTCATTCTTTGATTGGATATTCACCCACTCGTTACACTGTCCACGTTAACGGACCATGGTGTATTACCTTTGAATTTGACTCATGTAATGCTTACCGTGTTGATCTTGAACAATATCACTAAGGATACAGTTATGAATGACATTCCTGCACAAAGAGATAAAAACCGTTGTCCTACTCATCCAGGAGAAGTTTTAGCAGAAATTATTCCTGAAACAGGCAAAACAAAATCAGAAATTGCGCAGATGCTTGGTATATCACGCCAACATCTCTACGATATTCTGAACGCAAAAAAGCCTGTTTCTCCTGCTATTTCCGCTTGTCTTGGCAAAATGTTTGGTGATGGAGCTGCTATATGGTTACGTATGCAAGCCAATTATGATGCGTGGCATGCTGAACGCGAAACAAATGTTAGCAAAGTTCCAACACTTCACGCTGTTTGATCTCTTCCTCACTCTGAAGAGACGATGTTTTATGAAATACTAGATAAATAATGACATCCCCTGCTTTAAACATGTTCGTCGCCATTTAAAATATCATCTAAACCACGATCTAAGTCGTCTAATATATTTTGCGGTGCATCTGCATAAACAAAAGATTGTACACGAGAACGGGCTTTTATTAATTCATGATATAAATCAACAGGAAGCATAATGATTTTTTCACGCCCTCGCTTTGTTAAAGCTACAGGTGTAGACATAGCCTCGTCTAAAATATCGCCTGCCCCGCGGTTTACATCTGTAAAACTATATTTTTTCATATGCACATCCTATCTTTAATGCATAATACGTATTATACGTATAATGTGTATTATGTAAAGATATTTTACGGCATTAACCACCTCCCCGCCTAAAAGACGAGGAGATAAAATTATGTTTTAAAGTTAAGCAGCTTTCACAACAGATTTTGCTAAGACCTTTTTTGCTTCTTTAATGAGGGCTTTATATTTTCTGTTTTCTTCGTCTACTCTGAAGGCATCAAGAAGACGCATATGAATTGGACCTAAAAGATACAAAACTTTTTCACCAGGTTTCATACCTTCCCAATAACTTGGCAAATCAAAACGCGTATCACGATCATAATCAACAGATTGGTTTCTCAGTTTCTTTTCACACTCAATAAAGTAACGGCGTGCTTGACGTCCTTTCTCGTTACGTTCCACCATTGAGAGCTCTTTCGCCATATCTAAAGTGATGTGATATTCTGTACTTGGACGACCGCCTTTAGGTTTTACTAAATTTTTAGTAAAACTCACAAAGTCCTTATTTTCTAGGAAACCATATTCTTTAATACGATTAATAATCCAATCGTTAAAACGAGATGTTACCTTCAAAAACGTATGCAAATCACGAGCGTTAACAGTTTGAACAGTTTCCTGATCAATGATTTGTTCCGATATTGGAATAAGAGTGTTCATGAGAACTCCTTGTTGTTAGACGTTTTTCATTGACATTTTTTATAAAAATGCCGGGTGCTGAAAAACACGGCAACAAGCCCGTCGTTATGCCTTTCCCCCGAAAGGGTATTGTATAGCGTAACTACACCCGACAAAGCTATTATATGCGTGTAGCATATAATGAGTCAAAGTCTTTAATGCACAGAAGACTGATTATTTCGGTAACCAATCCGCTTGTTGTTTTAAGGTGTTTTTCAAGCACCTTTGTATGAATCTAACGGTTTTGAATATTTTGTCAAGTCGTTTTCAAAAGCGGCTTTTTACCTTTCATTTTTCCCATTCATTTTCATTCACCAATATTTAAAGGAGCATAAAGTATGGCAACAGGTTTTCTACACGGTGTTGAAGTTGTCGAGGTTGACGACGGCACCCGTCCCCTTCGCGCGGTACAATC
>NZ_JAQITE010000095.1 GCF_028618595.1 Bartonella sp. AU18XJBT | reverse complement strand
CGCATTGCGAAAAATCTTTACATTTGCAAAAATACAAGCATATCCAGAAATTTTCGCATTGCCATAAATTTTTGTATCATTAAAGACACAAGCGTAATAATGAACGCAAGCATTATCAAAAATATGAGCATCCGGATAAATGCGTGCAAAACCATAAACCTTGGCATTGCCATAGACTTGACCAGCCACAACAGCCTTGCCATAAACACGGGCGTTTTCATAAATGCAAGCAACATTGTTTACATGAGCATAGCCACTTACAACGGCATCATCGTAAACCCGTGCATTGCTATAAACCTTGGCTTTCCCTCCGACCCAGCAATTGCCCTCATGAGAGAGGTTGCTTTCACCTTGTATAAAACCACCTAAATCGCCTTTTTTTACATCTCCAAAATCTCTTAAAGCTCTAATCCTATGAAGGGTTTTAAAGCCAACCTCTATTGTCTCACCTGTAAATTCATATTTTTTTGCAGGCTGTTGCTTATTAACGGGGGTGTTGTTTGAGATATTTGTCATAATTAAAACCTATCTGTTTAAAAGTTTTCAATTGACACCCTATAAGGCGCCGGGTGTTGAAAACACGGCAGATAGTCCGTTGCTATGCTTTTCCCTCGCGAAGGGTATTGTATAGCATAGCTACACCCGACAAAATTATCGTATATGCTAATTAAAGCATAAAAGATAGTCAGTTTTAATAGGATTAGGTTTATCGCAACCTCTTCGCTATCTGTTTAGTGTTTTCATCACTTGAATATTCATATAACAAAATACGTATTTATTGTCAAATAATATTTTATCTTTTTTGATATTTTTTCTTATTTTTTAAATACGTTGTGTATTTATAATATCTTATGCTTATTAATTTCTTCTTTTATATTTATGTGCTTTTAAAGCTATATTATTGGCTTTCTTAAACGATTGAGTTATTTTTTGAATCTATACATTTATAATATTTAGAAATGCTCTCATCATGCGTATTTTTAGCTTTATAACCTATCTGTTTTTTTACTAAATGAATTTAAATTTTTTTGTGAATTTTGTTTATAAAGGTCTCTAATGTAAACAACCTTAATAAAGCCGCGCTCTTATAACCAATGTGTTCATTTGCATGTGATTATGAAAGCCTACTTTTTTCACGCGTGCTTTATAGCTGTTATCTTCTTTATAGCCACCGCATCATTTTTCATTTTCATAAGAGAAACGATAAGTAGGATAATTGTAATTTATAAACCGTTATGAAAACATCTAAAGAGAGATTGATAATTATAGAGATCAGTAAAATTCCTTTTAATAGGCTTTTGTCAGTGATGTCAGTTTTGTCAGTTAACTCTAACCCCTATATTATTTTTTTTAAATGAGTAAAAATTAAAAACATTATATTTCAATATCTTAATACTTTTAAGACATAATTCATATCAATTGTACAATCTTTAAAGATAACCAATGATGTGAGTTGATTAAAACTTGTCAGTTATGTGTCAGTAAATTGAACTGACAAAATGATGATTTTAGTGAGTGATTAAAACGTGCTTTATGAAAAGCGTATGAAAGTAAAAACTGATTACGTTATTAAAATCCCTTGTATGAATTTTTATCAGTTTATTTAAATAGATAACCTTATGATTTTAGTGAGTGATTAAAACACGTCTTAAAAAAACATGTGATCCTTTAAAGCCTTTCAAAAGAAACGGTTTATAATCATAAAAATGCTATCAAGACGTATTTATAGATTTAAAGGTTGGTACTTAAAAAAATAATAAGAGTGAAAAGTTATTTTAAAACATATTAAGTGAATTTTCAAAAGACAGTTTATAATGATAAGAAATCCTATTAAGACTATTATGGTTATGAGTTTTGAGGATTTTGAAGATTTTGAGGGTTCCCTTTACCCCCTTTATATATTTTTTTTCAATCAAAAAATAAAAGTTATTATATTTCAATAAGTTATTTTTTTAATAAACAACCTATATCAAGATACAACCTATAAATACAACCCACGGTATATTTTTGAGGGTATTTTGAGGGTTTTAAAAACAGACAAAACCTATAAGTAATATAAGAAAATGAATATACATAACTCTTTTTAAACAAAGCTTTTGAAAGCTATAAAGCTATCATTTGAGATTGCGATATAATCTTTTAAAGGCAATGTAAAAAAATCTAATTCTGTTTAAGAGTGGATTTCTTATAAATCTTAAAGGCAATCCAAATAAGAGTATCTCAAAGTGCAAGTTTCTTCTTTTTAGAATAACGCATGATAAATTATCCTTTTAAAGATTGTATGTAAGCAATGTATAAAGGGGGTATAGACTGTTATAAGCTCTATACCCCTTATGCGTTTATCATACCCATTTGTGAGCATGCTTTATAAGTCTATTCAGTTTCTCTTATTTCCAATTTTGGTAGGTTCTTAACAATTTTCATTGTCTCTAAACTTACAGTAATAACCCTTTGAAACAATTCTAATGGATAAGCAGGGTTGCCAATGGTTTCAACAGCATAGCGATTGGCATCATTCACAATACCACTCTTTTTATCTGTTTTTACACATTGACGCCCCATAACCTATTCAAGAGCGGGTTTACCTTTGATAAGGTATTGATTTATAATGATAATTCACTGTTTTGTATGTTGAATGAGAGTCTCGAATATCGTAAGATTCTCTCATTTCAAAGCTGTTTATGTTGAATCAAATAAAACCACTCATTT
>NZ_JAQITE010000094.1 GCF_028618595.1 Bartonella sp. AU18XJBT | reverse complement strand
AGCGCCGGAGGTGTTGCAACACCAAGCGCAATTGGCGCGGGAAGCTTTGGCAGTTTTGACTTTGCAGGTGTCACTTTCATTAATTACCGGAGTATCCACAACTATAATGTGAGTGCGAAGGCTGGAACAAAGCGTGCCATAGGCATTAAGCCTGATGAATGTCAATTCTTTCCTGTTGATGCGCCTGGTGTATTCCAAAAAACCTTTTCCCCTGGTGAAAGCTTGGATTTTGCCAACACGGTTGGAAAACCTCTCTACACCATGCTGATCGTCGACCACGACCGTAATGCATGGGTAAAACCGGAGGTCTATAGCTATCCGCTTTACATCTGTACACGCCCAGAAATGCTGTTTAAAGCCGTGATTGGAGCGAAATAACATGCGTTGGCACGGGCTGCTCAACAAAATGGTTAAAGATGTACGCAACACCTTTGGGCAGCCCATCATCTACACGCGAAAGGACAACCAGCAATCTTTTCGTATCACAGCGATTTACACCATTAAGCATTCAGAATCGGACGCCGGTGGCAGAATCCCTACCACAATTGCAAGAAAGGAACTTGATCTTTACATCAATGATATCGGAGGCTTACCACCAAACCCTCAAGATAATGTTGTAATCATTTCCCCTGAAAACAGCAAAGCCCCCTCTCAAGAGCACTTCGTAATCACAGATGTCCAAGCCTCAGAATCCGGTATGTATAAGCTGATCTTGCGAGAAATAAAACAATGAAAAATCTTTGTCTTGTGTGTTTAAAAATCAATAAGGCTGCCCAAGAGCTCTAACCACTGCAGCAAATCCGGGAGTAGCAGTAAATTCGTAATTCCATGGTACACCGGTACGGCGACTGATTTGGCATCCTTGATATGTTATAGCTACTGATGCAATTCGTGTCCAAGTGGTTCGTTCATTCTTTTCAGGGCTTTCAAACACAATAGCCTGATTTGTTACCAAAAGACGTCCATCCCACTTGTTTTTTCTACCGTCAATGAATCTGGTATTTTCTTGAACCCCCAACAGTTTTTCATTGCGTGCTAAACGATAATCATACTCACTTGCATCAAGTTCTTGAAACATTTCACATGCTTCAGAAAAATCAAAGGGAGGGATATCTGGTTGTAACATCGCAACTTCTTGTTCAAAGCTTTTTTCCTTTTTTGTTTCATGATAAACAATGAGAACACAAATTAAAACAATAAGAAAAGGCAATAATAACCAAGGAACATTTATTATTGCTACAAGGCCTCCAATCAATAGAGCACAAAGGAGAAAGCTCTTTATTCCCTTTTCCAGTTGTTCCTTTTTAAGTGCTGGAGATGTTTTATTAACGACTGAGAAATCAGAAGAAGGATGTGCAGGAGGGAGCGATATTGAAGCCTGTTCTAGAACTTTCTCTTCAAAACGTTTTTTGCGTTTATCTTGCCAATAAGCGAAAATGGAAAACGCAAAAAACGCAAAGAAAATTAACCAAAACCATCCCCAAAAACCTAACTCATCATTTTCATCTGATTTATTGTCTTCAATGGAGGTAACTTGCTTATCGGTATTCTCAGCTGGTGCCTGAGTCACGCTTTCATCTTGAGTAGCAACATCTATTGACGAAGTCGAGGAGGAGGTAACAATTTCATTATTGTGTGTAATTTGATTTGGTTTGTCTTTGTGTACAGAAGAACCTACTATCGCAGAGCCGATAAATAATAAAGCTCCAATACCAAGAGTTTTCAGTCCGTTTTTCCGCCATTTCTTTATACATACTAAAACGAGTCCGACAATCATCATTGGCAATGATAACAAGCACACGATCATTGCAATTATATTAAGGGTATCCAGCATTAACTCCCCCTCCGCTATAAATAAAAAAGTAAAGTGGAAATTTAAATTGAGTCTATAAATAAAGTAAAGATGTGCCTATATAATTTAGAAAAATGTAATATTATCTATTGACATCATCATAAGGATATGAATAATCGAATCAAGTGCCTAAGAAACACTTTAAATACACAGCGGATAGATTGCCGATACAATCTTTTCTCCGCCAATTAAAAACTTTGACTCGTTATATGTTACACGCATATAATGGTTTTGTCGGGTGTGGCTGTGCCATAAAATACCCTTTTGGGAAAAGCATAGCGACGGACTGTGTACCGTGTTTCTTAGCACCCGGCATTCCTCTGGAATGTCAATAAGAAACTTCTAACTACACAGGAGTTCATTATGAACACACTTATAGAAATTAGAGAAAGCACTGCTAATAGTGTTAGCATTCAGACTATGTCTAGTCGTGAGATTGCTGAATTGTGCGGTAAACAACACACGCATATTATGCGTGATATTCGAAAAATGTTAGGAGAATTATACTCTGAAAGTACTGAATCCAAATTTGGATTGAGTGAATTTACAGGGTTATACAAAGATTCAACAGGTCGCACTCTCCCTTGTTATAACCTTCCTAAGCGTGAATGTTTAATTCTTGTTTCTGGTTACAGGACCGCCTTACGAGCAAAGATAATTGACCGTTGGCAAGAGTTGGAAAGGCAGGTAGCAACACCACAAGTTGACTACTCCAAACCCGAGGCATTGCTTGGTGTTTTGAATCACTTACAAAGTCAAATAGAGCAGAAAGATCATGTTATTGCAGAATTAGCACCAAAAGCAGAAGCTTTGGAAGGCTTAAAGCGTTCTGATGGTTTGTTCGGTCTCATTGAAGCAGCAAAGATGTTAGAGGT
>NZ_JAQITE010000093.1 GCF_028618595.1 Bartonella sp. AU18XJBT | reverse complement strand
CCGCACGCACGGTTTGCATTTCATTGTGAAACACCATCGCTGGAGCCACAGACATAGACAATACCGCATCTGTAGAAGGCGTTGTCAAAAACTGAGAAACTGAAAGTGCCTCTCTCAATTGTGGAGAAAATTGGTCTGTATCAACTGGACACAAAATCATTTGATCGGCTAAAGATTGTGAAGATTCTGAAACAGCAATTTGTTGTTTTCCATCAGAAAAATGAAGAGGACTTGCTGGATATGCCCCTTCAATAACTTGACTTCCAAGAGTTGAAACAGTTAGAGATACAGAAGCTGGAGATTTTTGACTCAAGTTTGGGCGTTTTTTTCTTCGATGTGGCAACTTAATAACATGCTCTTGTGATGCTGCAATAGTTGAAAGAGAAGAAACCTGTTGATTTTGATTTAAATGCCGCGCAGATCTGCTTCTACTACGTGGTAAACTGTTGAGAAATGAAACATTATCAATAAATACCGCAGATAAATACCAAACTTTTTCACCCCCCTCCTCATCAATTCTCTGTTTTAAACCATACGTATAGGTTCCGCCATCAATATTAACATTTGCACCAGAAAAGCTTCTCAGGGTAAAATGTGCTCCTCCACTTTGATCAACAATTAAATCAAGTTCTGTTGAAGAAGGATCAACAATTTCAATACCGGAATCTACAATACTTATTGTGTGAGAACTACCGCCATTCTTGATAAAGAGATAATCACCCTCTCCTTCTGCAAGGCTGACATTAAAATCGAAATGTAGACTCCCCAAAAGATTATCAATATAAAGCTTAGAGTAATGTAAATCGGATTCTGTAGAAGTAAAAATAATATTTCCCACACCGCTTAGCTTTTTAATATAGGTTTCTGTGTTTCTGTATCCATTGGAAATAGAGTATAATTTAGCGTTTTCTCCCTCTAAATTAATATCGTCTACTGTTGTCTGATAATTTTCATATTCAGTATAAAAGCTATTATTTCCAGCATAAAGATGGACTTGTCCCAAATCATAAATCTTTATTTTTCCTTCCAACATCGCACCAGCAAAAACCCATGAATTGGCTCCTTCTTTAGCGGTGTAAAGTCACAATATCCACCTCTCCCCCTGCTAAAATCCGCTGTACCCCACCCGCAAAAAACTCAGTATTCACGGCTAAACCACCACTCTTTTGTATAAAATTATCATCATCTGCGAACCATCTAGCAAGAGTTTGTGTTCCTCCACTCATCACTTTTGTCCCCACAGCCATCCCACCATCATATACATTCTGCTGTCCCGGCGTGTCACTTTGATCATAAAGTGTCGTGTTATAAGTGCTGCTCCCCACAATTCCACCATTTACATAACCATCTCCGAAAACAAGCTGCTCCCCACCATAAATTTCAGCTCTCAATGCGGAGCCTCCTCCCTCCACTCTTTGTTTTCCACCCTCGTAAATAATCGTAAATTCTGAGATCCCCTGTTCCCCTACAATCTCTGAACCACCATTTTCAATTGTTGTATTCTTACTAAAACCACCAGTCTCAACATAGAGTGTTGCAGTTTCTGGAACTGTATTATTGATGGATAATTTAAAATCATCCATTTCTCCATCACTAGCAATATAAACTATGCTATTGTCACCGAGTATGGAGTTTTGCAAAATTTTTTCACGTGTACCAGTAATGAAATCCTTTGCATAAAAACTGAAATCACCTGTATCAGAATTGACTATAGAATCTTCCGAAGGAGAAAAAGTATTTTCTTGCTCAAAAGAATTATCTATAGACAACTCCGTATGAGATGGAGGAAAGATAGGAGTAGAATTTTTTTCCGATGTAGATGGTGTCGATAAAGACCAAATCTTTCCACCGTTATGATCTCTTTTCTTGAGAGCGTACATGTAGACGCCATTATCAACAGTAGCTATCTCCTCACCAAAAAAATCTATCAGAGTAAAATGCGCATTTCCGCTTTGATCATGAATTAAATCAAGCTCCAAAACTAAGTTCTGATTTTGTAGAAGAGAATTGGTCATTTCAACACCAGAATCGATAACGCTGATGGTGTAACGACCTGCTCTTTTTTTATAAGAAGATAATCACCGCACTGTTCTGCAAAATTAGTATTAAACCTAAAATGTAAATTACCTGAAAGATTACCAACCTCAAGTTTAGAGTAATGTGGTTTAAACACGGTAGAAGTAAAAACAACGCGTCCATTCCCGCTTAGGTCCTCAATCAAAGAGCTTTCACCATCAAATCTTGGACAAGGTATTGATTTATAATGATAATCTAGCGTTATTCATATTGCATAAGAGTCCCGAATAACGTAAGATTCTCTCATTTCAAATCTCTTTATGTTGCATCAATAAAAATCACTTATTTGCGCGTCACAAGCGGGGCTGGTGTGTGGGTAAAAACTGTATAAGAAAGGAATAAAAATGGCTCTTATGAACCGTCTTAATGCTAGGGCTATCGCAACATTGGGGGCTGGCAAATATAATGATGGTGCTGGCTTGTTACTTCATAAGCGTAAAGATGGAGGTGCTCAATGGATTTACCGTTATACCATTCATGGTCGACATCGTGAAATGGGCTTGGGTGCGTTGCGAGATGTCTCTTTAAAACAAGCCCGTGAATTGGCAACTGGGTGGCGCTCTGTTTTACGTGAAGGGCGTGACCCCATTAAAGAACGTGAGAAACAAAAGCGTGAGGCAATGCGCAATCTCCATTACTTAAAAGATATTGCCTTGGATACTTTTGAAACTCGTAAAGCTAAATTAAAAGGGGATGGGAAAGATGGACATTGGTTTTCGCCTTTACAACTTCATATTCTCCCTAAATTAG
>NZ_JAQITE010000092.1 GCF_028618595.1 Bartonella sp. AU18XJBT | reverse complement strand
GAGCAATACATTGAAGAGATTAATAAAGCGGTCGAAATCTTTTTAGGGGAAATAGAACAAGAGATGGAAAAGATTTTGGCAAAAGCCGCTTAAACCTATGGGGGTGCTCTCTCCTCCCAGCACCCCCGCCCTTTCCTAACAACTTTCAACACATGCGTGCTTCACGCTACGGGTGGATTGTACGCAAATCAAGGAAATAAACCATGGAAAAGAAATACGAACGACTAATCTTATAGTGTCTCTATAAGCCGTTTCTAGCCACACAAACAAAATTTTAACACCAGCGTGATTCACGCCACGAGTGAATTACATCTAAAATGAAGGGGAATAAACATGCCACACCGCCCACCTACTATCACGCAACCAGCTATTGCTCGTGCTTTAAGAGAAGCTAAAAAACAAGGATGTGAACTCATAGAAATCAAACCTACAGGGGAATTATTAATTCATATCAATAAAACCATAACACCAACAACGACAGATAATACTTATAGCATTGACGATTTTCCACCGCTTGAAAATGAAAAAGAAGACTACGAGACCAGCAAAAGCTGCCCCTCTGTCGACGGTATAAAGTTTTAGCCATGCCAAAACGCCGTCCACCGCATCTTGTTCGTGAACGTACACGCCATGGTAAAGTTATATGGTATGTACGTATTGGTCATGGACCACGGTTTCGGATTGAAGGAACCTATGGAACGCAAGAGTTTGTTGACAATTATACGATTGCCATTAAGCAAGCACAAAATGGCTCCTCCAAAACAAAGAGGCGTACCAGACTCACAGAAGGGTCTTTCGATTGGTTGTTGCATCAGTATTTACAAAGCATGCAATGGCATAATCAATCAGAATCCACGAAAAAAGTTAAATATAGGATTCTGAATAATGTTTCTAAACATATCGGTGATCGCGCCTATAAAAGCATAAACAAACAACACATTCTTGAAGCCGTAGACAGAAGGCGAGATACCCCCGCGGCGGCAAGACATTTTTTAACGGCTTTAAATAGTCTTTTCAATTGGGCAGTTGATAACGATCTTTTAAATAGAAATCCTGCTTTTAATATAAAGCCGCCAAAATCCTTTAACGCAGAAGGATTCATACCATGGTTAGAAGAAGATATTGATAAATATTATTACCGTTGGTCACATGGTACACATGAACGTGTATGGATTGACGTCCTTTTATATACAGGTTTACGTCGTGGTGATGCCGTTCGTATCGGCTGGAAAGATATCACAACAGATAATATTATTCATTTAAAAACAGAAAAGAGCCAATTTAAAACAGATGTTTTTCTCCCGATTTTGCCTGAACTCGCAGAAACACTTAAAATTGGACCTATTGGAGATGAAACATTTATTTGCGGTAAAGAAGGTAAAAAACTGACCAAAGAAAGTTTTGGTAATCTGTTTCGTAAAGCTTGTAATGCAGCAGGTATTAAAAAATCAGCGCACGGATTGCGAAAATTAGCAGCAACACGTGCAGCAAATGCAGGTGCGACAGTTTCGCAAATGAAAGCACTTTTTGGCTGGACAGAAGATAAAATGGCATCCCTTTATACCAAAACAGCTGATAGAAAACGACTTGCAATAGAAGCAATCAAAAAGCTACAAAAAAGCTAGGACAATGAGTAGCTGCTAAAAAACAAACCAAAGCCCCGTCAAAATTATGAATGAAATTAATGCGGCGTTTGAAGTGCATCAGAAACCAGAGGAGAAATGGGCGGTTGTGCCTGTTGCATTGTTTGCCATAAATTATAATTCGTTTGCATATCCAGCCAAAATTTTGCTTTACTAAAACCAGCTAGTTCTAATTTCACTGCAAGTTCGGTACTCATAGAGGCATGTCCGTTAATCACTCTTGATAGAGAAGCTCTTGTCATATGGAGATGATCAGCTAACTTTTGTATTGTTATCCCCATTTCTTCTAAGAAAGCTAATTTTAGAACTTCGCCCGGATGTGCGGGGTTATGCATCATTTGTTTTCGTTCCTTTCATCAATGGTAATCTTGATAATCAACAAGCTCCACATCTGTTCCTATAAAGCGAAAAGTAACACGCCAATTTCCATTCACCCATATAGAATAGTATCCTGTAAGTTCACCTTTAAGAGGATGCATTTTAAAGGCAGGTGCTTTCAACATTTCAGGCGTGGTAGCACTTGTTAAAGCCGTTAAAATAACGCGTAACTTTTTCACGTGATCTGATCGAATAGCTTTTGTGGAACCTGTTGTATAAAATAATTTTAAGCCCTTATGTTTGAAACTCACAATTGCCATTAGCGCCCCTTATCGTATACTATAACTATACGGTTAATGACAATAAGAGTCAAGCATCACACTGGAAAATCTGGTTTCATATTTTGATAAAATGTCTGAGAATAAGCGACAAAAAGGTTCGGGATAGACGTAAAAATAAGTTAAAAAAATCAATGGAATCAAAATTCCCGAACTTTTATATAACCTATTGATTTTATATAAATATAACGCTCCCACCCCCTCCGCCACAGCACTTTTATCGTGCTATAACTTATTGATTTTTTATGTGTTTTTTTACTGTAGCTTGTCGGCGGGTTTTGTATATTTTGCCACTAGGTTTTGTACCAATTTATTTTTTTCAAAAGATTTTTAAGGGGTTCTCAAAGGGTCTTCAAAGGTTATTTAAAGACCCTTTAATGTATCTTTTCTCTTCATCCTAAAAGTCGCAATTTGAGATGATGAGCTCTCGAGCCGCAGTTGGATCATTTGAACCACATGTATAAGATGTATTCACCTCTTTTATCTTAAATTGGTTAAAGGTTTTTCGGATCTCAGGCACATCATTGAGAGACAGAAGAAATTTTCCCTTTAATTGCGCAAGCAGTG
>NZ_JAQITE010000091.1 GCF_028618595.1 Bartonella sp. AU18XJBT | reverse complement strand
AGAGGTTATCTTCCTTTTCAATAAAGCCCCCTAAAGTACCTGCTTTAACATCAGCAAAGTCTTTTAATGCTTTAATGCGATAAAGGGTATGATTATTAATTACACGTGTCTCATTTGTGAGTGCAAATTTCTTTTGCATGGCACAATTCCTTTATAAAGAGATTTATTTTTTGAATGAAAGAATTTGGTTAGAAAGCAGGCGCCCCCGCCGCGCCCGCGCGTGTCAATTACGCAGCGTCTTTTATAGACTGGTCATTATAGACAATTTCTTTATTACAGACTTCAATATTATTACGAACCCAAGTGTCACCTTTAATGACCGCGTTGCGAAAAATCTTTACATTTGGAAAAATACAAGCATATCCGGAAATTTTCGCATTATCATAAATTTTTGTATCATTAAAAACACAAGCGTAATAATGAACATGAGCATTACCAAAAATATGAGCATCCGGATAAATACGTGCAAAGCCATACACATGAGCATTGCCATAAATATTGCCAGCCACAACAGCCTTGCCATAAACACGGGCGTTATCATAAATTTGTGCATTGCCTTCAATAATCACGGCGTTGCTAGCATGCGCATTGCCTGAAAGTTTTGCATTGTCCTTTAATGTCATACCTTCAAAAATAGCATTTCCATAAATTTGAGCATTACCATAGACATCAACAAAAAAGCTTTTCACTTTAGCATTTCCAAAGACGCGTGCATTTTGAAAGACCCGCGCTTTATCGTAAACCCAGCAATTGCCATCATGAGAGAGATTATTTTCACTTTCAATATAGCCCCCTAGATCACCTTTTTTGACATCATCAAAATCTCTTAAAGCACGAATTCGAGTTAAGAAATGACCATCGATATATTCACAATCATCAATAAATTCGTATTTTTTTGCAGGCTCTTGTTTATTAACGGGGGTGTTTTTTGAGATATTTTTCATAGTTAAATCCTGTTTGAATAATGTTTTTAATTGACAGCCCATAAAGGCATCGGGTGCTAAAAACACGGCAAACAGTCCGTTGCTTATACTTTTCCCTCGAAAGGGTGTTGTATGGTATAAGCACACCCGACATAATCGTTATATGCCAATGATAGCATAAAAGAAAGTCAGTATTTTAAAGAATGGGAGAGGCTGTTTCGTAACCTATCCGCTGTTTGCTTCGTGGTTTTTAATCACTTGAATATTTATATAACAAAATACGTATTTATTGTCAAATAATATTTTATCTTTTTTGATATTTTTTCTTATTTTTTAAATACGTTGTGTGTTGATAATATCATATGCTTATTAATTGCTTCTTTTATATTTATGTGCTTTTAACGCTATATTATATGCTTTCTTAAACGATTGCGTTATTTTCTGAATCTATACATTTATAATATTTAGAAACGCTCTCATCATGCGTATTTTTATCTTTATAACCTATCTGTTTTTTACTAAATGAATTTAAATTTTTTTGTGAATTTTGTTTATAAAGATCTCTAATGTAAACAACCTTAATAAAGCCGCGCTCTTATAACCAATGCCTTCATTTGCATGTGATTATGAAAGCCTGCTTTTTTCACGCGTGCTTTATAGCTGTTATGTTCTTTATAGCCATGGCATCATTTTTCAGTTTCATAAGAGAAATGATAAATAGGATATATGATAATTGTGATTTATTGCTTGTTATGAAAACATCTCAATAGGAACTAATAATTATAGAGATGAGCAAAATCCCTTTTAATAGACTTTTGTCAGTTTAGTCAGTTAACTCTAACCCCTATAGTATTTTTTTTAAATGAGTAAAAATTAAAAACATTATATTTCAATAGGTTAATGTCTTTAAAACATAACTCATATCAATAGTACAATCTTTAAAGATAACCAATGATGTGAATTGATTAAAACTTGTCAGTTATGTGTCAGTAAATTGAACTGACAAAATGATTATTTTAGGGAGTGATTAAAACGTGCTTTATGAAAAGCGTATGAAAGTAAAAACTGATTACGTTATTAAAATCCCTTGTATGAATTTTTATCAGTTTATTTAAATAGATAACCTTATGATTTTAGTGAGTGATTAAAACACGTCTTTAAAAAAGCATGTGATCCTTTAAAGCCTTTCAAAAGATATCTTGTAACCCATAAGAGATGCTATCAAGATCATTATGGTTATGAGTTTTGGGGGGGTATGGGGGTTTTGGGGGGTCTTTTTACCCCCCCCTTTATATATATTTTTTAGTCAAAAATAAAAGTTATTATATTTCAATAAGTTAATCTTTCAAATAAACAACCTATATTAAACATAACACATAAATACAATTTTTAATATATATTTAAGAGGGTTTTGTCGGTGTTTTGGGGGTTTTAAAAACAGACAAAACCTATAAGTAATATAAGAAAATGAATATACATAACTCTCTTTAAACAAAGCTTTTGAAAAGGATAAAGCTATCATTTTAGATTACGGTATAATCTTTTAAAGGCAATCCAAAAGAAGCGTATTCTGTTTAAGAGTGGATTTCTTAAAAGTCTTAAAGCAATCCAAAGTACAGTGTTTAAAAGTGCAAATGATTTCTTTTTAGAATAATGCATGATAAATTATCTCTTTTAAGATTATAGGTAATCAATTCACAAGATGATACGTTTACAAAATTTACAAAAGTCCATTAAAGGATTTCTGATAACGTAATTCTTTCCTATCTTAGTTATCTCATAACAGATGATAAAATAAACTTTTATTTAAACTAATACATAAGCGGCTTTAATAAGATTAGCATGCCCATTATGTGAGCATGCTTTATAAGTCTATTCAGTTTCTCTAATTTCCAATTTTGGTAGGTTCTTAACAATTTTGATTGTCTCTAAACTTACAGTAATA
>NZ_JAQITE010000090.1 GCF_028618595.1 Bartonella sp. AU18XJBT | reverse complement strand
CCAAGGTTGTACGATTTTGCATCAATCCTTCTAAGGCATTTTGCACCAACTTTTCACTGTTTGCATCTAAAGCAGATGTTGCTTCATCAAGAAGCGACGCTTTGATTTATAATAATAATTCATTTTTTTGTATGTTGAATGAGAATCCCAACTATCGTAGGATTCTCTCATTTCAAACCTGTTCCATGTTGAATCAACCAAAACCATGTCTTTTGCACTTTACGAGCAAGGAGAACCGGCATGAATTAAAAAAAACTATTAAGAAAGGACTTAAAATGCCTATAATAAATCGTCTCAAGTGCCAAAGGCTGTAGCAACACCCACAAGTTGGCCAATATAATAATGATTCCGGCTTGCTGTAAGAGGGCTGCATTTCTTAAAATCGCCCATGCAATACCAATGCGTTGTTTTTGCCTCCCCCCCCAAAAAGCATAGTACCGCATTCTCCTACTTACGTATCCAAGCCACCTAGTAAAGCTTGAATAAATTCAAGTGCATTAGCTGCTTTAGTAGCGACCAAAATGTCCTCTTCATGGGTATTTTCAGTTCCAAAAAGAAGGACAATTTGTAATTATTTTATTGTAAATCTTTATACTCTTTTATTTCAAGTCTTTATACTCTAGGAGAAAGGATTTATGCGTGTATTTCAAACTGATTTTTGTTTAAAAAACGCAGCCACGATGATTTATAAGTATCTAAAACCTCATCTATTTATATTAGATGCGTTTTCGAATTAATATTTAAAGTGCACTCTTTACAGCATAAAAAACTTAATCACTTCACAATAGAACAATCGTTTTGTTTAAAACCCTTGTACCCTATAAAAAGGAGGCTTTTACATGCCAATATTACCAAAACGATTTTTGAATTTAGAAAGACGACCACCGCGGTCTACGAGTGTTTGGGAGCCACCTGTCCATGCTGGATGCGTTCTTGGGTCAATATCTAGATTAAGAGTATCGCCTTCTTTTCCCCAAGTAGAGCGCGTTTTATATTGTGTTCCATCCGTCATAACAACGGTAATTGTGTGATAGTTGGGATGAATATTCGCTTTCATGCGTAAAAACCTTTTGCGTTTATAGAATGAAACAGCACTTGCTCGATTTTTTTAAGTGCGCTTCCTTTGTCTTTTTGATACATTGATTAAAGTATTTATTCCTATAGCTGAGCACGCATAAAAAAACAAGTGTTCAAGATGCATCGTTGTATCAAGTGTTATAAATTCAATATAGTGAGCGAAACCTTATGAATCTCTTTAATCATTCAGAAAAATCTACAAAGTCTTCCCCTAAAAAATCTTCATTCTCTTCGCTTGCAATTTTTTTTCCTTATCTTTTGCGCTATCGTTGGTTGTTTATTTTTGCCTTTCTAGCGTTATCTGTTGCTGCTCTTGTCACATTAGCTTTGCCTGTGGCTATCCGGCAAATGTTTGATCATGGGTTTTCTACTTCAAGCCATGGACATATCAATTTTTACTTCGGAATTTTGTTTATCTTAGCCTTGCTTCTCGCATTTGCTTCAGCAGCTCGTTATTACTGTGTTATCACCTTGGGAGAACGGATTGTTGCCGATTTACGGCGTGATGTGTTTGTTCATATTATGAAACTTTCTCCTGCTTTTTTTGATCGGTCACATTCAGGAGAGATTGTTTCAAGGCTTCTCACAGATACCACACAAATAAAATTAGCTGTGGGTTCTACTGCCTCTACCGCTTTGCGTCAGCTGATTATCGTGATCGGAGCCGTTGTGATGATGGTGATCACCAATGCTAAACTGTCTTTATTGGTTTTGGTTTCTATTCCTGTTGTGGCCATTCCCTTAGTGGTTTTTGGACGTAAAGTTCGCTCTCGTACTCGTGCGGCGCAAGATCGTCTCGCAGATGCCAATGCTGTTGCTACAGAACAGGTAAGTGCTATTCGCACTGTACAAGCTTTTACCGCAGAAAAACTCGTTGCAACACGTTTTTCACAATTGATAGAACGTGCTTTTCAAACAGCACGTGCTTCTGTGATCTTACGCTCCTTTTTTACGGGTTTTGCAATTTTTTTGGTTTTTAGCAGTGTGGTTGCTGTTTTATGGATTGGATCGCACGATGTTTTGAATGGAACAATGACAGGCGGGACATTAGGGCAATTTGTCCTTTATGCGGTTTTTGGAGCTTCTACTTTTGCGCAATTATCGGAACTGGGGGCAGAATTAATCCAAGCAGCAGGCGCTGCTGAGCGGCTTTCCGAATTGTTACAAGAACAACCTACTATTGTAGCTCCTAAAAATCCTTTATCATTGGAACAACCTGTTCGAGGCGAACTTGTTTTTGATCAGGTTGATTTTATTTATCCTTCTAGACCACAAGAGAAGATTTTACGCTCGCTTTCGTTTTCTGTGAAGGCAGGCGAAACGGTTGCTTTTGTTGGGGCTTCAGGAGCAGGAAAAAGCACCATTTTTTCTTTGATCCTTCGTTTTTATGACCCGATAAGTGGAACAATTCGGTTGGATGGCATGGAAATTAATCGCCTTTCTTTACAAGATTTACGCAGCGCAATTTCCTATGTTCCACAGGATGTCGCCATTTTTGATGGAACATTGCGTGATAATATTATTTTTGGAACTGAAAATACCCATGAAGAGGAAATCCTTGCTGCCGCTAAGGCGGCTAATGCACTTGAATTTATTCAAGCTTTACCAGATGGCTTGGATACGCAAGTAGGAGAACGTGGTACCATGCTTTCTGGAGGGCAAAAACAACGCATTGGTATTGCACGGGCAATTCTAAGAAATGCGCCCCTATTGCTTCTTGATGAAGCAACATCTGCTTTAGATGCAAACAGTGAAAAGTTGGTGCAAAATGCCTTAGAAGGATTGATGCAAAATCGTACAACCTTGG
>NZ_JAQITE010000009.1 GCF_028618595.1 Bartonella sp. AU18XJBT | reverse complement strand
ATAGGCTTTAAATTCACCAAAATATTTCGTAATCGCTGCTGTCAACGAGGTCTTCCCATGATCAACGTGACCAATCGTACCAATATTAACATGCGGTTTTGTTCGTTCAAACTTGCTCTTCGCCATTGCTATTAATCTCTTGTTTTATTCCCTATTTTTGTTAGCACCTAGGGACAGTTCTGCAAACTTAAGCCTGGCTAGACTGTAAACAGCCCAATCACCACAACTCTTAGAAGGAAAATCCCACCCAATCTATAAATGGAATATCCTCCATCATACCTATTTGCCCAATCATCAACAACCATTTGGAGCGGGTAGCGGGAATCGAACCCGCATATTCAGCTTGGAAGGCTGCTGCTCTACCATTGAGCTATACCCGCATGACCCACGTACGTACTAACTCTCCTTCGATGAATGGTGGAGGGGGTTGGATTCGAACCAACGTAGCATACGCAACGGATTTACAGTCCGCCCCCTTTAACCACTCGGGCACCCCTCCACTACACCGATAAAGTCGCGCAATGAGACATCACGACAATCATCTTGAATACCCATTCAATTCAATCTGATTGCGAAGTCGTTATGACGATTACTATTGTATCTGTCAACAGAATAAATACAATTCTGTACAAATTTCCTGCTCATAATTTTAAATCATAGATTTTTTCTCTCTATTTTTCTTATTAACACGCTATAAAGAAGCTATGAAAGAAAAAACATCACAAAATTCTCATTATGCTCGCTTGCGTCGCCGATATCGCGATACAAAAGGCTCTCCTTCTCGATCTTTTACACACCCAAAGAAGAAAGCTGTTTCTTTACAGCAAGGGATCATTCATCTTTATGGCATTCATTCTGTTCAGTCCGCTTTAGAAAACCCAAAAAGAATTTTAAAATGTCTTTACGTTACACAAAATGCCTTAAAACGATTAAATATATCCGAATCAGATTATCCTTGCTCTGTTATATTATGCACCCCCAAATATCTTGATTCGCTTGTTGGAAGTGAGGCTGTTCATCAAGGTATTGTTTTGGAAACTCTCCCCCTCAAACCATGCAAACTATCGGAACTCACTAATACTGATCTGGTCATTGTCATGGATCAAATTACCGATCCACACAATGTTGGCGCTATTATGCGCTCTGCAGTTGCATTGAAAGCTAAAGCACTTATTACAACTTGCCGTCACTCTCCCCACGAAAGCGGTGTTCTTGCGAAAGCGGCATCTGGAGCTCTGGAAATGATTCATTATATTACCGTACGAAACCTCGCTGAAGCTCTGCAAGAACTTCATCAAACAGGTTTTACAAGCTTTGGTCTCGATTCAGAAGGTGACCAACCTTTAGAAACAGCATTAACAGGGAATAAAATTGCTCTTGTTTTAGGAGCAGAAGGTAAAGGTTTACGTAAAAAAACACGCGAAACCGTCTGCGCTTTAACACGCCTTGATATGCCTGGAAATATTAAATCATTAAATGTTTCAAATGCAGCAACAATAGCACTTTATGTGGCACATAAATATCTTAGATTCTAGTTTTTATTTTTTTGTGAAACATCAAAAAAACCAACCAGCAAAAAACCCGCAAGAAACCCGCCAATATGAGCTTCCCATGCTATTGAGGTGCCATTTTCTTCAAACAAAATAGAAGAAATACCTATGATAAAATCAGCCGTCAGCCATACACTCATATAAACAAGTACCCCCTTAGAACACAGAGCTTTTTTGACGGACAATAAAGGTCCCAAAAAATTTTCGTTCTGCGCATTAACAGCTAGATAACCACTAGAAAAACCGTAACGTGCAATAGCTCCCATCATTCCAGATACGGCACCTGACGCCCCAATAAGTGATATGGTACTTTCTTGATGAAATGTAAAATAAGTCAAAACAGAAATAACTGCCGTTAACACCCAAAAAATTAAAAAATGTAAAGCACCCAAATGTCTTGCTAGAGGAGAGCCAAAAACCATATGCATAAATGAATAACTCACCATGGTATAACAGAGTGCTACAGGATCCCTCTTAAACAATGCTGGTATAAATGAAAAAAACTCAAGACTTTCAACATAAACCTTATGAGAAAAAAAATACTGAGAAATGCAATAAAGACAAAAACAAAATGCTATCAAAACAACTATAATAAATGGAATATTCAACAAGGGTTCTTTAGGTTGTTTCGGCAATCGAGAAACACCATTATGTCGGTGACTAGAAACTTTCATTTTATAAAATCTCTTATTCTTTAGAGAATGGGTTATTCTTTATACAAAATAAATATACCACTCCCAGTGATGCAAAATCTTTTTAACGCCTCTTCGGAGCCCCTTTTTAAATTTTCAAGAGCTCTACATGAAAACACGTGTATTTTATACAAAAGATCTTAAAGGAGGAAATCATAGGGATTTGAACCTCTTATTAAGTTGTAAAATGATAAAGGACCATTATAAATCAATATATAATAAATAGATAATACATTCATCATTGAAGAGGAAGATCTTGAGAATCCTGCTTGCAATCCTTTAACCATACATCATAAATAGGATGCTCAACGGCGTTCAAACCAGGACTATCTGCAAACATCCATCCTGTAAAAATACGCCGTATTTTTTTATCTAATGTCACTTCATTGACTTCAACAAAACCAGTTGTACGCGTTGGTTCATCTTTAGAGCTCGTATAACACGCACGTGGTGTTACCTGTAATGCACCGTACTGATAAATTTTACCAAGAGTAACTTCAAAACGTGTGGTCCGCCCCGTGATTTTGTCAAGACCTGCAAAAACAGCAACTCCATTGCTAATACGCTCAGCCCGCACCCCACTATTTAAGGATAAAAACACTAAAATTCCCATAAAAAAAATATAAAAAAAATGCCTCACCCCTAACAATAAAAAAAATCTTATCATATCAAAATCAATCGTACCTAAAAAAATAATTCTTTCCATAACATAGAGTCAAATAAGACAAAAATATACGAGCGCATTAAAACATTTTATTTTTTAGGTGACCACGCATCATAATCTTCATGCACACAAGAACGCTCTCCACTGGCGGTGATAGCTCCCTTTGGTCGATAGCTCTCACTTGTTCCTGTCATATTTGCAACATGGGGCTTTTCCCATTCATAAGAACGATAATCCTCCTGTGTTGGTGGACACTCACAACGATGATGAATCCAGCCGTGCCAACCTGGTGGAATAGTAGAGGCCTCAGAATAGTCTTTATAGATAACCCAACGGTGCGGATAACCATCCTTATGAAGTCCTCCTTCATAATATATATTTCCAAATTGATCTTCCCCTATTCGCTTACCTTTGCGCCATGTGAAAAAACGCGTACCAACGGTATTGCCATTCCACCATGTGAAGATTTGCTTTAAAAAACGAGCCATCTGCTATTCCATTCATTTAGTGCGCGCATGAAATTAATTGTTGGAATAAAAATGCTAACGATTGAAATTATCGAAAAAGTTACTAGTAAATTCAACTACAATTCCAATTGATAGGATAACGTGCTATCCCTTAATTTCAAGAAGATATCATATGTATGGCTTCTTCTCCACCCCATAAAATTAATCTATGCCAAGTTTCATCTTAACCAATTCATTAACAGCTTGGGGATTTGCCTTACCACCTGTTGCTTTCATTACCTGTCCAACAAACCAACCAGCTAAAGCAGGTTTATGCTTTGCTTGCGCAGCTTTATCAGAATTATTGGCAACGATCTCATCAACAGCTCTTTCAATAGCCTTTGTGTCCGTTACCTGCTTCATATTTCGCTCTTCTACAATTTGGCGTGCATCTCCTCCCTCATTCCAAATAATCTCAAAAAGATCTTTGGCAATTTTTCCAGAAATAACTCCTTCTTTTATGAGATCAATAATGCTTCCCAATTGACTTGGCGATACTGGTGACTCTTCAATCTCACGATTATCCTTATTTAAAGCCCCTAAAAGGTCGTTAATCACCCAATTGGCAACTATTTTTCCATCACGCCCACGCGCTACTTCTTCAAAATAATCAGCAATATCCTTTTCTGTCACAAGAATGGAAGCATCATACACTGTCAATCCCATTTCCTTAACAAAACGTGCTTTTATAGCGTCAGGTAATTCTGGTAAGTCTGCTGCCAAAGCATCTACAAATGCTTGATCAAACTCTAATGGTAAAAGATCAGGATCAGGAAAATAACGATAGTCATGCGCTTCTTCCTTTGAGCGCATAGAGCGCGTTTCACCTTTAGCGGCATCAAAAAGCCGAGTCTCTTGATCTATGACGCCTCCATCTTCTAAAATTGCAATCTGACGACGCGCTTCATACTCAATTGCTTGACCAATAAAGCGAATAGAATTAACATTTTTAATTTCACAGCGCGTTCCAAAATCTTCACCAGGACGACGAACAGATACATTGACATCTGCACGCATAGAACCTTCATCCATATTGCCATCGCAAGTACCCAAATAACGAACAATCGTACGCAATTTTGTCATATAGGCTTTGGCTTCATCTGATGAGCGCATATCAGGTTTGGAAACAATTTCCATAAGAGCAATACCAGAACGATTAAGATCTACAAAAGACATCGTTGGATGTTGATCGTGCATCGATTTTCCAGCATCCTGTTCAAGATGCAATCTTTCAATTCCCACTTCAATATCCTCAAATTGGCCATTCGAATCTGGACCAACAGATATGATAATCTTTCCCTCTCCCACAATGGGATAGCGAAATTGAGAAATCTGATACCCCTGCGGTAAATCTGGATAAAAATAATTTTTGCGATCAAAAATAGATTTTAAATTAATATGCGCCTTTAATCCTAACCCCGTTCGAACCGCTTGACGAACACACTCTTGATTAAGAACAGGCAACATACCCGGCATGGCTGCATCAATAAGTGATACATGATTGTTCGGCTCTGCACCAAATTTGGTTGATGCTCCTGAAAAAAGTTTCGAATTTGATATGATTTGCGCATGAACCTCCATGCCAATGATGACTTCCCAATCACCTGTAATGCCAGAAATAAAACGCTTAGAATCAGGAGTACGCGTATCAATGATGCTCATTGCCAATCCACTACCAATATTTTAAAATATACTCATGGCTTATCTAAAACCATTCTCTTAAGTGCAATCCTAGGATATAAATCTTACAAAAAGCCCGATTCTATCGGGCTTTTTCTGTTTGCATAAATATTAAGCTTTTTTAGGAGCCTTTTTCTTAGCTGATCTTTTCTCTGTAGACGTTTCTTTCACTGCAGATTTTTTCTTTGCCGGCTTTTCTTCAGGGACATCTGATTCGTCATATTCTTTCATCAACTCTTCAACCGTCACTTCTTTATCTGTGACTTTTATCTGTGCTAATAAATGATCAATGACCTTTTCTTCAAAAATCGGAGCACGTAGATTTTCAACAGCTTCCGGAGTCCTACGGAAAAAATCCATAATCTCTTTCTCTTGTCCAGGATACTGGCGAACCTGATCAAAAACGGCTGCTTTTAGCTCATCCTCACTAACTTTAACACCAACCTTCATTCCAATTTCAGAAAGCACTAAACCAAGACGAACACGACGTTGCGCAAGGATACGATATTCCTCGCGTGCTTTTTCTTCTGTAATACCTTCATCTTCAAAACTGCGCCCAGCCTTTTTCAAATCATCATTAACCTGAGCCCATATATTATTAAACTCAATCTCTAAAAGTTCTTCAGGAATCTCAAAATTATAATCAGCATCTAAAGCATCAAGAATTTGACGCTTAACCTTTTGACGTGTCACTGAACCATATTGGCTTTCAATCTGCCCACGAACAACCTCACGTAAGCGATCTAGAGACTCTAAACCAACTTTTTGCACTGCTTCATCATCAATTTTTAATTCATCTGGTTTAAAGACAGCCTTGACAGTAATGTCAAACTCTGCTTCCCGTCCCGCCAAATGTGCCGCACTGTAATTATCTGGAAATTTAACAAAAATCGTTTTTGCATCCCCAGCTTTCACACCAACCAATTGTTCTTCAAAACCAGAAATAAATTGTTTTGACCCAAGAATCAGTTGTGCATCACTATCTGCCCCACCTTCAAATGGAACGCCTTCAAGCTTACCTTGATAATCTATGGTTATACGATCACCTTCTTCAGAATCCCCCTCTTTTAGGGAATAATTACGCGTAGAAGAAAGGACGCGTTTGACTTGATCATCAATATCCTGTTCAGGAACAGTTGCAATTTCACGGATAACCGTAATATGTTCAAAATCTTTAATTTCAATTTTTGGTAAAACTTCATACTTTAAACTAAAAGTAAAATCGGCGTTACCATCTAGAATTTTTTCATCTTCATCTATATCAATTTTTGGCTGCATCGCTGCACGTTCATTGCGGTCTGCTAAAATAGAACGTGGTGCATCACTAATTATCTCATTGAGAATCTCCGCCATAAAGGATTTACCATACATTTTTCGCAAATGCCCACTAGGCACTTTACCGGGACGAAAGCCATTAAGCTTGATTTTTCCCTTGGTATCATCCAATCGTTCATTCAACTTTTCTTCTAAATCTTTCGCTGGGACCACGATCTTAATTTCGCGCTTCAGTCCTTCATTAAGCGTCTCGGTAACCTGCATTAAACACCTTCATTTTTCTAAGGAGAGGGATAAAACCACTCTAATAATCATTACATTCTAACACTTCGAGTGTTACATTTACCATGAAGCGGAATTTCAGACACGTAGAAATCCGTAGCACTTAAGGGATTGCTTTGGTGCGGATGGAGGGACTCGAACCCCCACGGTCTCCCGCCAGAACCTAAATCTGGTGCGTCTACCAATTTCGCCACATCCGCTCAAACTTACAAGCTAATAACCTTATACAAGCGGCGTTTCTATACCATTAATTACAGAAAAAAAGCAAACAAATATATTAAAAAAAACAAAATCTATGCTTTTCATACATAACTGCTTACGCTAAAAGTCAATTATGTTAAAGACATTTGATATCCCAATTCATATCATCGGTGGCGGTCTTGCGGGGTGTGAAGCAAGCTGGCAAATCGCTCAGTCAGGAATTCCTGTTGTTTTGCATGAAATGCGACCCAAAAAAAAATCAGATGCCCATAAAACCAATAAATTGGCAGAACTGGTTTGTTCAAATTCATTCCGTTCTGATGATTCATTAACAAATGCCGTAGGGCTTTTACATGCTGAAATGCGATTAGCAAAATCGTTAATTATGAAAGCTGCTGATGCCAATAAAGTTCCCGCAGGTAGTGCCCTTGCTGTTGACCGTGATGGATTTTCAAAGACTGTCACGACAGCACTCGAAAACCACCCTCTTATAACAATCCAACGTGAAGAAGTTCAAGAAATTCCTAAAGCCTGGAAACATGTTGTCATTGCAACAGGCCCCCTTACATCGCCTGCACTTGCTCAAGAATTACAAGCAATAACCGGTATAAAAGCTCTTTCTTTTTTTGATGCGATTGCACCTATTATCCATACCGATAGTATTGATATCAACATTTGTTGGTATCAGTCTCGCTATGATAAAATTGGTCCTGAGGGAACAGGTAAAGATTATCTTAATTGCCCCCTCAACAAAGAACAATATGAAACATTCGTTGCTGCATTAAAAAATGCTGAAAAAACAGAGTTTCGTGACTTTGAAAAAACACCCTATTTTGATGGATGCCTCCCCATTGAAATTATGGCTGAGCGCGGAATTGAAACGTTAAGACATGGTCCTATGAAACCTATGGGCTTAACCAATGCCCATAACCCTACAATTAAACCCTATGCTGTCGTTCAATTACGCCAAGATAATAAACTTGGAACGCTTTACAATATGGTCGGCTTTCAAACAAAACTGAAATATGGTGAACAAATTCGTATTTTTAGAATGATTCCCGGTCTTGAAAAAGCAGAGTTTGCGCGCCTTGGGGGTCTTCACCGTAATACCTACCTCAACTCGCCAATCATTCTTGATCAAACCCTTCGTTTAAAACAAAAAAAACAACTACGCTTTGCAGGACAAATTACCGGATGTGAAGGTTATGTAGAATCAGCGGCAATAGGGCTTCTTGCTGGACGTTTTGCTGCTGCCGAATATCATCATATTTCTCCTTGCCTGCCCCCACAAACTACAGCATTCGGAGCCCTTTTGAATCATATTACGGGGGGACACATCATAGATGAAAAAGCAGAAACACTGTCTTTTCAACCAATGAATATCAATTTCGGACTCTTTCCCCCTATTGCTTCTATTAAACATTCAGGAAAACGCTTACCAAGTAAAGAAAAAAAATTAGTAAAAAAACAAGCCATAACAGCGAGAGCTCTCAATGATTGTACTCAGTGGTTAGCAGATAAAGAATCAAAGAATTCCTGTTTATAAAAAGCACACGATTCGCCTCTCACCTACTGAATAGAGCTTTATGACTCTCGTGAAAAAATCATTCCAAAGCCTTTTAAAGACTGCCTTCCCCTAGCAATAAATATTATCCTACGTTTCATCATTTATTCAATTATGTAGGTGCTGTGAAATAACTTTTGGCTATAAAAAACCTTTACCGCTATAAACAATGTAATATGATTTAATGACTAAAAATAAAATAAATCATATAAATAATCAAAAAAATTAAATAGATGAAAAATACATAAGAATAATTTTTCTGTTTTTTAACTTCCTCCCTTAAAATTTATGATATTCTCTCATTTTAACTCTTGTGTGATGAAAAAAAGCGCTCGCTTGCATATCAGAAAGTGAAATAAAGATATGGAAAAAATATTTGTAGAATAGAGCTGGATCTATCTCTCCCCTCTCAAATGCTAAGAAAAATCACAATACTGAAAGCGAAATCTGAATATCATAAGATTCTTTCATTTTAGTCTCTCTTATAATAAACCAATAAAAATTATCCTCTTGGTGCGTCACAAGCAAGGTTGGCGTTATAAGTAAAAGAATAAAACTATCCCTTATGCACTCGTCTCAGATATCGAGGGCTAGTCGCAACATTATAGGAAATGAGAAAAACAGTGCGGTGGCACCAACATGCGCTTTTATTAAGCGCAAATGGCAGTATATAATAACTTTTATACACTTCACAGAGTTTTTTGCCTCATACTATTTACGGATCCTGTTTTGAAATAAACACCGTAACACTTCAGCGTAATAAAAGTTAACATTACATTTTATAAGCCATACCAGTACTCCATTAATACAGTGCAATATTCTATTGAAAAGAGTAAAAACAATGTATTTCAAGCTGACAGTACTTTATACAACACTTAAAAACATTTTCAAAAATATCAGCAATACATGAAAATAAAAAATACAGCAAAGATCTCAAAGTTTTATATGAAAAACACACATAATACATGTGTTAAAAAAAAACCCGCTTATAAATAAACCGGGTTTTTTTATGTAGCTTAAATTATTTTTTATTAACTGCTTCTTTAAGGCTTTTTCCTGCAGAAAATTTGGGTACAGAACGTGCTGGAATATCGATTTCAGCACCAGTTGAAGGATTACGCCCCTTTGTTGCAGCACGATGAGAAACTTCAAAAGAGCCAAAACCTGGAAGACGAACATCTCCCCCTGAAGCCAAAGCTTCTGTTACAGAAGCCATAAAAGCATCAACAACAGCACCAGCTTGCGCTTTTGAAACACCTGCCTTTTCAGCAACGGAGCTAACCAATTCACTTTTATTCATAAAATATTTCCTTTCCCTATATTACCTGACAACATGACTTAATCATGTTATTGGTCAGTTTATTGAAAAGTACAGCAAACAGAAGTCTTATTTTTATTCAAAACATTGTTTTTTTAGCAATAATCACAGTTATTCACGGAATTTTTCACTTTTTCCAACAAAAAAACAGAATAATAACTTCAACAACGCCTTCTGCCACCTAAAAAATGCCGTTATAAATGAGATACGTGAATCAGTGCGCAATCTGTATTCCTTCACTATCACTGCTCTCTGACCGGATTGGGACAGCCACTGTAGAGGGTTCTTTCCATTCAATAGTGTCTGGAAAACGAACCAAAGCGTGCTTCAAAACTTCACTCACATGATTTACCGGAATAATTTCCATATTATTTTTGACATCGTCAGGAATATCAACCAAATCTTTTGCGTTTTCTTCAGGAATAAGTACCTTTTTTATCCCTCCTCGAAGAGCTGCTAGGAGTTTTTCTTTTAATCCACCAATTGGTAAAACGCGTCCACGTAAAGTAATTTCACCAGTCATTGCAATATCTTTATGCACAGCCACTCCTGTAAGGACTGAAACAATTGCTGTCACCATTGCAATCCCAGCAGATGGTCCATCTTTTGGCGTCGCCCCCTCTGGAACATGAACATGGATATCGCGTTTTTCAAAAAGTGGAGGTTCAATACCAAAATCAACAGCACGAGAACGCACATAAGATGCTGCCGCTGAAATGGACTCTTTCATAATATCACGTAAATTTCCAGTTACAGTCATCTTACCTTTGCCGGGCATCATAACTCCTTCAATGGTCAACAACTCTCCACCAACTTCTGTCCACGCAAGTCCTGTCACAACACCAATTTGATTTTCTCCTTCAATCTGATTGTAATGATAACGTTTAACACCCAAGAAATCATGAATATTATTTTCTGTAACTTTTACAGATTTTTGATGCGTTTTGAGAATTTTAGTAACGGATTTGCGGGAAATTTTCATGAGTTCACGCTCAAGGTTACGAACGCCTGCCTCACGTGTGTAAAACTGAATAACTGACCGTAGTGCTCCATCAGAAATACTGAGTTCTTTTTTAGACAAACAGTGATCTTTTAGTGCCTTTGGTAAAAGATGCTGTTTAACAATTTCCATTTTCTCACATTCAGTATAACCAGCAATACGAATAATTTCCATACGATCCATTAACGGACCTGGAATATTAAGCGTATTGGCAGTTGTGATAAACATGACATCAGAAAGATCATATTCAACTTCCAAATAGTGATCAATGAATGTACTGTTTTGTTCAGGATCAAGAACTTCTAATAAAGCGGATGAAGGATCTCCACGAAAATCTTGTCCCATTTTATCAATTTCATCAAGCAAAAAAAGCGGATTAGATTTTTTTGCTTTTTTCATAGACTGGATAATTTTTCCAGGCATCGAACCAATATATGTTCGACGATGTCCGCGAATTTCTGCTTCATCCCGCACACCTCCCAATGAGATACGAACATACTCGCGCCCCGTCGCCTTTGCAATAGAGCGCGCTAATGATGTTTTCCCTACACCAGGAGGACCTAACAAACAAATAATAGGACCTTTTATCTTTGACGCGCGACTTTGTACGGCCAAATATTCAATAATTCGCTCCTTAACTTTTTCAAGACCGAAATGTTCATTATTCATGACCTTTTCAGCAAAATCTAAATTGTTCTTAATTTTAGATTTTTTACCCCAAGGCATTGCTAATAACCAATCAAGATAGTTACGGACAACTGTCGCTTCTGCAGACATAGGAGACATATTCCGTAATTTTCTTAATTCTGCTCCAGCTTTTTCCTGTGCTTCCTTGGATAGTTTTGTATTCTTGATACGTTCTTCTAATTCAGAGAGTTCATCTCGGCTATCATCACCTGCTCCTAACTCTTTTTGAATAGCCTTCATCTGCTCATTGAGATAATATTCACGTTGGTTTTTTTCCATTTGCCGTTTAACATGCGAGCGAATGCGTTTTTCAACCTGCAAAACAGAAATTTCTCCTTCCATGAAGGACAGAACACGTTCAAGACGGGCCCGTACAGGTAAGAGCTCCAATATTTCCTGTTTTTCTGCAAGTTTAATCATCAAATGAGAAGCAATCGTATCGGAAAGCTTAGAAGGATTATCAATCTGGCCAATCGCATTGACAACCTCAGGAGAGATTTTTTTATTAAGCTTTACATAGTTTTCAAAATAAGCAATCACTGACCTTGAAAGAGCTTCAATCTCAACATCACTCTCTCTAAGTTCTTCTGTAACAGTCGCATATGCCTGATGATAACCTTCACTTAAAGCAAATTGACTAATTTTTGCACGTGCCGTCCCTTCAACCAAAACCTTTACAGTACCATCCGGAAGCTTTAAAAGTTGAAGAATATTAGCAAATGTACCAATATGATAAATATCCTCTGATTTTGGATCGTCATCAGAAGCATTTTTTTGTGTCACCAATAGTATTTGCTTGTCAACCGCCATCGTCTCTTCAAGAGCACGAATTGATTTTTCGCGGCCCACAAAAAGTGGAACAATCATATGGGGGAAGACAACAATATCCCGAAGAGGTAAAACAGCATAAACCCCATCTCTTACTTCATCTGTCTTTTCATCAATATATTGCATAACTCTCCTTTCTGGAGCCTATGAGCTATCTACAATGAGCAGCCCACCTTTAGAAAACCTCAGCTCTTCACAGTACATGAAGTGGTAATTACTCATACATAAATCAAGCATTATAATGATATTATTAGAAACACTCATCAAATACCGTTCATTACCACCTTTTATATTGTGCATCGCACAATGTCATGCTGATACATTTTCTTTATCTTCTGCACGTTCTGAGTAAATATAAAGAGGACGCGCTTTCCCATCAACAACATCACTCGAAATAACCACTTTTTGAACGCCTTCAAGAGCCGGTAGCTCAAACATCGTCTCAAGAAGAATCTTCTCCATAATGGAACGTAAACCACGAGCACCAGTTTTACGTTCAATTGCTTTCTTTGCAATAACACGTAAAGCATCTTCATGGAATGCTAATTCAACATTCTCCATTTCAAAAAGACGCTGATATTGCTTTACTAACGCATTTTTAGGTTGTGATAAAATTTGCATGAGGGCGTTAACATCTAAATCTTCTAAGGTAGCAACTATAGGAAGGCGCCCAATAAATTCTGGTATTAAGCCAAATTTTATAAGATCTTCAGGCTCTAAATCACGAAAAATTTCACCAACACAACGCTCATCAGGAGCCTTAACGGTTGCAGAAAAACCAATAGAAGTTTTTTCACCACGCCCTGAAATAATCCGTTCTAAACCTGCAAAAGCTCCCCCACAAATAAATAAGATGTTTGTGGTATCAACCTGAAGAAACTCTTGTTGCGGATGCTTACGTCCACCTTGAGGAGGAACAGAAGCAATCGTTCCTTCCATAATTTTTAATAACGCTTGCTGAACCCCTTCCCCCGAAACATCTCTTGTAATAGAAGGATTGTCTGCTTTACGAGAAATCTTATCGACCTCATCAATATAAACAATACCACGCTGCGCACGTTCAACATTATAATCTGCTGCTTGAAGAAGCTTCAAAATAATATTTTCAACATCTTCACCCACATAACCTGCTTCAGTCAAAGTGGTCGCATCCGCCATCGTAAAAGGCACATCAATAATACGTGCTAATGTTTGTGCAAGATAAGTTTTACCACAGCCCGTTGGACCAACAAGAAGAATATTTGATTTAGCTAACTCAATATCATTGCTTTTAGACTGATGCGCCAACCGTTTATAATGATTATGAACGGCAACAGAAAGAACACGCTTTGCATGCTGCTGACCAATAACATAATCATCAAGAACTGTTATAATTTCCTGTGGTGTAGGGACACCATCACGCACCTTAACCCCAGAAGACTTATTTTCTTCTCGAATAATATCCATGCAAAGCTCTACACATTCATCACAGATAAATACAGTAGGCCCCGCAATGAGCTTACGCACCTCATGCTGACTCTTGCCGCAGAACGAGCAATAGAGAGTATTTTTTGATTCGTTCCCGCTATTGCTAATTTTGCTCATTTTTTTTCCTTTCACCACGATATATGAATACTTTGCCTTTTCAAAGGAAGCTTTTCATCATGAAAACTAAAAGACATATAGAAAACCATGCATGTCTCAATATTTTTAGGTGTTTTTCTTATTTTGCGATATTTTTTATAAAACTCTGTGATTTAAAGTAGCTGTTTTTTCTATAAAAATTCTTAATCTTTTTCTTCTTTTTCAGTTTCTGCACGATATTGTATAACATCATCAACTAAGCCAAAAGCTTTGGCTTCTTCTGCTGTCATAAAATGATCGCGATCGAGAGTTCTCTCTATAATCTCATAATCTTGACCTGTATGTTGAACATAAATTTCATTTAAACGCCGTTTCATCTTTATAATATCTTGCGCATGCCGCTCAATATCTGAAGCTTGACCTTGAAAACCACCGGATGGTTGATGCACCATAATACGTGCGTTTGGCAATGTAAAACGATGACCTTTTGCTCCAGCTGTTAACAATAAAGATCCCATAGATGCTGCCTGCCCCATGCAAAGCGTAGAAACAGGAGGGCGAATAAACTGCATAGTATCATAAATAGCCATACCAGATGTTACGACACCACCTGGAGAATTAATATAAAGACTAATTTCTTTTTTAGGATTTTCCGCTTCCAAGAAAAGCAATTGTGCACAAACAAGCATTGCCATACCATCTTCAACAGGACCATTAATAAAAATAATCCGCTCCTTTAAAAGACGGGAAAAAATATCATAGGCCCGTTCACCACGATTGGTTTGTTCAATAACCATGGGAACAAGGCTTAGTGCTGTTTTCATTGGATCACTCATATTTTTACTTTCCGTTCATATAACAACCGCTTTTTACACATTCAATGTTTTTATCCATAACATTACTCTCTTACGCAAGCTACAATCAAGAGCTGTTTAAGATAGATTAAAATCTCAATAGTTAAAATAGAAATAATAACTCTACCTAAACAAATGATGAATATCAGGAATGCGAGATACCCGCCCAATAGTAAAAACTTCCTTCCTGAGGTCTTTCTGTAGTCTTTGTCTTTCTGTGAATACGAAAGCCTATCAAGCGTGAATCTGTAAGCGGCTTTACGCCAAAAGCTGGTTCAAAAATACGTTCAGTTTTTCGCCCAGTCCAATAATAAAAAGTTTTCTTTTCCTTTGCTTCATGAAAAAAACCATATCGTTTTGTTAATCGTGAAATACCATCATTGCCAAATATCGTAACGCCAAAACTTCCCGGCAAAATCGGCATTTTTTTCCTCTTTAACCAGAACGGTCTCCAAACACGACGCTTAAACCCAAGCCAACTCGGCACCATTTCTGTGCCAGCCCAATAATCTTCAAATGTTTTTATAATAGGGTTATTGGGCGGAAAATAAAGTGCAGAAACGCCTACTCTTGTATTATTTTCTTGCCAGCCAAACCTTATCCGCATCGGGATGAAATTGTTTAACAAGGTAAACATCTGTATCTAACCAAACACCTTGTTGATATTTCATCAGCATAACACGAAAAATCCGAGAACTGAACAATTGTACACCCTAGTTTATCATCAGAAAAATCGCGATCAAGGCGATAAATTGCTGAGCGTGGTAAAATTGATTCGGCTTCATGCAACTCAACACCAACAGGAAGATTATTTATTTTTTATCATAACTAAAAAGCTTAACGCGTTGTCCAGTTTTAACCATTGAGGACAAACAAAGCCTATCCACCAATCTTAATTGTCCACTATACCAAAAAGTACAAATATCCATAGATAATATATCAAAAATATTCTAAACTTACGCGGAAGAGTTGTTCAACATCACGAACCCTATCAGCAAGAGCAAAAATCACTATTCTATCACCAGACAAAATGCGCGCATCTGCCGAAAGCTGTATTATTGTCTTATTGCGATAAATTGCACCAATTCTCAAACCATCTGATAAATTGAGCTCTGATAATGACTTACCAACCAATGAAGATGTTTGCATCACTTCAGCTTCAATAATTTCTGCTCGGCCATTAAAAACTGAATGAACAGAACGAATACGTCCACGGCGCATCTGTTGCAAAATTCTCGATATTGTAACACTATGGGGATTAAGATATGCATCAACACCAACAGCACGACTAAATTCTTGGTAAGCAACATTATTAATCAATACCATATTAGCTTTGCAACCCAATCTTTTAGCAATAATAGCGCTTAAGAGATTAACCTGATCTTGATTGGTCAATGTAATCATTAAATCGGACTGATCAATTCCCGCATCTTGAAGAATCACTGGATCTAATACGTTACCGTATAAAACTGTTGTTTTTTCAAGCTGATCAGCAATTGTGAGGGCTCTTTCTCTATGCGATTCTATAATCTTCAATTTTAATTTATGGAAACGCTTTTCAATAGCCTGTGCAACATAAAGACCAATGTGACCACCCCCTGCAATAATCATGCGGTGGGCATCTTGTTCTTTATGACCAAAAAGCCCAACAGCACGGCGCATTTGATCACGAGCAACAACAAGATAGGTTATATCACCAACGCGTAATTGCGTTTCTGAATGTGCAACCAATAATTCAGCGCCACGTTTAATAGCGGTAACCGTCGTATGAAGATCTGGAAAAAGCTCTGTTAATTGACGCAAAGGTGTATTAATAACTGGACAATCTTCCATGCATTCCAAGGCTAGCGCAACAATATCATCATTACAAAAATAAAGAACATCTATTGCACCAGGTAAAGCAATACGGCGCAAAACCATTTCACCAACTTCAACTTCTGGCGAAATAACCACATCAATGGGAATATTCTCTCTGGAAAAAAGCGTCTTATAACGTGGTTCTAAATAAGATTGTGAACGAATACGAGCAATTTTTGTGGGCACATTAAATAATGAATGTGCTACTTGACAAGCTACCATATTAACTTCATCAAACAAAGTGACAGCAATCAACATATCAGCTTTGTCTGCATCTGCAGCCAAAAGAACTTCAGGACGCGAACCGTGACCAACAAAACCTCTCACATCCAATGTATCGCGAATCTTTTCAATTAATCTCGTTTCAATATCAATAACAGTAACATCGTGATTTTCAGCAGCAAGACGCTCTGCTATCCCATAACCAACCTGTCCTGCTCCACAAATAATAACACGCATAGCTTTAAGAAACTCCAAGCGCTTTAAGTTTACGGTGCAAAGCTGAACGCTCCATGCCTATAAATTCAGCAGTACGTGATATATTTCCACCCAAACGCCCAATCTGCGCCACTAAATATCTCTTTTCAAACAATTCTCGTGCTTCACGTAACGGCAAATCCATTATACTTTCATCTGAATCCATTTGAAAACGTGGCAAAGTATCACTTACTTCACTGGGAAGAAAGTCCGCTGTTATAGGACCATCACCATCCCGCACAAGAATAAGAAGACGCTCAATATTATTACGTAATTGCCGCACATTACCCGGCCAAGCTTGCGTTTGCAAAATAGCAATCACATCATCACTGATTGCACGCGGTTTAATCCCAACCTGCTGTGATATTGTTTTTACAAAATGATGTACAAGTTCTGGAATATCTTCACGACGCGCTGAAAGGGGCGGAACAGCAATAGGAACAACCGAAAGACGGTGAAAAAGATCTTCTCTAAAGCGCCCATCGGAAATGAGATTTTCAAGATTTTGCGCTGTCGAAGAAATAATACGGACATCCACCTTAACACGTTTTGTGCCACCAACTCTCTCAAATGTTTGCCCCGTTAACACCCGAAGAATCTTACCTTGAGTCTCACGTGGCATGTCAGCAATTTCATCAAGATATAATATACCGCCATGAGCTTCCTCTAAGGCACCAATCTTGCGCTCTCTTCCTTCCATTTCGCTGCCAAACAGCTCTATTTCCATTCTTTCCGGAGTAATCGTTGCAGCATTTATTGTAACAAATGGCCCATTCGAACGCGTTGAGAGCGCATGAATAGTTCGTGCAACAGTCTCTTTTCCTGCCCCTGAAGGACCTGTTATCATGACGCGACTATTGGTTGGTGCTACTTTTTCTATGATTTGACGCAAATTTTTTATAACTGTCGATTTTCCGAGCAACTCTAATGTCTCATTCGAACGCTTTCGCAATTCTAAAAGCTCACGTTTTAAATTTGAGTTTTCAAGTGTTCTTTCTGCAACCAATACAAGTCTATCAGCTTTAAAAGGTTTTTCAATGAAATCATATGCCCCTCGCTTTATAGCGGAAACAGCCGTCTCAATATTACCATGACCAGAGATCATAACGACCGGAAGAGCCGGATATTGTGTTTTAATTTCATCAAGCAGTGCTAAACCATCGAGGCGACTACCCTGTAGCCAAATATCCAAAAAAATGAGCTTTGGAATACGTTCACTAATTTGAGCCAATGCTTCATCAGAGTTACAAGCAACTCGCGTTTCATAACCTTCATCATCTAAAATACCAGCAACAAGCTCACGAATATCTGCTTCATCATCAACAATCAAGATATCTGATACCATACTATTCCCCTATCTTATGATTTATGGCTTGTATAATACTACCCTGCTTACCCCCATCCGCCGGAAATATCAAACGGATCATCGCACCACGACCTTCATAAAAACTCTCCGGTGCATCATGAAGCTCCATGGAACCACCGTGATCTTCTATAACTTTGCGCACAATGGCTAACCCCAGCCCTGTTCCTTTTTCCCGCGTTGTTATATAGGGCTCTAATAACTTTTGTCTTTGCTCTTTAGGAAGTCCTTTCCCATTATCAACAACATCCACAACCACCCATTCTTCCTGACGATAAGAACGGACAAGAATATGACCGTGAATATTTTCCTCTCGCATCACTGAATCTATGGATTCGCTTGCGTTTTTGATAACATTGCAAAAAGCTTGTACAATGAGACGGTTATCAAATGCCCCCATAAGTGGTAGACTTCCTAAATCTTGCTCAAAATGAATATCATGTCGCGTTACTTCTATCAAAAAACATGCTTCGCGCAACAATTCTCGTATATCTAAAATATGCATTTGTGGTTTGGGCATACGTGCAAAAGAGGAAAACTCATCAACCATACGCCCAATATCTCCAACCTGTCGAATAATTGTCTCAATACACCGCTCAAAGACCTCTCTATCTTGTATAATAACTTTGTTATAACGTTTACGAATACGTTCAGCCGATAATTGAATAGGTGTAAGGGGATTTTTTATTTCGTGTGCAATACGCCGTGCAATATCCGCCCACGCCGCTGTACGTTGTGCTGCAACAAGGTCTGTAATATCATCAATTGTTAGAACCCAAGATTGCCCCTGTCCATCATCCTCTTCCATCGTAACTTGGACGTTACAGACACGCTCTTTTCCTGCAACGTTTAAAGTAACCTGCTCACGATGATTTTTACGTTCCAATGAACGTGCAAACTGAAAAACCTGCCAAATTTCAGCACTTAAAGATAAAAGACTTTGCCCAACAACATGCTCAGAGCGAATATCAAACATCGCTTCAATAGACCGATTAATAATTGTAATATCACCATTATCATCTATACCTGCAACTCCCGCTGTTACACCCGATAACACAGCTTCAGAAAAACGTCGTCTCTCATCAATTTGATCACGCACTGCAATCAACTCATTACGCCGACTTTTCAATTCACTGACCATGTAATTAAAAGTTTTGGATAATTGCCCAATATCTCCATCTTTTGCTCTTACTGGCACGAAAATTTCCATATTTCCAGTAGCAACATCATCAGCAGCACTAATGAGAAGACGAATAGGACGCACTAAGCGATCAGCGACAGCAATAGCAGCCCAAATAGCTGATAAGAATAAACTAAAAAAAAGACACAAATAAAGCATACCAAATGCAATCTGTGTCAGCAGGCGATTTTCATTTAAATCGCGATAACGATCTGTATTGACTTCTGTCAAACGCAAAGCAGATAAAACACCTTTATCAACGTCACGCACCAAATATAAAAATGTATTTGGAATGTTGGTAAATTTTAAAATAATACCAAAATAATCATGCACGCCCGGTTGAAAAGAAAAGGGCCTCGCACTGGTTGCTCGTTCAATAAGATTGGAAGGAGGAATTGGCAGTTTATCTTCATCACCAAGAGCACTCGATACAAAAATAGCTCCGCTAGAACTTAACAAAAATGCACCACGCAAATTGCGTCCTATAGCATGACGCGTCAACTGCATCCTATATTCAGCTAGATTACGCTCTAAGAGTTTTTTGTTATCAAGTGCAAATGCCATCGCATAGGATAAATTTTTTAAATTTTGAAGCATTTCATCTGCATAAGCATTTGCTAAATCAATAGAAGAGCCCACAATTTGTCGCGTTGTTGTATCAAACCATCGATCAAGTCCCAAATTTAGTGCTGGACCCGATACAAGAGCTACAGCAACAGCTGGCATTGTCGCAACAAGTGCAAACAATGAAATGAGGCGCACATGAAGACGCGATCCTGCACGCCTTGAACGCCAAGCACGAATGATCGGAATCATCTCATAAAAAACAATGACAATAAGCCCTAAAACCCAAAAACTATTAATCCCTATAAGAATAAGGGTTACTGTTCTACTGGGAACAACAGGAGTTAATCCAATAAGAATAATAAACGAAACAGAGGCCGTAAGTAAAGCCAATACAATAATTGTAATCCCTAAAAAAATATATACCTTACTTAAACGATACAACTCATCGTTATAAGTATTTTTATCTATGTCTTGAAGATTCGTCACAGATGTTATATTCGTCATGAGCTCACATACCCTTATCCCATTATTCTCATATAACCTTTTGTAGCAAAAATTGACAATACTAATACTATATTTAAAATAGAGCAAATATAGTCAATGAGAAAGAACTTCTCCATTTTGCAAAATATCTTTAAAATAAAATGCGTTTGACGATACTTTACGAAGGAAATGAGATGCGATTAACAAAACAAACAAATTATGCTCTTCGAATGCTCATGTATTGTGCAGATAATCAGGGAGCTCTCAGTCGTGTTCCAGAAATTGCTAAAGCATATGCCGTTTCAGAACTTTTTTTATTTAAAATCCTTCAGCCGCTTGTTCAAGCCGGTTTTATACAAACAGTGCGTGGACGCAATGGTGGTGTTAAATTAGCTAAACCCGCAGCAGAGATTTCAGTCGCTGATGTTGTAAAAGTAACAGAAGACAACTTTTCCCTCGCAGAATGTTTTGATACTGCAGAACCGACTTGCCCATTAATCGATTTTTGTGGTTTAAATACCGCACTTCAAAAAGCATTAAATGCTTTTTTTGAGGTGTTATCCGTGATATCTCTTGCTGATCTAAAACAACCATCCTTTCAAAAGCATTTCAAAATTAATGATAAAAAAGCAAACTAAGCTTATAACACAAGGAGATTAAGTATTTCTATCGCAGCAATAATATTAGCCGCTGGACGCGGTGAAAGAGCAGGATCTCCTCATAAAATTCCAAAACAGTATCGGTTTCTAGGACAAAAGCCAATTATTTATCATACAGTGAATTGTTTTTTGCAGCATCCAGCTATCACAACAATTATCCTCGTTATTCATCCCAAAGATCGTCAAATCTGTGAACAAGCACTCGGCGATTTTAAAGAGCGCCTTATTATCGTTGAAGGAGGCAATACACGTCAAATCTCTACCTTACATGGACTTCAGGCACTCAAAAAAATAAATCCCCAATATGTGCATATTCATGATGGTGCACGCCCCTTTATCGAAAACAAGCTTCTTGATAACATTCACAACACGATCACACCTCAAGAAGGTGTTCTTCCTGTTTTGCCCATCTCCGATACCCTTAAATATGTAAATAACCAGCATGTTTTAGAAACAATTCCCCGTGCCCATCTTTATAGTGCACAAACTCCACAGTGTTTTCCCTTTGAACATATCTTAGCGGCCCATAAACAAGCAAAACAAGCTTGCAAACAAGAATTCACTGATGATTCTGCGATTGCCGAATGGTTTGGAATTCCTATGCGTACCGTCCCTGGAGATCCTAACAACATAAAAATTACATGGCATGAAGATTTTAATACCGCACATTTATATCTCCAAAAGAAAATGCAAATGTTTCCTGATATCCGCACCGGCAATGGTTATGATGTTCACTCTTTCGAGGATGGTGATTTTCTTATTTTATGTGGCATAAAAATCCCTTTTCATAAAAAATTAAACGGACACTCTGATGCAGATGTTGCTCTTCATGCATTAACAGATGCCCTTCTTGCAACTCAAGGTGCAGGAGATATCGGTACACATTTTCCTCCCTCTGATCCTCAATGGAAAAATGTATCATCAGAAATTTTTCTCCGTCATGCTCTTGATATTCTAAAAAAAGCAGGTGGTCGTATCGCCAATGTTGATATCACAATTATCGCTGAAAATCCTAAAATTGGTCCCTATCGTCATGCCATGACAGAAAATCTTATGACAATACTTGCAATAACACCTGATCGAATCTCTATCAAAGCAACAACAAATGAAAAGCTTGGATTTATTGGTCGTGGTGAAGGAATTGCTGCTTTTGCAACAGCAAGTGTTCTTTATTCAGGAGAAATTCCCCAATGACATATCTTTGTGAAAAACAAGCACATGAAGTCCTTAATACCTTTCGCCAAAAAGGTTTACTGTTAACAACTGTAGAATCTTGTACAGGAGGACTCATTGCTGCAAGCCTCACAAATATTGCAGGATCGTCAGATGTTCTCGATTGTGGATTTGTTGTTTATTCAAATGAATCCAAAACACGCCTTGTTGGCGTTTGTGCTGAACTTATAAGAACCTACGGTGCCGTTTCAAAAGAAGTTGCTCTTGCAATGGCTGAGGGTGGATTAAAACATTCACAGGCTGACATTGCTGTTTCTGTAACAGGAATTGCTGGTCCAGGAGGTGCAAGTCTTGATAAACCTGTAGGACTTGTGCATTGCGCAGTTGCTTACAAAAATCACTCTCCCCTGCACAAAGAAATGCACTTTGGTCATCTTAATCGCAATGCTATTCGCCATGCAACTGTTGAAAGTGTTTTTAAAATGATTCTGGAATTGCTTCACTGAATTCACCATACTAATTTCAAAATTCTCTATTCTACATTGAATCTATAATCATTCACATCTTGAAAAAATAATTTATTGTATCACAACTTGAAATTGAAAGACCTGAATACCGTAAAGTTATCTCACTTTAATCCTGTGTAGGTTTAATTAATCAAATTTATTCACTTGTACGCCACAAGAGAAAAAACTGTATAAATAAAATAATTAAAGAAAGGGACACTTGAACCTCTCTCAAGTGCTAAGAGCTGACGCAACATCTTGAGAGATGATCAATAAATAGTGCAAGCTGACTTCTTCATAAGTGTAAAGATGTGTATTTGATATACTTTTACGAGAATCTATACTATTTATTATGAGCACTATTATGAAATGGGTATGATGCAAGCATGTTCTATTTGGGCGTTTTGTTTAACGGATGTGCCTCCATTAAAAAGAGAGAAACAAAGCGTGAAGCTGTGCATCATCTTCATCATTTAAAATGATATTCCTTCAATATGCTTTTGAAAGCTGAATTTAAAACAAATAGTAAAGATGGAAACCAATTTTCACCTTCACGCAGTTATAAGCAATACGTATTGTTAAAAAATAACAGAGTAGACTATGTTTCCGTAGAGCCATAAATCTGATGCGCCCGCTTCTCAAAAGCCTCGGTAAATTTACGAAACGCAATATCAAACATTGAGCCCATCACTAATCCAAGCGTTTTACTTTTAAATTCATAATCAATAAAAAACTCTACATTACATGCATTGGTATTTTCAATATCATGAAAGGCCCAACGATTTTCAAGATATTTGAATGGACCATCAATATATTTGACTTCTATAAGATTTTTTTCCGGCTGTAAAAATACTTGAGTCGTAAAAGTCTCACGGATAATCTTATAGCCAACGGTCATATCCGCAAGAAGCAATATTTTTTTTCCATATTCTTTTCGAGAACGTAATGTTAAAGACTCACACATTGGTAAAAACTCAGGATAACGCTCAATATCTGAAACCAGATCAAACATTTCACTGGCACTATGGGTGATCTGCCGATGTATTGTAAAAATCGGCATAATTATCTCTGTAAGGAAAATTTTTCATCACGCGCTTTTTGCAAAATAGCAAAATCATCTCCAGCATGATGAGATGAACGCGTCAGAGGATTGGAGGCCATATGTAAAAATCCTTTTACTTTACCAATCTTGGCAAAAGACTCAAATTCTTCAGGAGGCACAAAACGAACAACTGGATGATGTTTTCGTGTAGGCTGCAAATATTGTCCAATCGTCATAAAGTCAACATCAGCAGAGCGCAAATCATCCATCAATTGCAAAATTTCATTTCGCTCCTCCCCAAGACCAACCATAATCCCCGATTTTGTAAAAATTGTTGGATCAAGTTCTTTAACGCGTTGTAATAAACGAATTGAATGAAAATAACGTGCCCCTGGACGAACCTTCAAATATTTAGAAGGAACTGTTTCTAAGTTATGATTAAAAACATCAGGCTTAGCAGCAACAACAACTTCTAAAGCGCCATCCTTATGACGAAAATCAGGTGTCAGAACTTCAATTGTTGTTTTAGGAGTTTTTTGACGAATCGCATAAATAACTTTTGCAAAATGCTCAGCACCACCATCAGCAAGATCATCACGATCAACAGATGTAATGACAACATGTTTTAATTCCATCCGTGCAACAGCATCGGCTACACGTTCTGGCTCATTATCATCAACGGCAAGTGGAATACCTGTTGCAACGTTACAAAAAGCACAAGCACGCGTACATATTTCACCTAAAATCATAAAGCTAGCATGCCTCTGGCTCCAACATTCGCCAATATTAGGGCAACCAGCTTCTTCACATACAGTCACTAACTTATGCGTACGTACAATACCATGTGTTTCCTTATAAATTGGTGATGTTGGCGCTTTTACACGAATCCAATCTGGCTTTTTTTGAACGCTTGTATCAGGACGATGTGCCTTTTCAGGATGACGCAAACGTCTATTTGTAACTCTATCAACAACCGTAACCATTTAAGCCTTTGCCTTATAAATACGAAGTAACAATCAAAAATATAAAATTCATACAATCCAGTCATCAAGCGTTTAAAACTTGACCATAAGCATCCAATACACTTTCTTTCATCATTTCCGATAAGGTCGGATGTGGAAAGACAGTATGCATTAATTCTTCTTCTGTTGTTTCAAGATTCATAGCAATAACAAAACCCTGTATTAATTCTGTTACCTCAGCCCCTACCATATGGGCCCCAAGAAGCTGTCCTGTTTTTTTATCAAAAATTGTTTTTACCAACCCCTGATCTTCACCCAAAGCAATTGCCTTGCCATTCGCAGTAAAAGAATAACGACCAATACGTATATCATAACCTGCTTCTTTTGCTTTAGCTTCTGAAAGCCCTACAGAGGCAACCTGTGGTGTACAATATGTACACCCTGGAATTTTTCTTTTATCAAGCGGATGAGCACTCTTCAAACCTGTAAGATGCTCAATACATATCACACCTTCTTCTTCTGCTTTATGTGCCAACATAGGAGGACCTGCTACATCACCAATAGCATAAATGCCTTTCACCCCCGTCCAACTCCATTCATCAGTTACAATGCAGCCGCGATTGGTTTTTATTCCCAAAGCTTCTAAACCAAGATTCTCAATATTACCTTGCACCCCAACAGCAGAAATCAACCGGTCAACAGTCATTGACTCTATTTTACCTTGAACATCAATATGTACAGTCACAGAATCAGAAGATTTTTCAACCTTTGTTACTTTTGCTTGACGAAGAATGCGTAAACCTTTTTTCTCTAACTGTTTACAAGCAAACATTGAAATTTCAATATCTTCAGCAGGCATGATGTGGGGCATCATTTCAACAACAGTTACTGTCGCCCCCATATCACGATAAAAAGAGGCAAATTCAATGCCAATAGCGCCAGACCCTATAACCAAAAGCGATTTTGGCATTGCTGGCGGTATCATAGCTTCAAAATAAGTCCAAATGAGTTTTCCATCTGGTTCAATACCAGGAAGGACACGAGGACGTGCGCCCGTTGCAATAATGATATGCTTTGCTTGATAAGTTCCCTCTCCTAACGTCCCTTTAGGGACTGGATTTTGCGGTTGCATAATCGGTTTGGAGGATGGAGAAACCATAATTTCCGCAGGATGGCTTTCTTTTGCTTCTTTAGTAAGCTTTGCTTCACCCCAGATAATATCAATTTTGTTTTTTTTCATTAAAAAATCAACACCAGCATTTAAACGTGCTGAAACACCGCGTGAACGTGCCACAACATCTTTGATGTTTGCCTCAATTGAACCATTAATTTTTAGTCCATAATTTTTCGCATGTTCAGCAAAATGTTTTATTTCCGCTGAACGTAGAAGAGCCTTTGTTGGAATACATCCCCAATTTAAACAGATCCCTCCCAAATGTTCACGTTCAACAATCGCAGTCCTAAAGCCACATTGTGCTGCACGAATTGCGGTTACATATCCGCCTGGACCTGATCCAATCACAATTACATCATAAAGATTTGCCACAGTAATTCCTCCATGGATATATATAAAACGGATATGCATTTTTTGAACTTAAGACAGCAAAACAACGTAACAGAATTATCTTATGTCTTTTGCTTTAAGCTTCACGTAAATGCTTTACCCAAACCAGAAATAGCAATAACATTGCTCTTCAAACTCTTTAAATTTGTTTTTATTCTCTTAACACACTCTCTCACAATTTACGTGAAGAACTGTTAAACAGTTCAAACCAACATTGCTAATGGATTTTCAATCATCTTCTTAAAAGTCCGCGCAAGCTCTGCTGCTAAAGCACCATCGACAGCTCGATGATCAGCAGAAATTGTGACCGACATCACCGTCGCAATCCCTAATGCATCATTTTTAACAACGGCGCGTTGCTCCCCTGCACCAATTGCAAAAATCGTCGCATGCGGTGGATTAAGGATAGCGGAAAAACTTTTTATACCATACATCCCCATATTTGATACAGCTGTTGTTCCACCCTGATATTCTTCCATTTTTAACTTTCCTTCACGCGCACGCTTTGCAAAATCCTTCATCTCTTTGGAAATAAGTGATAACGGCTTTTCCTCTGCATGGCGAATAATTGGCGTAATTAATCCATTAGGAATAGAAACAGCAACCCCAACATCACAATGTTTATGATAAATCATCCCACCTTCAAGCCAAGAGACATTCGCATCAGGAACCGCTTTCAAAGAAAGTGCAACAGCTTTGATCACCATATCATTAACAGAAAGCTTATAAGTAGGCTGAGTTTCTTCCTGTCTTTTAACCATTGGTGCAGCAGCATTCAGTTGTGTACGCAGTGCTAATAGCGCATCAAGTTCACAATCTACCGTTACATAGAAATGTGGAACTTTCTGTTTTGATTCCACCAAACGTGTCGCGATTGTTTTACGCATATTATTATGGGGAGCAAAGCTATATTCATCCTCTTTGAAGAGTTTCAATATCTGTTTGTCCGAAGCACCTGTAGCTACTAGCTCCCCTATCTGTGATGAATAAGACACTTTAGAAATATCACTGCTCGCAGCTTTTTCTACATCGCGCTTGATAATACGCCCATGCGGACCACTTCCAGAAATAAGGGATAAATCAAGACCTGCCTGAGATGCTAATCGCCGTGCTAAAGGAGAGGCAAAAAGACGCGCTTCCTTTTTATCTTGCTGTATTAATTGCTGAGCTGATAATTCATGCGACATTTTTGTACTCTTTGAGTCCGTCTGTTTCAGAGAATCTGTCTGTTTTATGCCCTCTGGTTCTTGGCTTGTAGAAGAAGAGATTTCTTCTGCAACTTTTGCAGCTTCAGCTAAATCTTCACCTTCTTCTGCTAAAACAACAATTAAAGTATTTACTTTAACGCCTTGTGTTCCAGCAGGAACAACAATTTTGGCAACCCTACCTTCATCAACGGCTTCGACTTCCATTGTCGCTTTATCCGTCTCAATCTCAGCAATAACATCACCAGAGGAAACCTTATCTCCCTCCTTAATATTCCATTTTGTTAAATTTCCCTCTTCCATCGTAGGGGAAAGCGCTGGCATTGTAATTTTAATGGGCATTATGCTTTCCTCCGTTATGCTCTGTACGTCACAGCCTTAACGGCCTCAATAATTTCAGCAGTATTAGGCAAAGCCAACTTCTCAAGATTAGCGGCATAAGGCATCGGAACATCTTTGCCAGAAATCGTAGCAATTGGCGCATCAAGATAGTCAAAAGCCTGCTGCATAACACGCGTTGCTATTTCAGTTCCCACGGATGACTGAGGAAATCCTTCTTCAATTGTTACCAAACGACCTGTTTTTTTAACTGAAGAAAGAATTGTTGGAAGATCCATCGGGCGAATGGTTCGTAAATCAATCAATTCAACATCAATACCAAGTTGTTCAATTTCCGGCAACGCTTGAACGGCATAATGCATTCCAATTCCGCACGCGACAATCGTCACATCTTGTCCAGACTTATGGATGCGGGACTTACCAATAGGCAAAACAAAATCATCCAGTTGAGGAACTTCAAATTGATGCCCATACAAAATCTCATTTTCAAGAAAAATAACAGGATTATCATCACGAATAGCAGCTTTCAGCAAACCTTTTGCATCTGCAGCACTATAAGGCATGACAACTTTCAAACCTGGTATATGGCTGTACCATGCAGCATAACATTGAGAATGTTGAGCACCAACACGGGCAGCCGCACCATTGGGACCTCGGAAAACCATAGGAGCGGTCATTTGTCCACCAGACATATAACGTGTTTTCGCTGCTGAGTTAATAATTTGATCCATCGCCTGCATCGCAAAATTAAAGGTCATAAACTCGACAATGGGACGTAACCCTCCAAAAGCAGCCCCAACAGCCAGCCCAGCAAAGCCGTGTTCTGTAATTGGGGTATCAATAACTCGGCGCTCTCCGAATTCTTCCAACAAACCTTGACTAACCTTATAGGCACCTTGATATTGTGCAACCTCTTCCCCCATGAGAAAAACTTTTTCATCACGCCGCATTTCTTCAGCCAAAGCCTGATTAAGCGCTTCACGAACTGTCATTGTAATCATTTGTGTTCCCGCTGGAATATCAAAATCAGGAGACGTATCAAAAGTAGGAGCCTGCGGAACTGATGATGCCAGAGAAAGAGCAGATTCCTTAGGTTTTTGTGTTGTATCAGTAGGTTGCGAAATATCCTCAGCACGCTCACCTTCTTCTAACAAAATCGCAATAACAGTATTAACCTTTACGCCTTCAGAACCTTCAGGCACAAAAATTTTACCAAGAGTACCTTCATCAACGGCCTCTACTTCCATTGTAGCCTTATCTGTTTCAATTTCAGCAATAACATCGCCAGAACTAACCTTATCACCTTCTCTCTTGAGCCATTTAGACAGTTTACCTTCTTCCATAGTTGGTGAAAGCGCCGGCATCAAAATATCAATAGACATACTTGCTTCCCTCGCATCAAACTAAAATATCAGTATAGAGCTCAGAAGCATCTGGCTCTTGATCACTTTGTGCAAAATCTGCCGCATCAGCAACAATTGCACGAACCTCTTTCTCAATAGACTTTAAATCATCTTCATTCGCCCAATTTTTCTTAAGAATCCGACTTTTTACTTGATCAATCGGATCGTGTTCCTCTTTTATTTTTTGGACTTCTTCCTTTGAACGATATTTTGCCGGATCAGACATGGAATGACCACGATAACGATAGGTCTGCATATCAAGAATGATCGGTCCTTTACCTGAGCGTGCCCAAGAAATTGCCTCATCAGCAGCTCCTTTTACTGATCGAACATCCATACCGTCAACAAAAATACCTGGAATTTCAAAAGAAAGACCACGTCGGGAAAAATCAGTTTCTGCAGATGCACGTGAAACGGACGTTCCCATAGCATACTGATTGTTTTCAATAATATAAACAACGGGAAGCTTCCAAAGTGAAGCCATATTAAAACTTTCGTAAACCTGCCCCTGATTTGCGGCACCATCACCAAAATAAACCAATGTCACATTATCTTTACCAAGATATTGATTCGAAAATGCCAAACCTGAACCAATGGAAACCTGCGCACCAACAATACCATGTCCACCATAAAAGTTTTTTTCTTTAGAGAACATATGCATCGAGCCACCTTTCCCTTTGGAAAAGCCACCTTGACGGCCCGTTAATTCTGCCATGACACCACGCGGAGTCATCCCAACAGCTAACATATGTCCATGATCACGGTAAGACGTAATAACTTGATCACCTTCTTTTGCCGCTTTCAATGTTCCTATAACAACAGCTTCCTGACCAATATAAAGGTGACAAAATCCCCCAATAAGCCCCATACCATAAAGTTGTCCTGCTTTTTCTTCAAAACGCCGAATTAAAAGCATTTCACGATAAGCATCAATTTCTTCCTCTTTTGTAAAATCTGCTATTGGTGCTTTCTTTGTGGTGCTTGATAATGCAGTGCGCGCCACCGACGCAGAATTTTTTTTAAGTCGTTCTGCCATATTAAACTCCCTTTTATGATTATTTAGGAATAACCTTTACGAACAAAAGTTACAAGCCTTATCAATCGGCTTAAACAATATCATTGCTGATTATCGTTTAAAGTAAGCGATTTTTCATTTACCTTTGGTATCATTTCAAGGTATTAAGATTGTCAGTTCATTTGGCTTAGAAAAGTTCAAATTCTTTCGGACATACTCATCTAACATATCTTTTTCTATATGCCCGTTGCGTAAAAGAGAAATACGCTTTTCCATGAATATCCGCTCAGCTTCTATTTTATGAAGCTCCTTTTCTAATTCGCTAATATGCTGATTAACTTCACTGCGTGAATACAATCCATACTCACCATGATAAATGTGATAACTGAAATAGCTTAAGACTCCCACCGTCATAAGAGGTAGTACAAAGCGTACTTTGATTGATCGACGTTTCTGCTTTGTCCACATAAAATAGCACAGTCTTTACAGCACAAATTTCTTAATATTTTGCCCAACTATGCACGATTTTGATTAACACCTCATTACTCAATCTACACATGCAAACAATTTGTTACCACCAAAGTCCCCCCCTTAATACAATTAAAGTAAGCTGAATAACCCACTTTTTATATTATAAATATTGGATATCCTCTAAGTTGTGATTTTACACCCATCTTTGTCCTTAAAATTTCCTGTTAAAATGACTATAAAATCAATCAATACCCAAGGTGTAATTATCAAAAAAATTCCTATAAGCCCTACCGGCATAAATATTACACTTATTATACTTATTACACTTATTATATTTATAAGAAGCATTGCAATGCCCGTTCCAACTTTACCAGCCATAAAGCGATGAATTCCCAATAAACCAAAAAACCAACAAACAAGTGCTATCGCCAATCTTGATTTTTCTGACTGCGATTTACTCAAAAGAGGGAGAACAGATTTAACAACATTATCTTCATATACAAAATCAACGGTATCCCCTACCTTTGGTGCTTTTTTTCCTAACCAATCCCAACTCGTAAATTGATAACGCTTACCATCAGCCCCAGAAACAAAATAATCTCCTTGATCCTGACCAATAATTCTACCTTTCATCCTCGACCACCTATAAAGCTGCTCCTTATGTGTTATTCATAAAGAGATTATTTCTAATTTGATGATATATCGATTAACCTCACGGCGTAAATAAAATTTGTAGCAGCCGCAATGACCTAATGTTTTTGCTGCTATAAGCAGCAATACAAAACACACCTTAGTTGATTTACGTCGTTGTTTTATCCACATAAAATAGCACAGTCTTTTTCAATACTTTTATTCAACTGTGCATATTATTCTTAATATCTCACATTAAAGAAATAGAGTACAATAATCTTGCATTATGCAGCTCAATATATTGATCAAAATATTGATCAAAATAAAAAGTAAACTTAATTATTTTCTTTTTATTGTAAATTTTTAAAAATCTGTAATCTGATTCCCGTCTTTATCCGTAAATCTTCCACCAAGAATGACTATAAAATCAACAATTGCCCAAACACCGGTAATTATCAATCCAAACAATGATAAAGATAGAATCAGCATTAAAGCACCAGTCCGAACTTTACCAACCATAAAGCGATGAACACCAAAGATACCTGAACACCAACAAAGGAGTGCGAACATTATCTTTGAATTCTCTGTACCTGGTCTCAACAATGGAAAAACAGAACTGACACCCCCCCCTTCACAAACAAAATCAACAGCATTACCAATCCTTGGCGGATTCTTTCCCAACCAATCCCAAGTCGCAAACTGGTAACGTTTACCATCATCACCCGAAACGAGATAAGTCCCTTGATCTTGACTAATAATTATACCTCTCATATTAATCCCTATAAATTTAAATACTTAAAAATTATTACGTATATGCCTTTGATAAGAAATCTCAATTTCATAGTCTAAATGATCTTATACTTTCATATTTTGGGCTCACAACTATACACGATATAAATCACCAGCATAACGCGCTTGGGATCCTAGCATTTCTTCAATACGAATAAGTTGATTGTATTTTGCTAATCTATCCGAACGTGCAAGAGAACCTGTTTTAATTTGTCCACAATTCGTTGCAACAGCAAGATCTGCAATGAAAGAATCCTCTGTTTCGCCTGAACGATGAGATATAATGGCACGATAACCTGCTTTATGTGCTACTTCTACAGCATCAAGTGTTTCACTCAATGTACCAATTTGATTAACTTTTATGAGAATAGAATTGCCTACCCCCATTTTGATACCATCACGCAAACGTGCTGAATTCGTTACAAACAAATCATCGCCAACAAGCTGACATTTTTCTCCAATTGTGTCAGTGAGGAGCTTCCAACCTTCCCAATCATCCTCTGCCATTCCATCTTCAATTGTAATAATAGGATAATTTTTCACAAGCTGCGCTAAATAATCTACCTGCTCTTGGATGTCTCGGCATTTGCCCTCACCTTTATAAAAATACGAACCATTTTTATAAAATTCGGTTGAAGCACAGTCTAAACCAATGGCAATTTGTTCACTTGGTTTGTAGCCACATGTTATGATAGATTCCATAATAAAATCAATGGCTTGATCAGCACTTTTAAATTGAGGAGCAAAACCACCTTCATCACCAACATTGGTATTATAACCTGCATCTTTTAAACGCTTTTTCAATGCACGGAAAATCTCAGCGCCATAACGGATGGCTTCTCTTACAGTAGGGGCTCCTATAGGAATAATCATAAACTCTTGAAAATCAATCAAATTATCAGCATGAACGCCACCATTAATAATATTCATCATAGGAGTTGGAAGAATATGCGCTTGTGTACCACCAATATAACGATACAACGGTAAATTTAATGAATCCGCTGCTGCTTTTGCAACAGCTAATGAAACACCAAGAATCGCATTGGCTCCAAGACGGGCTTTGTTTGGCGTTCCATCCAAAGCAATCATTGCTTGATCAATAGCAATTTGATTTGTTGCATCCCGCCCACCAAGTTCTTCAAGAATTTCGCCATTAACTGCAGCAACCGCTTTTTCAACACCTTTCCCTTGATAGCGCAAACCACCATCACGAAGCTCTATAGCCTCGTGTGCTCCTGTTGAAGCTCCCGAGGGAACCAGAGCGCGACCAAAAGCTCCATTCTCCAAATGAACATCAACTTCTACCGTTGGGTTACCACGGCTATCAAGAACTTCACGTCCAATGATATCGACAATTATAGTCATATGTGTTTCCTTATCCAATAAAAGTCTTGATTCATTTCTAATGTCCTATTAATGAAATGTCTTTTCTCTTCTCAATTTAACTTCTTTGACAGATAATCAAACTCCATTAGAGTCTCAAGCAATCTTTGTAAATTATCAAGTTTAATCATATTGGGTCCATCAGAAGGTGCATTATCTGGATCTTGATGCGTTTCTAAAAAAATACCTGCTACCCCAACAGAAACTGCCGCACGCGCTAAAACTTCAACAAATTGACGCTGTCCACCAGATGAAGCACCCTGTCCCCCAGGTTCTTGAACAGAATGCGTTGCATCAAAAATAACAGGAGCACCAAATGAACGTAAAATAGGCAATGAACGCATATCAGAAATAAGTCGGTTGTAACCAAATGACGTGCCTCGCTCACAAAGCATAACATTCGGATTACCACTGTAAACAACCTTTTTTAAAACATTTTCCATGTCCCAAGGCGCTAAAAACTGACCTTTTTTAATGTTAATAACACATTCTGTTTTGGCGGCTGCTACCAAAAGATCTGTTTGACGACATAAAAAAGCCGGTATTTGTAAAATATCAACCGTAGAAGAAACAATTGTACATTGCTCTTCTGTATGCACATCAGTTAGTATAGGGCAATTAAACTCCTTTTTTAAATCAGAGAAAACAGCCATTGCTTTTTCAAGACCAATACCACGTGCCGCACCTAAAGAAGTTCGGTTAGCTTTATCGTAACTCGATTTATAAACAAACCCGATACCAAGCTGATCGGTAATTGTTTTAATACGGCCAGCCATTTCAAAAGCATGATCGCGACTTTCCATCTGACACGGCCCTGCGATTAATGAAAGAGGCATTTCATTTGAAAAAATAATATTCCCAACTTTCACACGGGCATTTGGTTTAGTCATTTTATCCCTCAAAAGCAAAGTAACCCAATTTATGCATTAAACTAATCGACTTTGTTCTACAGCGGCTTCAATAAAAGAAGAAAAAAGCGGGTGAGGATCAAAAGGACGAGATTTTAATTCTGGATGATATTGAACACCAATAAACCATGGATGATCTGCATATTCTATCGTTTCTGGTAAAATACCATCAGGAGACATCCCAGAAAAAATCAAACCACACTGTTCTAACTTATCCTTATAATCAATATTGACCTCATAACGATGACGATGTCGCTCAACAATCTTGGTTATTCCATAAATTTGAGCAATATGACTCTCTTCTTTTAATTCAGCAGCAAAAGCACCAAGACGCATTGATCCGCCGAGATCACCATTTCTTGTACGTTTTTCAAGAACGTCTCCTTTAAGCCATTCTGTCATTAAACCTACAATTGGATTTTCTGTTTCGCAAAACTCGCTTGATGAAGCATTCTTAATCTGTGCAATATTGCGCGCAGCCTCTATACAAGCTAATTGCATCCCAAAACAAATCCCTAAAAATGGAACTTTACGCTCTCGTGCAAATTGAATTGCTCGAATCTTTCCTTCTGCCCCTCGTGCCCCAAAAGCACCTGGAACCAAAATTCCATGGACTTTTTGTAAAGCTGAAACAGAATCTTCTTTTTCAAAAAGTTCCGAATCAATCCACTCAATATTAACTTTCACTTTATTCGCTAAACCACCATGCGCAATCGCTTCAATAAGAGATTTATAAGCATCCTTTAAGCCTGTATATTTTCCCACAACAGCAATCGTAACTTCTCCTTCAGGATGGTGGATACGATGCGTAATATCTTCCCACCGATCCATCTGAGGGGTAGGTGCCGAATTGATTCCAAAAGCGCAAAGAACTTCAGAGTCCAAACCCTCCTTATGATATGCCATAGGAACATCATAAATTGTTGGCATATCTAATGCCTGAATGACTGCATTGGAGCGAACATTGCAAAAAAGTGATAATTTGCACCGTTCTGTTTCTGGAATAGATCGATCTGCACGTACAAGCAAAATATCAGGAGAAATACCAATTGCTTGCAATTCTTTGACAGAATGTTGTGTTGGTTTCGTTTTTAATTCACCTGCCGAAGGAATATAAGGCATTAATGTGAGATGGACATAAACGACATTTTTTCTTGGTAGCTCATTGCGAAGCTGACGAATCGCTTCTAGAAAAGGCATTGCTTCAATATCACCAACCGTTCCACCTATCTCACACAAAACAAAATCAAATTCCTCATTTCCCATCGTAATGAATCTCTTAATTTCATCCGTAACATGAGGAATAACTTGGACTGTTGCCCCCAAATAATCACCACGCCGCTCTCTTTCAATGATATTGCGATAAATACGCCCTGTTGTAATATTATCTTGGCTATTTGCAGAACGCCCAGTAAAACGCTCATAATGACCAAGATCAAGATCCGTTTCTGCACCATCATCAGTCACAAACACTTCACCATGTTGATAAGGTGACATCGTACCTGGATCAACATTTAAATAAGGATCAAGTTTGCGAAGACGTACGCGATAGCCACGAGCCTGTAATAACGCTGCTAACGCTGCCGCCGCGATGCCTTTTCCAAGGGAAGAAACCACACCACCAGTAATAAAAACATAACGTGCCATGGGCTTATGGTGATAAGCAATTTATAATGATTTTTCCAGCAAAAAATGCAAAAAGAAACAATTTTTCTTCTAAAATAAAAAAGGTGAAAAAATCACCTTTTTAAAAAGTCTATATTTTCTTAAAAAACTATTTTGTACTGTTATCCGGAACTGTATTTTCAAGAACCTGTGGAACTGGACTTTCTTCTTCAGGTTTTGTGGATTTTGTGGACTGTTTCTGTTCCTGCGGAGAATTCGAAGTGCCTCCTAGCTGTTCAAGAATAGAAGGGGAAGACTCACCATCTGATGATGGGACTGATTCTGAACCTTTATTGGTAGAATTCTTCTCTGAATTAACCGGTATACGCTTTAAAATATCAGAACTAGAATTTGATATATTACTCACCACAGTAAGTCCAATAGACACAACAAAAAAACAACAGGCTAAAATAGCAGTCAAACGTGTTAAAGGGTTTCGAGATCCACGCGTTTTCATCAACCCTGAGCTATTACTCACACCTAGCCCACCACCTTCTGAAGGTTGGATTAATATAACACCAACCAAAGTAATCACAATCAACAAATGAATAACTATAAGTACTGTTTGCATAAACCCTGCTCTTCAAATAACTTTTTAATAGCTATTTACACATAAATAGCACACAATCCAAGGGAAAACTCAAATTTCTCTGCTATAGTTTACGGCAAACAGCACAAATAGTTAAAAAATCAACCGCTTTTAAGCTTGCTCCACCTATCAAAACACCATTAACATGAGGAATGCTTAAAAGCTCAAATGCATTGGAGGGCTTTACAGATCCACCATAAAGCAAACGTATCTTATTGCCTTTATCACCAAAACGAGAGCGCACCTTATCACGCATGAAATGATGTATTTTTGCAATATCTTCTAGAGTTGCTGTATTGCCGGTTCCTATCGCCCAAATAGGTTCATAAGCGATAATGGTATTCTCTGCTGTTGCATCATCTGGTAAAGATTCTTCAAGCTGCTGCGTGAGAATATCCAGCACTTTGTTATTATTACGCTCCTCTAATGTTTCACCAATACACACAAGAGCCACAAGACCTACTCGCCACGCAGCTTGCACTTTGGCGCAAACAATCGCATCGTTTTCCTGATATACTGTACGACGTTCTGAATGGCCAATAATGACATGACTTGCCCCTGCGTCTTTAAGCATAAAAGCTGAAATATCTCCAGTATAGGGACCGTGATCATCAAAATGACAATTTTGTCCTCCTAAAAGGATATTTTCACTATCCAGTATATCAGAAGCACGAGATAAAAGTGTTGCTGGGACACAAATAAGTGCCTCAAAAAGATGACTAAGATCAGAGCTAACGCCTGTAGCAATAGCACGCAACTCTCCAAGCGTTTCACTCGTTCCATTCATTTTCCAATTTCCAGCAAGAAAAGGCCGAGTATTTGGAGACATATTTCTACCTCAAGAACTTTTATAATACTTTGTTTATCTGTACTACCAAATTATAAAACGAACGCAAGTCTTTAAAAGCTTGCATCTTTCATCTCTTTATTGCAAATTCCATTACAGCTTTGATAATAATTTATGTTAAAAATGGGATTGAACAATGCTTGACGTCATAAGAAATGCTACAAATTCTTGGATTTTCAGAATTTTCCTTGCTATTTTAGTCCTATGCTTCATTCTTCTATGGGGGATACCACACTTACACAAAAAAAGCGAAAGAGATCTTATTACGTCTGGAAAGTCCACAGTAACTGTTGATGATTATCGTCTTGCACTTGCCGATCAAAGCGCACGTTTAGCATATGCTGCTCATCTTGGACGAATGTTTACAGCAAATGAAATGCAGCAATACCGAATTCCTGCTTTTGTGTTTAATCAATTACAACAAAATATATTACTTGATGAACAAGCACGTAAAATGAAAATAAGTCTTTCAAAAGATACAATAGCTCATACGATTGGTTCTGATAAGATGTTCCAAGTAAATGGCACTTTTGATAAAAATTTGTTTTACAACTATCTTCAGCAGCTACGTATTAGTGAAAGTGCTTTTCTTAATTACTACACCAAACAAGAAAAGCGTAACCAACTTATTTCAGCTTTACTTTCTGATATGAAAGCACCAAATCTCTTTTATAAAGCACTTGCTCTTTATCAAGGAGAAATGCGTGTTGCTGATTATCTCGTTATTGATCTAAAAGAAAAGGAATTAATTGCTGATCCAGATCACGAGACACTACAAAAATGGTTTAAAACACATCAAAGTCAATTTCGTGCTCCAGAATACCGCACTGTTTCTTTACTATCTATGGAACTTAGTGATTTTGTAAAACCTAAAGATATCTCAACAGATGAGGCGAAAGCCTATTATACACAAAATGCTTCACGTTTTGTAACGCCTGAAAAGCGTACATTCGAAGAACTGCGTTTTCCCTCACGCGAAGAAGCCGATAATGCAGCAAAAAAAATAGCTGATGGATTGAGTTTTGATGAACTGGTAAAAGCTGAAAAAAAGACTCTTAATGACATAAAAAAAGGGCCTATCGCAGAAAATGAACTTCCTAATCATCTAGCATCTGAAATTTTTCAACTTCAGCAAGGCCAAGTCAGTCCTGTGATAAATGACTTACAGGGACCTGTTATCATTCGCGTCACGCATATTGAACCATCAAGCTCTCTTCCTTTTGAAAGTGTAGAAGAAAATATTCGCCAAACACTTGCCAAAAATCATGCTACTGATGATATCCGTAACAATTACGTAGCCATTGAAAATGCTCGTTTTGAGGGGGACTCTCTCAAAGAGTTAGCTGATAAATACAAGTTATCTTTGCGCACAATTACCATTGATAAAACGGGAAAAACGCTTGAAGGTACAATACTCACGGATTTACCTCAAAAAGATATTTTACTGAATGCCATCTATCAATCAAACGAAGGAGCCGATCTTGATCCTCTCTCTTTTCAAAATGGTGTATATCTCTGGTATAAGGTCGATAAAATTATTCCTGCCCGCGATAAGACACTTGAAGAGGCTAAGCTAGATGTTCTTTCTCAATGGAAAAGTGAGGAAATCCAACGTCTTCTTGATGAAAAAGCCAAAAATGCTCTCAAACAGCTCACGGAAGGAAAAAGTCTTGTTGCCCTTGCTCGTACCCTTGGTGTTACAAAACAAACAACACCACCCCTCCAGCGTCAAGACTCATCTGACACTCTTGGCGTTGAAGGGATTAAAGCATTATTTTCTGCTCCCAAAGGTCATTATGGCATCATAAAAGGTCCGGTTGCAACAAACCGTATCATTTATCAGATAAAGACTGTAACCATGCCTAAAGATATCACGCCTCATACTCTTCCAACTGAGGTCCGCGCCAATATAGATATGATGATAAGAGAAGATCTCAAGCTAGAAATGCTACAAGTTGCCAATAAAGAACATCCTTTGGAAATTAATAGCACAAATTATAATCAGATCTTTAACGCCCTCCAATAAAAAGGTTGTGCATAATTTAAAGAACTTATTGATAAAGTTTCCATCAGCTCTTCGTCTATAGTTGAAGAGGTAAGATAGATCTCTTGTCTGCATATCTTAAGATCAGTATTTGTATAATGATTAATTCTCTCGCAAATCAGTATATATATGGATTTGCGAGAAAATAGTTAATGGAATGTAGAGTCATTTTTGCAATGCATTAAACAATATTATCCATCCAAAGGTTGTAAAGATTGTCGCCCATTGAGCTATACCCATTAAGCTATAATGTCATCCCTATCGTCATTCATTTATTGCTTATCATATTGCTACTCTTAATATTCATTCATAAGGAGCGTATTGCCTCTTCCTGAAATGATTTCATTTACACACCCAACTTATAATATACAAAAAAACTATTTTAAAATTCATTGTAAAATGAATTATCATTATAAATCAATATATTCATAAATCATAACAGTCATCAATTATGATTTTATAATTTCTCAAAAATGAGAGTTTTTTATAGACTCATAGACTGCCAAGACAACTTCTCTCATAAAATAGAAATTTTATTTCTTTAAATGAGATACAATCAATACATTCAGAGTACTTAACAGTTCTTCATCAAACAAACCAATGTATTGAGATTTATCTCATGTTTTTTTTTCTTTGCATCTCATCCATCCAATACACTGAATAAAACATATTACTGATAAAGAAATGCACCGTATTTTCAAGATCATAAAATTTCTTATTATTTTGCGTTCATAACAACTAAAACGTCAACATTTTTTATAACAAAAAAATGGTTTGGAATCACAATAGTTCCTTTTATCTTCATATGAGAAAATCTGTCTATATGTTACGCATTCCAACGTGGTAATATTCTTTTACAATATCTTTGGAAAATTGCCGCTTATTGCTGCCCTTGTTATCAACCAATAGCGATATATTAATGGCAACGTTGCACTCTCTTGAAAAATTGCAGCACCCAGCTGTATAGCTTTTTGAAGAGAAGCTGGGATAATGACCAATGGAAGAAAAGCTGGCTTAAGAACTCTAGGTAAAACACAAGAATACTCGTAAAATTGGGTATAATGATCGCGCGATAATGCTACCATAGCTTCAACAATACGACCTTTTTGTTGATCACTGAGACATTGAGATTCCAAATCTTCCCTATTCACTCCTACAGCCTTTAATATATCAGTAGGTAAATAATATTGATATCGTGATTGCATGAATGATAAAAGACGCAATACACCGCTTAATCCTTGAGAAATCCCTCCATGTTCATAGATATCTGTAAACTCTTGTGCAGTATCAGGATCTAATATCTGACAAGAAAGCTGTAAAATTATGCTTGCTGTCTCACCACAATAATGCTCGAGATCATGAAGTGTTTCTATTGGATTTTGATAAAGATCTAAAATTTGTGCATTACAATAACGTAAAAAAGCTGTCTTAGGTAAATTAAAAAGAGTTATTGCTTTCAATAAATCACTCAAAATCGGATTATTTCCACTCGTTTGCATTTCACCATGAGCAATAGAATCATACCACCAACGTAACCGTATTTCTCCTATGAGTGGATCATGTACACTTTCGCGAATACGAGAAACTTCAGCATTAAATACATAGAGAGCAGCCAATGCTTGGCGCTTTTTTTTAGGCGCAAATAAAACCGATATATAGCGATCACGATCTATGATACGTAAAATATCAAGACAATAAGGAAGAGAGCCTATCATTCAAACCTATTAACGTCCCTTTTTTAGTAATGAAATTAATATCCTCTTTTTATTCATATTAAAAAATGAGGGATAAGCAAATACAGTTCAGAAAATAAGATTTTTAAATGTACCTCTTAACTGTATTATGAATTAAAATTTCTTTTCTAGTCATTTTTCCTTTTAGAAAGAAAAAATTAAATAAATAATTTTTCTGATAAAATTATCTTATTGGACTAAAATTTTCAGTTGCAGTAAAAAAAGCTAAAAACTAATTGTAACATGCATAGCGAAACTTAGAATAACAAGCAACGCAAAACACTTTTTCACTGAATAGATAACAATGTTATTTTATAAAAATGCACTGATCACAAAAACTTCATCAAATCATTGATCTCCTCCTCCATCCTAAAGGACAAATATTGCTACCAACAGCAATTTGTAAAAAATCAAATTGCTCTCGGTGAGTTTCTATTACTATCAACACATTGATTTACAATCATTATTTATTGTTTTATATGTTAAATTAGAATCCCAAATATCGTAGAATGCTTTCATTTCAAACCAATTCCATGTTGAATCAATCAAAACTAATTCCCTTGCACGTCACAAGCGGAGCTGGCTTGTAGGTAAAAACTGTATAAGAAAGAATTAAAAATGCCTCTTATGAACTGCCTCAAGTGCCAAGAGTTGATCACTCATGTGATTCATTGAACTACGAGCAAAGCTCTGTCCTGAATACTTGCTGCTGTATTTAAAAATACTTAATGTACTAAGTTATGTATATTCTATACCCTTATATCATCGCCTTAAACGGCGGTATTTTCCGGCGCAGAAAAATAATCATACAAGGCTTTCATACTAGACGAGAGCATTTATTTTATTAAACAATACTCTATTCTACCGCAAATAATAACGCCGCAACAGCGCGATCTTCAGCCAATAAAACATTAAATGTACGCACCGCCGCTCCCGTACTCATTGTATCTGATGAAATACGTTTTTCCCATAAAAGCACCCGTAACTCTTCAGGTAATCGCAATAATTCAATTCCAGTACCTATTAATAAAACTTCGATTTCAGAAGCTTCTTCTAAAATACGAGATATATCCTCTTGAGTGGGAATAGGCCCTGCCATGTCAATGCCATAAATACCTGATGGTACACAAATAATAGAACCTCTATGAGACATATCCGCAAAACGAAATCCACCATTTCCATAAGCATCAATAGGTGCACGACTTGGAAAATGTGCTTCACGAATTTGAATTGCATCGAACATGAACAAGCACCCTTTATTTTTGAATAATCCAATTGTCTTTGCTACTTCTCACCATAAAATTAAAGTAAGGCCGATAGAAACATTGATATCTTAACCATAGCCTCGTATTGAAGTGAAAATTTTATATAAAGCCCTAATCTTCTCATACAACAAATATACGAAAATTTGCTAATAAACCGCAATAAAATGCTATACCTGCTTAAATCAATCTATCTTTTAAAAAGTTTTCTCAGCTTATTTACTCACAAATTTCTTTTTATAAAAACAGTGATCTTGTTTTAAAGACAGAAAAAATTGCGTAACATTCTATAAATAAAGTAACTATTTTAATAATCTAAAGAAAACAAAAACTCCATTTCCTGTAGCCACTACAAAAGCCACTTTTCCAATGAAATTGTCTTGATCTTGCCAAATTTTTTATAAAAATGCTTAAAACTTCCACTACACCTTAAGATGCATTTTCCTTTGATATAGCTTTTTTCTCTTCAGAGATACTCATATCTTCTTTCGTTTTCGTTTTAGATTTAGACTTTTGTGGTGTTTTTGCTTTAGCATTAAGTTTTGATTTTTTTTCTGCAATCGGCTCACCTTTAACACGCACATCAGCTAATGTTGAGCGAATAACACGGATATTCATACACTCACCAATTTCAACCTCTAATTCACCACTCTCGTCGTGAACCTTCGTAACCTTGCCGATAATACCACCACCCGTTATAACTGTATCACCACGACGTACTGCATTAAGCATTTCTTGGCGCCTTTTCATTTGGGCACGCTGTGGACGAATGATAAACAAATACATAATTGCAAAAATTAAAATGAATGGGACTGCGCTAGCAAATGAAATTCCACCGGAAACATCGCCTGCAACTTGAGCATAAGCGTTCGTAATAAACATTTTCATCTCCTATAGTTAAACCTCAGGTATTTCCCACTCTATTAAAATGAAATTCCGATACAGAAAAAATTCCTAAAGAATTTATCATAAAAAGCAATAACCGTATAATCTAATCACAGCTTTACAAAAATACAACAAATCCTTAAGAGACAGAATACCAAAATACAATGAGAAAAATCTTTAAAAATAGATTCATTTTCCCCTATTGTATATCCTACAATATAAATCTTTTCACTAACTCAATAAATTATACAAGATAATTTTTCTAATAAAAAAACTTTAATTTATATAGATAATTTATCATTTTTGATATCGAATGATAGACCTAAATACAGTAAAACGCTCTCATTTTCAAACCTTCCGAATTAATCAAAACGATTTTCTTGCAGACACACATATGAAATGAGTCTGTCGACAAAAACTTTTTAAGAAAGGCGTGAAATATCTTTTTTCATGCTTCTCTCAAATGTAAGAGCAGTTGGAACACTGAAAGCTGACAAATAGTATGATGTTCTTGTCTTACACTTTCATAAAAACAAAGATGGTAATATCTAACGCCCCAACGAACTACTCTCCTTAAACCAATGATTTTTTGCTGCAATGTTATTGATTTAAGAAAATCAATTGTTTTTCATAAAGTTTCTATAAACTGTAAGACTATTCAAATGTAAAAGTCATCAATAAATTAGTTTTCTAAATATTTAAGGGGATCAACGGGTAATGAATTCTTACGCATCTCAAAATAGACACGTGGCGTTTTAACATTTCCTGAAACACCAGATTTAGCAATCTCATCACCGCGTCTTATCCTTTGTCCCTTATTAACAACAAGCTTACTGTTACATCCATAAATAGTGATAATATTATTTTCATGTCGAATCATCACAACATTACCAAGCTCTTTTAATCCATCTCCCGCGTAAATAACAACACCATTTTCTGCCGCCTTTACCGAAGACCCTTCAGGCACAGCAATATCTATTCCTCGATTCATTACTGTTCCCTTTTTTTGACCGAACTGGCTTAACAAACGCCCTCGTACTGGCCAACGCATCTTAGAAATTCCTGTGGCTTGCGGAGTCATCATATTATCTGTATTCGTAACAGTACTTGACAAACCAGTCTCATGATTCAATTGCGTCATCTGTTTAGAAAAATTTTTCTCAGAACTTGATTTGTTCATCTTTGCAGAAGGTTGCGTTGTTACAGGAGCTTTATGTATAGGAGAGGACCTCTTGTTTTTTATAGAGGACATCACTTGAGATTGGGATGCAGATTCTGTTGTTGATGCTGTCCAATCGTTATTATTGTGTGCATTTGAAGCTGCTAATGTACGCCTGCTTGGTACCACAAGGACCTGACCAATGTAAATGGAATTTCTGTTTATGCCATTTGCTAATTTTAATGCCTCAACACTAACCCCTATTTGTCGTGCAATACTGAGCAGTGTATCTCCACTCTGGACAATATAAGAATTTCGCCGAAAAATAGGAGACTTATCCATTTGTGAACGAGAAAGTGTTCCAAGATTACGTGGAGGGGAACCCATAACGCGACCATCAGAAGAAGTTATCCTACCTTGATGTGAAAAATTATAGGGAGAATTGTCATCTCCCCACGAATCATCACTTGATTCCACAGGTGGCAATTCAGTGCTTTGTATCATACCACTACCGTATGATAGCATTCGCGGATCTGTAGACATAGTGCTCGATATATTTGATTGAGATGATACCGTACGATGAGAGACAATATTGGAAAAACGCTGTGTACCAGAACTACAACCAGCAATAATAGTTACCACCGCTAAAAAAGTTATTCTCTGAAAATTATGCTGGAAAATATTATCCAAAGCTTTTAAACGCATCGTTTTGCTCACTCATCAATAATCAACTCACTCTATTAAAGCTTTTTTAAATTACCGAAGAGTTAAAATGAGATGTTTTATTCATAAATATCTTTATATAAAATCAAAATGAATTTAATGTAGGCTATTTGCAGCAATTTCTTAACTTTTAAAAATTAAAGTATCTCTGCAATGCCCTTAATAAAAGGTTGGTAACGCACTTGAAACAGTTCTAAACACTCAAATCGACTACCAATTTTTGTATAGCGCGTCACCGTTTGTACTCCTTCGTCAGGTCCTATCGCCTGAATGAGAATTCCATTTTCAGCTAAAAGCTCTAAAAATTCCTTTGGTTCATCAAAACGTGATGGCCAAATAAGAATACGATCAAATGATCCCAAGCCTGTCACACTATGACTTCCATCAATCTGCCGTATAACAATATTTTCAATTCCTAAAGTTTGAAATTTTTGGCGTGCCAAATCAACAAGCGTTTTATAACGATCAATCGTTGTCACACGGTCACTCAGACATGCCATAAGCGCAGTACAAAAACCAGATCCTGTACCAATTTCTAAGACGCGATGCCTTTTTTTCAACGATAATGCCGAAAGAATTAAGAGTTGTTCTTCCAAACGTTCCATATATTCACCACACTCAAGGGGAATAACTTTATTATCATAAGCACTATTAAACCAAGGGGCAGAAACAAACTGTTGACGCGGAATTTTCTCTAATGCCGAAAAAAATCGCACGTCATCAATGCCTTTGCTACGCATTTTCAGTACAAGAGCGGCTAACTCCTCACGAAATTGTAAAATACCCTTTTGCCCCATAGTATCATTCAATCTCCAATGGAGGTGCACTTTTATCATACTGACAAACTGATTCTTTTAAAGTGGCAAAAACTTGCGTTTGCATATCATCACCTCTTGGCAATAAACGCATATTGTCTCTCCTTTCGTAAAATTAAGCAGTAATACAGCGCATGCCTCCCATATAAGGTTGCAAAACATCTGGAACAATAATTGATCCATCAGCCTGTTGATAATTTTCAAGCACGGCAATAAGACAACGTCCAACAGCTGTACCAGAACCATTAAGGCTATGAACAAAATGCAATTTTTTATCGCCTTCTTTACGATAGCGCGCATTCATACGACGACCTTGGAAATCTCCACAAACTGAACAGCTAGAAATTTCACGATAGCATTCTTGACCAGGAAGCCAAACCTCGATGTCATAGGTTTTACGCGCTGCAAACCCCATATCACCCGTAGAAAGAACCACTGTGCGAAAAGGCAAACAAAGCCGTTTTAATATATCTTCTGCACATTCCGTCATACGTTCTAATTCAATTAAAGACTGCTCTTCACTGGTAATCGAGACCATTTCAACTTTCCAAAATTGATGCTGACGCAACATACCGCGCGTATCACGACCGGCTGCTCCCGCCTCTGAACGAAAACAGGGAGATAAGGCAGAAAATCGCAGTGGTAAATCTGATATTTCAAGAATTTCATCGTTGACCAAATTGGTTAATGGCACTTCTGCTGTAGAAATAAGCCATCGACCATCTGTTGTACGAAAAAGGTCTTCAGCAAATTTCGGCAATTGTGCTGCCCCGTAAACAATCTCATCACGAACAAGAAGAGGTATTGAGACTTCCGTATAACCATGCTCATTCACATGTACATCAAGCATAAATTGGCCTAATGCTCGTTCTAGCCGTGCTAACGCCCCTGAAAGTACTGTAAAACGTGTTCCAGACAAACGACTCGCTCGTTCAAAATTCATCTGCTTCAGATCTTGACCAAGATCAAAATGTTCCTTTGGTGTAAAATTAAATGTTGGAGGTGTACCAAAATTTCGAATGACAACATTATCACTTTCATCTTTACCTTCTGGAACATCATCTAATGGAATATTTGGCAGTGCTGAAAGAATTTTCTCAAGATTCTCCGTCAGCTGTTTTTCTTCCGCTGTTGCAGAGGAAAGAAAGGCTTTAATCTCTTCAACTTCAGCTCTAAAGCGTTCAGCCATTTGCTGATCAGATACCGCTAACGCCTGTCCTATTTCCTTTGAAACAGCATTGCGACGTTCCTGGGCCAACTGCACCTTAGCAATATGCGACCGACGTGCAAGATCAAGTTGTATTAACCTTTCGGCTTGGGGCTCAAGACCTCTACTTACGAGTGCTTTATCTAATTTCTCAGGATTGTCACGAATCCACTTAATATCAAGCATAAAAATTCCTCATTTATATTGTTTTTATTTATTTCTTATCGCATAAGCTTATACACTTTTCTTAAGCGGATTTTCTTCTCTTTTCTATACTGTAAGCAATTAAAATTGAAATCTCGTAAAGTGCTATCGTTGGTAAAGCAACGGCAAACATCGTAAAAAAATCCGACGGCGTTATGATCGCCGCAATAATAAAAGAGAGCAAAATAGCCCATTTTCGTTTAGACACCAAATCATGAGACGTTAAAAATCTAACTTTTGTTAAAAGAGTGAGTATAAGAGGTAATTGAAAAATCAAACCAAAAATTAGGATAAACGATGTCATAAAGCCCAAATAATCAGAAATACGCACTATAAACTCTATTTTTAAACGAACATCTGGAAGAAATTGTTGAGAAAGGCTAAACCATAGTATTATTGGCGCTAATAGACCATAAACAAACGCTCCCCCAATACAAAATAAAATAGGCCCCCCAATGAGAAATGGTAAAAAAGCCATACGCTCATTTTTATAAAGCCCTGGTGCAATAAAACTATAAAACTGAAAAGCCGTATAGGGAAAAGATAAAATAATTCCCCCAAAAGCAGAAAGCTTCATCTTCGTTAAAAAAGTTTCCCATACTTGCGTTGATTGCAAATGAATACCCTCAGGATTACCCCCTGCTATTTTCATTGCCCACTGATATGGCCATAGTAAAAAATTTAAGATATAATCTTTAACAAGAAAACACATCATAAAAGCGATCATAAATGCAACCAAGGCAGCAATAATTCGCTGGCGAAGTTCAATTAAGTGTTCTAAAAATGGTACCGTATGGGCATCAACTTCATCTTTCTTAACATTCATGGCACATCTTCTCTATCTTTAGAAGGAATTTATACTGTTGTATCTTTATTGGTTACGTTTTGATCGCATTCCAAAATTTCTTTACCTTTTTCTGATTTATGGTGTGTTGCCTTAATATCCAAATTATCGTGGATATTTTTTAATGTATTTTGAATGGGATCAAAAGTCTCTGTCACCCTCTTGCTTGAATCGCTAATATTCGAACATGTTTTTTGCAAATCATCGAGCTCGATTTGTCTTATTGCATCATCAAATTGATGACGAAGTTCATTTGCCATTAAACACATATGAGCTCTTACCTTTGCTATTGTCTTTAATATTTTAGGTAAATCTTTCGGTCCAACAACAATGATGAGAACAAGTAAGATTACGACAAACTCTGGTCCATCAATCCCAAACATCTCTTAATTCAACTTTCTCATCAAAAAATAATGCACAATGATGATTGCGTTTTTTGTTACTGTTTTTTCGCAACAGATGTTTTTCTTTTTTTAGAAGCAGAAGAAGCCTTTCTGCGCGCTGTTGCATGTTTTACTGATAACGGCTGAGATTGTTGAGATTCTACATCAATTATTTGAGAAGTAGTCGCCATTTCAACTTTGTCCTTAATGCTGTCATCTTCTTCCTTCATATTTTTTTTGAAGGCTTTAATCCCCTTAGCAACATCGCCCATTAATTCAGAAATTTTACCGCGCCCAAAAAGCACAAAAATAAGCAATAAAATTATAATTAAATGCGTTGGTGAAAAAATATTACCCATTACTCTCTCTCTAACTTTATGCTTTTAAATTTGATTTCATTTATTCATTGCTTCCTCTGAAGAATGTATCAAATATAATATCTTAATTATATATTTTCTTCTTAACTTAAAAGCAATCACACGCTTTTTTATTGCAAAAAAACTTTTTATCCTTTTACCCCTTTTTAGCGTATTATAACATCAACCATTCAAAAATGATAAACCGCTTCATACAAAATTCAAAAGGCTCAAAAACTTTTCTAAAGTAACTTCATCTGATCTCTTAGGTTACTCATCTTCCTGGAAACACTATAGCTCATGTCTTTCCTTTTAAACAATGTTGTACATATCATTACAAACATTTCCTCAAAATTACCCGTTGCTGATAAAGATCATACCATACTGTAAAAAATTTTTATGATTTCAATTAAAAAAAAATCAGAAAGAAAAATCTCTACAAAACTTTCTTAACACATCATCAGTCTCTTCAAAAACTATCATCTTACGTACAACATTTATTCTTTGCGTTGGTAGGAGTTTTATCATCCATTACTCCATATACAATACGAAATATGAGCCATCATCGCATCCAATTAAATATCTATCGTGTAAATAAAAACTATTAGCGGAAAGAGTAAAAATGCACTTTATGAACCAGCTCAAGTGCTAAGAGGTATGGCAATACTGCTAAAAAATAAAAATGGGACCAGCTTGCGCCTTTATTCAGATACCTCCATATAACCAGCTCTCTGAGCCGCTGCATGTCCTACCTATTACAATTCTCCGGATCTTGGGCATGCGTTCTCATAATATCATGTGCTTAACCTATCTCAGTATTGAAAACAGAATGGGCATTAATGGAAAATTACATTCAATCAAAAGCATGGTATCGAAGCATAATCCATGTAAAAAGAATTTCTTATCCTTGTCTTTTCATAAGATTATCTCATAAAGCCGCTCGATAATACAGTGTTAGAGATAGATAAACCTGTTTACTTTAGTTAAAAATCACTCATTTTATTGAGATCGCTTGCAGAGCACATATCACTTTTCAAAAGTTTTATTTTAGCATCATACACAATAACCAAGCCATTTAGCGTGTATATTGTAAAGCTTTGGCTCTGCTTAAACCAATGAGATTCATTCACACTTTTACAAAAATCTATCACTATAATACCAGTACTTTATTGCCCTATCCATAATTTTACGCTCGTTAAAAAACTGATAAATGTAACAATGTTTTTATCAAGCATTTGAAATTCTTTAATCTTTAAACAAGCAAATTTATGAATGAATTTGAAAGATACCCTTCAATTTTTAACAAACTTCACTAATATTCTCGTTAATTTCTTGTCTTTTATCGTTTTCCTGAAAGAATCCGCGATCATAAGAAACTTTTCTTACAACATAACTATCTCTATTGAAATGTTTTCCCTCTTCCTATCTATTTTTCACATAAAAAAATTTAAAATCTTAACGATTAATCTCATAATATAAAAATAGCCCAGTGAATAAATGCTCCTATGCCATTAATATTTTTTCTGTAGTGTATAATTTGGGAGTGAGGGTATTATTTGATTTCTACAAGAGTATTTTTATGGATATCAATTCTATTATTCTATGCTAATAATCCGGTACAGTTATACATATGATAGAGTTTACTCCATGAATTATCGGCATATTTATCATGCTGGCAATTTTGCTGATGTTTTTAAACACATTATTGTCACTCGCATTATAGAATATCTCAAACGCAAAGAAAAAGCTTTTCGCGTTATAGATACGCATGCTGGAATCGGTATTTATGACCTTTCTTCTTTAGAAGCATATAAAACAGGAGAGTGGCGAGAAGGTGTCCAACGGTTTTTTTCAACTCCTATTCCAGAAGATTTAAGAACTCTCCTTTGTCCATGGTGTGATATCATTGATGCCCTCAATAAAGGGGAAAAAGAAATTGTATTTTATCCTGGATCTCCTGTTCTTATTCGTCAATTATTACGGAAACAAGATCGCCTCACCGCAATAGAATTGCACAATGAAGATTATCATATTTTAGCAAAAAACTTTGCAGGAGATTATCAGACAAAAGTTCTGCATTTAGATGGTTGGCTTTCCTTAAATGCTCATGTACCACCAAAAGAAAAACGTGGCTTTATCCTTGTTGACCCTCCCTTTGAAAAAAAGGGAGAATTTTCCCGACTTATTGAAGGATTAACGAAAGCCTATCGTCGCTTTTCTGGAGGGATCTATGCTTTATGGTATCCTGTTAAATATGACAAAGAAATTGAAAGTTTTCTTCACGCGCTTTATCAAACCGGAATTCCTAAGATTCTACAGCTTGAAATGCGTATCCGAAAAAGTTCAAATCCACCAACAATGAATGGAAGTGGTATGATTATTATTAACCCGCCCTACCTTTTGGAAGAAGAAATGAAAAAACTCAGCCCCTTTCTTATCAACCGTCTGGGACAAGATGAAAATGCTCAAATAACGCATAAGTGGCTTCAAAAAGAACATCTATTATGTTAGGTTTTTCTCTATATTTTCCTAAATCAAATATCATGTTGTAAGATACAAAGGCATTAAATGATAAAGTTCTGTGATTTTTGGGATAATATCAACATATTATAATGATAAGATGATAACGATCAGCGTGAATTAATTTCTTCCCTTTTAGAAAGTCTATCCTCTTAATCATCATGGATTTCCTATTCCAATCATTTTAATGGATAAATTAGGCTCATTCATAAAGCTGTCTTAGAATAACGACTCTCATATTTTTTATGAAAGATCGGCTCTCTAAAATCATACTCTTATGCTATAAGATATATTTATAAAAAAAATATAAAGACATAAATAATCATTATTTAATAAAAAAGAATATTTCATATATTAAACAAACAACATATTCTTAATAAACGGAATGGTCCTGAGAAATAATACAAATTGTCCGCAAAATGAAGGGAAAAAGCTTTCTTTTCTCTCTAATATTACATGGCATAATGCCAATCAAAGCAATGAGAAAAATCAATTCCAAGGTGTCAAAGTCATACAAGAGTTTGTTAGACACCTTCCGCATAAGCCAGGGGTTTACCGGATGATTGGTGAAAATGGTGATATTCTCTATGTTGGCAAAGCCCGTAATCTCAAAAAACGTGTTTCAAACTATACACGTGAACAAGGACACAATAATCGTATTACCCGCATGATTCGTGCAACATATCATATGGAATTTATCGTTACCCATACAGAAACAGAAGCACTCCTTTTAGAAGCCAATCTCATCAAAAGATTGCATCCACATTTTAATGTATTACTACGTGATGATAAAAGTTTCCCTTATATTATGATTACAGATGATCATCGAGTGCCTGCACTTTACAAACATCGTGGTGCCCGAACACGAAAAGCTCACTATTTTGGTCCTTTTGCTTCTGCTGGTGCAGTGACACAAACAGTTCATGTTTTACAACGCGCCTTTTTATTACGAACCTGTACTGATTCAGTTTTTGAAAATCGTACACGCCCCTGTTTGCTTTATCAAATTAAGCGATGTTCTGCACCTTGTACCCATGAAATTAGTGACAATGATTATAAAGAACTGGTGAAAGGAGCAAAAGCGTTCCTTTCTGGAAAAGATCAATCTGTTAAAAGCGATATGGTTCAAGCTATGCATAAAGCCGCAGAAAATCTTGATTTTGAACAAGCAGCTTCCTATCGTGACCGCTTATCAGCCCTTTCTCATATACAAAGCCATCAAGGTATTAATCCTCAAACGATAAAAGAAGCGGATGTATTTGCAATTGCGCAAAAAGAAGGAATGACCTGTATTCAAGTGTTCTTTTTTCGCATGGGGCAAAATTGGGGAAACCGCGCCTATTTTCCTAAAGCAGATTCCTCTTTTTCCCGTACTGAAATTTTAGCGAGTTTTCTTGCCCAATTTTACGATGATAAACCACTTCCCAAAAGCATCCTTTTATCTGAAGAAATTGAAGAAAAGACACTTCTTATAGAAGCGTTGAGTCTCAAAGCAAATCACAAAGTGTCCCTCTCTTTACCCAAACAAGGTGAACGGAAAACTCTTGTTAATCATGCCTATCTCAATGCTCATGAAGCGCTTGAACATAAGCTTTCTGAAACAGCCACCCATACAAAATTGCTTCAAGGTCTTGCTAAAACATTCAAACTACCTTTTCCTCCACGCCGGATAGAAGTCTATGACAATTCTCATATCATGGGAACAAATGCTGTAGGGGCTATGATTGTTGCTGGTCAAATGGGATTTGTTAAAAATCAATATCGCAAATTCAATATTCGCTCAGCAGATATCACGCCTGGCGATGATTTTGGCATGATGAAAGAAGTAATTAAGCGAAGATTTTCACGCCTTATCAAAGAACATGATCAGCCAAATAAAAGTCCTGATATAAAAGATGATGATCTTTTTCCCATTTGGCCTGATCTTATCTTAATCGATGGTGGTGAAGGACAAATCAACAGCGTACATGCAATACTTGCTGAATTACAATTAAATGACCTCTTCACAGTTGTTGGAATCGCCAAAGGTGTTGACCGTCATGCGGGACGTGAACGATTTTTTATAAAAGGTATCCCCTCCTTTACACTTCCTCCACGTGATCCTATCCTCTATTTTTTGCAACGTCTGCGTGATGAAGCACATCGTTTTGCGATTGGAGCTCATAGGATAAAACGAAAAAAAGCAACATTCACAAACCCACTTGATGAAATCGAAAATATTGGTCCGACGAGAAAGCGTGCGTTGCTTCATCATTTTGGAAGTGCCAAGGCTGTTGCTAGTGCCTCACTTGAAGATTTAAAAAAAGTTACGGGAATCTCTATGACAATTGCACAAAAAATTCATAACCATTTTCATGAAAAATAGGCTTGTTTCATAACCTTCGCCTTGTTACGTTTAGGAAATATATTCTCTTTCACAAGAATTAAAATGGCTCCATGAAAAATCATACTTTTTCTTTTCCAAATATTTTGACTTATGCACGAATTGTTGCCGTTCCAATGGTTGTTGCATGCTTTTTTTTAGAAGGGCGACTACAATCAAGTGATATCACTCGCTGGATTGCTGTTTCCATTTTTATCGTTGCATCCATTACTGACTTTCTTGATGGTTACCTTGCTCGTATTTGGGAACAAACATCCAATATTGGTCGCATGTTAGATCCAATTGCCGATAAACTTCTCGTCTCTGCTTGTTTGCTCTTGCTTGCCGCAGACAGTACTATCGCAGGGTGGACACTATGGGCAGCTATTATCATTCTTTGCAGAGAAATTCTTGTATCAGGATTACGTGAATATTTGGCTGAGTTAAAAGTGAGTGTTCCTGTCTCTCGTCTTGCAAAATGGAAAACTTTTGTACAGATGATCGCTATTGTATTTCTTTTAGCTGGACCAGCCGGTAATAAAATTTTCCCTTACACAGTAGAGTTTGGCATTACTATGCTGTGGATTTCTGCCCTCCTTACATTGTGGACAGGATGGGATTATTTTCGTGCAGGTTTAAAACACGTTATCCTATGAATAGTATGGGGATTTATAATGATAATTTATCTTTTTGCACTTAAATAAGAGATGAGAATAGCATAAGATTGATTCATTTTAAATCTATTAATGATAAATCAATAAAACACTTTTTTGTACATTACAAGTAAGGGCGGAGTGTAGATAAAAGCTCTTAAAAAATTGATATTCTCACAAAAGAAGTTGCAATATTAAAAGCTAAAAAAACAATGAATGCTCCCTATGCTTCCCAAAAAGTCTATAATCTTATAAGCAAAAAACCGAAATATTGTGTTTCGGTTTTTTGCTTTCTATATACGCTTTATTAACCAACAATTTCTACATTAGAAAACCAAAAGGCGATTTCTGTTTTTGCCGTGTCAGCACTATCGGATCCATGGACAGAATTTTCGCCAATCGATAAAGCATGAACCTTACGAATTGTCCCTTCTTCTGCATCACTGGGATTCGTAGCCCCCATTACTTCACGGTTTTTAGCTATTGCATTTTCGCCTTCCAAAACTTGTACAACGCTTGGACCAGAAGACATGAATTCAACCAATTCACTAAAAAAAGGACGTTCTTTATGAACAGCATAAAAATTTTCAGCCTCACGTTTGCTCATCCAGACACGTTTAGATGCAATGACACGCAGCCCCGTATCCTCAAGCATTTTAGTAATTGCGCCAGTCAAATTACGACGGGTTGCATCTGGTTTAATCATCGAAAAAGTACGCTCTAAAGCCATTTAACCACCTTTATTTCATTTATAATATTCTCTCGCCATTTCTATAGCGAGCAAGGAGCCCTTTGCCAAGTGACTCTACAAAAATCTACATAAATTCTCAAAAATATAGAATGAATTATAAAGAAAACTTTAACAGAAATACCTGTAATTGCTTATCCCATTATAAAGATGTGCTACCGACTCTCAATAAATATTGAACCTTCTTACATAATCTTAAATGCCTCTTATCAAATTTATCATTGAAGCAATAAAACGTCATAAGAAAATCCTAACGTGCAAAATATATACCTTTTGAAAGCCTTCTTCTTTAAAGAGGACGAACCTAGACACTCCGATCTAGGTTTGAAAATTCTCCTACACACATTGAGATCAATCAAAAAAAATAACCATATAATTAGAAACTATAGCGCACACCTAAAATACCCTGAAGGGACTGTTTTGTTTTACGTCCTTTAATATAATGTGCCTCACCATATAACTTTAACTTCTCACTCACTAAACTGCTCAAACCTACTCCTAACTTACCTGCATTCCCCGATAAGTCAGTGGTAAATGAATGCCGTTGATTAATCAATGTATGGTTGTCATCTTTATGCTCACGCAACCATGCTGCTGTAATATACGCAACTGATGAGAAATCCATGCGAGATCCAAATTCATATCCTAAAGATATGCCAACCTCACTGCGTAATGAAGTGAATGGACGCATGTCACCTATCATGTCATTCGATAATTTGATTTCTTTCCCCTCAACTTGCAACCATGTAAATTGTCCATAAGGCTGCAACCAACTGCTCTTTGACGTCTGAATTCGATAACCTGCTTCAAAGGAAGTGCCCACCGCCCATTGCCTATAACTTCCCTCAATTGCTAAACCATTCGTTGAAACTGCCTTTAGAGTATTCTGATAATGATTATATTTTAAAATACCATCGAGATACCATCCACTATGATCCAAATAAGTGACATAAGCACCAATACCATAAGTATTGATACCACTCATACCACCCCGTGCATGCGCAATGCGTGCGCGGTCATAACTGCCAAAACCACCTATATAAAATTTTCCATTTTCCCACTCGCTTAAACTATTGACCCCTAAAACAATACCTGTCTGATCCAACTTAAAATCTATATGCTCTGTAGCAATACTCTCTTTAGACTTGATCGCATAGCTCCATAAAGCTGCATTCTTTTTACTTTTATCTAGAATTCCTCTACCCGCACGCACGGTTTGCATTTCATTGTGAAACACCATCGCTGGAGCCACAGACATAGACAATACCGCATCTGTAGAAGGCGTTGTCAAAAACTGAGAAACTGAAAGTGCCTCTCTCAATTGTGGAGACGGTTGTTCTTTATGAACTGGACGCAAAATCATTTGATCGGCTAAAGATTGAGAAGATTCTGAAACAGCAATTTGTTGCTTTCCATCAGAAAGAGGATGAGGACTCGCTGGAGAGGACTTCACATGAGTCCGATTTTCTTGAGAGGGAGATACAGAAACATTAGAGACCTTTTGTGTTTCTCTTAAATGACGTGGAGGACGTGGTTTAGCTGGTTGTTTTGCAGTAGATTTACGAGAACCGGTATTTTTTCCTCTAGAAGAAGCACCTTGATCAGACAATACAAGAGGAATCTTCGTTTTCTTGTTTACACACTGTGTTTCAGTATTCGAACGTGTCGTACCTTCAGAGGCTGAACTTAAATACCAAATTGTAGAATAACCACTAGAATCAGCACACCTTTCTCTCTTTCGTAAAACATACTGATAGGCTCCACCATCGACAGCAGTAATGTCCGTACCCGAAAGATCTTCCAGAGTAAACCTAGCACCTCCAACTTTATCAGTAACTAAATTAATCTCTGTGGCCCAACCATTTTTCTGTGAGAGAAGACCTGTAATTTCACGACCAGAATCTGCAACGCTTATTTTGTGATTACCTGCGCCCTCATCAATCGACAAGTAATCACTCGAATCCCCCATAGCACTAATATTGAATCGAAAATGTAAATTCCCTGAAAGTTTCTCAACATGAAGTGAAATATGTCGTGGATCATACGGGATAGAAGTAAAAATAACAGTCCCATCTTGCCCCCCTAAATCTTCAATTTCAATCTGAGGTTTTTCTCCTATATTTCGTTCACCAACCTCAAATATTGTTTCTTCAGCTCTTCTTTCTATAGGAATTTTTTTCTTAGTCGTATGATTTGTCCTATCACCAGCAAATAAATAAAGTTCTCCGTGATCATTGACCCTTACTTCTCCAAGGACATCTTGTATCCCAACATGGAGCCACGATTTAGCAGAGCTGTTAATAGTCAGACCATCCACAAACCCTTGAGGATATACGACTTGAATAGCGTGATCTTTCAAAGTAGTAGCATAAGATTCTCCTAACGCTAAGACGTGCTGTCTCCCATTCCCAGAGACCTCAGCATATATTGATTTCCCCCCCTCTTTTCTTTCTCCCGAGTAAAGATTTTGTTCTCCGTTATCTCCCACTTTCGTATACCAAACCCACGCTCCATCATACACATTCTGCTGTCCCACTACTCCACCATCCCCTGAAACTGTGGAATTATATGCACTACTTTTTCTCTCCACGCTTGTAAGATCAAGACCTTTTTCTTCATGAGTAAACTGCTTACCACCAAGGATTTTAGCATCTATAGCATTTCCTCCGCGTGTAACTATTTGCATCCCTCCTTTTTCAATAGTAGAACCTACAGAAGTTGCTCCATTTTCAACAATTTCAACACTGCCATCTCCAATTTTACTCTTACTCCTAGGCAAATTATTTGTAATTAGTGCTGAACCTTTTGGTATCTCTGCTCCATTTCCTACATGTTCTACTATTGTTAACTCTCCATTCCTGCTTTCAACTGCACTTGCAACTTGTACAAGACCACTGCTGATCATCAATACTGAAAAACTTAACTTATGTTTATACTGCATTATCGACACTCCACTCTCAATTATTTAGAAAAATATCCCACGGCTCCGTAGGTAACTCGCCCTAGATTGTATCGTAATGTGTTTTATTTATGTTTAAAAACACTTTTTAAGTGTATTTTTTAATATAAACAACTTTAAGTTGCATATATAAGCAGTTAGAAAGTTCTAGCTTCAGGAAGAAAATATGAATAAAATTCAAATTGTTAACTTGAGTTCAAGAAACAATTTGCAACATTTGAAGTTATAGATGAAAAAAAAACGCCCGTGCCTTCAAAGGAGAGTATAAAGATATCCTTACTGTTTGAGAAGATCTTTACACTCTCGAGAAGACAAAATCGAGCATTATCTGTTTAAGCTTGCAAAGCAATTACATTCATAAAGTTAATCAGCCGTGCATACACATATTTAGAAACTATAGCGTAATCCTAAAATACCTTGCAGAGCATTTTTAATCTTATGTCCTTTCAGATAATGTGCTTCCGCATAAAGTGTTAGTTTATCATTGACCGTACCGTTTAAACCAATTCCCAATTTACCCGCACTGCCTGATAAATCTGTAATAAATTTATACTGGTTATTAATTGTCACATGATTATTATTTATATTCTCACGCAACCAAGCTGCCATAATGTAAGCTGTTAATGAAGTTTCTGAATTCACAAAAAATTCATGCCCTGCAGTTAATCCAACTTCACTACGGAATGAAATCAATGGGCTTAGATCACCTACCATTCCATTGGAAAGTTTTATTTTTTTACCTTCAACCTGTAGACCTGTTAGCTTGATATAAGGCTGCATCCAAGTATTTTGCGCTGGTGTAAAATAACAACCAATCTCAAATGATCCACCTATCGCCCACTGATTGTAATGACTTTGAATAGCTAAGTTATTCGTTGAGATGGCTTTCAAATTATCTCGGTAATAATTATATTTCAAAACACCATCCATATACCATCCACGATGATCAAAATAAGTTGCGTAAGTTCCAATACTATAGGAGCTCAAATCGCTATCACCACCTCGTGCATGAGAAATACGTGCTTGATCATAACTACCGAAACCACCGACATACAACTCTCCATGCCTTAATTCATTCAAATGATCAGCACCAAAGACTAAACCTGTTTGCCCAAGCTTAAAGTGTGTATGGCCTGTAGCAACACGTTCTCTGCTCTTAATCCCATAAGTCCATAGTTCGATATCTTTCTTATTTCTGTCCCAAATTTTTCTACCATTCCGGACAATTTGCAACTCATTGTTAAAAATAAGTCCAGAAACTACAGATGATGTTAACACTGCATCTGTAGAAGGGGTTGTTGATGTTTCACCAGGAACAAAAGGATTTTCCGGATCTGGAATAGAGGTTTCTGGTCCACTGAGACGATCTGCTGATAAAAACCAAACTTTTCCATTTTCATCCTTTCTTTCTTTCAAATCATACATATAAGTTCCACCATCAATGGCATTAATTTTGTCACCCTTAAGATCTGTCAGTGTAAAATACGCTCCACCACTTTTATCCGTAATTAAATCACGCTTATTTGAAAAAGGATCCGTGATTTCAACTCCAGAATCAACAACACTTATTGTATGTTTCCCAGAGCCTTTCTCAACTAAGAGATAATCACCACGGTTATGGGCAATCGTCGTATTGAACGCGAAATGTAAATTTCCTGAAAGATTATTCACATGAAGCTGAGAATAATATGGATCAGAACCTGTAAACGAAAAAATAACACTTCCTTCACCGCTTAATTTTTGTATCAAAGAACTTTTTCCATCAAACTCATCAGTAATAGAGTACAGTTTTGTATCTTTTCCATTTAAAATAATATCTTCTACCATGGTATGATGTTGATCATTCCCAGCATAAAGATGAATCTGCCCAGAATGGTTTACCTGTGTCTTGCCTTCTAATGTTGCTCCAGCATGTACCCATGATTTTGTTTTATCATTCATTGTTAAATTTTTTACAGATCCATCAGTATATATTTCCTGAATAGCGCTCTCATTTAAAGTAACTCCAATAGCCTTACCGCCTTCTAAGATACGCTGTTTACCACCGCCAAAAACTTCTGTGTCAAATGCAAAACCACCATTTTTAGCACTTTGAGATTTTTTTCCAACCTCTTGTACACCCCCTCGCATAACTTTCGTATTCCAAACTTTTCCGCCATCATATACTTTTTGTTGGCCTAGTGTTTCATCTTGACCATAAATGACAGTATGAGAAGCACTACTCCCTTTAACCTCTCCTCCAATATCCCCCTCGCCGAAAACAAGCTGCTCGCCACCATAAATTTTAGTCCCCTCTACTTTTCCTCCATTTCCAACACTTTGGTGCCCGCCTTCTTCAACAACAGCATTTTTCGAAAAACCTTGTTTTCCCTTTAAAGCCTGAACATTTTCAATTCCACCATGTTCAATTTTACTATTCTCACTGAGCCCTCCTGCATACACATAAAGCTCTGCACCATTCCTTACAGTATTATTAATGGATCGTCCTGGGCTATCACTCTCGCCATCATTTGAAATGTATGCTTTACCTTCATTATCAAGGACATAATTTTCTAACAGAGCCCCATCTTTAATGAAGATAAGTTCAGGTTTTTTAAGAAACGCAATATTTTGTTCTTGTACATTATATCCGATATTGTCACGATGACTGCTGTCAAGCTCCTGTTGACTCGCAAACACTCTAACGCCCTTATCCATGATAAAATCGCTAGGCTTTTTTAAAAAGTCTAATTTATTGCGCGTTCTTATCATGGCATCATTAGAGGCTCCAAGTATGCATCTACCTGTTTTCATATCCTCATTGTATTGATCTTGAAATACTTTATCATTTTCATAACTTGAAGATTGACAAAAAAGTGCTGTCCCCCCCTCATTTGCAGCAGAAGCTTGCACAAAACAGCTGCTCAACATGAGTATCCAACAATGTCGTTTCCATTTATATTGTAGAGCCATATCCTCCCCCCTTCACACCTGCATAGACACTAAACGTAATTAGCTCTACAAAACATATTTTCAACCTTAGATTGTAAACAATCCTTCTTAAAAATCCTCCTTATTTCGTAAAAAACTGTTCTTTACAGTTTTTTTAATACTTTTTTAATCAAGAATATAAGGGCGTTTTTATAGTGCTTCTTTAGCATTTCATCGGAGTTTCTTATCAAAGAAAAAAGCAATGCATAATAAAGTATATAAGTGTATACAGCTTATCATGAAAAGCGAAACTGCATGCTCTGAAAAATTGTTCTCTGAACCTTTATTAAAGACCTTTAAAAACAATCATACATTTAACGATAACTAAAAAATAACCATATAATTAGAAACTATAGCGTACACCTAAAATACCCTGAAGGAACTGTTTTGTTTTACGTCCTTTAACATAATGTGCCTCACCATATAACTTTAACTTCTCACTCACTAAACTGCTCAAACCTACTCCTAACTTACCTGCATTCCCCGATAAGTCAGTGGTAAATGAATGCCGTTGATTAATCAATGTATGGTTGTCATCTTTATGCTCACGCAACCATGCTGCTGTAATATACGCAACTGATGAGAAATCCATGCGAGATCCAAATTCATATCCTAAAGATATGCCAACCTCACTGCGTAATGAAGTGAATGGACGCATGTCACCTATCATGTCATTCGATAATTTGATTTCTTTCCCCTCAACTTGCAACCATGTAAATTGTCCATAAGGCTGCAACCAACTGCTCTTTGACGTCTGAATTCGATAACCTGCTTCAAAGGAAGTGCCCACCGCCCATTGCCTATAACTTCCCTCAATTGCTAAACCATTCGTTGAAACTGCCTTTAGAGTATTCTGATAATGATTATATTTTAAAATACCATCGAGATACCATCCACTATGATCCAAATAAGTGACATAAGCACCAATACCATAAGTATTGATACCACTCATACCACCCCGTGCATGCGCAATGCGTGCGCGGTCATAACTGCCAAAACCACCTATATAAAATTTTCCATTTTCCCACTCGCTTAAACTATTGACCCCTAAAACAATACCTGTCTGATCCAACTTAAAATCTATATGCTCTGTAGCAATACTCTCTTTAGACTTGATCGCATAGCTCCATAAAGCTGCATTCTTTTTACTTTTATCTAGAATTCCTCTACCCGCACGCACGGTTTGCATTTCATTGTGAAACACCATCGCTGGAGCCACAGACATAGACAATACCGCATCTGTAGAAGGCGTTGTCAAAAACTGAGAAACTGAAAGTGCCTCTCTCAATTGTGGAGA
>NZ_JAQITE010000089.1 GCF_028618595.1 Bartonella sp. AU18XJBT | reverse complement strand
GTGCTCTTTTAGGTAAACAACTTCATAAAACTATTAATAGACCAGCTATGGATTGGAAAGATGTTCCTGCTTTTTATAAAACACTTTGCGAAAAAACAACTATGACGAATTTAGCTTTGCGTTTGCTCATTCTTACAGGGGTTCGTACTTTTCCTTTGTGTCATATTCATAAAGATCAAGTTGAGGGGGATATATGGACTATCCCTGCTGAGAATATGAAAGGAAGACGTGATGCTACAACAGAGTTTCGCGTTCCCTTATCAACAGAAGCATTAGAAATTCTCAAACAAGCGCGCTTGCTCTCTCGCAATGATTTCTTTTTTTCTGCTAGAGGTCGTGGTCACCTTGGTGAGAAGTGTATGGCTACGTATATGAGAAAAAATAAACTTGACGCCTGCCCCCATGGTTTTCGCTCTAGTTTACGCAATTGGCTTGCTGAAACAACCGATGCCCCCTATGAGGTCGCTGAAACTATTCTCAGTCATACAGTAGGAGGACAAGTAGAGCGTGCCTATCGTCGTACTGACTATCTAGAACAGCGCCGTGTCTATATGGATAAATGGGCGGCATATGTCACGGGTCAATCTTAAGATATGGGGTGAATAACCCCATTATCTGTGGATAACTTTAGCTCTCTTGTCTCTCATTCTTTCTCAATAAGATTCATAAATTATCACATTACAAATTATATGATAAAATATTGTTTTCTATAAATAAAATACCTTCAAAAATAAACCAAAATGTGGTTAATAAATAGTTATGATTTGTTCTCATTTTGATAGAAAGGAAATTATTATGATAGAAAATGATATTCTTTTAACAGACCGTGAAAGTGCAAAATTGCTTCATATGAGTGTTTCAACATTCCGCCGTCATGTTACCAATGGATCTTTGCCAAAACCTTTAAAATTTGGTTTTTTATCGCGTTGGTTACAATCAGATCTTTTGAATGTCATCGAACAAGCAAAACAGCAACGTTATAACGACGCGGCATAAAAAAAACCTTGTCACGTAAGGACGGACAAGGCTTTCTCAAACTCATCACCCTAGAGATAGCACAATCCGTCCTATGACGCAACGTTATAGGATTTAAAATGATGTGTTCTTTAAGAATGCGCAGGGTATCACACGTGCCTTGCGCGGGGTTTGGCATGGGCGTTATGGAACAACCCGTTGCCCCCTGCTCATGATCAGTTGCGTTGCTGTCGTTTTGCGCTTACTTGGCTTGGTGAATCCTTTTATTTTTCAAGCGATTATCGACCGTATTCTCCCTTTTCAGCGTATTGAAAGTCTCTATGCTATCGTTGTCTTGATGGTTTCTATCATGCTGTTTAGCACGGCTCTTAGCACTCTATCTGGCTACTTAGGAGCTTATTTAGCCAATCGGCTTACGCTAGAATTTGGACGGCGCATTTACACCCATCTTTTAAGTCTCTCTTTGCCCACTTTACGCACTTGGCAAGTGGGAGAACTGTTTTCACGTATTGGAAAGAGAGAAAAATATAATGAATATGGATAACAATTTTATACTTTTGCACTTTTATAAATCAATATAATTAATAATATAATGAATAGCACAAGATAATATAACGACTAAAATCATTATTAATAGTGATTTCTTTATAGATGCTTCCCAACTATAGCTTTTAAATCTAAGTAACAAAGTACATGCAAAAAAACCCATAAAAAAACCTATAAATTCTGGAAGAAATAATTTTGCAGTTTTATAAATAATCTCCATAATGAAGATGCTCCCTAAAATATGATTGTCATAAATATTATGATATCCCTGAAATCAGTTGTGTCATAGTTTTTAAATTATGTTCACAATATCATTGATCTCAGGAATATATTGCTCGCTATTTTCTAATAAATTAGAAAAAGTATTTTTACTTTATCGATGATAGCAATCATCTACCTTATGTCCCAAGGTCGTAAGACCTTCGTATACTGCACCTCCGAATGCTCCAGCTCCAGCGCCTGGACCTGTGGCTATGCCAGTTAATACTCCTACACCAGCTCCAAAAAGTGCATTCACACCCACTTCATAGACATAACCACCCACACCACAACTGTCAGAATGAAACCAACTTGATGAATGTGAACTGCTGTGTGAATGTGAACTGCTGTGTGAATCATGTGATGAACTTGAACTAGCCATATTTTAGTCTCCTTTTAATTATTAAAAATAACTGTATCACAACGATACAGCGGAAAATTCATTATTGTTCATTTTAGCAAATGTCAAATATAATTTGTATAAATAACAATAAAATACTGTATAAACAATAAATACATTATGTTTATATTATAATCTACAAAATGTATATTTTGTATAAATATAATACTATTTACAATACTGTTTAAATATGCGACATCCATCGCTCTTTCTCTTAAACAAAATCATAAATTCAAATGAGTCATTCACAAGAAAAGCTAGTATCATTCTCTTGGTTTACAAGAACAACAAAGAAATATATCTATTATGTCATCGAACTCAGTTGCGTTGCTGTTGTTTTGCGTTTGCTGGGCTTGGTGAATCCTTTTATTTTTCAAGCGATTATCGACCGTATTCTCCCTTTTCAGCGTATTGAAAGTCTCTATGCTATCGTTGTCTTGATGGTTGCTATCATGCTGTTTAGCACGGCTCTTAGCGCTCTATCAGGCTACTTAGGTGCTTATTTAGCCAATCGGCTTACGCTAGAATTTGGACGGCGCATTTACACCCATCTTTTAAGTCTCTCTTTGCCCACTTTACGCCGTTGGCAAGTGGGAGAATTGTTTTCACGTATTGGAGAGGTTGATACAATTCGCGGTTTTTTAACAGGAACCATCGCCACAACTGTGCTAAATGTTCTCTTTGCCATTATTTATATTGCTGCACTCTTTTCCATTAGTCCAAAACTGACCTTTATTGTCCTTATCATTTTACCTTTACAAATGGGTTCTTTAGCGCTGGTCGGTCCCTTCTTGCGCCGCCAATTACGCCGTGCTTTTACTCTGCAAGCTGTCCATAAATCGCGCCTTATTGAAAGTTTTACCAATCTTGAAGCCATTAAAGCACACGTAAAAGAATCTGCTCATACAATACG
>NZ_JAQITE010000088.1 GCF_028618595.1 Bartonella sp. AU18XJBT | reverse complement strand
AACGTTTCGATTTGCTCTGATTGGCTTTCAACAGCAACCTCTGTTGACTCGTCAACCTGTTCGTTTGTTTCTAAACTTTCAGAACCAATTTCTTTTTTTGCTAAAACGATAGTTTTAGTTTTTTTATATATATTCTTATTCTGGTTCTTTATAGCTTGATTTTGCTTAGCGTTTGCTTCAGCAAAAAAAACGTTTTGCTTGTCATTTGCTTCAGCAAAATTATTAACATGTTGTTTTGTATTATTTTTTGCTTTTGCACCTTTTTTACCAGCCTCACTACGAACTTGCGATATGTGCTCTTTTTTATCAGCAAAATCGTTCAGCTCTTCTTCAACGCGCGTATTCCACAATCCATTATCTGTCTCAACAAGTTTATTATTTCTCATGAGATATTCGACAATAGCTGCAAATTTTTTCTGCGAACAATGACAAACACGTGCAAGCGTTTGAAAATCTGTTTTAAGTGGTTCTTTTTTTTCATACATGCAAACGAGAAGGGTTATATAAACCCCCCGTTGTTCAGATGTCATTCCATTTGTACCACTTATCCAGTCATACAAATGGAATCTTATCCATGGCATTGCATTAGACATGCGCGCCCCCTTCTTTCTTTAAATATAAAATTGCCAAAGCATCTGCTTCGTTGTCATCTTCAGGCGCATGCCCTTTGGAACATATCGCCCAGCCTGTCTTAGCACCTAGATCAAGATAGAGAATCGTGTTAGTCATTTGCTATTCCATTAAAAATTATTTTTACAAAGCCGTTCAACGGTAATTATTTTCGAAATGGGGGGGAAAATGCCTCAAGTAGTGTCTAAATTGTTTTCTATTTCTTCTGTCCTTATTAATTTTGCACATACAATTTTTTCAATTTACACTAAGTACAAAGAACAGGAAGAACGAAAACTAGGACCAAAATTGGAACTTAAATCTATTTCTCAACCAAGAAGTGATAGTGTTATTCCATCAAAGAAACGAGAATTTAAGATACTCGCAGAATCATTGATTCATTTACACGTAACCTTCTATAATCCTACAAAACAAATGATTAGATTGAATTATATATGGATAGATAAAAAAAGTCCCTTTGAATTTGCTCATGTTTCATATCCTAAATCCGGCCTAGAACTGCATAAACAAAAAGAAAATATTTTCATTAAAACGCAAAAAAAACACGTCAACTTGATAACCCCTAAACTCAACCCAATCCAAAATGAATGGTATAATTTATTTAGTATTGAGAGTGAAAGCGAACTGACATTTTTACTCATTTTTAAAATGCATAACCCATCTGAAATACAACCCATTAATATCATTGTAGAACACACTTCTCCAAATTATCCGACCAAAACACTTAAACCTCATTTTTATCTTGGTTCCTTTTGTGATGACTAATATTCCAATTTCATTGGAACTAAAAATAATCAAATTCACTACTTTCTCTTATAAGCGGTTTTCTATCTTATCTCATTGCACTAAATGCGCAGATTGTGTGTATTTCTGTAAACTATCTATGAAATGTTTTTTGAAACCGTGCGCATTACTATATGCCTTTATAGACAATGATGGTCCTAAAGCACTTTTAGCTATTAAATTATCATTTTCATCAAGAGAAAAATCCCAATCAGAATCGCTAAAAACAATTGTGCTGCCATCTGGAAAATGCATTTCTTTTGTTGAATCTTCTAAAATATGAAAAGTATAAGATAAGTTTTGTATTTTTTTACGAAAGACATAAAAGCCAGAAAAAAACATGATTACATTGACTATAAAAAACACAATCATCGTCGCCCAACTGGAATCCATCTTTATTTCCTTTCTTCTTTAAGAATGTGAATGCTGCTGTTGATGTTCGTTATTATCTGTAGGGGCAGCAATAAAAGCAGAACTAGAGCTAGAACTATCCTTCAACTTTTGCAGCTTTAAATAACTATTTAAAGATAGTCCTTTGCCTTGTTCCCAACGACAAACAGAAGCTTGCTTAACACCTAAAATATCTGCTAATTCCTTTTGTGTTAGCGATAAACACTTTCGGATAGATTTAATTTTTAATTTTTCCTCTGTGTCCATTTGAGTTAAGCTCCTTAATTTTAACCATATACGCAATTGTATAGAATTAATTAAAAAAAACAATAGATTTTTTTAATTTTAAAATCATAAGTAACTAATTATGACGAAAAATATCATTGCGACATTGCAAGTATTGCAATCTGAGTTTGGTCTTAATCAAAAAGATCTTGCCGATAGATTAAATGTAACCCAAGCGACCGTATCAAGATGGTTAGGAAGTGAATCAGATCCCAGAGGTTCACACAGAGACGCCATTTTAGAACTTTATAAAAGCTTAAAAGGTTATAATCAAATTACTACACTTGTTCCTGTTATGGGGTATGTAGGAGCAGGATTAGAGATTGATACCGATGTTGAGCAAATCCCAGAAGATGGGCTTGAAACAATCGAAATACCATTTGATTTGCCTTTTGAAACAATAGGGTTCATGGTTCGTGGAGATTCCATGTTTCCCGTGTATAAAGATGGTGATTTGATCGTAGTTAAACATCTGCAAACAAAGCCAATGAGCGATTATTACGGTGATGAAGTTGTCGTTCTAACAGAAGATAATAGGCGTTTCATCAAACAAATTACTCGCTCTTCAGAGGGCATTGTACTCAAATCATGGAATGCGCTACCTATTAAAAATGCTAAAATAAAATGGGTTGGAGAAATAGTTGCAATATTACCGCGCAAATCCTATCGTCTACTTATGAAATAATCCCAATAAAGCGTTTGATTCTATTGCTTGTGAGGATGGCATTTAAATGAAAATGCAAAAAAAATGAAATATAGGTGATTTTTTGCTTGCTTATATTTATACATTTGCGTATAAGTAATTATACAAGCCACGCACAAACAATTGCCAAGAGGCGTTAGGGAGGAGAAATTATGGAAAATCCAATTCTTATAAATTCTGATGAAATTTTATTAGTTGTCTATGATGATGATCAAAACATTGGTCGGTCTGGACCACTAGATGAAAGCCAAGTTCTAAAAATTATTGACGAGGCAGATGATGCAATCCAAATCTTTCGCATCAATCCTTCTGAGAATAATTGTGAAGATAT
>NZ_JAQITE010000087.1 GCF_028618595.1 Bartonella sp. AU18XJBT | reverse complement strand
GATTTATCAAACGGTTTTGGACAGAGATAGGGGCATTTGTATATTCAAAGGTGAGTGTTGCAACCCAGTGGGTGATGAATTCTTTGTTGTTGTCGTTGTTACGCACAGTTCTGTAGTAACGCACTTGAGCGACATTTTCATTGATAAAGGAAATTGATTTTATTGTTATTGTAACGGTGGCGTTTTTATAAAGAAGTTGGGGACTTTGGGGATTTTTTGCTCCGTACCAACTAGCAAATCTTTCTCGTTCTTCAGGAGAAGAGAGGAGAGAGACGGTTTCGAAGTTATTTTGCGTTTCTTCTACGGCGAAACCTTCACGGGAGCGGACATATTTTGCGGCAAAATAGCGTGTGATTGCTTCGTCGACATTGGTGGGACCTTCTTTTAAGGCTTCCACAACTTCAACAATGCCGGTTGAATTGTCCACACGGATGACAAAAGGTTCCACGGTTTTAAGGGGTGTGAGGGTGATGACCGCGAGAGAAGACATTATTGCAACAGCAACGGCTATGCCGGCGATTGCAAGCGAGATGCGGGTGGTGCGGCGTGAGGCGAGCATGCGATCTTGATCGAACGAGCGTGCTTCAGCAATATATTGTTCTACGGCATTTTCTTTCATGCTTTTTGCCCGCAATTTTTGTAAGACTTCATTTCTTCGTCCGTTAATTTTTGTGCCAAAATCGTTTCAAGTTTGCTCTCTTTCACGGATGATTGTGTATTGCCACTTATGATAATAGATCTTGGAGTGGGCTTCTTCCCTTCCCAATTCCACATTGATCTGTTGAGTGGACGTTTAGAATATCCATCACACTTTGGGAGTGATTTCAGCGTGTTTGGTGAAGACATACAACCACTAAGAAAGAGAAATGGCAATATAATCCCAATTTTTTTAAAACCCCGCATTTGTGGTATTAACCTCCTCTAAATTTTGATGCCAAACCTCTTAGACCGCTAACACCAGAACGAGCGGCTGCAAGAGCACCACGTCCAGCTGCTCTACTAGAATGGTGAGCTAAATGTGTTGATCCTGCAAGAGATGCTCCTCCAGAAGCTAAAGCAGAGGCAATTCCGGGTAAATGAATGAAAAGATAAATGCCACCAGTTCCAATAATCAAAAATTGAATTACAGAAAACATGATATCTTTAACGTCACCTGAAAGGATATCTATAGCAAGACTTACATATACGTTACCAAGCAAAGTGACTAATACCTGCAAAATGATAAAGTTTGCGAGTTGTCCTAACCATGCTTCTGTAAAACGTCTTGTCGTTGAGAACATATAAAGGCTTATGAAGAGTGGTCCAACCGATAGGACAAGAAATGAACCAAGTTTAGCAAACATTGTGACGATAAAGCCAATGGTGCTAAAAAAAGAAGCAATCAATAAACAGAGTAAACCAGCAACCCAATTAACAATATACTTCCCCGTATCATACCATGCTGTATACTGATTTGCTGCATCAAAAACATGTGCAGAAGCATGTTTCATCATATTGTCCCAGACATTTTTATCTGAACTTGCTCCTTGGGTGGCATTTGCAATGGCATTAGGGAGATCAGTGAAAAATATGTCTTTGATCCAAGCATTATATTGAGAGGCTTTTGTCGTAAGTGTAACAACGATAGCAAGTTTTACAGTTGTCGCTATAAAATCCCATAAAGGCATAGAAGAACGCCCATACATAGTGTTGTAACCTATAAATGCAATATAGATTATACAAGCCGCTTGAAGAGGAACAGATAAAGCGCCTGAAAGATTACTAATGGTTTTATCCATTAAGTCCCCAAGAGTATTCATTAGACGTTTATCTATATCACTGTATGTTGGAATGTAATTTAGTACCGACATTGGGTATCCATTTTATTATTTTTTGTAAAAACAATTATTGAGCATTTCTTTCAGCTGCTTCTTTCTCTTTTTGTTTGGCTTTAGCGCGGTCTTTTGCTTCTCGTTCTTTTCACCTTTTATTTATTTCCTCTAGAGCTTTTTCGTAATTTTCGTCAGCTTTTTTGCGTTCTTCAGTTTCAAGTTCCTTAGCGGCTTGTCGCACATTTTGACAATTTTTCGAATTATCAGAAGCCCCACACTTCCATTGAAACTCTCTTATTAAGCTTTCATTTTTTTTAAATTCTTCTACGCTGTAAGTTTTTTCGCAACCAGCGGTGAGCAGCCCTGTGCAAAGCAGCAATGTTGTTATGATGATCTTGTTCATATTCAATTCCCTCTTTTTAATTTTTAATGACCACGGATTTTTTTTGCATAGTCTTGATATCTTTTACTAGTTTCTTCTCTAGAACGAATAATTTCAGCTTCCTGTTGAGCTTGCTGAATCATAGAGGTGGCTTGTGTTTGTAAAGCCTCTGCTTGTAATATTGCTTGTATAGCTGCTAATTGTGTTTGAGCATCTTGAACTTCAGCAGCGGTTTTAGCATTTTTCAGTTTTTCAATAATCTTACTAATGGCTTCTTTCTTTTTATCGGCATCTTCGTAAACAGCTTGCCCTGTTGCTGCTTGTCCTACATTGCGATTGTGCAATTTTTCCACTTCTTGCTTGTAAAAGGCATCAACGGCTTCTTTTGATCCACCACCACCCGATGGTTCTTTATATAAAAGTTTTTCTTTCCATTTTTCAGTGTTTCTGCTACCACCCCCGGTGCCATCTATTGATTGTTCTAAATGATTAAAATCAGAGGGGAGAGCAGCATTATTCCCTTGTTTGTTGAGCAATTCTTGAAGAGCGGATAAATCAGGTTTTCCATTTAAGGAACTATATAATTGTTTTGCTTGATCGAGTTGGCTCTTTAATTGCTCAAGCTGTTGTTTGCCTTGTTGAATTTGTTCTTGCAATTTGTTAAGTTGCTGTGTGCCTTGCTGGACTTGTTTCATTATTTGTCCAACAGCCGCGGGATCATATACCATGATAGCAAAGGCATTTGTTTGAAAGCCAAATGAAGCTGCACAGACGGCTGTTGCCAATAAAAGTTTTTTCATTGTTTTGACCTTTCTTGAAAAATAGGAAGCCATTTTTCTGGAGATTGTCCAACTTCATCCATAATGGTTTCTAGGAGTTCAATATTCTTGGTGGTGCCACTTAAAATGGCTATTTCATCATCAAAGCCGCGTAAATTCAGTTCTGCTACAACTGAACTTTGCCCTTGTTTGATGAGAAAACGCCGTGACTCACG
>NZ_JAQITE010000086.1 GCF_028618595.1 Bartonella sp. AU18XJBT | reverse complement strand
GAAACTGTATTAAGGAGAGCCAAAGAGTGTACATCAATGCGTGCATCCGCCGCCTCTCGCTCCTTTAAAACGGTCAGATGTTCTTCAGCAAAATGAACGGCGTGATTAACATATTTTTCCACATCATTGTCATCTAAATATTCAGAAATTGTATCTACGGCATTTTGATAGGATTTCAGGACATCAATTTGACCTGTTAATGCTAAACAAGCCAAATGCCATGGGATATCGGGACAAGAGCTATATTTTTGGATAAGCGTTTTGCTTTCTATTGATGCTTGCAAGTCTTGGGCACGAGCCCACTGCATCACCCGCTCAGAGATTTTAATAAGCTCTTGCTCATTTAATGTCTCTACACAAATATCAATACCTTTACCAAAACTACTAAAAATTCCTCCCCCAATCGTGTTAAAAGACTGATAAATATTTGTAGCTGATATCTGCCTACATTTTCTACTATCGTGAATATAATGGCAAGCTACAGAAATATCTTCGTTGGAGATCTCTGCTTCAAGATGAACATTGTAATCATCATGAAGACGGATAAAGCCAAAATCTAACTTAATAAAACGATCCGGCAAAACCAACCACATTTTCCCAAGCTCTGTGGCAAACCACCCTTGGGTTTTAAGAATGCGCGTTGCTGCTGTGAGACTCATCAAACGCTGTTTTGGTTTTTTGTGTGCTAAAATGTCATCCAATTCGTTATTTTTATAAGCCTCAGCAAAAAAGATAACGCGCTCAACCTGTGTTATCTTTTCATAATCAGAAAACTCTTGTGTATATAATTGAGGTGTAGGTTTGTAATTCCTTATAGCTTCGGTATCGCCGAGTAGAGCCTTTGCAACGAGAGAATGATTAGCAGCTTTTTCATGTAATTTTTTCTCAATATCTTGTGCTTGCGCCCAAGCTAACACTTTGTTTAAAGCTACCTTAACGTGGTTTTCAAAAAACTCCAATGCTGTAACTCCAAAATTCTCTTCTGAAGAAATCAGCATATCCTCATATTGAGGTTGCGTTTCTTTACCGTTAGCATATTCACAGCCAAGACAATAAGCAGCAGTAGTAAGACTGACAGAAACCCACAATCTTCCGCTATCCCGTCCATAATCTATGACGCCGTAGTGAATACGCACTATGCGATCGGGGAGGTGATAATAAGCAAACATATCACCCATTTCATCGCGATGAGGCTCCCAGCCAAGTCTTTTTAAAATCTCTGTTGCGTCTTTGGTTTGCATCGTCATTACCCCCCAGCATGTTCCATAATTCTTTTACAGAGAAATTCATAAAAATTACTTGCATAATAAAGGGGATCTCCAGATATTCCCTCAAAATAGAGCGGACATTCACCATCCTGAAACTGAGAGTAATCAAAGTAAAATGTCTCACCAAAATCAGTTCTACTGACAACAAGCTGCTGTGGTTTTGCTAAACCATTTTTCATTTCTGTTAAGCGATTATAGACAATGTCACCACCATAAACAGTTTCAAAGTCTACACCATAAATGCTAAAAATTTCCTCGCAACCAATTTCTCCTCCTCCGTAATTTTTAAAAAAACTCTTGTAGGAAGTTGTAAACTGCAAACCGAGAGTTTTCTCTGCTTTTTCAATTAGTACATCATCAACTCCATCATCAGCAGTACCAAAATTGATACGATCGCTATACTTATCAATTAATTGTACAACATCAGCTAAAGTATAAGTTTTCATAAGTCCTTCCCCCTAAAAAATATTAACGACGCTTGCATTCTTGAAAAGAAAAAAATAATGGTGGTTTAACATTGCAATTTGAAAGTAAAACCACCGTACAAAGAAATTTACTTCAAATTATCTGTAATCCTTTTACAGAGGAATTCATAGAAGTTACTTGCGTAATACTGGGGATCGCTAGGTGGAAATCTAAGATAGAGCGGGCATTCACCATTCTGAAACTGAGAATAATCAAAATAAAATGTCTCACCAAAATCAGTTCTACTCACAACAAGCTGCTGTGGTTTTGCTAAACCATTTTCTATATCCGTTATATGATAATAAACAATATCATCACTACGAGAAATTTCAAAATTTGTATTATAAACACTTAATATTTCCTCACCACAGATCTCCGCTCTTCCATAATTCTTCAAAAAATTTTTGTAGGAGGATGTGAATTGCAATTTAAGAATCCCCTCTGCTTTTTCAATCAGTGCATCATCAACTGCTTCATCTGTAGAGCCAAAATCGATACTATCGCTATATTTATCAACTAGTACTACAACATCATCTAAGGTATAGGTTTTCATGGATGATCCTCAAAACTTGCGTTATAAACGCTCCATATTCCCCCTATCAATTTCCCCTCTTCCATAGTTTTTTCCAAAAACTCTTGTAAAAAGGGATAGGTTTCGGAGTGGGAGTGTTCTCAATCTTTTCAATCGGTTGGTCACCTTCAGGTATCTCTTCTCCCGCGTGTACTTTAATTCTTTTACAAAGGAACTCATAAAAATTACTTGCGTAATATTCGCAATCTTCAGATGGAAGCATGACATAGATTGGGCATTCTCCATCCCGAAACTGCGTATAATCAAAGTAAAAGGTTTCATCAAGATCATAACTCACAACGAGCTGTTCTGGTGTCGCAAAACCATCTTTTCTATCATTTAAGTTTTGGAAAACAATATCACCAGCAGGAATGCCTTCCCCACAATCTCCATAAAGGCTATAAATTTCTTCACCACCAATTTCCCCTCCTACATATTTTTTTAAAAAAACTTTGTAAGACGATGTGAATTTCAAATCCAAAGCTTTCTCTGCCTTTTCAATCACAAGATCATCAACCGCATTTTTTTCAGTACCAAAATTGATAATATCATCATCATATTTATTAACCTTATCAATTAAGACTGCAACATCATCTAAAGTATAGGTTTTCATCAATTATTTCTCCATAAATTATTTTATAAGTCTCTGTTTTTTCTCTTTTCATCAATCGTAGAGCATTACTGCCGATGCTCCTGTCCCCATCTGTCAAAATTTAGACCTATGATACCCCATCTCATATCGATTATTCCTCCTAAATTACTGTTTTTTTGTTCTCCATACCCATTACCAAGTTTATACCAATATTCCTCTCTCTGCTTCTCAAACTTTTTTCTATCTATGAGTGATTGATGTGTTTTTGGATTAGCATGAATAACAGAAGTATA
>NZ_JAQITE010000085.1 GCF_028618595.1 Bartonella sp. AU18XJBT | reverse complement strand
TAAAACACGTCTTAAAAAAACATATGATCCTTTAAAGCCTTTCAAAAGAAAGGGGGTATAATCATAAGAAATGCTATCAAGATCATTATGGTTATGAGTTTTGAAGAGGTTTTGAGTTTTGACGGTTGCTGCTTTTATATAAAAAAATAGCAAAAAATAAAAACATTATATTTCAATGTGTTAAGATTTTACAGATCTTTAAAAAACAACCTCTATTGATAATACAACCTCTAAATTCAACTAATAATATACGTTTTGAAGGTATTTTGACGGTTTTTACACCTTCAAAACCTATAAGCAAAATGAATATACATAACTCTGTTTAAACAAAGCTTTTGATAACAATAAAGCTATCATTTGAGATTGCGATATAATCTCTTAAAGGCAATCCAAAAGAAGCGTATTCTGTTTAAGAGTGGATTTCTTAAAAGTCTTAAAGCAATCCAAAGTACAGTGTTTAAAAGTGCAAGTTTCTTCTTTTTAGAATAACGCATGATAAATTATCTCTTTTAAGATTATAGGTAATCAATTCACAAGATGATACGTTTACAAAATTTACAAAAGTCCATTAAAGGATTTCTGATAACGTAATTCTTTCCTATCTTAGTTATCTCATAACAGATGATAAAATAGACTGTTATTTAAACTAATAAATAAGCGGCTTTAATAAGATTAGCATGCCCATTATGTGAGCATGCTTTATAAGTTATTCAGTTTCTCTAATTTCTAATTTTGGTAGGTTCTTAACAATTTTGATTGTCTCTAAACTTACAGTAATAACCCTTTGAAATAATTCTAGAGGGTAGGCAGGATTGCCAATGGTTTCAACAGCATAACGATTGGCATTATTTACAATGCCACTCTTTTTCTCTGTCTTAACGCATTGACGCCCCATAACCCATTCAAGAGCGGGCTTGCCATTAACGATATACTCATAAGCTTCAAGAGGGATATCTGTTATTGTGATATTGCTGTTATAAATGACAGTTGATTTATCTTTCTCTTTACCTGCTTTTGCGAATTTCATTTCTGTAACGTAATAAAACTTTTCTGGATTAGAGATGTCAGTTAATTTTGGATTACCCTTTTTAAAGGTCACTGGATAAGGCTCTACATCTTCATAATTCACGTGCAAATGACCGAGTTTACGCCCCGCTGTTACAAATGACCAAAAATCATCAGCAGTTTTTACACAAGGGATACGAGGCAGTTCTTTGCATAAATTATGAGCATAACGGGTACGGTAATCTTCTGAATGTAAAATTCCGTAAACATAATAGAATAGATCATCCTTAGAGATTTTTTCATTCGGATAAGCCGCTTTAAAATATGCTAATCCTTCATCCGTAATGGCATCACGACGTTGTAAAGCAGAGGTTTTGTTTTCTTCTGTAGCATTTGTAAATAAATGTGACTGATTATTATCTTTAGATTTTAAGGAGGTAATATCTTCATAAAAGTATCTTGGAAAGCATTGACCTTTATCCACTACATCAAGATTAGGCAAATCTTCAGACATAAGTACAGAAAAACCCGATTGAGTTCCTGTACCTGTAATTTGTATTACCATATTTTCAACCACCTTCCCCATAGGGAATATCCGCGGCATTTGATAAACTCTCTCATTGAAAGTACGGTTATAATAAAGCCATTGTTGTGTAAAAGGACGATATAGGCTTTGTGTAAGGCACGTATCTTCAAGTTCAAAAAATTTTCCTTTTACTAGTTCTTGCTTAACATTATGACTCCAACTTATCTTTCTCTCATCTGTATCAACGAAATCATTTACAGCCTTTGTACGTATCCTACGATCAACATGTCCATAAGCAGCATTAAATCGTTCCACTTCACTGTTATAGAAGGCAATCATATTACTCATGTTCTTTTTTAAAGTTTCACGGCTTGAGTTATATGCCCACGCATCACGATTGGTTACGACTCCAAGAGAAAATGTTTCAAAGAGCTTTTTATTATTTCCCTTCTTATCGCCTATTGTTAAAAAATCTTTGAAACTATTATCACGTTGATTTATCCAATCACCATGCTCGTCCGGTGTAATTATTTGCCAACCCGCTTCATTTGTGATGCCACCAACACTACCAAAGTATTGAAGCATCTCAAGTTTTTTTTCGGTAGAAAGATTGTCACCAATATCATGATAGTAAATCTTACAGTGTTGGCTATTGTTTGGATTGCGCACAAAAATCGTTACAGCTATTCCATTTTGGCTTCCAGAACCAAAAACATTGCCTCCTTCCTTTGATAGCTCTTTTGATTTTATATTTTTTCGAATATCACCACGAAGATTAATGATATAAATAGAAGAATATTCATTCTGTAAGCATTTTCGCATGCCATCAGCAAATGTTTTATCTACCCATCCATTTCCAGAAATATAGGCAACGACACCACCTTGAGAACTTAAGCGATTACTTGCCCACCTAATTGCTCGAATATAGCTATCATAGAGATTTCTTTTTAATATTGCTTGAGATTTAAGTGCATACGTATTTTGGATACTTCTATCAAGTATTTCATATTCTACATTTGCATTATTATCATTCTCATTTCTTTGACCAGAAGAATAAGGAGGGTTACCAAAGATCACTTCAATATCCAGATTTTTCTGATGTTCTAAATATTCACTATTTTCTTTAAATAACTCTTGCAACAAATCTTTCCTTTCAAGCATTTGGAATGTATCGGTTAAACCAATATGCTTGAATGGGATATAATTCCCTTTCATAAGACCATGATAAGTTGCTTCGATATTAATGGCTGCTATATAATAGGCGAGTAAGACAATCTCATTAGCATGGATATCATAACGGTATTTATATTCCATATCCTCTGGTTTTATAAGATTTGATTGTAACAACCGTGTGATAAAGGTACCCGTTCCAGTGAAAGGGTCAAGAATAGAAACACCACGTGATCCTAGGCTTTTTCCAAATTCATTACGTAAAACATCATCAACAGAATGAATGATAAAATCAACAACCTCAATGGGCGTATAAACAATTCCTAATTTTTCTACTGTACGTGGAAAAGCATAACGGAAAAATTCATTGTAAAGTTCTACAATTAAGCTTTGTTGTGCTTCAAGAGTGGTAATTCCACGCGTGTAAAATTGTACGCTCCTAGAAATATTTTTGAGATCTTGAGATTCTTCTTTAGGGGTAACTTTATCAAGGACATTGAGTACACGTTGTAAAGCACAAGAGACGGGATTTTCTTGAACAAACTGAT
>NZ_JAQITE010000084.1 GCF_028618595.1 Bartonella sp. AU18XJBT | reverse complement strand
TTATGAAAAATGTTGAAGCTGGTCGTGAGAGTTATTCAAAGATACCAGAGCAGATCAATCAAGAGTTTTTAAAGCTACAAAGTGCTTTAGATAAACGTTTTGGACAGGATGCCATTCATAAACAAGACTTTGACTTGTCAAAAGCAATACCCCAAAATCAGCCGCAAGATAAAAATCTTGTGAGCGAGCTTCAAACAGCAGTTAAATTTTTGCAACAGAGACATACACAAGAGATAAAAAATGTGATAGCGCAAACAAAGTCAAAAGATGTTTCGCGATAAAGAAATTTATAACATTAGAAACTTGTTATTATAACTAATTCTATCCACACATAAGAAGGTAACTAAAGGAGTTTTACTATGAGTGTAGCCGTAGATTCAAAAGATGTTGTTCGAGCAAATATAGATAAGAAGTTGAAAAAAGAAGCTGGTGAAATATTAGCAAGTTTAGGACTTACGGTGTCTGATTTCATACGAATTTCCTTAGCTAAAGTTGTTGATGAAAGAGGATTACCATTTGATATGTCTATTTCTAATGCGAAAACGCTTAAAACTTTTGAAAAGAGTGCAAAAGGATAAGATGTATATTTTGCGAAATATATGAATGATTTATTTAAGTGATTTCAACAGTTTTTAAAAAGCATCACGGCGTTTGAAGGGGTCGTAATAGATTTCTGTTACACGAAATTTGCCTTCAAGGCGTTTGCATTGGATGATAACATCTATCATCGAGATTAATAAGCCGCGGATATCATCGCGCGCTAAATTACCACCACCGTCACTTTCTTTGACTAAAAGGGTCATTTGTTCGAAGGCTGCAAGGGCTGTTGAGGCGTGGACGGTGGTAATGGAGCCGGGGTGACCAGAATTGACATTACGGATATAGTAAAAGGCTGTACCATCACGCAGCTCTTGTAGAAGGATTCTGTCGGGGCGCATGCGTAAGCCTGATTCAAGCAGTTCTTTTGCGCCTGCTTTTGCTAAGCCTTGGTTATCTTTTGAATAAAAAAGTTGGACTTTGTTAGCGTGCGGAACGACAAGTTCTGGCGTGTCTTCAATGGTGAGAATTCGTTCATAGTCAGGGATTTTTGCAATTAAAGCTTTGGAGAGGGTTGTTTTCCCGGAACCGGTTTTGCCCGATATTAAGATATTTTGTTGTGTAATAACGGCGCGTTCTAAAAAGGTGCAAAAATCTTTGGCGATAAAGAGATCTGTTAGCTCTTTGTCTGTATCAGAGAGTTCGGATAATCGTTCTGTCATTTGTTGCGTGGGTGTGAAACTGGTGTTTTGAGCGACAGAGAACAGATTGTTTTCATGTAAACTTTCAAGAGAAAAAGTGCGTGATGAAGGTTTACGAATGGTCATGCTAATGGTATTGGCTGCAACAGCTGGAGGCATAACAATTTGTATGCGTTCGTTGTTTGGCAGTGTTGCGGAGAGAACGGGGTTTTCTACACTGATTTTTTGTGTTGTGTAGGCAGCAACAACTTTCGCAATCCCTTCTAGTTCGCCGTAGGTTAGTTCTTTTAAGATGTGGGTTTGCCAACCATTGGGACCCTCAACGATTACTTCGCCGGGGCGATTGATGACAATTTCAAATAAATTTTCATCATTAAGGAAGTCATCTAAGATCTTTAATTTTGTTAAGACGATGGAGGCGCGTTCTGCATTTTTTGCTGAGGGCATAATGTGACTTTATTGGCTTAATGAAAAAAGGAATAGCCGGGAGTAGAGCGGTTTCTTTTGCTCTTTACGGTTAGTTTATAGACAGATGAAAAATCGAGATCTCTTGCTACAAAGATGTTGACGAGTTCGCCTTGAAATTTTTCTAGGGTAGGAGGGATGTTGATTTGATTTTCAAGAGCAACGGTGGCTGTATCTTTTCCGATATTGCTTGCTTCAGAGCTGTTGAAACCACCACCTGAGTTAGAATTGCCTTTCTTTTTATTGGTTAGGTTTGTTGTAACGCTATCAACAACGGTGAGTAATAATGCTGAACTGAAGCGTTCCCACCAATGGGTGTTGACGTTGCCGTCAAAACCAGCTCTGCCTAAACTGTCAGTTGCAGGAGATGCAAGATTGATGATGACACCGGTTGGTGTTTTTGCTCTTGTCCAGAGCACAAAGAGGCGAGATTGACCCTTTTTAAGTCCTCCTCGGTATTCACCAACGACTTGGGTTCCTTTATCAAGCAAAACAACGCGCCCATTGTCAGAGAGGATATCACGGTTGATTATGCAGCTTGCAAAACCTGGTTGGTCACTGTTTAATGCGGTTTCTAATATACAGGGAATAGAAGTTCCCATGGCGATGATAAAGTTTCTATCTCCCATGATCCCAGCTCTTGTACCTTCTATTTTTGTAGGCTTTAGAAGTGAGGAAAAACTTTGTGAATCATTATTAGGAGTTTCACTTATATTATTACTATAGTTATTTCTCGTCATTTGAGTTGAAGAAGGGTGGGTATTGCTCGTAAAAGCCAATACGGGAGCACGTTGTGCAGCATCAAGTAAAGGATCTTTTTCAACTATTTTTTCTGGTGTTTTCGTTGGTGGTGGTAGTGTAATTGGAGCAATTTTTGCTCGTGATTCAGCGGAAACTAATTCTAAGGGAGTAACTGAGTTATTAAACTCTTGTTTTTTATGAACATTTACCGTGGATTTTGGTGTTGTTTGTGTTGAAAATATATTCCAAAGTACATATGCGCAAAATCCTACAAAAGCTATAATAATGATTATTTTTTTTGTATCCGATTTTGATGTATTATTTTTGCCACCCTCAATTGATCCTCGATCTTCGATGATTGTTTTATCACTCATATGTTGTCCCCTTCAATTCCCGCTTATTTAAAGATCTGATGCAATTTTACGTTCAACAGCTGGTGAGGTTGTTCCGGTATCTGGATTTATGCCTTTTGGTTGATAGGCTTCGTTAAAGACGCATAGGACGTTTCTTCCCTTTCTTAGGGTGAAGCGCGCGCTAATGGCATGGACAATAACCATGTTGCCTCTTGTGGTTTTGGGAACCAGCGATTCTGTACCGTCATTGTTGACAATATAAATGGCAGGGATTTCTTGGTTGTCAGGAAATGTAAATGTTGTTGTTTTGCCATTGTCGTAAACGGAGGCGGGTTCGAGCGTGCTCGATCCTTGAGCGGTGTAAGCCCAATTGCGTGGTCCGTAGGTTTCATAAGCGTTGAAGACATTATCAATCCGTTGGGATTGTTGTTTTTCTTGTCGCATAAGGGCTGCAAGTCTTCTTTGTTCTGCTTCTT
>NZ_JAQITE010000083.1 GCF_028618595.1 Bartonella sp. AU18XJBT | reverse complement strand
CGCCGAACAGCGTAGCAATAATGCTGATTAGGAAACACATGCCGCTGCATGTCACGTACCATACCAGCAGCATGTCCATAGGGTGCCACACAATCAATAAACCACATATATTCTCCGCCTTGCCAATCAGCATCGGATAAAAGCTCTCCCTTTTCAAGCATAGATTGATGATTTTTCTCATCTAAAAAAGCCCAAGTGATAAAGGCGCAAAATTCTCCACGTTCATTTTTATAGAGTTTATATTGCCCAGTCTGTAAAGCTGGTCCTAAATTTCGATCTATATCCCAGATTCGCCAGCGGCGGTATAAGGGAGATGTAAGCATTAAAACAATCATGGCACCCAAAGCCGTAAGAGGATCTATGAGTGATGGTGATGAATTTTCATTTACAGACATTATCTTTCCTTTAGAGATTGTTCTAAAATTTTGGTGATAGGTTCAAAGAAATAAGAAATGAGACGCCGTTTTGAGGTAATGACATCCGTTGTCACAGTCATGCCAGGGATAAATTTAAGTTGTTTGTTATTCAAAGTGATATGATCTTGGTCAATTTTGATTAAAACAGCGTAGACACCATTATTAATTTCTTTATCATAGCGCGCTGTAGCGCCTACATTAACGACTGTACCGTGGATAACACCGAAACGTTCAGGTGGAAAGGCAGAAAATTTGATGTAAGCACGTTGACCCTTTTCTAAAAAACCAATATCTCGATTATCAAAAAACGCTTCAACAATGAGACCGCCCGCACCAGGGACAATACGCATGAGCGTTTTACCAGCTTCTACAAAGCCGCCCAAAGTATGGATACTTAAATCATCGATACGTCCATCAACAGGTGCATAAAGTGATAAGTGGTCAAGATGGTATTGAGTGCTATCAAGCTTTGCTTTTAATCCTTGAAGATTCAGTTCTGTTTCACGTGAAAGTTGACGATAGCGGGCGATTTCATCGGAAATGAGACTTTGCCGTTGTTGGCGGAGGGTGTTTATTTCGGCGGCATTTTCTTCCAAGCGTCTTTGATTGGTTAAAATTTCATGCTCGACATTTTTAAAATCATGTAAACGCTCTAAATAAACCGCTTGGCTAATGACTTTTGTTTCCATCAGGCTTTTTGCAGCTTTTAATTTTCCTTGGCTTAATTGACGATCATCTTCCAACCTATCTAATTGCGCATGTTGTGTTGCACCGCTGCGCTCGACGCGGTCCGCTTGTGCTTTTAGCGCTCTTAATTTATCTTGGAGAGATTGAAGGGCAGCGCTAATGAGTTTTTCCCCTTCTATTCTTGCAGTCTGATTGCCAGAAGGAGGAACTGGTAGATAGGCAAGCCCTTTGGTCACAAAATCTTCATCCAAAGGATCACTTTCATGCAAAGCTGTTAAAATAGCTGTTGCAATTTGTGCTTGAAGGGTTTGTTGCGCGATATCTGCTTGAACACGTGCGCACTCATTGAGGGCTTCACGAGGATCTAATTGAATAAGAAGATCGCCTTGATGAACAAATTGCCCTTCTTTTACAAGAATTTTCTCAATGCGTCCTGTATTTTGCGCTTGGACCAGCTGAACGTAAGCGGTGGGAATAACACTTCCTTGCCCCCGTGCAACAATCTCTGTTTTTGCGATAAAGCTGCCGATTACAATAAAGAGAAATAAGGTGACCAAAACAGCAACCACCATATGAAGCGTTGGTGACAAAGGGCGCAAATAGGGAGCTTTATCTGCCATTTTTTGCCTCCAAATCAGTAAAGTTTAAGACGGTTGCATGCTGAGGAAAGAGGTCACTTTTGTGGGTAATAACAAGAACAATACGTTCTTGCGAAAGTTTATATAAATGCTCAACAATTTGTGCACTGACAGTGTCATCCAATGCGGAAGTAGGTTCATCCAAAATAAGAAGGCTTGGGTTTATCAGAAAGAAACAAGCCAAAGCCAAGCGTTGGCGCTGACCACCTGATAAAAAACCACCTTGCTCTCCTACTTGAGTATGAAGTCCTAAAGGCAACTGAGCAATCAAATCATGGCAAGCACTAACATATAGTGCAGTGTCGATTTCATCTTTAGTGGCATCTGGTTTAGCAAGAAGCATATTCTCAAGAATGGTTCCGGAAAAAAGGCAAGGATTTTGAGGAAAATACGCGATTGTTTCACGCACGCTACGGACATCAAAATTTTGTAAAGGTTGGGCATTAATCAATATCTTTCCGCTTGTTGGGGGGTAGAGTCCACAAAGGAGCTTCGCCAAGGTTGTTTTTCCGCACCCTGAAGGACCAAGTAACATAATTGGTTGCCCAGGTTGTAAACAGACATTAAGATGATTGATAATGGACTTATCTCCATAAGAAAAACAGAGATCGTTGGCTTCAAGATGAGGAGGAGCGCTGAGTTGAAGAGGCGGCTTTTCTTCTTCCCATTCTGAAGGGGAGTTAAGAATATCGCCCAAACGAAGACGAGAGATTTTCAAATGCTGCCATTCTTCCCATAGGGATGCAAGGCTTAAGATAGGACCAGAAACATTTCCAGCGAGGAGATGAAAGGCAATAAGTTGCCCTAGTGTAATCTGGTTTTGAAGAACTGCCTGAGCACCAAAAAAGATAATAAAAATAGTGAAAAGATCACCAAAAATATGGCTCATGGCTCCATTGAGAAGATGCAATTTACTGGTTGTAAGGCTTTGATCTAAACTACGAGCTAAAGTTTCTTGCATGCGTATTGTATGAGCAGATTCTTTTACGTGTGCTTTAATGGCTTCAAGATTGGTAAAACTTTCAATAAGGCGCGATTTATGGACAGCTTGCAGAGTGAAAGCACGGCGTAATTGGCGGCGCAAGAAGGGACCGACCAGCGCTAAAGAACCCATTTGTAAAGGTAAAATGATAAGGACAATAAAGGTCAGTTTTGGACTAATGGAAAAGAGTGCAGCAATATAAATAATGGCAAAGAGAACATTTAGCACAGTTGTGGCGATGGTTCCTGTTAAAAAACCGCGAATTGTATCAACCTCTCCAATACGTGAAAACAATTCTCCCACTTGCCAACGGCGTAAAGTGGGCAAAGAGAGACTTAAAAGATGGGTGTAAATGCGCCGTCCAAATTCTAGCGTAAGCCGATTGGCTAAATAAGCACCTAAGTAGCCTGATAGAGCGCTAAGAGCCGTGCTAAACAGCATGATAGCAACCATCAAGACAACGATAGCATAGAGACTTTCAATACGCTGAAAAGGGAGAATACGGTCGATAATCGCTTGAAAAATAAAAGGATTCACCAAGCCCAGCAAACGCAAAACAACAGCAACG
>NZ_JAQITE010000082.1 GCF_028618595.1 Bartonella sp. AU18XJBT | reverse complement strand
TCATTCACAACATCATCGACTTGATTTCTGGCTGGACGAACCTCTGTTGGTGGGTCAACAAGCCCTGTTGGACGAATAATTTGTTCTGCAAAAGTGCCGTGAGATTGTTCTATTTCCCAGCGTCCTGATGTTAAATTCACATTATGCATAAAAATACAACAAAGTCAATATGTTGAGTGAAATTATTTTATATGAATCCACTTAAGAATCCACATTTTTATGCATGATTCATTTGACTATTTTTTATAGAAGATTGCCATGTATGAGTAGACCATAAAAAGCAAATCATGATGTAAATATTAACGCATGTAAACATGCAAATGAAATGAAAAGCAGATATCATTCATAACAGTTTATAAATTTTATGATACGTTTTTATCACAGCACAAATCACATTGTTTAAAAATTTAGTCGTTTGAAATTATCGATAATATAAATTGTATACGTTTAAAGAATGGTATGAGTTTTGCTCTTTTTTGAGCGAAACCTTCAAAGGAATAATCGTTTGAAACGGTCATAAGCTTATGGGTTTAATTTAAAAAATTGCATAAAAGGATTAAGGACAAGATCGCTTTTAAAGCGCTTTCTAAAAATTTAGAAAACGATAAAGAGGTATTTTATATCTTATGAAATGAAAAGCCTTTTAATGAATATAGTGCATAGCTAGTTTTTAAGAACGGAACTATTCGCTTCCATAAAAAAATGGAGGCGGCTAATACCATAGCAGTAAAAGACTATTTTACCTTAAACATGATACTAAAAAACATTTTAAAAGTTATCGTTTAAAAATACGAAACCAAATGAGGTCTCCTCAAATTTGAGGGCATCTCTTTAGACAAAGATAAGCAAGTAAAATTCAAAACCATTATAACATCACAAGGCATGGAATTTTTCTAAATTTTTAGATAAAACGACATTGTTTAAAGAATGCTCTATTCTAAAGATAACGAGTTCGAATTTGAGCTGGTTGATTTTGCCAACTCAAAATTGAGCCAGCTTATTTGTAAAAAGTTACATTTAATGAAAAGTGAAAATACGCTTATGAGAGCCTCTCTAAGTGAACGTTTAAAACTGATGTTTATAATAGTTTTTAAAGCCTTGCGTTTGATAAAAGCGGTTGTTTGTTGTCTTATGAGAAATTGTTTTGAAAACTAATGCTCGTAAATGTAAAAAAACGGGTTTTGATAAAGCTACCAAACGTTTTGATTTGTTTGATAGGTTTTGATTTTAGATAATGTGTTATTTGAATTCACTCAGCTCGATTTTGAGCTTAGTATATTGAAACGTTTTAAAAGAAGCATTTTGATCATGTGCTTTGTTTTATATAAATCTCTTTAAGCTAAAGACGTTATGATTGATACATTTGATAGCCATATAACAAGCGTTTATAGGCTCTCTCATTCAAAAGAGTGATTAAAAATCATATGCATCATATATTCCTTTTGATAAGTTTTCATATTTTTAATAGAGCACTTGTAATATAATACGTTTTGTATATATGTGTCATTACCTTATTAGGGTTGATTCATAAGGATAGACATTTGAAAGCCGCGTCGTATCACTTGACACGGCTTTTTTTTGCATTCTCTCTTTTATGATGGGTTTATAACCATAAAGAAGGCGCTCCCATGTCTATTTTTATTCTGTTTTATCAATAATCTTAACGACATTATCGCTTTGATAAACCTCATAATTTTGAGCAACTGATTTTACATTGCTTTGTTTATCTATTTTTGCTTTTCCATAGGCACGACCCCACACCTTGACAGAACCAGAGATTTTCGCATTCCCATAAACAGAGCCATAAACCGCAGCGCGCCCACTCACAAGAGCAGAGCCGTAAACCTTGCCATAAATCTTTGCAAAGCCTTTGATAGCAGCCTGTCCATAAATTTTTGCATTGCTGTAAATACAAGCAGAGCCAGAAACCTTTGAATGACCATAGATCCTTGCATGATCATAAACAAAAACATCATGAGAAACGCGCGCATGTTGATAAATATGGGAATTGCTATAAACGCGGGCGTGATCACAGACATGAGCATTACCATAGATATTGCCCGCCACATGAGCACTCCCATAAACACAAGCATGGTCATAAACTTTAGCATATCGAGTGATTAAAGCCTTGCCATAGACCTCAGCATTCCCATAGACCCGCCCACGCACATGAGATAAATGACGTACTTTAGCATGATCAGAAACATGAGCATAGCCATAGGCACAAGCCTCATCATAGACCCAACAATTGCCATAGTGAGATAAGTTACCTTCATTTTCGATATAGCCCCCTAAATCGCCCGCCTTGACATCATCAAAATCTATTAAAGCCCGAATGCGATAAAGGTTTATAATTTGCTTAGTAAGTCTCTCTTTAATTTGTTTAATTTGATTGGTTAATTCGTATTTTTTACACATAGGGGTATCCTCACAATCTAATGTGATAAACGTTTGATAAAATTTGGAATGGAAAATTGGATTGAAAGCAGGCGCCCCCGCCGCACCCGTGTCTTATTTACGCAGCGTTACTTTCACTAATCTTTACAACGGTATCATTTTCATAAATTTCACAATCTTCAGGAATCCCATATGCATAGTAAAAGTTTTATTTGACATATGAATAACCATCTCTTTTTAACCTTGCATTGCCATGCACCAAACCTCTAATGGTGTGATAACCAGTCACTTTAGCATTGCCATAAACAGAACCGTAGACTTGAGTATACCCTCCCACGCTAGCCTTGCCATAAACCTTGCCATAAATTTTAGCAGCACCACTGATAACAGCATGATCATAAACCACGGCATTGCCATAAATACGCGCATTTCCTGATAATTTTGCATTGCCATAAACCCGCCCACAGACCCAAGCATTATAAGAAAGATGCGCATTGCCATACACAAAGCCCATTATAATAGCGTTATTAGAAACCTTGGCATTTTCATAAATATAGGCAGGATTTAAAACAAGAGCATTATCATAGACCCAGCAGTTGCCATCATGAGAGAGATTGTTTTCACTTTCAATAAAGCCGCCTAAAGACCCAGCTTTAACATCAGAAAAGTCTTTTAATGCTTTAATGCGATAAAGAGTTTTATTATTAAATACACGTGTCTCATTTGTGAGTGCAAACTTTTTTTGCATAGCACAATTCCTTTATAAAAAGATTTAAATTTTAGAATGAGATGTTTAAAGAGAGGCGCCCCCGCCACGCCCGTGTCTTATTTACGCAGCGTTATTTATAGCCTGATCAGCACCACAGACATCTTCAGAAAATTTCTTATTTTCTTTAAGCACCGCATTGCCATAAATCGTTGTAAATTGGCAAATTTGTGCCTTGCCACTCACATGAGCATTATCGTGAATTTTTGCACAGGGACC
>NZ_JAQITE010000081.1 GCF_028618595.1 Bartonella sp. AU18XJBT | reverse complement strand
CGGAAATGGCTGGTGTTGGACAATCTTTGCCCAAAACCGCTCCTTTTGTCGATCGTATCGCCCTTGAAGCGGAAAAGAATCTGATCAAAGCCGCCATTGGCACAGGCGTGCAAACGGCTCTTGAGGGCGGCTCTCTTGACAAGAACTTTTTTAACAATCTGCGCATCGCCCTGTCTGATACGGTTGGCAAATCGTTGGCAGAAGAAATTGGTACTGCCAAGGCAGAAGGCAAAATAAATACGGTCACGCAGATCGTTGCCCACGCCGGTCTTGGCTGCTTAAAAGGCGCGGTTGCGAGTGGCGCTTGCTCTGCCGGTGCTATCGGCGGGGCTGTCGGCGAAGCAACTGCTATGCTCCAGTTTAAACTGTGGTCTAAAAATTTAATACAAAAAGAAATAGCAGCATTGAATGGTCGTATTCCAACGGCAGAAGAACAAGCGCGTATAAATGCAAAGATTGAAGCACAGTTTGCTGACTTTAGCGATCGTGCCATTGATGTCGCACGGGTTACAGGGGGCTTTGCTGCTGCCCTTGCTGGTGGTGATGTCAATACTGGCGCGGATGCCGCTAGTAATGCCGCGGAGAATAATTTTCTTCCTGCGGTAGCAGCATTAGCAGCATTCATTGTGTCGCTTACACCAGAAGAGTTGGCAGCTCTGTCTCTTTTTATGGCTGGCGGAGCAACTGTTGTTGGATCCTCTAGCAATGGGACGGCTATAACGGATTTCCTTGGCTATTTGTTTGCATCGAAAAATGCAGAAGAAGATAGCGAAAAAACAAACCAAAACTCAAAAGAAGAAAAAAATAAAGATTCTCAGAAGGAAAGTAAAAATAAGAAAAAAAACGGAAACAATAAAGAACCACAAAACAATAATGATGGAAAGGGTAACATACTTGCACAAGTCAGGAAGCATCATGACAAAAAGCGCGATGAAAAAAAACAAGAATTCAGGGATGAAGGATGTAGAATATGTAAAACAGAAATAGTATTCAAAACTAAGACGGATAAGGGGGTAGTAAGATCTCGTGCGGATATTGTTGGTATAAAGGATGGTAAACTGTTTGCTGCTGATGTAAAAACGGGAAAAGCTGATTTAAGTGGAAACCAAAAGATTTTGAAAGAAGCATATAAAGAAGGAAATGCAGAGCCCACAAAAGGAAAACTTATAGAATTTTTTAAAGAGAACAAAGAGTTCTTAGAGAAATATCAAGAATCGTTCAAAGATTTTAAAGGAAGTGATAAAGAATTAAATCAAGCTAGTAAAAAATGGATTAAAGAACAATTGAGTAATAAGTTAGACAAAATGGATTTTTACACTTTTCATTATCCAGGACTTTTTGAATGAAAGTGAATAGCGATGCGAACTAAAGACGTGACAGAGATTTTAAAAACGCTTGGCTGGGAACCTTATCGTGCTGAAGATGGGAGTATGTTTGCGCATTATCATCTTCCCGATCGCATTGTAGGCATTAGTTATGATGTTGTAGATTATGGAGAGGATGGGGGAAAGTTTCGGCTATCGGCTAATCTTACCACTGCCGCTTATTGTCTTGCTGGGGAATATGCTAGTGGTGAAGTATCACAGGATAAGTATGAAGATACGCTATTTTCTGCGAAAGAGGATTTCGATGTTACAGCTTCAGATCTTTCCGAAAGCCATATCGAAGCTGCTTTAAATAAAGTAATTGCTTGGGCGCAGGCACAAGATATTGAACAAAAGTTGCGTGAAGAAGCTGCTAATCATTCTGCTGTTGCGGAAGCATTACTTGGTGATATTGATGCTTTAAAAAGTTCTAAGTTTACACCCCAATTACATGTACCAGAATTTGCAGATTACAAAACAATAGGGTGGATTGAGCGCCTCATTCTTTTTGCGCAAGCTTATAAAAACGGGGAGTTAGACGATATTCTAACGCCTAAAAAGCCCAAACAGCGCTCGATAAGCCTTACAGCAGCAAGCCGTATTCTTAAAACCCAAGGGTGGTTTTCTACGGAACCTGGAAAAATGTGGCTCTCTTTGCCAGACCGTTTTATTCAGTTTAATTTTGGCTTTATACGTCTTCATGATAATTACAATGTTCGTCTTGAGGCTGAAATATCTAATGAAGAGATTTCTTTATCTTGCTTGTATATTCATTTTTGTGGACAACGTAATCTTGTACAGCCTACGGATATTTATAAGTCTTTTAACACGATTGGGGGAGGAATTTTTAGTGGTTTTGATAAAGGAATTGATATTTGTGTGGGAACATTAAATGATCACGAGCTTATTAAAATCTCTGAGCGGGTGATGCAGTGGTCTCGTGCCCAAGATTTACAAGCATCAATAGAAAGCAAAACGCTTATCCAAAAATATAGCTATTATCCAGCTGTGATTTGGCATTTGGCTTGTTTAGCATTGACAGGTCAAATTGATGTCCTAAAATCCTATCAAGATTCTATTGCAGAGGATAAGATTCCTGAGCATTTGCAAAATCTTGATGAAGAACTGGAGGGGTATGTTAATCACGCTGTTGAATTTGCTGAAAGACATCTGAAAATCCTTAACGAGCGAGAGGCAGTAGAAGCACATCTCAGTCCACAAGTTTTGATTACTTTCAATAAAGTTGCAGAGCAATTAAAAGAAATGGATTGGACAGTTTATCGTGATAAAAATTATGATCGCAATGCTTATTTTATAAGTAAAGACCGTATCATCAATATAATGTACAGTCTTCAAAGTGATGAAGAAGAGCCGATTGTTGCATTTAAGGCTTCCCTTTCAACACTTAGTTTTTCTACGGCTCATAGAGAGATTTTCTATAATATGCCTCAATATATAGCCCTCAAAGAAGCAGAAGAAGTTTATACAGTTTCTAGTACTGAATTGGATGAAGGCAAGCTGAAACAGATCAGTGCGGATATTCTTGAATGGGTTAATCGGCAAAATGTCAATCAAATCATCTATGATTATGTAGCATTTCCCCCAGACAGTGAACTTGATCTTGTAGCGCGTCACCTTATTGCGCTTGTTTTGATTGGGGATGTTGAAAAGCTCAAATCTTATAAGGAGAATTTTAGAAAGGGAAATCCTTTAGGTTTTGTGGAAGAAATCTCAAAATATAGAATTGATAATCTTCTCACTCTTGCACGGCGTTATCGGACTGGTTTTCCTAAAAATGCTCCGATTTTAAGCTTGGATCCGCAAACAGCATCTGTTGCTTCTAAAACAACTTCTGTTGAAGCGGCAGAAGAAGTAGATGAAGCAGATGACACTGATGATCATCTCACCATGGAAAGTGCTCATGCACTTTTAAAAAGCCTAGGCTGGTCAACCGAGAAAATCAATGAAGATGACTATATGGCAAGCTATCAATTGGCTGATCGTGAAGTAGATATTCTTTATAACGAC
>NZ_JAQITE010000080.1 GCF_028618595.1 Bartonella sp. AU18XJBT | reverse complement strand
GGCATTGGGTAGGGTGCCTTGACGCTTACCTGTTTTATCCAGTTTAGCGGCTTGTGAAAGTGAACCCGTTACCAAAACGGGCGTGTTAAGAGGAAGGCTCGGTCATCAGCATCGGGCGCTGTGCCAACAATCCCGATAACTGCCGATTGTACCGCGCGAAGGGGACGGGTGCCGTCGTCAACCTCGACAACTTCAACACCGTGTAGAAAACCTGTTGCCATACTTTATGCTCCTTTAAATATTGGTGAATGAAAATGAATGGGAAAAATGAGGGGTGGATTTGAAATCGCACCCTTTAAACAGCAAATCATAAGGATTTTGGTTCACTCGCATTTCAAATGCGAGTGAATAGTAAAGGGTAGCATTTCAAATGCGATCCTTTGAAAACAACAATATGTGAAATATTTTTTTTAAAGCATATTGACACTAATAAACTCTCATGTTAATCGAATCGCAAGTGCTAGAAACACTAAACCATTAGCGGATAGGTCACGTAAGATCTCTCCCATGCATTTAAAATACTGATTGTCTTTTATGCTGTTATTGGCATATAACGATTTTGTCGGGTGTAGCTATGCTATACAATACCTTCTCACGAGGGGAAGGCATAGCGACGGACTAATGGCCGTGTTTCTAACGCCCGACACCCTTGGGGGTGTCAATAGAGACATTAAAACCATTAGGAGTTAATCATGAACAATTTAGTGACAATCAACAATGCTGGTATTGCTGTTACAACTTCTTTAAAAATTGCAGAGGGTGTGGGTAATACGCATAAAACAGTTATACAGTTAGTACGCAATAATCGTAAGGATTTTGAGGAATTTGGTTCACTTGGATTTGAAATCCAAGTGAGTAAAAGAGACGGTAAAGGCGGTCAAAAGAGAGAAGTTGCTATCCTCAATGAACCGCAAGCAACTCTACTCATGACCTATATGCGTAATAATGATATGGTACGTGCATTTAAAAAAGCCCTCGTCAAAGCTTTCTATGATTTAAAAAACCAATTAATTGATAATGACCGTGATACACGTTTTGATTTTCCAAGCAACTGGGATGAAATGGGACCTACTGAAAAAGCTGTTTATATTTATGGACCGCTTCACATGCATCTTGTAAAAGCTTTTACATTAGTAGAAGAGAGCAAACACTATAAAACGCTTGTTGAAGAAGCCAAACGAGTTTTAGTAAGCCCTGTTGTGAAAGCTGCTTAACTTTAAAAACACGATTTATCTCCTCGTCTTCAAAGGCGGGGAGGTATTCCTTTCTTAATGGCTCTGTTCTATTTGTATATCCACTTTATTAGCTGTTAATGTTGGAATAGAAGAGACATCAATGTCCCTCAAGGCATGCCATGTATCATAATTGGCTTGAAGCTGTAGCCAGAGAGCTGGTCCATTGCCTAACAATTTACCAATGCGAGCCGCTGTTACAGCTGTGACTGGACGTTCTCCTTTAAGGATGCCGTGCAAGTGCTGGCGTGATATTTGAAGAATCCGTGCAATTTCGGTTTTGCTTGCATTTAAATGTTCTAAGGATTCTGCTAAAATTTCTCCTGGATGAGAAGGACAACGATTAGGATTGCGTGTAGTCATGGATAGTTTCCTTTACAATTAATCTTAAAACCTTCAATGGTATTGCTCTAGATCAACATGGTAAACGTGTCTGTCTTTAAATTCAAAAGTGATACACCAAGGACCGTTGATATGAATTGTGTAGCGAGTTGGAGTAAAGCCTTTAAGCATATGAAAATTATAACCTGGTACATTGATATCACTAACTTGAGAAGCTGCGTCAAGGGTATCAAGACGGCGAATAATACGCTGTTGAAGTCTGCTATCAATCTTACTTTTTCCTGTTTCCCAGAGAGATTGTAGGTCTTTATTTTTAAATGTTTTGATCATAGCAAACTCAACAACTTTATTTTAAATAAAATGTAATATATTAAGTGACAATTGTCAACAAAAATGTTACAGTTAAATATTGTTAATGGAATACTGTAGAACTAAAAGAATTTAAGAAATGAATATCAAACCAATTCGTACAGAGAGAGATTATCAAGAAGCTTTAGAAATTGTGTCTGCAATGTTTGACAATCAACCTAAAGAGAATACTCCAGAATTTGATCAAATGGAGGTTCTTGTGTTGTTAATTGAAGCTTATGAAACAGAACATTATCCTATTTCTCCTCCTCATCCTATTGAGGCTATTAAATTTAGAATGGAACAAATGAACTTAAGTGCTAAAGATCTTGTTCCTGCGATTGGTCATTTAAATCGCGTTTATGAAATCTTGAGTGGAAAAAGAAAACTAACACTACGCATGATTAAAAATTTGCACCAACAGTTTAATATCCCATTGGAAAGCCTAATAGCTTAGACTTGTTTTTCTTTTCTCCACCTCATGCGTAAAGAGAAGGATAGGCGCATGGAGGGGATAAATTTGCACGTCAACATCAAGGATTTTACAACCGCATCAAAGGCTGTCTGATCAAATATTGCTAAAAACTTAGATCCCTTGCCATTCTTAATAAAGTGAATACGAAGTTTAAATTCTATTTTCATTTTGCTCTCCAAATCAATGAAGAGACTATAACAAGCATCACCATGCTCCATAAGCCTGACAGTGTCAGTCAAAAAAAGCCCTTTAAAAGGGCTTTTAAAGAGCAATAAAAGGACTTAAAAAAAGACTATTACAACCTTAAGCCATGATACAACAAACATTAGTTTGACTTGTGCTGTCTCTTTGGTTAGTCGTACATCCATTCATTCTTTCCATAACCTTATAAGAACTGCACCATCAGCACCAGCACCGCTTGGAGAAGAATCTCCATAAGAACCAGCACCCCCACCACCAAAGCCACGCCCCGCTTTTCCTGAACTATAGGATCCTTGTCCTATCCCTCCAGAGCCACCACGTGATGTATCACCCCCAGCATCACCTCCATTACCGCTTGTCTTGCTCGTAATTCCACTTGTTCCAGCACAACCATTGCCGCCTTTAGCAGTTCCTGGATGTTCGTCTGTTGCTAAACCAAAATTTCCTCCCATGCCTCCAGCACCACCAGAACCTGAATAGTAGGAAGTCGTACTACCACCAAATCCCGAGTTAGAGGTATGGGAGTAAGCACCACCACCACCCTTTCCTCCTGTAGCCGTCATAAAATTTTTGCCAACAACTGTTGTTTCTCCAGAATTACCGCTTACAAAATTCTTTGCAACAGAATCTCCTCCTTTACCAATTGTGATATTCTCATGCCCTTTTAAACTGGCTTTATAGCCATACCATACGGAACAACCTCCTCCTCCGCCACCGCCGCCATCGCCATAAGACCAAGAGGAACCACCACTACCTCCGCCGCCCCATGCTTGGATCTCAACTTTGGTTTTATTCGTCACC
>NZ_JAQITE010000008.1 GCF_028618595.1 Bartonella sp. AU18XJBT | reverse complement strand
GATTTTGATTGCAAACCTTTTATCAGCTTGTGCATTAGCACCAAAGCTAAAGCAACCAAATAACTGGAACCGCGTACCCATTAATAAAACAATCCCGGCCGAAATTAAGCGAGGAGCCATATGAAAACAAAACAAGCAAAACCAGTGAAAGCCGAACAACTTAGAAGCTATTATGAAGAAAGCCGTGGTTTAGAACGCGATCTTATAAATGAATTTATAAGATCGCGCAGAACGGCATGGCGTGTAGCGAGTACTGTTGGTCTTTTTGGTTTATTCGGTATGATATGTGGAGTCGTTGGATTTTCTCAACCAGCTCCAACACCTTTAGTATTGCGCGTTGATAATACGACAGGTGCAGTTGATGTTATCTCAATCATGCGTGAACACGAGACCAGCTATGGTGAAGTTGTAGACAGATATTGGTTAAACCAATATGTGCTTAACCGCGAGACTTACGACTACGATACCGTTCAACTGAACTATGACACAACAGCACTTTTAAGTGCGGCATCTGTTCAACAAGAATATTATAAAATCTATGATGGAGAAAATGCACGAGACAAAGTGCTTTCCAACAAAGCACGTATCGCTGTAAAAGTACGATCAATCCAGCCTAATGGGCTTGGTCAAGCAACTGTACGTTTTACAACGCAGCAACATGACAGCAACGGTGTTGCTACTGGACCAAAACAACATCAAATTGCAACAATTGGTTACACCTATGTTGGTGCACCTATGAAATCATCTGATCGATTGCTTAACCCCCTTGGTTTTCAAGTGACAAGTTACCGTTCTGACCCGGAAGTCCTGTTGAATGATTAAGGAATTGATTGTTATGAAAAAACTTGCATTCGTTGTTCTATTGTCTTCATTTTCTTCTCTTTATACAGTACCTGTGCAGGCACTCAAAAGCCCATCAAATTCACAATATGATCACCGCATTCGCTATATAACATATAACGAAGCCGATGTGGTTCAAATTGAAACAGTTCTTGGTGTAGCAACACATATTATTCTTGAAGAAGGTGAACAGTATATCACTCATGCCTTTGGCGATTCGGAAGCCTATGCCTTTGCTCATAAAGGGCGGCATATTTTTATTAAACCAAAAGCAGAACTCGCTAATACCAATCTCATCGTTGTAACTGACAAACGGAGTTACAAATTCCGACTACAATTTCGTAATGACCGTGCGGGATCAACATATGAATTAGCTTTCCATTATCCCGATTCAAATGATGGAAAGTCAGAAGAAAACAACCGACGCCTTGCGGTTGAGCGTGGTTTTCACCAAAGCGTCAACGGCTATAATCTCAGTTATACCATGAGCGGTCACCAAGATATTGCTCCGATAAATGCTTGGGACAATGGGCGTATTACTTACTTCAAATTTCCCGCTAACATGGATATGCCATCGATTTATGTTGTAGATGCTGAAGGAAATGAAAGCTTAATACCACGCACCGTTATCGGCAGTTCTAATGATATTATCGCCGTTCATAAGGTCAATCCTAAATGGCTCATACGACTTGGTAAACGTGCTCTAGCTGTTTTTAATGAAGCCTATGACCCCAATGGCGTACCAAACACAACAGGGACAGTATCTTCGGTGGTTTATCGTATCAATAAAGGAGGAAAATGATGTTTGACAATAAGGAAGGAGAGGGAAAAAGTACAAAACTCGATAACGTCGAGCAAAAACATATTGAAGGTACCTATGGAGGGTCGGAACTAGGTTCTGAGCGTCGTCCAACAATTCCAGGTGCCCGTGCATTGTTAATGGTAGGACTTATTGTCATAGTAGCGATACCGATTGCCTTGACTTGGAAAGCTTTTAAAATGCATAATACCGCGGAAGTTGAGGAAGAAAACCCACAACAAATAGTGCAGCAAATTATACCAAACTACGTCCCTCGGATTATAGAAGAGCCAAAGCCTATAGAAGAAGCAGAGAAATCAACACAAATAGAAGATTCAAGCCTAGATATTCCACCGGCCTTGAGTAAGCTTCTTCAAACAGCCATTCCTCCACATATGCTCCAAGATTCTGAAGAATTAGCACGCAAACGTATGCTTAGTTCTAGCCTTAACAGCGGTGGTAGCGAAGGATCTACAGATACAAGTAATAAAGCATCGAATAATGATAGAAGTAATGGCGCATTATTTGATAACCTTCAACCCGTGCGTTTAGGTCAATCACATGCGATGCAACTTCGTAACCGTGACTTTTTGATTACGCAAGGAACGCAAATAGATTGCACGTTAGAAACAAAAATCATTACATCACAACCCGGAATGACGACGTGTCATTTAACACGCGATATTTATTCCACAAGTGGTCGAGTTGTTTTGCTTGACCGTGGTTCTAAAGTCGTTGGTTTTTACCAAAGTGGCATGCAACAAGGACAAACGCGTGTGTTTGTGCAGTGGTTACGCATCGAAACACCTTCTGGTGTTGTTGTCAATCTTGACTCACCAGGCACGGGTCCTCTGGGGGAAGCGGGTATTGGTGGCTGGGTTGACAGACACTTTTGGGAGAGATTTGGTAGTGCAATTATGGTAAGCATTATCGGTGATTTAGGAGAATGGGTAAGAAGCAAAGTTAGTAAAAGCAGCAAAGAAAATAAAGAGAACTCACAAAATAAAGGTAATCATGATGCTGAATCTATAGCAATCGATTTTATTCAAAATTCCATCAATATCACACCAACACTTTACAAAAACCAAGGCGAACGAGTAAATATTTTTGTTGCTCGTGATCTGGATTTCAGCGATGTCTACAGTCTTGTCACACGTTAACCCGATACAGAAAGATCAAGCTGTTTCTCAGCTTCTACAACCGCTTGATTGTTTCTTAGAAGATCCCACGATCACTGAATTATCTATTTGCCGCCCCTGTGAAGTATGGACGAAAAGCTTTAAGGGTTGGCAAGTACATAGCGTACCAGAGTTAACAACCAATTTTTTGCAAACGCTCATTACAGCTATTATCGTTTATAACGGTATGGCTCCCAGAAGTATTAATTATGTGCTATTGCCTGGTGGACAACGTGGTACAATTATACAAACGCCAGCTGTCGTTGATGGTGCTCTTTCCTTTGTGATTCGTAAACATTCTCTTATAGTTAAGACGTTAGAAGAACTCAAAGAAGAAGGTGCATTTGATGATTTCTCCGATGTAAGTTTTAACAAACCTTCAAAAAAAGAAGCCAATAGCTTGTTATCGAAGCAGGACTTCACAAGGTTGGAACCATTTGAAGTTGAACTCTTGCAACATAAACGTGATGGAAAGATTCTTGAATTTTTACAAGAATGCGTCCTTCATAAACGCAACATTATTATTGCAGGCAAGACAGGATCTGGTAAAACAACATTTGCTCGCTCTTTAATTGAAAAGGTTCCTGTAGAGGAGCGTATTATCACAATTGAAGATGTTCATGAGCTTTTTCTACCCAATCATCCCAATCATGTGCATATGATCTATGGTAACAATGTAGGCCGTGTTTCAGCTGAAGAATGCCTAGATGCGTGTATGCGTCAGTCACCCGACCGAATTTTTCTCGCTGAATTGCGAGGCAATGAGGCATGGGAATATCTCAATTCACTCAACACTGGTCATCCAGGATCGATTACGACAACGCATGCCAACAGCGCTTTGCAGACATTTGAACGATGTGCCACCTTGATTAAAAGATCAGAAGTTGGCCGGCAACTCGAGTTAGAGATGATAAAAATCGTTCTCTATACAACAGTTGACGTAGTGTTGTTCTTTAAAGATAGAAAACTCTCTGAAGTCTTTTACGACCCGATTTTTGCCAAATCAAAAATCGCTTAAAGGGAGCTTCCTCTCATCAGTAATATGATGCAAACAAAAAATAGCCGTAACTAATTGTTACGGTTATTTATTTAACTTTCCCTATTCTCTTTGCTTCTCCAATGCACTTTCTACACTCTTCATGAATAAAAAAAGAAAAAAGTTAATAGACAACAACTTTACGAGAAAACCAAATTATACATAAGGCTCTCTCTATTCTCTTACCTTTGATCATTCTTTCCATTTATCTTTTGAAAAAGTATGTTTGATGCAAAAAAGAAAAAAATAAATTTTGATTTGTCTATCAATGATAGCTTTGTAAAATAGATGCTTTCGATCATCACAAATGATTATCGTCATCAAGATCAAAACTTATCGTTTAAAAATTCTAAGTGCCATTTTCAAGTGATTAATAAATATGTTTTTTAGCCAAACAATCTCCAGATACGGAAAACCTCATACGAAATAAACCATCATTTCGATTTAGCATCTACAAACCACATTCCATTTGGTAATAAAAAATATAGTAGCATATCAACGTCTTCTTCGAACGACGAAAGATTCTTAACCTCCGGCTGGCAGAAACAACTAAATTTTTCTAAGCAAGCTCTGCTAACCATATCACATAGCCTATGTCCCCCTCCTCAAGACGATATCCATAAACTACACAGGTAAGCTCTACTCTAAATATTCCTTCCCTCTTCTCTGCTCCTCAAAAAGAGAAAATTCCTAAAAGCACAGATTTAAAATCCCACTTCTTAAGATGCATCACATTGATTTATAAAGAGTGTTCATTATTTTGCGTGTTAGATAAAAGATCTTAGTACCGTAGGATTCTCTCATTGCATGTCTCTTGCACATTCCAAGTAAATAAAGCTATGTAGAATGAAACTGTATAAAAAAGCACTAAAAATGCCTCTTATAAACCATCCCAAATGTCAAAATGTTCGTAACATTGGGAGTTTGAAAAGTGTCTAATGGCGCCCAGCTTGCGCTTTTATGAAGTGTAAAATGGAGATGCTCTATAAATTTTATATTGTTCATCGGGGCTTTACCATTATACCATCCACGAGCTCTATCGTAAAATGAGCTTGGGCACCTGAAAGAAAGGTTTCTTTAAAACAAGCGCGCAAACTGACCAGCCAAGTGTATTTTGTTTGGGGCGTTCTGTTTTGATAAGGGTTGTGATCTTATTAACGAGAGAAACAAAAGCGTGAAACAATGCCTAATCTCTATTACTTAAAAGAAATTACTCTAGGCTCTTTGAAAGTCATAAAACTGAACTAAAAAATAAAGGCAAAAACGGAAACTGATTTACATCTTTACAGCTTCATATTCTCCCTAAATTAGGAGACTGTATACCAGTTTCAGAGATTACACCAACAGAAAGATACCTAATATTCTTAACTCCCATCTGGTAGATAAAAGCTGCAACAGCAAAAACTCTTTTAGAAAAAAACGCCATAAAATCATTAATAAACTGGCAATAAATTGGAGAAATGTTCCAGATTTTATCAAACACTCTGCAAAGCAACAATAATGATACAACTGGCTTTGCGTTTGCTTATTCTTACAGGTTTCGTACCCATCTCTTGCATCAATTCGTGAAAATTAAATTGAAGGGGATATATGAACAATTCTTGACTCGAGAATATGAAAGATCTGCATGATACTATAAGAATTTTCACGTACCCTTATGATCAGAAGCATTAAAAATTTTAAAACAAGCACGCTTGTTTTTTCGCAATGATTTCTTTTTTCTGCAACCAGTCGTGGTCCTTATTAACATGAATTTCCTATCACAATATATAAGAGAGATTAGACTAAAAACCTGTCCATGTAGATTTCGCTCTAGTTTACGTAATTGGCTAACAGACTCCACCTATCGCACCTCAAAGGACGAAGCTTCTTAGTACGCACTGATCTGCAAATTATTCGCCTCCTCGCCTAGCAGATTTCACCTTCTAACCACTTTAATTACCACATCCTAAATACGATAATGTTTTACGGCACAACAGAATAAATACCAAAACAATGACCGATTATACCGTTAATACTTGGATACCTCTCTTTCATGTTAAGAAATATCTTTTATGCCGAAAAATAAAATAAAAAACACTTTTACTGCTTAAACAACTTTCTTAAGCATATATACAAGGAAAAATGAAATCCCCTAACATTATAAATACGATCTAAACCTAGAAATCTCTATTTTTTATAGATAAAAACATATAAAATCAAAGCCTACGAAACTCATCAAAATACAACATATTTTCTTTGATGATTGAATTCTTTCAACTCAAACAAACCTATAAACATCCCTTATTTTACATTCGCAACAGGTGTTCTGAGAATTCTCACTACCGTTTTCTAAATTTTTAGAAAAACCTATAAATTTGATATTTTTTCAAACGTCTTATCTGCTCTTTAATGAATTTAAATCTATGACGTTGCAATAATTTTAAATTACTGCCCCCTTAACTGTATGGTCTATCTCTACAATAGATAGGAATTTTACGTTCTCCATTTTGAGAACTATAAATTTTGTTTTTTTAATGCTATTAACAATCCAATCTTTAAAATAAAAAATATACTCTTTAAATATATAAATGATGTTACCAAAAATTTCTAATCTCTGAATATTAGCAATGTTTTCGATATTATAATAAATGTGTCGTAAAATGACGAACTATCATAATGACCACTCCTTTGTATTTCATTTGAATAATTTACATGCGTTATAATATTCGTATCAGCATTTATTTTTTGTGCTCTATTTATACAGAGTTATCTTTTTATAAAAAATGATTAATTGAATCTGCATTAAAATAAAAATTCTGATGCGAATTTAATAAAAATAAAAACACATGGCATATTAATTTTATTATTTTTACATAGAACGCTATTTAAAGTATAATTTATCCGAACAACTAATGCCTTTTTAAATGCAATAATAACTATACTAACTGCTTCATAGGAGCCAATAAATTTTAGAGACTAAACCTCAAGAAGCGCAAAAAACACGCACAATTTTCTATTTTTCTTTTTACTGTTCGTTAATCGGCCAATTTTCAAAGATAATATTCAACTATGAGTTTTCTGCTCAGCCATTGCAAGGATTGCTTAATTTTTAGGGATTACTTCGCTTTTAGAATAATTATAGCTACTGCGCCCTTATAAACAGCCAATCTTCTTTAGAGATTTAATTGCTAAAAGGAGATCCAACTTTCTACCTTACGCTTTATTTTCATCAATCAGTAAATTTTCAAAGGCGGCGTTCAACCATAAGTTTTTTAATTTCAGCAATCGCTTTCGCTGGATTTAATCCCTTTGGACAAGTTTGCGCACAATTCATAATCGTATGGCAACGATAAAGGCGGAAAGGATCTTCTAAATTATCAAGACGTTCACCACACATCTCATCACGTGAATCCGCAATCCAGCGATAAGCTTGAAGCAAAACAGCAGGGCCCAAATAACGATCACCGTTCCACCAATAACTTGGACATGAAGTCTGACAACACGCACACAAAATACACTCATAAAGGCCATCGATTTTTTGGCGATCAGAGTGACTTTGTAACCATTCTTTTGCAGGTTCAGGAGAAACTGTTTGCAACCAAGGCTCAATGACTCGGTGTTGCGCATAAAAGCGCTTCAAGTCAGGAACCAAATCTTTAACAACCGGCATGGAAGGCAAAGGATAGACTTTAATGGGGTGTTTTACATCATCCATACCTTTGGTACAAGCCAATGTATTGGTTCCATCAATATTCATCGCACATGAACCACAGATGCCCTCACGGCAAGATCGACGAAGTGTCAAAGTTGGATCAATATGGTTTTTAATAAACAAAAGCCCATCAAGAATCATTGGACCACAAGCAGAACGATCTACATAATAAGTATCCAGACGAGGATTATTCTCATCATCAGGCGACCAACGGTAAACATGAAATTCTGTCAGTTTTGTCGCACCTTCAGGTTTAGGCCAAACCTTCCCCGGTTTTACTTGAGAGTTTTTGGGAAGCTTAATTTGTACCATAATTCGTGTCTCCCCTTAATAAACCCGTTTTTTAGGTGCAATGCGCTTTAAATCGATCCCACCATCAGCTTCAGATGTTAACGGGTCCACATGGACAGGTCGATATGATAACGTCACCTTACCCTCTTTTGACAAATGTGAAAGCGTATGTTTACGCCAATTTTTATCATCACGCTCTGGATAATCTTCACGAGCATGAGCCCCACGGCTTTCTAAACGGGCTTTTGCAGAATGAACAGTCGTGATTGCATTCGCCATGAGATTTTCAAGCTCTAACGTTTCAACCAAATCAGAATTCCATATCAGCGAGCGATCTGTAACTTTGAGGTCAGACAATTCCCCCCAGATTTTATTCATCCGTTGACATCCTTGTTGCAAAGAATCTTCTGTACGGAATACTGCCGCATCTTCTTGCATCGTGCGTTGCATTTTTTCACGCAATAGAGCTGTCGGTATCGTCCCTTGTGCAAAACGTAAACGATCAAAACGCGCTATAATTTCGTCAACAGCTTCTTCATTGATGGGTGGAATTTCTGCATTCCGATCAATAACTTCACCCGCGCGAATGGCAGCAGCACGACCAAACACCACAAGATCAATTAATGAATTTGACCCCAAGCGATTTGCTCCATGAACAGAAGCACATCCTGCTTCTCCTACCGCCATCAGCCCTGGTTGAATACAATCAGGCGAATCAGCCGTTGGGTTGAGAACTTCCCCGTAGTAATTAGTAGGAATCCCACCCATATTATAATGAACCGTTGGCAAGATGGGGATAGGCTCTTTTGTTACATCCACACCCGCAAAAATCCGTGCTGATTCCGAAATTCCCGGTAAACGCTCGTGCAAGATTGCAGGATCAATATGGTTGAGAACCAAATGAATATGGTCCTTCTTAGGTCCAACACCACGTCCTTCACGAATTTCAAGTGTGATACAACGCGAAACCAAGTCACGTGAAGCCAAATCCTTAAAGGAGGGTGCATAACGCTCCATAAAGCGTTCACCTTCAGAATTGATTAAATAGCCTCCTTCACCACGAGCTCCTTCTGTAATTAAGCAGCCAGAACCGTAAATCCCTGTAGGGTGAAATTGCACAAACTCCATATCTTGAAGTGGCAATCCAGCACGTGCGATCATTCCACCACCATCACCTGTACAGGTATGCGCCGATGTCGCGGAAAAATAAGCTCGTCCATAACCACCGGTTGCAAGAACAACCATTTTGGCAGAAAAACGATGTATTGTACCATCATCGAGGTTCCATGCCACAACCCCCGTACAAACCCCATCCGTCATGATGAGATCGAGTGCAAAATATTCAATAAAAAATTGCGCATTATGCTTTAAGCTTTGTCCATAAAGCGTATGCAAAATGGCATGACCTGTACGATCAGCTGCTGCACAAGTACGTTGAACAGGTGGACCTTCACCAAATTGTGTCGTATGTCCACCAAAAGGACGTTGATAAATTTTGCCTTCTTGCGTCCGCGAAAAAGGAACGCCATAATGTTCTAATTCGTAAACAGCAGCAGGTGCATTACGCACCAAATACTCCATTGCATCGGTATCACCCAACCAATCAGAACCTTTCACGGTATCATATAAATGCCACTGCCAATTATCAGGTCCCATATTTGAAAGCGATGCAGCAATCCCCCCTTGTGCTGCAACCGTGTGCGAGCGAGTTGGAAAAACCTTCGTGATACAAGCTGTCTTTAATCCTTGTTCCGCCATACCAAGCGTTGCACGTAATCCTGCACCACCTGCCCCAACAACAACAACATCAAATTTATGATCTACAGTGCGATAAGGGGCGTTACCTGCTTTAGCGCCCAGAGATGATCCTGTACCCGCCATACTTGTTTAACCCCCTAATGCAATTTTCAAAAGAGAAAAAATAATGATACCACCTATGAGAAAACAAAATGAAATATTTAACGTCAAAAAGAATATCCGGAAACCTTCACGTGGAATATAATCTTCGATTACCACTTGCATACCAAGCTTCATATGATAAAGGACTGAAAAAGTCATTAATCCCATCAAAATAGCCACAACAGGATGTGCAAGCCGTGCACGCACAATGCTATAATCCTTGCCTACAAGCGAAAGAATAAGAACAATAAAAAATATCAAAAGCGGCAGATTAACAAGCCCAGTCAAACGCTGTAGCCAAAAATGCTCTGTTCCTTCATGAGCACTCCCACGCCCCCGTACTTTTCCAAGTTCCGTTCGAAAGTCTTTTTTCATATCTCTTTTCACCCCCAGCTAAACAACGCTATATCCAATAATCCAAATTACAAAAGTAACAATAAAAGAAATAAACACTGTCGCCCAAGCAGTGACTGTTGCCTTTTCTTTTGCCAAAAGGCAAGGCATCATATCCCAAACAATGTGGCGAATACCACCAACCATGTGATGAACCCCTGCCAAAGTATAAAGAAACAAGATACACAATCCAAACCAAGAACTATAAATCTCGTGAACCGTTCTGAATGTCTCCTCCCCACACGCAATAGCAATTAACCAAACAGCAAGAAAGACCATTCCAACATAAAGTGCTATACCTGTAATGCGATGCGCAATGGACATAGCCATAGTAATTGTCCAACGATAAATACTTATATGAGGGGAACGAGGGCGCTCTTTTATCCTAGTTGTCTCTGTCATAAAATATCCTGACCTGGTTTTTACTGCAACCGCAATGAACGAGAAAGTTCGCATAAAACGACTAAATATATTATCTCGTTTTTACTTATTTAGCATCTTAAGATACCAATATTACAGGTCGGTTGTCTCAAATAACGGATTAAAGGTCACGCATAAAAAAAACCGATTGCTCCACGGATATAATCCGCAAAACTTGCTTTAATCTAATACAATTTTATCTTCACGTCAAAGGCCTAACATCTTTTCTCAAATTATAAATAGGAATTTTTTCAGATTAAACCTATCCTTTTGAGTATCCTCGATATATGCAATGATATTTAAATTCACCCATTATTAAGAATAAAATGAGGCAAAAATTGATAGATTAAACATTTTTATGTCCCCTCTAAGCCTTTTAAAAGGAAAAACGAATCACGAAAGACACAAATAAGCGGCATAAAAGCCGCTTTTGCATAAAGTTTAGCCGATATAATCTCTACTCAGCAACTTGCTTTTCAACATCTGTGCTTACAGCTGCCACTTCTACTTTCTCAACAACCTTTTCAGCTTTTTTCCGATAATCTCTCTTTTCAGCGATACGCGCAGCTTTACCTCTCAAACCACGAAGATAATAGAGTTTTGCACGACGCACTTTACCACGGCGCACCAGCTCAACACCTTCAATTAACGGAGAATAAACAGGAAATACCCGTTCCACCCCTTCACCATAAGAAATCTTGCGTACTGTAAAGGTCTCATTCAACCCACCGCCTGAACGCGCAATACAAACACCTTCATAAGCCTGAACACGCGTCCGCGTACCTTCCGTCACACGCACCATGACACGGACTGTATCTCCTGGCTGAAAGGCTGGAAATTGGCGCTTTTCTTCAATTTTTGCACATTGTTCAGCTTCAAGTTGTGCGATAATATTCATTTCTTTTATCCTTCATGTTCTTTATCGAACAGTCAGAGCGCTCAACTCTTACCAAAAAAGCCTTTATTAAGAATAAGGAGCTCTTTAGGCTATGCCTTACACAGGAGCGAATACACCATTCCTTCATTTTAATTCTGGAACTACAGAAAACCTTTTATAAAAAACTCTCTAAAAAGAGAGCCATGCAATACACCACCTTATCATATGAATCAAGTTTTCTGATGATTTTTATCATAACGCGCATAAAGATCAGGGCGACGTTGACGTGTTAACAATTCGGCTTGACTTTGACGCCAATCTGCGATCGCTTTGTGATGACCTGAGAGCAACACAGGCGGAATACCCCGCCCTTCGAAAAGAGAAGGACGTGTATATTGCGGATGTTCCAGCAAGCCATTTTCAAAACTTTCACTCTTCGCAGAAGCTGCATTTCCCATCACTCCAGGCAGAAGACGTATAACAGCATCCAAGATAACCAATGCGGCTGTTTCACCCCCTGAAAGAATATAATCACCAATAGAGACTTCTTCTAATTCTCGTGCTTCTATGACTCGCTCATCAACCCCTTCAAAACGTCCACAAACTAACGTTACACCCGTATCACGCGCCAAGCTATGCGCATAAGCTTGGTCAAAAGGGCGCCCACGTGGACTCATCAACAATCTTGGCGAATCCTGTGGACAACAATCAAGAGCAGCCGCCAATACATCCGCCCGCATCACCATACCAGCCCCCCCACCAGCAGGTGTATCATCAACGCTATGATGTTTATCCAAAGCAAAATCCCTAATTTGTACCGTCTCCAGTGACCAAATTCCGCGCTCTAAAGCTTGCCCTGCTAAAGAATACCCTAAAAGACCAGGAAACATTTCAGGATAAAGGGTTAAAACGCGCGCCTGAAACTTCATTTTATTTCTCATCCTTAATTTTCTTAAACAGACTCTTAATAGTAAAAAGAGCACAAACAAAATATTTAACGCTATAGCGTTAAATTAAATCTCCTTGATATGCGCCATATTCAATATAATCCTTCTAAATACTTGCACTAAAAAAGACTCTAAAAATTCAGGACTGTCTCGAGATAAAGTGCTTAAAATATCTGCTCAAAAGTGCATTTTTAATATTTCCACACTTTCCACTTTTTCCACTTTTTATTGACGAAATTCGTCTGTTATTTTTCATCTTTATTTTTAGATTCCAGCTATTTCCTTTTTATCATTGTCTCCCCCATCACTTAAACCAGCTGCCATGGGATCAACAACAAGAAAACCAGAATCCATACAAATTTCTGGTACCGCCGCTTTACTAAAGGGAATAAGAACTTTTTTACCCGTATTCAAACGTATTTCAAGCAAATCACCAGCCCCGAAATTAAAGAAACCACACACTTCACCTAAGATTTTTTCCCCACAATCTTGAACACTCAAGCCTATTAAATCAACTTGATAAAACTCATCCTCCATCAAATCATCAATTAATTGATCACGCGTCACATAAAGGCGAATACCTTTTAAAGACTCAGCCGCATTACGATTTTCTACCCCTTTAAAATGTACAATCGCCTTATTTTTTTGTATGCGAAGAGTTACAATTTCATAAGAACGCCCCATATCATCATAAAGAGTGCTGTAAGACTTGAAACGCTGTGGCTCAGCACTTAGAATTTTAACAAAAACATCTCCTTTTATACCATGAGGCATACCAATAATGGCAAGATAGACTTTATTTTTAAGCTTTTCTTTATTATACTTCATGAAAAAGATATTATCTCTCAAAAATGAACCCTTCAATCTTATAGTTTTCTATTCAATCTTGTTGCCATATGAGACAATCTTCTAAAAGACCTTTCTTGGTAACAAAAACAAATTAATAAAGGAGAAAGTCTTATGGCAAATATTATGCTATTTTACAAAGATATCACGCCAATCAACAAAGTTTCCCATAAAAATCTAAAATTTGCTCCTCCGAGTGATATGTCTTTTGCCAAAGATACTCACTGGGTTCCTTTAGCAAGTACTGAATATTTTCAAGCAGCACTAGACTATCCTATTTTATTTATGTGCGCCGAAGATGAACAAAAAAAACGGCACTACACATCCGCGGCTCTTGTCGGTCTTTCTAATGACGAAAATGACTATATCGCTTCTGATAAAAGTTGGAAAACCAATACTTATGTCCCTGCTTTTGTCCGTCGCTATCCTTTTGTTCTAGCACAAATTAGTAATGAAAAAGAACTTTCTGTTTGCTTTGATCAACAGTCAGGTATGTTTAATGAAGTTGCAGGAACAGAACTTTTTAATTCCGACGGCTCTATTTCTCCTTTTATGGAAGAACGTATTCGTTTTCTTGAAAGTTTTAAAATCGCTATGGAGAAAACCTCTGAGTTTATTGATGCTCTTGTGGAAATGGATCTTCTAAGTCAAAAATCCATCAATGTGAAAAACGATAAAGGTCTCTCAGCGCAGTTGGAACATTTTTGGGTTGTTGATGAAGAAAAATTGAATAAATTATCAGCAAGCCAACTTGCTAAACTTCATAAAAATGGCTTTTTAGGATTAATTTTTGCGCATTTGATGTCAACGCACAATCTTTTAAAAATACTCTCTCTCAAAGGTGAAAAGCAGATTATCAATCGTGAAGAGGAACCCCAAAACAAGAATGGTCATTCTAACGATGAAAAATCTAAAAAGAAAGAAACCCTCAACTAGATAATGCCTATCAAAAACGACAAGAGAAAAGATAAAAATATTCCTCTCATTCCAGCAGACCATGCAATTTTAAACGCAAGGAAAAGTTGGTTAGAGTGTCTCATTCAAACACGTCGTATGTCGGCACAAACAGTGCAAGCCTATGAACGTGATACACGGCAATTTTTGTCTTTTCTCTGTCAACACTTAAGCCATATACCAACCTTTACAGATCTTGCTCATTTACGCATCAGTGACTTGCGTGCTTATCTTGCTTATCGGCGTACAAACAATGTAAGTGCTCGCTCTTTAAGCCGCGGAGTGGCAGGCATACGTTCTTTTTTCAAGTACCTATCACGCGAAGGTATCGTCAATGTTCCCGCGGCTCAACTTATCCGAAGCCCCAAACACTCAAAATCGCTCCCAAAACCTTTAGCGATCAAATCAGCACTTCACATAGTCAAACAAGAAAACCAGCTAGAAAATGAACCTTGGATTAGCGCTCGTAATGCGGCTGTCCTCATGCTTCTCTATGGCTGTGGAATGCGAATATCAGAAGCCTTAAGCCTCACACCAGAACAATTTTCTGATCCTGAAAAAACAAGTTTATTTATCACAGGAAAAGGTGGCAAAACACGCCTTGTTCCTCTCATCAAAATTGTTTACGAAGCTGTACAAAATTATCTCAAATGTTGCCCATATCCTTTAAGAGATAACCAACCCATGTTTCGCGGAGCGCGAGGCGGTCCTCTACAACCCGCCATTATTCAGAAAACTGTACGCAACTTACGAGCAAGCCTTGGTTTACCAGAAACTGCAACGCCTCACACACTGCGCCATTCTTTTGCCACCCATCTTTTATCACGGGGGGGAGATTTGCGCACGATTCAAGAACTTCTTGGGCACGCTAGTCTTTCCACCACACAAATCTATACCCATGTCGATACAGACCATTTGTTAAAAATTTATCAAAAGTCCCATCCCCGTTCCTAAAAACGTCTCATCAAAAAATCAGAGTGTTTCAACCTCAAGTGCCAAAGCATGGACACAAGTAGCTAACTCTTCTTGCAAAACTTTATAAATCGCTCGATGTATTTCTACGCGTGTCATATTGGAAAAAGAAGAAGATAAAATTTTCACTCGAAAATGTGTTTCTCCTTTACCATCAAAAGCATGTTCATTATGACGATGCCCCTCATGAAGATGACTTTCGTTAATCACTTCAAGCTTTTGCGGATGAAAAGCATCCTGAAGCTTTCTCTTTATTATTGTTTCTATAAACATTTTTCATTCCTCAAACAAAATGAACGTGCAAAAGTACCCCTTTTTCATAATAAAATTAAGTGTGAAAATAAATTTTTTAAAAGTCAATTCTTGTAAAATTAATCAATTTTGCATAAACCAAGGATATGACAATAACATCTAAATTATTCGATTCAATTCGCATAAGCTCAAATAAAAAACAAAAAGCTGAGCCAGAAGCGCAACAGTGCCAGTGGGAAGGTTGTGAAAAAACTGGATCCCATAAAGCACCCGCAGGTCGAAATCACGAAGGACAGTATTTATATTTTTGTATTGAACACGTACGCGCCTATAATAAAAATTTTAATTACTTCTCTGGTCTTAGCAATAAAGATATTGCAAAATTTCAAAAGGATGCTCTCACAGGACATCGTCCGACATGGCCTACAGATCTGAGCAATGGTACATCGAGAAAAACAGCCGCTAATTATGCAAAGATTCGCTCTGGAACAGCTGCCTATCAAAATCGCATGCGCGATCCCTTCACGCTTTTCACTGAGCGGCATTCAAGCAATAATTTCTCACGAAAATTAAAGCCCTTAGAAGCAAAAGCTTTTGATACACTGGGACTACAGGCAAACGCTTCAGCAGAAGACATCAAAATGAAATATAAAGAGTTGGTAAAAAAGCACCATCCTGATTCCAATGGTGGTAATCGTGCTTCAGAAGAGCGCTTTCGTGATGTTTTACATGCTTATAATTTGCTAAAAAAGTCTGGTTTGTGCTAAAAATGCGCGCTTGTATGAGCCTATTTTCATTTAGACCATCATTATTTGCGCAAGATACTATTTTTTTTGCAAAACATTATAGAATACGTAAAAATCTTCCTTCAATATCTAAGGCTCTCATTATAGAGCATTGCATAAATGCTCTAACTCTTGTATCGTTTCTAATGAATAAATAGCGTCCTCTCCCTTCCAGAAACACAATGACAAATCTTACCGTTGAAAATTTGCCCGATATTACACTTTCTGCTCGCAATCTATTTCATATTGAAACAGATCTGAAAGTCCCTGCTTTTAGCAAAAAAAGTTCCCATGTGCCTGATATTGATCCCAATTATCTTTTTGATCAGCAAACAACTTTAGCGATTCTCGCAGGTTTTACCTTTAACCGTCGTGTAATGATTTCTGGCTATCACGGTACAGGAAAATCAACGCATATTGAACAAGTTGCTGCACGCCTCAACTGGCCTTGTGTCCGCATTAATCTCGATAGTCATGTAAGTCGTATCGATCTTGTAGGAAAAGACGCTATCGTTTTAAAAGATGGCTTACAAATCACTGAATTTAAAGAAGGCATTTTGCCATGGGCTTATCAAAATAATATTGCTCTTGTTTTCGACGAATATGACGCTGGGCGTCCCGATGTTATGTTTGTCATCCAACGCGTTCTTGAAACCTCTGGAAAACTAAGCTTACTTGATCAAAGCCGTGTCATCTCTCCACATCCAGCCTTTCGTCTTTTTGCAACAGCAAACACCATTGGTCTTGGTGATACAACCGGTCTCTATCATGGTACCCAACAGATCAATCAAGCTCAAATGGACCGCTGGTCTATTGTTGCGATACTCAATTATTTGCCCCATGATAAAGAGGTTAATATCATTTGTTCAAAGGTCAAATCTTTTCAAACAGCTGAGGGAAAAAAGACAATTTCACAAATGGTTCATGTTGCTGATATGGTACGACAATCTTTTATCAATGGAGATCTTTCAACTGTCATGAGTCCACGTACCGTCATTACTTGGGCAGAAAATACAACAATTTTTCAAGATGTCGGCTTTGCCTTCCGATTAACCTTTCTCAATAAATGTGATGAACTCGAACGTGCCACTGTTGCAGAATTTTATCAACGCGCCTTTGGACAAGAACTTCCCGAATCACTCGTTCATGGTGTTTCGCCTTAAGGAATCTGTCACTCATGGCTACCAACATTGGCGACAACAAAAATCTGGCAAAGGACTCTTCCAACAACACTCTTAATGCTGAAGCTTTTAAAAAAGCACTTTCCATCTGTATGCGTGCAATTGCAGGCACAAACAACCTTGAAGTTTCCTTTAGTCATAATCGACCATCTTTAAGCGAAAGTTGTGCGCGTTTACCAGACTTACCTCAATACGCAACGAATAAAGACATCACCATTACCCGCGGATTAGGTGATTCCATGGCTCTACGCAAAGCATGGCATGATAACCGTATTCACATGCAATTTGCTCCACTAGAATCAGAAGCACGTGCTGTCTTTGATGCCCTCGAACAAACACGTGTTGAAGCAATTGGCACTTTAGCCATGGAGGGGCTTGCAAAAAATCTTGATATCATGCTCGCCGATAAATATAAAAGAGCCCATTATCATAAAATTAGCAACCAAAGTGAAGCCCCCATCCAAGAAGCGATTGCACTTTTATTGCGTGAAAAAATAACAAAGCGCACAGCTCCAAAAGAAGTAGGTCCTGTCTTAGAATTGTGGCGTCAAGAACTCGAACAAAAAGCAGCAGCAGAACTCAATGAACTCTCACATCATATTTACAACCAACAAGCTTTTGCACAGATTGTTCGCCAAATGCTTGCTACACTCAAAATGACAGTGCAACAAGCTAAAGCTTCTAACAGTGAAAACAATAAAAAATTAAAAAACGAATGTGAACCTCAAGACCAAGCAAAAGAAGAGGGTAAAAATAAAAAATACGCTCAAAGTGAAGAACAAACCAGCACTGAACAAGAAAGTGATGTGCAAGACGACGGCAAAACACAAGCGACACAATCAAACAACAATGATCAAGCTGACGGCGAACAAAAAAATGAACCTTGGCAAGAAAAGCCGAGCAGAGCCAAACGCCTTTTTTCCGATTCGGAACAAATGGAAAGACTTGGTAATTATAAAATCTTCACCCGTCAATTTGATGAAATTTTGGAAGCAACAGATTTTTGTTCTGAAAACGAGTTAGATCACTTACGCCGTTATCTTGATAAGCAAATCAATCATCTTCAAAACATCGTTGGCCGTTTAGCAAACCGTCTCCAGCGCCGCTTGATGGCGCAACAAAATCGCAACTGGAACTTTGACCTTGAAGAAGGATATCTTGATACAGCACGGCTTCCACGTCTAATTATTGACCCCATGCAACCCCTTTCTTTTAAAATGGAAAGCAACACCCAATTTCGAGACACGGTTGTTTCACTTCTCATTGATAATTCTGGCTCAATGCGCGGACGCCCCATTAGCGTTGCCGCAAGTTGTGCTGATATTTTGGCACAAACTCTTGAACGTTGTGGTGTCAAAGTTGAAATTTTAGGTTTTACCACTAAAACTTGGAAAGGAGGAAAATCGCGCGAACAATGGCTTACCCAAAACAAACTCCATAATCCTGGACGCCTCAATGATTTATGCCATATCATCTATAAAAGTGCTGATACCCCATGGCGTCGTGCACGACGCAATTTAGGCTTGATGATGCAAGAAGGATTATTAAAAGAAAATATCGACGGAGAAGCTTTAATTTGGGCTCATCAACGTCTTTTATCGCGGCGTGAACAACGTCGCATCCTCATGGTCATTTCTGATGGTGCTCCTGTTGATGATTCGACACTATCGGTCAACTCCAGCAATTATCTAGAAAAACACTTACGCGCAGTGATTCAAAAAATCCAAACACACTCCCCCATCGAACTCATTGCCATTGGAATTGGTCATGACGTCACACGTTATTATCAACGTGCTGTAACAATTATGAATGCTGAAGAACTCGCCAACGCCATAACAAAACAATTAGAAATACTTTTTAGTGATAAAAAGCCTCATATTCATAAGAAATAAATCTGCCTTGAAACAGCCAACAGCTCCATTTTAAAAAATTATCTCTATCATTAAACCATCGGAATTTGATGACTAACAACCTAAGAAGATAATCCCACAAATTGAATATCGAACTTTAAAGAAGATTCTACTTTACTGGATGCATTATGAATTCTAAAAGAAATGCTCCAACCATCTTCAAAAATTATAACGAGTTTGTTTTTACTTTCTGGTTTTAGTGCAACTGATAAAATTTTGCTTGGAATTTTCCATTTACGACCATATCCCAGAGTGCCATTCAAATTAAAAGACTGAATAATTACCCGTTTTTGTTTAGATCTTGTATCTATCATAATTTTATAAAAATCATAAGAACCTATAACATACTGAAACAATAGCTTCACAAATTTATCTTGATAATCTAAACAAAGCCTTTGAAGTTCTTTAGAAAAAGCTTCTAGTATTGGAAGATAAACTCTGCTGTCTTTATCCTCTATATCTCTAAAAAACATCTTCTTATCTCTAAGCTCTGCTAAATAATCAAAAATAGGTCTAACTTCATTAAAATAAACGCTGCTACACGGATAGCCTGTCCATTCTTTACCAAAATCTATTTTACTGGAAAGGCGAGGATGTTTGATAGCGCTATGATTATGTTTTGCAGAAATACCAATAGGATTTTCAGGAACTTTTAAAATAATATCACGGACATCTCCTTTGATCCCAACAGAATCTTCCTGAAGAACAATAGTTTTCGTGTTTCTAATATTTTTATCATGTAACTGTAAGAAAACAGCTGCTTCAATAGAAGCAAGATTTAAAAGCCTTTTTTCAGTATCATTAAATAAATTATAAAAAGACTCCGCTATTTGAAAGGACGAATTAAACTCTATAGAAGCCTTTGTTGCTTTTTTAAACCCCATAGCCAAAGCATATTCAAAGGCTTTTCCATTTTCTACCTGATTCATGCAATTTCCTAAAGATCCTTACTCAAAATTACGAGTTCATTTGATTTTTTATTGTTTCCCATACCGTAAGTCCATTCAGGATTAAGTATTGTATGTCCTTTATAAAGTTCTCTAACCTCCACACAATCATTATAAGATAAAACCCATCTGTGATGCTTTCTCAAAAGTTCAGCAAGAGCTTGATGATCAAAGGAATTATGTTTATCGCCTTTTTGACCGTAAAGTTTTTGATTAATAAGATATGGAGGATCACAATAAAGAAAATCGTTAAAGTGTTTAGGAATACTTTCTGTAAAATCTCTGTGTTCCACTGTAAAATTTTCAATCTTAAAATCTTTAAGCCGTTCAATAGAACGATAATTGAATCGGGGGTGTCCTGGAGACATACCGCCAGAAAGTGTTGTTCCGGAAAAAGAAGAGCGATTAAGAACAAAAAAAACGGCAGCAATCTCTAATTGATTTTTAATATTCCCAAAAGTTTTTTGGAGATTATAAAACATTACGGGAGTCATATCTTCATATTCTCTCACTTTTTCTGCAAGAGCTGAAGCATCTTTCAAAAGCATCTGCCAAAAAATAACAAGCGGCTTAAAAGCATCATAAGCATAAACCCTTGTTCCTCTTTTTGCTAAGGTTAATTCAATTGAACCACCTCCTACAAAAGGAGAACATAAAGTTTTCTGTTTCCTTATATAGTTATTAATAATCATAGGAACAGCGCGACTTTTCCCTCCCGGATAACGAAGAGGTGATTTGACAATGGGTAACTCCCTAGTCTCTCTCTGTTTTTTCAAGGAAGTTAAGACCAAATTATCAAATAAAGCCTTTGTATGATCTCTTTTATTTATCATTTTGTTCATATTGTCAGCTCCAAGTATCGCATTTTCTAACCTACAATTATCTAAAATAAATACTCGAAGCGTTTGCCAAATTCTACAGAGATCGCATTATAACAAATGATAAATTCATTAACATATCTGCACAAACATTTGTTCCTAAAATAATTATAAATACCAGTATTAAAACCGTCAAAAAGGACTTGATACCATTGGTATTTATTTTTCTATTTATATACTACCCAAATGTATATCGAAATGTTTTTTACTTTATAAGAACCAAGTTTCTTATAGCTCCAATAATCCTAAGGAAGAAATCACAATTCTTAACAAGACATTTTGGGTCCTTTATAAGAGCTTTATTATCTGTTTTTAATACTGATAAGATGCCTTTATCTCATACTGAATCAGTCAAAACCGCTTCCCTACACATTATAAGTATAGATGATGTATGGATAAACACCACTTGAGAAAAGAATCAAAATACTTCTTATAAATCCGCTCAAATTCTGCCCTTAGAAGACATAACACACAACCTTCTTTTCTTTAGCAAAACAAAAGAACAAAGATCATTATTTGTTACAAACAAAAGAAGAATCATCCTTTGAATGACTTTGATAAAGAGGAAGTTTTACAATATTAAGAATTGTTCCATAAGGAATCAACATAAACAGGCTCATAATAATTTTTACCGAAAAATCACCAAAAGCAAGCGAGAGCCAAACTGGCATGCCTACCCCTCCCAAAACAGTACTCTCCACCAGTGAACTATCAGCATAGCCTGTTATCTTATCAAGAAAAGCAAAAGAGCTAGAAAAAGCAAGAGCAAAAAACAGCACTGTATCCAAAGCCGAACCAACCAACGCTGCTGCTAAAGGTGCTTTCCACCATGTTTTACGTCGTAAAGGAGTAAAAACAACAATATCAAGGAGTTGCCCAAATAAAAATGCAAAACTAGAAGCAAGTGCAAGCCGTGGTGTTGCCAATATCCAAGAAACAAAGACCCCTGCAAAAAAACCAGCATAAACCACACGCCGCGCAGCAGATGGACCATAAAAACGATTGGTCAAATCATTGATCAGAAAAGCAAATGGATAGGTAAAAGCCCCATAAGTCAACAGCTCATTTAAATCAAACCAATAGACAGGATATTGAACAAAAATATTAGAAGCAGTGACAGCAAGGCACATTGCTAAAATAGAAAAAACAATATACCTCTTCTTTTGCTGTTCTCGTAAAGGACTGCTTGGGGGCATTTTTTCAACCTAGAATACGGAACCAATAAAATAAAACGATCAACCTGAAAAAACTTAACTTTCAGAACAGAAAACCGGAATGAAAGCGTCAATAAACCAAAAAGAATGGCGCTAACAATTACGCTGCTTGTTCAGCCTTTTGCCCATCTCCTTGCTCAGCTTTTTTCTTAATGATTTGTCGTTTTAGCAAACGCGCACGTTGCGACAACTCTTTATCGTCTGCTTTGACCAAAAAAGCATCAAGACCACCACGATGCTCAACAGAACGCAACGCACTTGCTGAAATGCGCAAGCGGTAACTTTGCTGTAACACTTCTGAAATCAATGTCACATTGCAAAGATTTGGTAAAAAACGACGCCGAGTCTTATTATTTGCATGGCTAACATTATTACCATACAGAACCGTCTTCCCTGTCAATTCACATGCACGAGACATAAACTTCACCCTTAAACTCTAAGAAACTTTCAAATTCCCATACCCAAAAGACACAATGAACGCAAAACACGCACAATGCAACCTTGAACGGGCATCATTGGGAAGTTTCTTTCTAATAGGGGGTCGACAACAAAAGGTCAAGTCTTTTATAAAACCTTTTTCATCTCTTACGGGCTTATTCTTCATCTTTTTCTCAATTAAGGCGTGCAAATTCTGCCAAAAAGCGTACAAAACGTTTTTTTTAAATACATACTATGTTAGAATAAAAGCCTATTGTCCCGAAAGGAAGCATAAATCATGAGCAAAAAAGAGCCCCCCATGACAAAGCTTCAGGGAAATTCTTGCTGTTTTTCTTCTTTTTTGTTTGGAACTTTATGTATTTGTTTTTTTCTTCTCTTCAGCGCATTAGGTATATGGCAAGTACAACGGTTAAGCTGGAAAACAAATCTTATCACCAGTGCCAATCAGCGCATTCATTTGCCCCCCATAAAAGCCCCCCAAAAAAATCAATGGTCAGATGTTACTTTTGAAAAATATGAATATCAACCTGTTGTTATCACAGGAAAATTTTTAACAGATAAAAATATTTTAGTCACTGCTGCCGCTCAAAATACTACAGGCTATTGGGTTTTGACTCCTTTACAGACTGCTGATAATACACTGATTTTTATCAACCGTGGCTTTATCCCCATGGATGAACGTAACAATTTTCAAAACTCAGAGCAATCGTATACAAATGCCTCATCTCAGCGAAATTCGACCACGGACACAGAACAAACAACGATTATAGGTTTATTGCGCATGAGTGAAAAAAATGGATTTTTCCCGCGTAAAAATAATCCTGACAAAAATTTGTGGTATACGCGCGATCTCCCCGCTATGGCACAAAAACTTGATTTGTCCACTGTTGCCCCTTATTTCATTGATGCCAGAAAAACATCTCCACAAACAAACCTTCCCGTCACTGGTCTTACGATTATCCATTTTCGAAATAATCATCTCGTTTATGCAATCACGTGGTTTATTTTAGCGGCTGGTGTGTTAGGAGCTTTTCTTTTTCTGCTACGGCAAAAAAATTAAAAAAGACCTCTTCCATCTCAAGTAACAAAAATTTTTAGAATCTTGAAAACTGATAAAGAAAATAAACGCTACTAACCTGCGCCTTTGTTAAGCAAAGATCATAAGCATACAATAGATCTTTATACCATCCACAAAAGATTTACGAGATACTCTTTAAAAAACCATCATAAAACGAGGGTTAATTCATTAAAAATGTAATGCCCAAAAATGTGAAGCAATGCATTATCTTCACTCTTAAAAAAATTGTCATAAACGCTTTTGAAAAACATAAAGCCAAATTTAAAAATGATAGAAAGGATAAGCACTCATTTTTGCCTTTATAATTTGATATTCTTGCCTCATTAGATTGTTTCCCACTTCAGAGATTACTCCAATTGATATACGCAATACTTTCGTCTTCATCTAGTATAAAAGCTAATGTAGCAGAGAACATACGGAGGCGTTTTTTGTTTCAAAACTGCTATGAAGATAAGATGTTGAGTTATAAGCAACAAAAAACATTTAATGTCTCGATGAGACTTTTATACCTATCACCACACCTTAAATAAGAGGTTTTTACAGGATAATAGAAAAAGGTGAGGCATCCCATATTCTAAAAAGACAGTTTATCCTTTCAGTGTATTTTGCTAAAGGCTTATGCTATAAATATATAAGCTTCTTTTGCTAGAATTTTAACTCTTTCATTTTTAAGGCTTCTGTTATGGGTGTTGTTGCCAAAAATTTTCCCATACCTGATCTTCATCGGGTTCGTCGTGTTCTCTTTTCTGTGTCTGATAAAACGGGTGTGGTTGCTTTTGCACAAGCCCTTCACACTACTTACAATGTTGAATTGATCTCAACAGGAGGAACAGCCAAAACCCTCATAGCAGCTGGTTTACCCGTAAAAGATGTTGCTGAAGTTACCGGATTTCCTGAAATAATGGATGGGCGTGTGAAAACACTCCATCCTTTGATTCATGGTGCTTTATTAGGGGTAAGAGAAGATCCTAGCCATAGAGAAGCTATGGAAAAGAACAGCATTCATGGAATTGATCTTTTGGTGGTGAATCTTTATCCGTTTGAAGAGACGATCCTATCAGGAGCCGATGGGCAAACAATTCTTGAAAATATTGATATCGGTGGACCGGCGATGATTCGCGCCGCGGCAAAAAATTATGCTTATACTGGTGTTGTAACAGCGATAAAAGATTATGATTCGATTCTAGCTGAATTAAAACAGCATAATGGATGTTTAAGCTTATCTATGCGTCATCAGCTAGCAATGCGCGCTTATGCACACACCGCTGCTTATGATACGGCAATAGCATCGTGGTTTGCACGGGATTTAAAAATTGAAATTCCATCGTGGCAGAGTTTTTCTGGTCATCTTGAAAGTGTTATGCGCTATGGGGAAAATCCACATCAACAGGCAGCATTTTATCGCAATAATGAAAAACGTTTTGGTATTGCAACAGCAAAACTTTTACAAGGCAAAGCGCTTTCTTATAACAATCTGAATGATACAGATGCAGCCTTTGAGCTTGTGGCAGAATTTGATCCGCAAAAAACCGCTGCTGTCGCTCTTATTAAACATGCCAATCCTTGTGGTGTTGCGGAAGGAGAAAATTTGAAAGAAGCTTATTTGAAAGCTCTTATGTGTGATAATGTATCGGCATTTGGTGGAATTGTTGCTTTAAATCAAACCCTTGATGAGGAATGTGCTGAAGAGATTGTTAAAATTTTCACAGAAGTGATTATTGCTCCTGATGCCACAATGGCGGCACGTGAAATTATTGCCAAGAAAAAAAATCTTCGTTTGCTCATTACAGGTGGAGTTCCTGATCCACGCTGTGGAGGACTTCTTGCGAAAACACTTGCAGGAGGCATTTTAGTGCAATCGCGTGATAACGTGGTGGTTGATGATCTTAAATTGCAAGTAGTGACAAAGCGGGCACCAACTCAAGATGAAATGCGTGATCTTCAGTTTGCTTTTCGTGTAGCAAAACACGTTAAATCAAATGCTATTGTGTACGCGAAAAATAGCGCAACAGTTGGAATTGGAGCCGGACAAATGAGCCGCATCGATTCAGCAAAAATTGCTGCAAGTAAAGCAGCAGAAAGTGCGCAAAGAGCAGGCTTAACAGAAACTCTCACAAAAGGATCGGTTGTTGCATCAGATGCATTTTTTCCTTTTGCAGATGGTTTATTAGCAGTAGCTGAAGCAGGAGCAACAGCAGTTATTCAACCAGGAGGCTCCATGCGTGATGAAGAAGTTATCACGGCTGCTGATGCGCAGGGTTTAGCGATGGTTTTCACAGGAACACGACACTTCCGACATTAATAATTTTTCTGTTTCCCTCTTCATATGAAACACATGTTTCAAGGAATTTTTCATAATCATCGTATGACTATTGATAACTGTTGAAATGGAAGCAGTTATTCAATCCAAAGAATCTACACGTGAAGAAATTTATCACCGAAGAAAATGCACATAATTTAGCCATCGTTTAGGGAAAGAATATTGTTTTTGTTGATATTTTTAATGGTTACCCTTCCACATGAGGAAAATGTTAAAGGGATGCTATCTTGCATGTAAATGCATACCTGTTATGATATTATAACACAACTCTTTTTAGTAATATGCTCTATTCTTAAACTAAAGAGTGTAATGAAAAGTTTGAGTAGAGGATATGAATATTCTACGTTTTTATAGTAATTGGCGCCGTTATCGTCGGACCGTTAATGCATTAAGTCGTCTTTCAGCATATGAACTCAGCGATCTTGGAATTTGTCGAGGTGATATTGATTCGATTGCACGACGTTATTCGCGTAAATCTGTATGAAAATTTTTTGAGATATTTGAGAGAATGCTTTGCTATGAGAAAACGTGTATTTTGTGGTTTGTTATTACGCCTTCATTTTTAGTATAATAACGAAGAGCAGAAGTGTTGTTTTTCTCAGCCATTGTTGTGTATTGCTTCTCGAATTCTCAGTGTTTCTATGATGTAAAACGTTTGATTTATAATAACAATTTGGTGTTATTCATATTGAATTAGAATCCCGAATACCGTAGAACTCTCTCACTTAAAATTTATGTATGTTGTATCAACCAAAACATTCGCTTGCACGTTACAAGCGGGGAATCTTGTGTGGATAAAAACTATTAAGAAAAGGCTAAAAATGCTTCTTATGAACCATCTCTAGCGCTAAAAGCTGTTACAAACATTGGACACTGATAAATAGTGCGATGATGCCCAACTGCTCCTCCATAAGCGTAAAAATAGGAGTGCCTCGTGGATTTACCTTTATACCCATCACAGGCATCGCCGCGAAATAGGCTTGGAAGCGTTAAGGGATTTTTCTTTAAAATAAGTTTATGAATATGCAATACAACAGCGCTCTTTTTTTCGTGAGAAGCGTGCCCCTATTAATACAACTCTCTCAGAGATAAATATTGATCCCAACAGCACTCTTAAGAACTTATCGAAGATAAGCAACAGCTTAATTTTCTCTCCATATCTTTAAAGGATGAAGATCTTTAACTAGTACGCATCTGTCAACAATGGTTTGTCAAAAAACCTTTTTTCTGGAGCCAATCCCTCTTAGCATCACCTCATGAGATTCTATGAGAAAAACTTGCCTAAAAACATCCAACCTATACTCTAACACAATGCTTCATGTATAAAATTTATATGATCTTCAAATTTTGAGAATATTGCCACAATAAACGATGATGCTTTGCGACACGCAAGATAAAACGCAATATACTATGGGTTAGAACAATGTTATGATTTTTTATCAAACGCTTCACGGATAAAACGCCAACGAACTTTTTCCTGAAATGCAGGGCGAAAATATAAAACAATCTGTTGTGTCCGTTGTGGACCTGTTGATTCTGCAAAATCAATAGAATCTTCAAGACAAATATCTGCGTCAGGCGATATAAAATACCATACTTGTTCGCTCTTCGCGTTCTCGTTTTTTACGGCTAAACACACACGTTCGCCATCATAATTAACTTCAACTTGTGGATGAAGATGAAACCGAACAGCAACATTATTCTGTTCATTTTGCACACTCTTGTGTCTCTTTCCCCCTTTATTTGGCATAAAAAAGCGATCAAAACCCTCGATCATATCTCCATTTGTCGCCAAAATAAGACCACGCTCATGAATAAGATTAAAGGGTCGCACATAACCATTATGACTCGCAATAAAACCCGTCTTCTCTGAATCCTCTATACGGCGCACTTGAACTTCCCTGGGTCCATCAAACAAAAATGGCGCGCCATTTTTCCTTTTCTGATAAAAAGCACCTACTGAACAATCATTAAGCGTAGCTGTTGAATGCGCTGCAGTAACACGTCCTAAATGTCGATAATCTTCCCGCCCATCCGGATTAACACCGGTATTGATAATAAAACGGTGCCCTTGTGAAGACATTTCAAAAGACAAACACCCTGAACAAGCCTGCTGTGCTACAAAGCGGGGTGGAAACTTTCCTGTATCTGCAAGCACTGTTGTTTGATTGGCTTTTAAGCGCTGAAATCCTGAATAACGAGCATAACTAAAAGGATGCCCTCCTGTTTCATCAAGCTCCAAAAGTGATGATAACCGTTCCGACACAAGAGGACCAACCCCATTAAAATGGGCCAACGTTTGATCCTCATGGATAAAGAATCGTAAAGCTGGCAACATACGCTCAACAGAATCAATCAAAATACGGGGTGCTGTTTCATTGCTACGCATAAAAAGATGCCGTAACGACAATAAATCTGATAACAAATTCAGCAAAATAACAGGACTACGGGAAATATGCCCACCATCAACTAGAATTTGACGTGAAAGCTCCTCTATAAGTGTGGTTTGTGTCTTTTTTTTCACTGCCTCAGAAACAGGCAAAGCAAGAGATGCGAACGTTAAAGCTGCTGCTGCTTGTAAACGTTGATCATTGTGCTCCATACTGCAAATTGTTACGCGCAAATAACGAAATTGCAAACCAAGTGCACGTAAAAAGCGTTTTTCAAACCGCTCACTTGCCCCTTCTAACAACATTTTCGAATGACAAATCCATGAAATCAAGCGCCGCGCCACAACAGGACCACTCCAAGCAAGCCCTTTTACCTTCTTGCCAGCATGGTCAAACCAATCTTCTAAAAGAGAGCGTGCGTGCGCAGAAGCTAAATCACTTCCTGCTGCCTCCATATGGCGCAACCAATGAAAATCATGTAGAGCTGCTTCCCATTCTAGCGTTGGTGGAACCAATGAAAACGGCGAAACAGCACCAGAATGAACAATGTGACCAGCAAAAGCAAAACGACCATGATAAAATTCATGCGCCATCATAGGATCTGCTACATGCAAATCCATGGGATGCGCTAAAATTTTATGAGGACGAAACCCTGAAAACCGCCAACGAAACAATGGTCCAACCCATAAACGCCGCATAACATTCTGTATCGTATCGATACAGGCCGCCACTTTTACCTGAGGAGCTTTTACCGCAACCGCCAAAATTTCATCTCCATTTATGCTGAATCAAATACAATTTCGACCATTTTCGTAAATGAAGCGTTAATTAAGCAATTTTTCGTAAGCGCGCAGCAAAAAAACCATCCATTCCTAAAAATGCGGTGTTCTCAGCATCAAAATTTTTATGACAAAAATCCGCAGGCGTTGTACGTAACATCCCCCCACAAAGCAAATGTGCCAGCGCTCCTATTTCCTCTGGATAAATAGGTTCTAAAACGATGTCATTGCGTGTCGATAAAATTTTCTCAATCAGATCTTCACCTTCTTCTCTTGCCAATGAACAATTGGAAAAAACAATCCGTCCCCCCACCTTCACCAAAGAAATTGCCCCGCCAAGCAAATCATGTTGTAACGCCGCTAACTTGACGATATCATCCCTCGATTTCGTCCATAAAATATCTGGATGACGACGGATCGTTCCAGTAGAAGAACAAGGAGCGTCAAGAAGAACCGCATCAAAAAGCTGTGTGGAATGGAAATTTCTCACATCGCCCTGCCAAATGTTAACTGAAAAATGAAGCCGTTCCATATTTTCTTTTAAACGCTTTACGCGATTAGCAGAAAGCTCAATTGCTGTTACCTCTGCCCCTTGCAAAGCCAATTGTGCTGTTTTCCCCCCAGGGCTCGCACAAAGGTCAGCAACTCGTTTACCCCGAAGTTCTCCTAGTAAACAAGCAGGCAACGCTGCAGCAAAATCTTGAACCCACCAAGTTCCTTCACTATAGCCTGGCAAATCAGAAACAGAACACTCTAGACGATTCAATCGAACAGAACCATTGGGCAACACCACACCGCCAAGCCTTTTAGCCCATCCAACACTGTCAGATTTCACTGTCAAATCGAAAGGGGGTTCCACACTTTGAATTGCTATAATCTGATGCGCCTTTTCTGTTCCATAAGCTGACATTAAAAGCTGTCCAAACCACGCTGGCACACCTTCAATGGTAGGAACTTGTTGGCGTAAGGGCATCGCCTCACGTGCAATATTGCGCAAAAGAGCATTCACCACCCCTGAAAAACGACGCATTCGAGGGTCAAGTTTTGCCACACGCACAGCTAAATCAATGGCCGCATGATCAGGAATATCAAGATAAAGAATTTGTGCAACACTGATATGCAAAAGATGTTGGAGTGAAAGTGCTTGTGAAGGCAAAGGACGCGCCAAAAAGCGTGAGAGAGCTACCGTAATCTGCCCTCGATGACGCAATGAAGCTGTTAAAATAGCCCGACATAACAAACGATCTCGTTGTGAAAGCCTTAAATATTGTGGCTGTCCGTGTTCATTATCCGTCAAACCAGACAGAGGCGTGCGCTTATCAACTACCGCCCCCAAAAGACGCACGCACACCTGTCGAACAGCTAATCCTGGAACATTTTTTTCAGACACATGCCCCGCTTTTTTGTGTTTCAAAACACCACCTTTATATCACTGTTTCCTTTAAAACTCCCTCAATAACTCTATGAACGAGATTTTTTTGAATTTTCATAACGAAGCCAAGAAGGACGTTTTGTAACACGCTGAAAAGAATTGTTTTCTTGCTCACCTAATGCATGAGCCTGACCACTATGAAAATCTCCATAGTTCATCCCGCTGCTTTTTTCATGCATAGTATCTTCTTTATTCCATCCCACACTTTTGGTAAGAGCCCCTTTCATCTCTTCTGCTTGCTGATAAAGAGCAGCAATACGATTTGCAGTTGCTGGATGTGTAGAAAAAAGACTATCCGCCCCCTCACCGCTCAAAGGATTAATAATAAACAGATGCGCAGTTGCTGGATTATGCTCTGCTTCTTCATTATATACTCCACGTCCCCCATCAGCAATCTTACGCAATGCCGAAGCCAACCATAAAGGATTACCACATATTTCAGCCCCTCTCCGATCCGCAGCATATTCACGCGTACGACTAATCGCCATTTGCACCAACATCGCTGCAAAAGGTGCCACGAGCAATGCAATAAATCCTCCAATTGCCCCAGCGCCATGAGAATCTTCTGAAGAGTTACGCTGTCCTCCCATAAAGAAAGCAAAATTACCAAGCATTGAAATTGCCCCTGCAATCGTTGCTGTTAGAGTCATTGTTAACGTATCACGATGCTCAATATGTGCGAGCTCATGTGCCATAACGCCGGCAATTTCCTCTGAACTTAACCGCTCTAACAACCCAGTACTTGCGGCAACAGCAGCATTTTGCGGATTACGTCCCGTCGCAAAAGCATTTGGCTGCGCATTATCAATAACATAAACCTTTGGTTGAGGAAGAGAAGCCCTTTGTGCTAAATCGCTTACAATCTTATAATAAACTGGTGCTGAATGCTGATCAACTTCACGCGCCCCATACATGCGTAAAACAATTTTATCCGAATTCCAATAAGAAAAAAAGTTTAAACCACTTGCCATCAAAAAAGCAATGACCATGCCACCGCCCCCTCCAACAAGATAACCAACTCCCATAAAGAGAGCAGTTAAAAAAGCCAAAAGCATGGCTGTACGCATTATATTCATTACTCAAAAAACTCCATGATAAAAGTCAATCAATATTATATGATGGTGTTTTCTTTCTGCTTCTTCAATGGAATAGGTGTAAAATGAATAAAAAAGATGAAAAAACAAGCAAAAAAAATGCAACTGTCGTTAAACAGCAATCTCTTTCTCCCGCAGCACAACGCGCCCTTAAAGAAGCTGAAGAAAGGCGAAAAAGCACAGCAAAAAAAGAACAACCTTTAGAAAACGGCGGACGCGGCGGCAAAGACCCTTCCCGCTATGGAGACTGGGAAATTAAAGGCCGCGCTATTGACTTTTAAAACCATTGATTTTTAAAAAACCAACGCTGTTTAAACAAAAAGCTTTTTAAAGAAAATCCGTTTTTGATAGACAAAAACGGATAATATTTATTTTTCTAAAGCTTTTAAAAACACGTTGATTCAACAATCATACTTCTTATGCTGAAGCAGAATCTGCTTCAACCGCCGCTGCTTCTTCTGCCGCTTGCTTTGCTGCTGCTATACGTTCTTGTGCTTTTTTACCCGGTTCACCTTTATGTGGATTATTACGGGTTGGACGCTTTTTCAAGCCAGCTGCATCTAAAAACCGTAAAACGCGATCTGTTGGTTGAGCCCCTTGCCCAAGCCAATATTGGATACGTTCTTCATTAAGTTTCACCCTCGGTCCATCTTTAGGCAACATTGGATCCCACGCACCAACACGTTCAAGAAACCGCCCATCGCGCGGACTACGAACATCTGCAACGACGATATGATAGTAAGGACGTTTTTTTGAACCTCCACGGGACAAACGAATTTTCAATGCCATATTTTATCTCCTATTGTCAGCTCTGGCTTTCGTTTAAATTGACTTTTTTGTTTTTTGCTCTTCAGCAATAACTTCATGATGATGCACAACTTCTTTAATAATAAATTTTAAAAATCTTTCAGCAAAATCAGGATCAAGATCACTATCTATAGCCAATTGCCGCAAACGCGCTACCTGATATTGCTCACGCAGAGGATCTACTTTAGGCAAATCATAACGCGCTTTTAAACGCCCAACAGCTTTCGTACAACGAAAACGCTCTGCTAAGATATGAATCAAAGTTGCATCAAAATTATCAATAGATGCTCGTAAATGTGCCAATTCGTTTAACACTGTTTCCTGCATTATATTCCTTTCCCTCTTTACATCTTATCTTTTCTTAGGATGCTGAGGAAATTTTCCCCCATCGGCAATGCCATTGGAAAGACCAGGAAACGTAGGTCCACGCTTGGGAAGACCGGGCAAGAGGTTCCCTCCATTACCATTTTCAATTTGCTTTTGAAGCGTTGAGAATTGCTTTGGATCCAATCCCGACAAATCAGGCATAGCTGGAGAATCGCCCCCCAAGTTTCCCATACCACCAAAACCCATTTTGGAACCAAGGCCTCCTAACATTTTGCCCATCAAACCACTTTTTCCTTTACCACCCATGGCTTTCATCATATCGGCCATTTGGCGATACATCTTTAAAAGTTTATTAATATCAGCTGCCGTTGTACCAGATCCCTTAGCAATTCGTTGTTTGCGGCTATGTTTTAAAAGCTCTGGATTCGCTCGCTCTTGTGATGTCATAGATGAAATAATGGCCAATTGACGATCAAACAAACGATCATCAAACCCCGCAGCTGCAATCTGCTCTTTGACCTTCCCCATTCCTGGCAACATGCCCATAATACCGCCCATTCCACCCAATTTTTTCATTTTCTGCAACTGTTCTGCAAGATCATTCAGATCAAATTTTCCGGCTTGCATTTTTTTTGCAAAAGCCGCAGCTTTCTCATGATCCATTGTTTCAGCAGCTTTTTCAACTAAAGAAACAATATCCCCCATTCCGAGAATACGATCAGCAATACGGCTGGGATGAAATTCTTCTAAGGCATCTATTTTTTCACCAGTTCCAATTGCTTTAATTGGTTTACCTGTAACCGCACGCATAGAAAGAGCAGCACCACCACGCCCATCACTATCCATCCGTGTTAAAATAATCCCTGTAATCCCTACACGCTCATCAAAAGAACGAGCAAGATGAACGGCATCTTGCCCCGTCAAACTATCAGCTACCAACATAATCTCATGAGGAAGAGAACATGCTTTAATTTCAGCCAATTCAAGCATCAAAGCTTCATCAATATGATTACGTCCTGCTGTATCAAGAAGAAGCACGTCATAACCACCCAATTTAGCAGCCTGCACGGCACGCGATGCAATATCAACAGGCAGCTGTCCCGCAATAATAGGCAAGCTTGCAAGTTTCGCCTGTTCTCCCAATTGGCGCAATTGCTCCTGTGCAGCGGGACGGCGTGTATCTAAAGACGCCATGAGAACTTTTTTATTATGCTTATCAGTGAAACGTTTCGCAAGCTTTGCTGTTGTAGTTGTTTTTCCGGAACCTTGCAAACCAATCATCATGATAACAACTGGAGCTGGCGCATTTAAATCACTCAGAACGCTTTCATTTCCAAGAATACGAACCAATTCATCATGAACAATTTTAACCACCATCTGGCCTGGTTTAATTGATTTAACGATTTCGGCCCCAACAGCTTTTTCCCGAACCCTATCGGTAAAAGAGCGTACAACATCAAGAGCAACGTCAGCTTCCAATAAAGCGCGACGAATTTCACGCAGCGCCTCTGTAACATCCTGATCCGATAAAGCGCCACGTCCCGTCAAATGAGACAGAATAGAACCAAGTCGCTCTTGCAAGGATTCAAACATCATTTACCTCATTGTTGCATAACAAACAAACCAAAATAGCATCCGAGAACGCATCGCGCCGTCGGATGTTGACCTCTGAGATCTCTTTATACCCTTAAACTGGGGTCTCAGTCGGTGGCTCCAAGTTAATTTTGTCACTGAAAGCTTGCTCCTTCAAACAATAAAACCCTAGCTTTGTCAAGTTTTATCATAAAATGTCTTTTTATACGAAGAAATAAAAACAACAAATACTATACTTTAAAACTTTCAACTTCAACACGCATAAAACAACCTGTTTCCTGTTCCATACTCCATAATTTTCCGCTAGAGATATCAAACCAAACGCCATGCAATGTCAAAAAACCTTGATCTTTGCGAAGCTTTATCCACGGAAACGTCTCTAAATTTTTCAACGAATGGCGAATAGAAAGCTGCTCTAATGCCGTCTGTTTTTCTGGCCAAGACAGCGACTTATTGTTCAAAACGATTTCTGCTGCTGGTGCTAAGAGACTTATCCATTGACCAATAAAATCATTTGATGATAAAGATTTACATGTCTCCTTAAGAGCAGTATGAACGCCTCCACAATGGGCATGACCAAAAACGACAATATGTTTCACCTCAAGCAATTGCACAGCATATTCAAGAGCTGCTGATGTTGCATGATATTGGTCATCAGGAGAAAAAGGAGGAACCACATTTGCCACGTTGCGCAGGGTAAAAATTTCCCCTGGCTTAGCATCAAAAATCATTTCTGGTATTGCACGCGAATCACAACAAGCAATAACCAAAACTTCGGGTTTCTGCCCTTCAATCGCTAATTGCTGATAATGTGCTATTTTATATGAAAAATGATTGTTTATAAAGTTTTGGTAACCACTTAAAAGTCTTTCTGGTAAACGCGCCATTCTCTCTTTACTTCTGCTTCTTTTTTACTTTCATTTTGTATATTTAAAAAAACGAACTATTAATATACAAAAATACTAAAAATGCCCTTTCCTTGACGCAAAATATTTCTTTAAAGTACAAACTATTACTAAAAAATAGCAAAAACAAACTCATTCTTTCCAAATAAAGAGCTATTTTCTTCAAAAAGAAAGTGTTACAGTGCACGAAGATATAATGGTCTGCTTTTAAAAACAGAAGAAAAGGCCCCTAAGAGCAAAAAAGGGAGAGTGAATGTGTTGCAACAAAAAAAAACAGAAACAAAAAACACCCAAGATAAAATAGAACAAATCCTTTTTGCTCAAACCGATGAAGAAGATATTGTTTATTACGAAAGTGAAGAACTTCAAAAAGCCGCAGCCGTCGCAGTAAAAGCTTTTAATCTCCATCAGACGGGAAAAAATACTATCCACTTTGAACAAAATCTGACCCGTAATAACAAGTCTATAACCGCTATTACGCTTGTCAATGATAACAAACCCTTCCTTCTCGATTCTATTTTAAATGTCTTCAATCAACACAAAAACCATATCTATTTGATTGCTCACCCTATTCTTGATTGTACTTCCGGAAAACGCATCAGTCTGATGCAAATTCACATCGAGTCATTAAACAAACAGCAAATACAAAAACTTGAAAATGAACTCACCTTAGTTCTTGAACAAGTTAATGCTGCTGTACAAGACTGGAAACCTATGCTTGAAGAAGTTGAAAAGCAGATTCATGCCTACCAAATAAGTCTTCCCCCACACTACAAACAAGAAGGCGAAAAAGCTATTGAATTTCTTCACTGGCTAATGGACGATAATTTTATTTTCCTTGGTATGCGCACTTACAACTTCATCAAAGACCAAAAACCCCTAAAATCCTTTACAGCGAGTAATATTGAACTTGGTATACTCACGGATGCTTCTATTCATATTGTTGACGATGAAAGTATGAAAGAACCTCCTCAAGAAGTTTTATCCTTCATGGAAAGCGATAATCTGTTTATCGTGACAAAAGCTAACAGCCGCTCCAAAATTCACCGTTTTGTTTGGCTCGATTATATTGGTCTTAAAATCTTTGATAAAGAAAAACAACTCTGTGGAGAATTACGCATTGTAGGGCTTTTTACCTCCTCAGCTTATACACGTTCTATTTTGCAAATTCCTTTCTTAAAAGAAAAAGCCCGAACTATTATTCAACGTCTTGGACACAATCATGCCGATTATTCAGGAAAAGCACTCATCAGTGCTTTAGAAACCTATCCAAGAGATGAAATGTTTCGCTCTGATGTTGATACATTAACAGAAAACACTAGACTTATTCTACAATTAGATGAGCGCCCACGTTTACGGGTTCTTGCCCACACTGATTCTTTTGGGCGCTTTGTTTCTATCCTTGTCTACGTACCGCGTGACCAATATAGCAGCAACCTGCGTGAAAAAGTTGGCGAACATTTTGTTGAGCTTTATAAAGGCGACTTTTTTGAATCTTATCCGCTATTTTTGGAAAGCACCCTTATACGTGTCTACTATATCATCCATCGCAAAGGAAACGAAACTGTTCCCCTTCACGAACGCTCCACACTTGAACAACATGTACGTTCGATTGCACGAAGTTGGGAAGACAGCGTTCAAGCTATCGCTCTTGCCCAGAAAACAACAGAGCAACAAACACGTCTAGCCAGCGAATTTCCCAACAGCTATCGTGATTTATTTTCAGCTGAAGACGCTATTAACGATGCCGGACATATTTTAAATCTTCATGATGAGAAGCCCCTTTTCGTAAACTTTTATCACACACAAAACAAAGAAAAACGTACCATTTCTCTTCGGCTTTTTCACCGCCATGAAGCCCTTGCTCTTTCCAAACGTGTACCACTCCTTGAAAATATGGGGTTTCGCGTTATTGCTGAACAAACCCTTGAACTACCAGATGGCTATGGGCACTCTGTGTATCTTCATGATATGCAACTGGAAAGCACTTTCCAGCTCTGTATCGATTTTGAAAAAAACGGGCAAAAACACGCCGAAACCTTTGAGGCTATTTGGGCACAAAATGCTGATAATGACGCTTTTAATGCGCTCACCCAAACAGCTGAACTTGATTGGTATGAAATTGTTATTTTGCGCCATTATGGGCGCTATCTCCAGCAAGCTGGTATTCCTTATTCGCAAGATCGCGTTGCCCAAACTTTAAATGCTTATCCTGACATTACCCAAGATCTTTATGCTTTATTTCATTTAAAATTTCACCAAAGCCATACAGAAAAAGAACGGGAAAAAAGCCAACAGGTCATTCAAAAGCGTATTGGAGAAAAATTACGGAAAGTATCTGGTTTAGATGATGATCTCATCTTACGCCGTTATTGCAACCTTATCGACGCGAGTTTACGAACGAATGCCTTTACGCCTCTTGACGATGGAAGTCCACGGCGTATTTTAGCCACCAAATTAAATCCGCGCCAAATTGAAGGTTTGCCTGAACCACGCCCTTACCGAGAAATTTTTGTTTATGGACCGGAAGTTGAAGGGGTGCATTTGCGTTTTGGACCTATCGCTCGTGGCGGAATCCGTTGGTCTGACCGTGCATTAGATTATCGCACCGAAGTCCTCAGCTTAGTCAAAGCCCAACAAGTTAAAAATGCAGTTATCGTTCCTGCAGGTGCAAAAGGTGGTTTCTATCCCCATCGGCTTCCCCAAACAAACGACCGTGCTCTCATCGTAGAAGCAGCACGACAAGCTTATACAGACTTTATCACAGCTTTGCTCTCCATCACAGACAATCTAATTAACGGCAAAATAAGTTCTCCCCACAATGTCATCTGTCATGATGACCCTGACCCCTATTTTGTTGTCGCAGCAGACAAAGGAACAGCAACTTTTTCTGATACCGCCAACGCCATCAGCCAAGCAAATCACTTTTGGCTCGATGATGCTTTTGCTTCTGGAGGCTCAGCAGGTTACGACCACAAAGACATTGGTATTACAGCTAAAGGTGCGTGGGAAGCTGTCAAAAGACATTTTAGAGAAACATTTGATCAGGATATTCAAACAACGCCCTTCACCTGTGTCGGTGTTGGAGACATGTCTGGCGATGTCTTTGGTAATGGGATGCTGCTTTCCAAACAAACAAAATTGATTGCCGCTTTTGATCACCGCGATATCTTTATTGATCCAGATCCAAGCATAGACGAAAGCTATGCAGAGCGTATGCGCCTTTTTAAACTTCCTCGCTCCAGCTGGCAAGATTACGATCAAAGCAAATTATCAAAGGGCGGTGGTATCTTCTCACGAAAAGAAAAAACCATTACTCTCTCACTTGAAGCAGCACAAGCCATTGGTTTTGAAAAACAAACAGGAACACCCTTTGAAATTATCTCTGCTCTTCTCAAAGCCCCTGTTGATCTTTTATGGTTCGGCGGCATTGGTACTTATATCCGCGCTGCAACAGAAAATGATACCCAAGTAGGTGATCGTGCAAATGATACAATACGCATTACCGGAGAGCAAGTGCGTGCAAAAATTATTGGCGAAGGAGCTAATCTTGGTGCTACACAACGTGGACGGATTGAATATGTCTTAAATGGTGGTCGATGCAATACGGATGCCATTGACAATTCTGCTGGTGTGAATTGTTCTGATATTGAGGTCAATCTCAAAATTGTTCTTGCATCAGCCCTTCGGGCTAAAACACTCACCCGCGAAGAACGCAATAAGCTCTTGAAAAAAATGACACCTCAAGTCGAGCAACTCGTCTTGCGCAACAATTATCTACAACCCCTTGCTCTTTCTTTGGCGGAAAACCAAAGCACTACTGATTTGCCCTATCAAATACGCTTTATGCACGATTTGGAACAAAAAAAGCTTCTAGATCGTAGAGTTGAAATACTCCCTGATGAGCAAATTTTACGACAAAGAGCAACCCAAGGCAAAGGTCTTCTCCGTCCAGAACTCGCCGTTATTTTTGCATATGCTAAATTAACCTTAAAAGAAGAAATTGCTAATAGCCCCATTGTTGATGATCACTATTTCAATACAACCTTGCTGAACTATTTTCCAACTCAAATTCAAGAAAGTTTTAAGAAGGAAGTCATTAACCATCAATTGCGTCGTAATATTATCGCAACACTAATTGCCAACGATATTGTAAATCGTGGAGGCCCCACTTTTGTTAATAGACTACGCGATGCAACAGAACAAAAAGCTGAAAATATTATTCGCGTTTTCATTGCCATTCGCGATGGTTTTGAAATTCCTCAATTGTCTGAGCAAATTGATAAGCTTGATAATAAAATACCCGGTCTTGTCCAAAACAAATTCTACGCAGCAATAACCCCAATGCTCTTTGAAACAACCAATTGGGGATTACACAACATAGATCTCTCACGTCCATTAGAAGAAATTGTAAAAACAATAAAGCAAGCCCGTAGCGTTATTGAAAAAGAGCTTATGCATTCTCACGACAACGACATTAAGCAAAAAATTGAAGAAAAAGCATTACACTACAGCGAAGAGGGAGCACCAAAAGCATTAGCGAAACAATTAGCTCTCTTGGAAGCCGCTTCAACAATCTGTGATATTTCTTTAATTGCAAAAAAAAGCAACAGTGATCTTATTAAAACCGCAGAGATCTATTTTTCACTTGCGCAAATCATTCGTATAAACCGCATTAACGAAGCAAGTCGTATAATTCCTGTAGTAGATTATTATGATAGTATGGCTTTAAGCCAAGCCAAAGAAAATGTTGCTGAAAGCTTACGGCAAATCGTTATGAAAATCCTCAAAAATTATGGAAAGAAAAAAGATCCTTTTGACACTTGGAAAAAAACAGAAGAAGATCATATTCACAACATTACAAACCGCATTAGTGCCCTTATTGAAAATGATCTCAATATTTCTCGTTTTACTTTTGCAGCAGGATTGATTTCTCAACTTCAAAATACTGGATTTTAAACCTAAAGCAAATACAAAAGGACCCACTCAATCTCCCGTTCTATCCCACCACAGTAAACAAGCCAAGATGGAGCGGAAGTTTGCATTTTAGACATAGCACCCAAAATAAGAGACTTGCTATTTATAGCTATAGAATTGTTTGCAACAATTTCAAAACGACAACAGGATTGATTTCTTACCTTAAAAACATAAACTTTCAGACTTAAAAGCAGTATAAAATAGCTAAGCTTTTTCCCTGTTCTATCCATCCATGACTAATCAGTAAGAGAAGAACGGAAGCGCTATCCCGCATTTTTAGACAGAGTACTTAAAATAAAAAATAACGCTTGAAGATTATTGGCCTGCGTAGGAAATAAACGCTGAAAAGTGTTAAGAAGCTTCATAGGCTGAATATGGAAAAGTTCAAATTTTGCTGTCAAATATTCTTTAATACAAAAATATAATATATTGATTTACAATCATAATTTTATCATTTTTATGTTGAAGGAGAAGCCGATATTCTAAGTTTGCCTCATTTCCAATCCGTTTATATTCAATCAATTAAACGCATTACCCCTTGCATGTTGCAAATGGGAAAGCTGTATAAATAAAAAACATTAAATAAAGAACTAAAAATGCCCCTCATAAACCACCTCAAATGCCAAAAGCCGTAGAAACACTGGAGGTAGGAAAATATAAATATGACGTGTCTCCCCTTAAGCTTCTTACTCCATAAGCGAAAAGAGGGTAGTGCTTAATGGTTTTATCATTATACCATTCATAGGCAACATCGTGAAATAGAAAGTACTGAGAAATATTTTTTTAATAAATGTGTAAATATGCAATACACATATATTCTGTTTTACATGAAAGATATCTGGCTTCATTAAAAAACATCAGAAACAAAAGGATATGCTTAATCCATTATTTAAAAGATATGACTGTAACTGCTTTTGAAATGCGTAAAATCAAATAAAAAATGACAGTAAAGATGGGCGTTTATTTTCTCCCTTTACAACTCCATATTCTCATCCAACTAGGCTGTTTACCTATTTTAAAAATTACCCTAAAAAGATATATGCAAGATGCTCATTCCATACATAAAGAAAAAAGGCTCCTAACACAGCACCACACCACCTGTATAAAAAGGCAATTCAGCATGCTTTACAATGCCACTTTTTGCACACAAACATTGTTTCTATATGTAGTTTGACATAAGACTTTATAGTTAAGTGAAAAGAGGTTAGACTAGTTAGGAATAGGTAGTAATTTTTTATTTTTATAGCTATTTTTTTACCATTAAATACGTGCTTTGTTAAAATAGATTTTGACACTTTAAAATTGCAAAAAAGTGTAAAAATCAGAAAAAATCGAAATTTGGTAGTAAAAATGAAAAAAGGCTTTGGTACAACACCTAAAGCGGAGAAAGACGACCAAGTTTTAAAAAACCTAATTTTACCCACCCATTGTTAATGAGCAAGGGAAGAACAGGAGCGCCATCGGCATTTTTAGGCAGTGTACCCAAAATAAAAAATAATGCTTGAAGATTATTGGCCTGCTCGGGAAATAAGCGCTGCAGAGTGTCAAGAAGCTTCATAGGCTGAATAAGAACAAGTTCAAATTTTGCTGTCAAATATCCTTCTTCATCAAAAGAAAAAGGCCCATTCATACGTAACCCACCACCTGTATGAAAAGTCAATTCACTTTGCTTTAAAAGTCCACTTTTTCCATGCAGTCGCTGTTGCCAATTTTTTCCTTCATCTTCAGACAGAAAAGAGATGTCATTTAAAATCACTTTCAAATTGCCATCAATTTTTGGGACATCAACAAAAGAAGATATAAAAATTCGAGAAACATCAAAACCGTCAAAAGTTATATTTCCCGATAAATCATTCTTTTCATGTTTAAGATCAAGTCGAAAAAATTCTGCCGTTATTTTTTGGGTAGCTTCTTTTGGCTCTAATGGCTGAATAGTCACGTTATGCGTATTTTGCAAAGATGCCTGATCTTCTATATTTTCTTGTGTCGTTTTTTTATCTGTTGTTTGCGCTCCTAATGCTTCTTGAGGCTTTTGATCTTCAAGGGAAGAGGAAAGAGGTGAAATTTCAAGCCCCTCAGCTATAAACTTCAATGTTTTACCTGTTTTCCAATAAGGTTCCGTTTCAATCACCAAATTGCGCCAACGCGATACTATGGGAGTTTTTCCAGAAAAAACAATTAATGCAGGAGAATGAACATTAAACTCTATCAAATGAGGTGCATAAATTGGTGCACCAGCTGTCAAACGCCCTGTCGATAAAGAAATCCCATGTAAAGGCCAAGAAAATTGAAACTTGTCACAAACAACACCGACACGTAAAGGATAACCATTCTTGTGCACATTCTCACATACCGCCGTTATATTATGGGAAGATACTTTTGTGAATATATCAGAAACATAGTTTTCTATTTTACGTGAAAAAAAAACCAGAGTGTGCTATAAATAAATATCAGAGCAAGACAAAAGAGCCCACAAATTAAATAGCTCAAAGAAAAACTTTTTTGTGATGACGGTATTTGAAAGAATTTAGACAACATCGAAACTTTCTTTATCTCTTAACTTCCTCCCCACCCTAAAAAGGACAAAGATTCTTAACCACGGTCAGTTGATAAACAATCCAACTTCTTAATCGATCGGATTTTATCTGCTAACCACTTCAAGGAGTCCCTATACATCATTCTAAAGTACAGCATCTCATACGCCCACTCAGCAAGATCTTTTTAAGAAAACCCATTACATCCTTTAACAAAAAACACCTCATGTGTAAAGTTTTATATAGATTTTCTGCCTTAAACCACACTGTTTCACAGCATAACAAAAATGATAATGAATAATGTTTCTTAACGATAAAGCCATTGAGCACCCCCATCATTACGCTTATGGGAGAGCACAAGCCAGCACCATCATTATATTTGGCTAGCCCCCCTATGTTGCGACAGCCCTTGGCACTTAAGACAGCTCATAAGAGGCATTTTTAGTCTTTTCTTATACAGTTTTTGCCCACACGCCAGCCCTACTTGTGACATACAAGCAAGAGGTTTTTATTGATTCAACATACACAGGTTTGGAATGAGAAAAACTTACTATATTCTGGATCCTCATTTAATATGCAAAACAGTAAATTACTTATATTAATCAATGTGTTATCAAAAAAATCACACAAGTACGGTCGGTGTACAAAAAATCTGGTATAATGCGCTTTCAAACCATTGGCTCAAAGCTCGATCATAGATTAAACGTCCTTTCAAATGTGCACAAGCAGGTTGAGCACCTTTTTCAGTCAATTTATGTGCCGAACGCATGACCAAACGCCGCATCATAGCGCGTGTAAATTCAGCATGAAACTGCAAGCCCCATGCATTGTTTCCATAACGAAAAGCTTGTGTAGGATATGTATTCCCTGTTGCCAAAAGCATTGCCTCTTTCGGTAAATCATAAATACCTTCATCATGGAAATGATAAACCATTTCTGGCCAACTCATCAATTCCTTCCCTTGAGGGGTTGCTTCTAGTGGATACCAGCCGACTTCAACAGTCCCATCACTTCTTGTACCAACGCGTCCCCCTAGATTTCGCGCTAACATTTGTGCTCCAAGACAAATACCCAAAAAAGGCTTATTTTCCTTTAGTGATAACGAAATCCAATCAATTTCCTCACCAATATAGGTTTCGCTGTCATTCACACTCATCGGTCCCCCTAAAATAACAACACCGGCATAATGCTCTAATGTATCAGGGAGTTTTTGTCCAAAAATAGGACGATAAATATCAAGAACAAAACCATTTTGTTGTAAAAATTTTCCCAAACGACCAGTATAGGTAGACCGCCGATGAATAACGACAGCAATCCTTGGTTTGTTATTTTTTTGTTTTTTATCAAGACACCTCTGATTTAAAAACATTTTTCAACCAATCACCTTTGCAACCAAGCAAAACTTTATTTTTAAAGCATAAGAGAATAATTTTATTGGACAAGACTAACGATATTTTTTCCTCGATGAAGATGTTTCTTCTTCTGTTTTAACCCCTGGATCATCAACATTTAAGTGAGTTTGACTGAACATTTTTACATCTTGTTCTTTTATATCTTGTTTCTCCAGCTGCGCATTATGCAAAAGAGAATCGTCTATAGGTGTTAATTTTTCAAGCTTCTTATCTTCAACACCATCACTTTTTTCCATAACATACTCTTTGTCTTGCTTTTTCGGCAAAATATTGTCCACCTCTAATGTGAGAGAAGGCATACAGGGAGGCGCCTTCCATTCAAAACCACCCAAACGTCCACTGATTGGAGAAACCGCTGACCAAGAAGAAAAAATGGTCCCATCACACATCCATACTGGATCACGTTCAGCACGAAGTGCTAAAGAAAGCCATTGACGCACAGCACCTTGATTGTTTCCCTGTGCCTCTTCAATATCTGCCAACAATAAATAAACACTTTCCCGTGGATGATATTCTAATGCTTTTTTTGCCTGCTCTCTCGCTAATGCTGTTTCACCAGCATCTAAAGCTGCTTTAGCAATAAGGAAAGCCGATTCAAATGCATCTTGATTATAAGAAGCAAGTGTCTTAGCCCTTTTCAATCGCCCAATGGCTCCTTCTTCTCTTTCAAGATAAAGCGTCGCCAAATCAGGATGAGGATCCTTTTGCCAAGCCGCTATAATCATTTTATCCGCTTTACGCGTTTCATTTAACTTATAAAGAATATCAGCAGCAATAACTATTATTGGAACAAAATCAGGCGCCAATTTATGGGCTTTCAAAATGGCTTCACGTGCTTGTACAAGATGTGTATCAAACAAAGAAAGTGCCTGCCCACTTAATAGTAAAACCTGTATATGCTGCCGCTCTGGAGTCGCGCGAACAGAACGCGGGAGAGCTTTCTGCGCTCTTTCAAAAATAGTAAGTGCCTTATCCCATTTACCCTCAGTACTTAACCGATCAAGCACCGCTTGATGCGCCCATAAAAGTGCTGGCGATAAAGTCAGCGCCTCTTCGGCATATTGTTGCGCCGCCTCATAAGCTTTACTCTTCATCGCTTCACGAAACAAACCATAAAGTCCAACCAGTTTTGTTGGATCTTCCTTTCTCATCTCCTCATAAAGACCAATGGCGCGAACAGAGTTGTTTTGTAAAGACAAGGTTTGTGCTTGTAAGAATTTTACCAATGGCTCTTGTTTTTCTGCAAGATATTTAGCAACCCGTGCTTCCATTTTTTGCGCAACCATACTATCACCAGCAAAAGTTGCAAGAATCCCCTTTGAAAGAGCTTCATAACCACGCTTTTGATGGCGTTTATAAAAATAATTGGAAATAGCACTCGGTATGGAAAAAAAGAAAGACAATAACCACCATAAAAGCATTAGTGTTACAAAAAACAAAATAAGCACACTTAACACTGTAAGCAATGAAGCAGAAAATCTGAAATGCAAAAATGTGAGAACAAAAATACCATTGTGATTAGCAACCCACGCGAAAGCTAAACCGAGGATACAAACAACAAAAGTATAAATAAAAACACGTATCATCTTGGGCCTATTTACATCTTTGTTGCTTTAAAAGATCCTTGTTGCACAGACAATAACAATTGCTGCAACAACTGTTGAATAGCAATATGTCTTTCAAGCTGCTTAACAAAATCCATTGAAATATCTTTTGCACTTTGTGGCAATGATTGCCATTCGCTCAAAGCCTTTTCGTAATCACCAGCTTGAATAGCAACTTCCATGCGTGCCGCAATAGCCCTAAGCGTCATCCCTTCAACATTTCCAATCGGTCGCGAAACAATGAGCCCTTTTATCCACGCTAAAATTCGGTCAAAAAAACCAGCATCTGACGCAACAATATTTTGCGTACCAACAATTGCATCGGCAACATGAGCAAAATCAACTGAAAGTTGTGCTGAACTTGGAAGACCTACAGTAGCTGTTTTTTGCAACACATCAAGTCCATCAATCGAAGGCGATAATTGCTGTAACAGCTTTAATTCATTATTATAAGACCCACCACGCTCTACAGCATTTTTTAATGAACTAATTGCTGTAAAGAGCGCGGTATCTATTTCTCTTTTCTCACTATTTTTAACAGCAGTTTCTTCCTGTAGTACTTCTAACTGTTGTTTTAACGCAGCAAGATCATTTGCATTGCTCTGCCCAACAGACAAAGCCGTCTCTATCTCTTTCGATTTTCTAACAAAAGTTTGTACAGTTTCTTCAAGAGCTTTTACTTTTTCCTCTAAAATCGCAAAAGCTTTTTTGCTTTCTTCTTTCGATAGTTCATCGTTGTTCGTTGTTTTAAACTGTTGTGATGAAAAAGAAGAAAACTCTGTTTTTAATCCATCGATTTCTTGAAGGAGCCGCCTCAATTGTTCCTTTGTGTCTTCACCTTGACTTTTTGCGGCTTCAGCAATCTGCAAAGCTTTTTCCCCTCCAGCAGAATTTTCCACAAAAGGAGAAGGAAAAAGACCAGCCCATTGAAGCCCCATAAAAATTCCCAAAGCAATGAATCCCCCCAAAATTCCAGAAAGGGACAAGAAAAGCCAAGTTGCACTAGAGGTACTTTTATCCTGACCTTGCATATTCTGTTTTTCTCGCGCATGAGATTCTACAGAATTGTGGACTTTTTCCTCTGAATCATGGGGAACAGCTTCATGCTCAATAACTGGTTTCTTACGGCGCGTACCAGCATAATGTGGTTTAATTTTTGGTTTTGAAGAATCGACCATCTCTGTCACTTTTCGTGCACACTTTTTTTAATGATAAAATAATAAAATGAAGAAAGTTTTAAAAATGCAGCTTTTCTCAAATATCTTCGTTTACTTTACATTCTTTTTATAAAGAGTATAACTTTATAAAAATTTTCCAAATCTCATTTTTCTCAATAATATTTATAATTATAGACTTTAATAGACAAGTTTTAAAAAACACATTTGCATTTTATACTCAAAAATACAGCTTTATTTTTTAATCAACAATATCATGAAATTCAAAGAAAATGCCAAAACACATATTTTTCATAGAAAAATCAATTCTAAGAGAAATACTTTGCATCTTTTTCTGTTCATGGTACGCACGCAGGAAAGAAGCTTCAATATAAGGTTTTGTTTAAAATGCGTCTGCTGGGAATAGAAACAAGTTGTGATGAAACGGCAGCGGCTGTCATTGAATATAACAATGAATCAAACAGCCGAATTCTTTCCAATGTTGTTTGGAGCCAAATTGATCACCATGCACCTTACGGCGGTGTTGTTCCTGAAATTGCTGCTCGTGCCCATGTTGAAGTTCTTGATCATTTAATTCTGCAAGCACTAACAGAAGCAAACACAAAATTAAAAGATATTGATGGCATTGCAGCCACCAGTGGACCTGGTTTGATAGGAGGATTGTTGGTAGGCGTTATGAGCGCAAAAGCACTCTCTCTTGCCACTGGCAAACCATTTATTGCGGTAAATCACTTAGAGGGACATGCTTTAACAGCTGTATTAACGCACAACGTCAGCTTTCCTTATTTATTACTTTTGGTTTCAGGGGGGCATACACAAACAATCATTGTTCATGGAGTAGGCAACTACCAACGTTTAGGAACCACTATTGATGATGCATTAGGAGAAGCCTTTGATAAAACTGCAAAACTTTTAGGTCTTCCTTATCCTGGTGGACCAGCACTTGAAAAAGCAGCTTTATTTGGTGATAAAAATCGCATCCCCCTTCCACGCCCTTTAAAGGGTGAAAAACGGTTAGATTTTTCTTTTTCCGGACTCAAAACTGCTGTCCGACAAGCCGCAACAGCCATAGCTCCTCTTACAGAAAATGATATTGCTGACATTGCCGCAAGTTTTCAAGCAGCCGTGACCGATACGATACATGATCGTATTTACCTAGCCCTACAACACTTTACCCACCAATATCCTCTCTCTCATGATCAAGGAAAGCGTTCTCCTGCTTTGGTTGTCGCGGGCGGTGTTGCAGCAAACCAAGCCATTCGCTCTACATTGCAAGAACTTGCCCATCAACATGGTTTTGAATTTATAGCCCCTCCTCTTTCCTTGTGTACCGATAATGCTGCAATGATTGCTTTTGCCGGTGCACAAAAACTCGTACGAGGAGAAACAAGCTCTCTCGACATTGCACCCCGCTCACGCTGGCCATTAGATGAAAAAGCCACGCCCTTGATCGGAATGGGACGCCGTGGAACAAAAGCATAATAAAATTGACGCCCCCCACACACACATCTTAAAAAACAAAGATTTTTACTCAATCCGGTCTACAGATAGTCCGAACTCTCTATCGAGCGGATTCCAGCTGCTTCCCACTCACACAATTCACTTAACCCAAAGCTCGACACGCAAACCTAAATATTCACCACACATTCTAAAAAACTTTATGTTTCAAAAAACTGTCTTATATCATTACACTTTAAACGACGATATTTTACAGCTTAATAAGATCTACTCTCTCCCACAAAGCATAGATATGAATGTCATTCTTTGATTATCTATTCGTTTCATTGTCATTGTAATCTTAAAGCTTTTTAGAACCAATTTTCTTAATTTTCTCCAACAAACTCTTATAGTGACCGCATTTCAAACCATAGCTGCAAAGATAAGCAAAGAGCAAAATACCTTTATACAACATGAAATATCAATGAATCGCGTTTCTCTGCTACACGTTAATTTTGAAACAAGAAAAAACAGATAATGCCCGTTCTTTACTCCATTTTAAAAATCAACGTTGATGGTGTTACAAAGATGCTTATAAAATGCATAATGTATAACAGTCTATGAAAAAGGAGAACTCATGGCTTATTGGCTTTTTAAATCTGAACCCCACAAATGGTCATGGGAGATGCAAAAGAAAAAAGGAGTTAATGGCGAAAAATGGGATGGTGTACGCAATTATCAAGCCCGTAATAATATGCGCGCCATGAAATATGGCGATAAAGGTTTTTTTTATCACTCAAATAAAGGTTTAGAAATTGTAGGCATTGTAGAAATATGTGCTGAAGCACACCCTGATTCTACAAGCTCTGATCCACGCTGGGAATGTGTGGATATCCGTGCACTTTGTGACATGCCAACACCTGTTTCATTAAAACAAATTAAAGCCAATCCCAAACTAGCAAACATGGTGCTAGTTAAAGCCAGCCGCTTATCAGTACAACCCGTGACAGAAGATGAATGGAAAGAAGTCTGTTTGATGGGCAACCTTAAAAGTGAAATGCTTTTATCTTAAAACAATAATTTTTATTCATTAATTCATATAAAAAGATGCTCCATAGCATTGCACAAAAAATCTCTTTATGATGCATCTTTTCGGCATTGCTAAAGGCAAAGCTTACTCAACGATTATAATAAGCAACACCACAAACATCACACATAGACCCCCCTCGCACACAAATGCAACGAAAAAACAAAACTGAACGTGGATAAAAAAACAATAAAATGACCGTGAAATTCTCCGAAACAGTGCATATGTGTTAGGTGTTGCACAGTTTTCTTCGGGCTTAAAAAACGCATCATATTGAGCATTCACCGTTTTGCATATTGGATGAAAGTCTCTTATACCGCAGGCTTCTCTCATTCCCAACTTGTTTATATTGAATTAATCACAAGCTATTTGCTTGCACATTACAAGCGGAGAAGGTTCCGTATAGATAAAAACGTGAAAGAAAGGACTAAACATTCCTTTTATGAATCGTCTCAAGTGCCAAGGACTGTCCGCAATACCCACGAGCTGGCAAAGTATATGATAGTGTCGGCTTGTTTCTCCATAAGCGTAAAGATGATGACACCTAATGGCTAAAACACGTTCTAAAGCATAAAAAACACTTCCAACCAATACGTAAAATACTCTGCAGACGGAAATACCTTCTTTTCGGCAAGCAACCATAGAAATGACAAAAGTTTATTTTTTAGAGACCCTCTTTTTTAATTTTCCTCTTTTGATTTTTCTTGCATGAAATCTCATTTTTCACGAAACTACTCTTTACCAATCAGTGCATCAACATGCCTATAAGGAAAAACATGAACCACTATACTCTTTTAATTGTTGAAGACGATGATCTACGCCCCATTTTAGTAGAACAATTGCAAATGCATCAAGAGTTTGAAATTCTCCAAGCCAAAACAGCAAAAGCAGGAATGAAAATAATCCAAGAAGAAAATATTGATCTCGCTATTTTGGGACTTAAACTTCCTGATCTTGATGGTTGCGAAGCCGTGAAACAATTACGCACCCAAGGATTTCGTGCCCCCATTATCATGATAACAAATCATGATACAGACTGCGATAATATTTTAGATCTTGAAACAGGCGCCAATGATTATGTGACAAAACCCTTTCGCTTTGCGGTGTTATTAGCGAGAATTCGAGCACAGTTGCGCCAATATGAACAAAATGAAGATGCAACCTTTCATATTGGCCCCTATACTTTTAAACTAAGACAAAAACTTCTTCTTGACCAATGCAACAATAAAATCTGTCTCACAGAAAAAGAAGCAGCGATTCTTAAATGTCTCTATTATGCCAATGATAAAATTGTTAGCCGTGAAACATTGTTAGAACAAGTTTGGGGTTATAATGAAAATATTGTCACCCATACTTTAGAAACCCACATCTATCGTTTGCGACAAAAAATCGAAAAAGATCCTTCCAATGCACAAATTCTCATGACAGATCAAAGTGGTTATCGTTTAAATCTTTAATTCGAGATTTACTGTTTAAAAAACAATTTTAATATCCTAAATGAAAACAAAAACGAGATGAAAAAACTTCACATATAATTCGAATGCTATTACATAGAACTTACTCTTGTGACAAAATATATAACATTATGAATAAAAAACGATACATCCCAACATGAGAACCAGAAACAAAAATGCTTTCAAACCTCACGATATATTTTGTAACTTCTGCTTCACATGCTTTTGTTCTCTCTAAAATTTTTAATATGTTCCGCATATAAATAACTGTGATATCTTTTAGCGACATTCTTGATCATAACTATCATCTTTAGATGCGTGATATTTATGATTATTTTTTTCAGAAATACCGCTCCACGCACTACTTTATCTCACATTCACGAACCTAAATTGAGAGATGTTTTTTATCTTTATAGTTTTTCTCCATCCTTTATGATTTTATCTCCTCTTAAGAGGTTGTATAATTAATGATATAACACTAAATGTTTATCCTAACGATAAAGCCACTGAGCACCACCGTCTTTACGCTTATAAAAGAACAAGCTGGCACTATCACACACTTCTGTTAGATCTCGATGTTGCTGAGAGAGCCCTTGACACTTGAGATGGTTCATAAGAAGCATTTTGATCCTTCTTTGTACAGTTTTTAACCACCATGAACCATATTATGCAAGATCCCTTGGACTCTGCTATTTTATGCTTACGAAGACACCAGCATTTTTTTCTCTTAAAATGTTTCCACTATTCATGAAATATGGTTCGGTATATAGATATTTGAGATTTTTTATTCACATGCCAATTTCACATATAATGTACAAAAGAATATTTTTTGATTGTAAATACAAAAAATTGAAATAAGAAAATCCTTCTATATTTGCGGTTCTTATGCCAATGGCAAAATGATTAATTATCTTTATAAATTAAAATATTCCGCACTTGTGGTGATAAAGCCGGAATAAAAATACGTCGCGACTGACGACGCTGTACGAGCAAACCTTGATAAACACGTTTTTGTGCCTGACACATTAAGAGTCCACCAAAATAAGGCAAAAGATAGCGTGCAAATGGCTCATAAAAAAATGAAAACAACCGCGAAACATAACCTGTAGAAGGCATATAATGTACAATTTCTTGTATTGGCCCAGAAACAAAATTCGTTTTCTCGAACAAACGAGTAATTTGTTGCCGACTATAGGGTTCGCCATAACCAAAGGGCGTAGTAATATTTCGCGCCCAAAAGCCAGAGCGATTAGGTACAATAACGATTAAGCGGCCATTGGGTGCTAAAACACGCCATATTTCATTCAACGTTTCAAATGAATTTTCTGTATATTCTAATGCATGTACCAATAAAATACAGTCAACTGACGCATCCGGAAGCGGCAAATCTTCTTCAAAAACAAGCGCTGCAGCAACTTGCTCCGCACAAGGCCAAGACGAAGCACCCTGAGAAGCTGGCATAAAAGCAAAACATTGTTGGGCACGTTCACGCAATGTAGAAAGATAAGGAAGCGCATAACCCAACCCCATAATCCGTTTATCCGTAAGATCAGGCCACCATAAATTCAATTGCTCACACAACGTCTTTTGCACACGCAACCCAAGTGCAGAAGCATAAAAATCTTTCAGCGTAACGATATCCAACTCAACATACCATGTAGAAACAAATTTTAAACATTACAGATTTTCATATACCCAAATTATATGGATTTCTGCTCTTTTTCCGCAATAGCGAACATTTCAATATTTCATATTTTAAACTTAAATGATCAAAAAATCAGTACAGAAGGATGATTATTGCGGTACAAGCGCTTTAATCATTTTCTTGGAGATGAACCCCATAGAAGTTCTTCATACACTGTTTCTGACATCAATTAAGAAAAAAGCCAACATTGGTTAATTAAAATGAAGCAATCTTTCAAGATAGTTTTTTTCTTCTTCTGGAAGATGCTCTTTACCAAGACGTTTGCGAATTTCATCCAAAATCTGCCGCGTACGCATTTGATCACTTTCTTTTGGTAGAGCCTCACCTTCTTGTTCTTCATCTTTTTTTGAAGAAACTGGACGTCCTAATGGATCTTTAGGACCAAAACCAGCATTTTGATCATCTCCCGTTTCTTTGAGTGCTTCGCGCATTTTTTTCAAAACATTTTGTGCACCTTGCCTCAAAGATTCCAAAGCATCAGACTGATTTTGTATAGATACCTGATGATTTCCATTATCAAGAGCATTTTCCGCAGAATTCATTTTTTCTTCTGCCCTTTTCAATGCGCCCCCTGTTTCAAATCCATGTTCTGATAATTCTTTTTCCAATGTTGATAATTCAGACTGCAGTTCAGCTTGACGTTTTTTTAAAGATCTGCTTTGCGTTTCCGGCACATTTTCTCCGCGTTTTTGTTCCATCTCTAACTGATGTGTTTCATTGAGAATTTCTTGCTGACGACGCATTAAATCTCCAAGCTGGTCCATCTTTTCTTTCATTTGTGCAGATTGGCTTTTTTCTCTCTCATTTTGATTGCCTTTTCGTACATGCAAATGATCAAGCGTCTGTTCAACTTCCGCCAAGAGTTGTTCAGCTGCTAAAGAAGAGCCCGTTTTAGCCATTTCCTCAATTAAATTTAGCTTTTCTTGTAATGTAGATTCAGAAAGATTAGGACTTTTTGAGCTTTTAGAATTTTTAGAAACTTGACTATCTGGTGTTTTTTCAGCCAAAGCACGAATATACTCATCCATAGCTTGACGTAAATCTGCCATAAGCCGTTCAATTTCTGCCGCTGAAGCACCGTAACGCAGTGCATCACGTAAAGCAGCTTGTGCTTGTTTTAAATTTTTTTGCACGGATTCAAGCTGATTATCTTCAATACCCAAAGCAATTTGCCATAGATAATCCACCACACCACGCAAATCCTCTTCTGTTTGTGCTAAAGAAAGTCTTGTCCACGCACTTTGTAGAACAAGAAAATGCATTGCATTTTGTAACCCCTTTTCTGGACGTACAAGCAAAGCAGAAAGCATATCCAATACACGCTCTCTCGCAGAAGCATCAAGCGCTAATAAACGACGCAATTCACTCACCGCACGCGCAACAGGATTTGAAAAAACGTGTTGCGGTAATGTCATGACAAAAGTTTTGCTACGTCCTTTCTGCCCCGCACCATCTTCTGCCACCAAAGTAATTTTGACTTGCGAACCCTCCCACGGATGCGCTGATATATCTTGCACCATCCGCATTTTCCCCTTTCCACCACGCGGAAGAAGAAGCTCTATTTCCGGAGCATTATAAAGAGAAGAAGCACTTTTATTCTGAGGAAGAAAAGGCTCTATTTCAACAAAAGCCTTTGTCACACCATAATCATCATCCACCACATATCGTAATTCTAACGACCCCGTTAAAATCCTCCCTGGTTTTTCCAGCCAATGAATTGTCGGAAGCGTGTCCTTAACCATCTGCAAATGCCACTGCTGTTTTTTACGACGTGATGATACAAATAAATTCATTGAATGCTTCAAATGTGTTTCAAAATGAACAATTGGATCATTCAAAGCTGTTTGTTCCGTTTTCTCTGAAAACGAAACTTTCTGCCCATCTTCTACAGTTTTTGCTTTGACTGTAATGCCAGCTCCATTGACAACACGCACAACAACATTACTCCCTTCAGGAATTTCTAGTTGTGTTTTCTCATCTTTTGTCAAATAAATCGGTGCCACACCGGTATAAGCAGGTGGTGTTACCCAAGCATCAATCCGCATGAGTTTTTCATCAACGACAGGACGAAAATCAAAGGCATCAGCCAAACGCCCCCCTTGTGAACCAAAAGAAAAACTAAAAGAGCACACAAAAAGAAGAGCACACAAAGCCCTCAAAGCAAAAGGATCGTAATCCGCACTATTAAGAGAGATAAATCCAGTTTTTAAATGGTATAATTGCTTTGCCATTCGGCGTTGATGTTCACGCCAAATAACAGCACTAAAATCTTCATCATTTTCAGAACATAAACGATCTGTTTGAATATTCAAAGGCTGGTGTCTAAGATCATTGACGCGTTCAAGACGGCAATTTACTTCCCGCATTGTGGGAAACCGAAAACGAATAAGAAAAAATAAACTCGCCCCAGCACAAACAAGTATAATCCCAAGTAAGAGCAAATGTGACCAATAGCCCAAAATGCCAAAAAGTCCCAACCAGCTAAACGAACAAAAGAGACTAAGAACGAGGAAAAATGGCAACAACCGCACCCACATCCGTTCAAATGAAAGGATCCCCCACATCAAAATGCGCACACACAAAAGCTTCATTGCAAAGCCTTTAATGTTTTTATTTTTCATAAACAAGCATTTATCCCCTTTTATCGTGGTGCATTAAGATCATAAACCCCATACAAAACAATTTCTAGAAAATAAATTGTTTCATCAAAGTTTAGTAAAAGTAAGACCAAAAATATTTAATAATGCTCAATCTAATTTGGGTTCAATCCAATCTGGAACATGATCACAGCCTATCAATTGTGCATAATCAAGGCGTGGACGAATGACTGCATAACGTGTATCCTGAACCAGAACCTCCGGCACCAAAAGTCGACTATTATAAGTGCTTGCCATCACTGCGCCATAAGCCCCCGCTCCTGTTAACATCAAAACATCACCCGCTTTCAACACTGGTAAAGAACGTTCCAAGCCTAAATAATCACCAGTTTCACAAATAGGACCAACAATATCAGCATTAATCAGAGGGGCATCTACTGGTGTTTTTTTCACTGGCATTATATTTTGCCACGCATCATAAAGCGTTGGACGCATGAAATCATTCATCGCCGCATCAACAATAACAAAATTTCGTCCTTGCCCCTTTTTTAAATACACAACCGATGTCACCAACACACCGGCTTCACCAACAATACTACGCCCAGGTTCTAAGATAATATTAATCCCTAAAGGAGCAATATATTTCTTTACCAGTTCTGCATACTCAAAAGGAGAAGGTACTGGATGCTGCTCATAACCATAAGGGATACCAAGCCCGCCCCCAATATCGATATGGGTTATCGCATAACCATTATTCCATAATTGACGCACAAAATCTGCAACAATAACAAATGCATCTTCAAACGGTTTTAAATCACAAATTTGACTACCAATATGGAGATCAACACCACACACATGAAGACCGGGCAATTGGGCTGCTTTTTTATATGCATCACCCGCCAAAGACAAAGGAATACCAAATTTATTCTCAGACTTGCCTGTTGTAATTTTCTTATGAGTCTTAGCATCCACATCAGGATTAATGCGTAAAGAAATCCGAGCTGTTTTTGAAAGCGCATCAGCTCGCGCCGATAATTGTTCAAGTTCTTGCTCTGATTCAACGTTAAAACAATAAATATCTTGTGCAAGAGCAAAATCTATTTCTTTCACTGTTTTACCAACACCAGAATAAACAATATTCTGCGCAGGAATACCAACAGCAAGTGCACGCCGTAATTCCCCTTCTGAGACCACATCAGCTCCCGCTCCATTGTTAGCTAAAAGTTGTAAAACCGCTTGATTGGAATTCGCTTTAACCGCATAAGCAATTAAACTCGGCATATCATGAAATGCATTCTGATAATCTTTAAAATGTGCAACGATTGAGCTAGCTGAATAACAATAAAAAGGTGTTCCAACTTTCCGCGCAAGTTCCAAAAGCGAAAGACCTTCAGCGTGGAGCACCCCCTGATGATAAGAAAAAAAACGCATAAAAATCCCTATTGTATCAACCTATCAAGAATAAAAGGTTTATCTGTTTTGCCTTGAGGAACAAAAGTTCCTTGTGAAGAATTCACTCCTGGTGAAGGAGGTAACTCTAATGACCCTTTACGCCCACACCCAACGATACCCAAGCCCGCCAAAAGGACAATCATCAACCCCTTTAATATAATTTTCATCTGTCCTCTTTCCTCATCTCGATCTCTTTTTTACCTTTAAAATACAATCACTCAAACGCTCACGAGACGCTTTTTCCAATACGCAATTTGCCGAAGAACCTCTGAAGGCGCTGTTCCCCCAAAGCTTTTACGACTTTCAACAGATTTTTCAACGGTCAAAACATTAAAAAGTGTCGCATTGATATCAGGACAAATTGCTTGAAGTTCATCTAATGATAAATCCTGAAGGCGACACTGTTTTTTTTCTGCCAATGCCACAGCACACCCCGTGATATGGTGTGCTTCGCGGAAAGGAATCGCTGATTCGCGTACAAGCCAATCAGCAAAATCTGTAGCTGTTGCATACCCTAAATCCGCTGCTTGTTTCATGGCTTTTTTATTCACTTTCAAATCAGCAATCATCCCTGTCATTGCTGCTAGTGATAATTCCAAACTCAAAGCCCCATCAAACACATATTCTTTATCTTCTTGCATATCCTTTGAATAAGCAAGCGGTAATCCTTTCATCACCGTTAACAGCCCCATTAATGCACCATTCAACCGGCCTACTTTAGCCCGAACAAGTTCGGCCGCATCAGGATTTCTCTTTTGTGGCATAATAGACGAACCCGTTGAAAAGGCATCTGATAAATGAATAAAACAAAATTGTTCACTTGACCAAAGAATTATTTCTTCTGCCAATCGCGAAAGATGCGTTGCACAAAGAGCACCAGCGCTTAAAAATTCCAATGCAAAATCACGATCCGAAACACTATCAATTGAATTGCGTGTAGGTTCTCGAAAGCCTAGCGCTTTTGCTGTCATAAAACGATCAATCGGAAAGCCTGTCCCCGCTAAAGCAGCTGCCCCTAAAGGCGATTCATTCATTCGCTCAACCGCATCGCGCATCCGCGATAAATCGCGACCAAACATTTCAACATAAGCCATCATATAATGACCAAATGTTACGGGTTGAGCCAATTGTAAATGCGTAAAGCCTGGCATAAAGGTATCAACATGTTGTTCTGCGCGCATAAGCAATTGCTCTATTAATCCTTTTAGAGCTTGTTCTATCTTTTGCGTTGCTTCACGTACCCACAAGCGGAAATCAACAGCAACTTGATCATTGCGTGAACGCGCCGTATGCAAACGTCCTGCGACAGGACCAATCAATTCACTCAACCGCGCTTCAATATTCATATGAATATCTTCAAGCTTTCGTGAAAAAACAAATTTACCGTCTTCAATTTCTTGGCGAATAAGTTTCAAACCATGAGCAATTTTTTCATAATCTGATTGTGAAATGATTTTCGTTTGCGCTAACATAGCCGCATGAGAAAGGGAACCTTCAATATCTTGTCGATAAAGTTTTTGATCAAAATCAATTGAGGCATTAATTTCTTCCATAATTGCAGAAGGACCTGCCGCAAACCGACCACCCCACATTTGGTTCTTTAACTTCTCATCTGTCATATTCTGAAAACACCCATCCAAAGGATAAAATTATGATTTTTCAAATTTTCATCAGCAAAAAAAACAATAAAAAAAGGCAATTCTCTCTTGCATTCTTTATCATTGCATTGAGTTTATACGCAACCATAAACTACGATACCAAAAGAGAGTCTTTTCTTTTCAATTTCATTTCAGCAGCAAAAGCACAAAAAATAAACACTGATAAAACACGAGCAGAAAAAATGATGGCGATACGAAAAGCAGCAAAAGGCTTTTTTAGCCACATACGATTTGCTGATACGCCCTCAGATATGAATAAACTCTCTTTCAAGGATATTCAAGGAAAAGAGCACACTCTCAGCGAATTTACTGGAAAACCAATGCTGGTCAATCTATGGGCTATTTGGTGTGCACCTTGCCGCACAGAAATGCACGAACTTGCGCAATTAAAACGTGAATTAAGTGGAGAAAACTTTGATGTCATAGCTATTAATATTGATAAAACTGCTTCTCCTGAAAAAATTCAACAATTTTTACAGAATATTCATTCAGATAATTTGCTTTACTATCGCGATGAAACAATGGATATTTTCAACAATGTTAGAAAACAAGGGCTCGCTTTAGGACTCCCCGTTACATTGCTCATCGATAAAGAGGGATATCTCATTGCTTCCTTCAATGGTGCTGCTCCATGGGCCAATGACGATGCCAAAGCACTTATGAAAGCAGTCATTAAAGAAGCCCTATAACTTTAATAGCCGCGTCTTTTTAAACGTTGTATAACGAGATCCAGTGCTGACAAAAAAGCAGAACGGTCTTTACGGCAAAAAGGACGGGGACCACCTGTTATACTGCCCTGTCCACGCAAATCTTCCATCAAATTACGCATCGCCAAAGCCTGACCCATTGAATTTACATCAAAAATACGCCCCGTTGGCGAAAGACAAAACGCCCCAGCTTGCACAACCCGTGCTGCTAAAGGAATATCGCTGGTAATAACGATACTTGCCTCATGCACATGTTCTACGATCCAATCATCAGCACCATTGAATTCATCCGAAACGACCACTCTTTCAATGAGTGCTTCATCTGGAATAGACAAAAAACGATTTGCTACAACAAATGTCTTAAGCTGATAACGATTCATCACACGATAAACTTCATCTTTTACAGGACAAGCATCCGCATCAATCAACAAAGTGATAGCAGGCTTTATTGGGATATTCATACCTTGGCTTTCACGCAATAGTTAAGTTCTTTCATTCATCTGAATGTCGTAAATGCTTGCGATAAAACATTATCGCCGCGTTTACTTCTCCTCCCAAAATAAAAATTGCACTCAATATATAAAGAAAAATAATAGCAACCATAATAGATGCTAACCCTGCATAGGTAGAAATATAATCAAACATTGTTAAATATTGAGCAAAAGCAATTGAAGCCATAAACCATACGAACATTGTCAGTATAATTCCTGGTAAAATATCTATAAATTTCCGCCGCTCTGCTGGTAGCCATTTATGAACAATTAAAAGACTTACAAAGAGAACAACCGCTGCGATTATGTAACGCCATAGACGAATGACACCGATATATTCTGTAATGAAAAAAGAATGATTTTGCATAATCTTGATCAGCAGAGGTGTTAAAATCAACAAAACGCTGATCACAATAAGACCAACAGCTCCAAGAATCACAAAAAACAAACTTTGAAAACGACAAAACAACAAGCTACGCCGATCAACAACACGATAAGCTCTATTTAAAGCTGTACGTAACGCCTCTATGCCATTAGAGGCAAAATAAGCTGCTCCAATGACAGAAACTGTCAACACTCCTCCCCGCTGTATGGTTAAAACATTGATAATTTCCTGAGATAAAGGTTCTGCGATGACATCTGGTAATAACTGCACAAGTGCTTTGATTTTTTGCGGTGTATATGTAAAAGCACCAAGAAAACTGGCAAGAGAAGTTCCAAAAATAAAAAAAGGGAAAAACGCTAAAAGCCCAGATAGCGCGACATGGCTCGCAAAAGCACTCCCATTATCACGCCAATAATGGCTTACTGCATCAACAAGGATACGATAGCTGTACCAAAAGATATTTCTTAACAAATCTCAATACTTTCTGGTAAATCTCTTCCTCAATCTATTTCAAGCCTTATAAAAATCATCAAAACTCTTCAAACAAACATTTTCTAATGTTGTAGTATAAAGGGCAATAATCAATACGGTCAAGCCTGACTTTATACCAAAACCAAAATAATAATCCACTCTATGAAGTTCTAGAACGACTTCATTTTTTTGTCTCTTCTACAGATCAGTAACCTCTTCTGTACATCATATACCCTATAGAGATCTAAGCACGATAATCTTGCACACATAAAACCTTTTGAAGTCATGGTTATTTGTATCGAAGCAATCGCCACTCTTTTTTATTGCAATCTATGACTGAATAGAGAAAAAACTTCTTATCGATTTCTAGAAAAAACCAATGAAATTCAACACACACCCCTTGCTTTTACTCACCCTTTTTTAGAAACACTCTGACGTCCAAAATCAGGAGCATCAATTTCCTGTCCAGCATCAATAATATTGCGGCGTACAGCACGCGTACGTGTAAAAAAATTAAACAATGTCTCACCATCTCCTAAACGAATTGCCTGCTCTAAAGAAGAAAGTCCCTCACTAAAACGACTCAACATTTCTAAAATAGCATCCTTATTATGCAAACAAATATCACGCCACATAACAGGATCAGAAGATGCCAAACGGGTAAAATCACGAAAACCTGAAGCGGAATAAGCAATGACTTCTGAATTTGTCACCTTTTCTAAATCACTCGCTGTCCCAACAGTATTATAAGCAATTAAATGCGGCAAATGCGAAACAATAGCCAAAATAAGATCATGATGTTTAGGATCCATCTTTTCGACACGCGCACCACAAGCTTCCCAAAACGCTGTTAATTGTGCGACAGCAGCAGCATCACTCTCAGCAAAAGGCGTTAAAATACACCAACGATTCATAAACAAATCAGCAAAACCAGCATCCGGTCCTGAATATTCCGTTCCAGCAATTGGATGCCCTGGAATAAAATGAACCGTTTTTGGTAATAAAGGTGCCATTTCCGCAATAACCAACGATTTCGTAGAACCAACATCACTCAAAATCGCCCCAGGTTTTAAATGATCACGAATGGTTTTTGCTACTTCTGCACTAGCGCCAACAGGAACAGAAAGAATAACTAAATCTGCTCCTTCAACAGCTTTTGCATTATCTGTCGTATAAAAATCCCCAAGCTCCAATTCACGCGCTCTTTCCAATGTTTCTTGACGACGCGTTGCAATAGAAATCTGAGCCGCAAGATTTTTCTTTTTAATAACTCTTGCTAAAGAAGACCCAATCAGACCGATTCCAATGAGTGCTATTTTTTCAAACTGAATATGGGGCATCTTTCACCTTCAAAGATTCTTTGCAAATGGCAATAAAGACAATTGTAAAATCATAATTTTCCTGTCTATTTGTTCAAGAGTTATGCGTAAAACATTAAAAAACGACAACGAGGAATAGAAAATAACGCAGTTTACCAATCATCACCTGTACAAGCTGACAACAGATCATTTTACCTAGAAAATACATAAAAAATAAATGACGAGAAATCTAACATCACGCTCTAAAACTCCCACTTAATTACTGATCAAAGCGCATCACTGAAACAAAATTAAATTCACTTCAACTAAGATAACAACGACTCTACATAAAATCTCATCAGTTTACTTTATCTTACTAATTTACTCACAAAAAACACATCAAAAGCGTAAGCAGACACCAACTCTTTCCCTATTATCCCGATACGTTCATTAATTTGTACATTAGACCTATATAAGAATGTATTACGCCTCCACCTACAACATCAACACAAGTTTTGCGAATATGGAAAACACCGTAAAACAACGCATACAAAAAAATACCATTAAAAACATTTTCCCCTCCCGATTTCTGATACCATAAATCAAACAAATATGAGAAAAACACTGAACATCCTTTCAATGGAGTCACAATCCTCACGTAAAATAGAATGCCCTAAACAGAATAGATTTGAATTACAAATTCATGTGTTTGTTTTAAAAAGACATCTCGCTCCCCAGCCTATCTCACGACAGTGTTCTTAAATGTTATAACTATAAATCTATTAAGCACGACCCTCTTTACACTTAATATTTTCCTACCCCCAATGTTGCAAAAAACCTTGGAATTTTAGAGCATTCATCAAAGGCATTTTTAGCGCTTTCTTGTACAGTTTTTATCCACACGCCCCCACGTATGACGTGCAAAAGACACTGTTTTGATTGATTCAATATGAAAAATAATGAGTTATTAATAATAAACAATGGCTTGCTCTATTTATGAGACACATTCATTGCTAAGATAATCATCTCTGTATCAAACATAAAAGTCTCCCCACAGGTACTGTCGTTTTCATCATAATCTATTTTGATTTTCTCCTCATCTCACGAAGATTCTTAATTCGTACCAATCTACAAACAATTCATTTTCTTGTCTAAAAGATTCCGCTGGCTCACTATTTTAAACGATTCAATTAATCTATAATATATTGATTTATAAAAATAATTATTGTTTTTCAATTTGAATCATAACTTCGAATACTGTAAAATTCTTCCATCACAACCCCTCTTATCAATTAAAATCCCTTATCTGTACGTCACAAGAAGACATGTAAGAAAAAAATGATGAAAAATGCTCTCTAATGCTAAAAACTGTAGCAACATTAGAAGCTAGCAAAGTATATAATGAGTGTCGACTTGCACTTTTATTAAGCGTAAAGATAGAGTTGCTCTATGGATTTTATATTCTTCACAAGGAACTTTACTTCTACACCATTCGCAAACGCCGTCATATAGATATGACTCACATTGAAAAATATTTCTAAGAAAGCGTATGAATTTACCATACAAGTGTCTTCTGTTGTTTGAGATGCTCTATTTTGTATGAGGGGTGTTACCCCTATTAAGGCGCTATGAACTAGCCTAATATTCACCACATACTCACACAAAAACACCGAATGCGTAAAATTTTACCTGAGCTCTATATCACGAACCAACAGTGTTTTTCGACACAACAAAATAATAAAACCCTGTAAAAACTGCCTTTCGAAGAAAAATAATTTTTCTAAAGAAAAGTTTCTATAAAACTTTCAAGCTCTTCAAACACACCCTCAAAACTACAACTAACCCTACTTGTTAACACAAAAGTTTTAATTGCTGAAAATACCTCTGTGGCGTACTAAAAATAAAAAATCATCATATTTTTAAACTGTTAAGCTGCCATCTGGCGTCGTGCAATAATTGTAAGCCCTAACAAAACTTGACGAATGATAGCTTCACCCAAAAGTGGATTTTTACGACTGTCTAAAACAGCACCCTGAATTCTTTCCATTGCATAAGAAATTTGTTCTAACTTCCAATATTTTAAAGCTTGTTCAACGATCTTTTTCCGTTGAAAAAAAATGGGAGGCCGCGCTTGAGAAACCACCGTAAAAAGCGATTTTCCTTCAACCTCTACCTGATAACGCAATAGCTGTAATTGCTGAAAATGCCTTTGAGCTGTATTCAAAATAAAAAAAAGCGCCCCATGCACTGCTGCATGTCGGTTAAAATGCGCTTCAAAGCCTGATATATCACCCAATAAAAGAGCATCAATGACTTCATCTTGAGAAAGAGCACTGACATCGCTTACAACAGCTTTTACATCTTCAAGAGTAATATGAACATTTGCAGCGTAAAGACAAAGCTTTTCTAATTCACCTCGTGATACAAGGCGATCCGCCCCTAAACTTTCATGCAACCATCTACGTGCATCCAAAGAAAGAGTCTTCTTAAACTGCCCTAAAACCTCATCAATCAAACCGTCAAGAGAACGCATGTCATCTGCAAAACAGGGCAAAGCCATTGCTTTTGATGCCGTTTCAACAGCATTGCGCAACCCTGTTCCTTTTTTTAAATCCCCAGCCTCAATGAGAATAAAACAAGCCTCTGGTGGCTTCTCAATTAAAAGTTTCAAGGCAGAAAGAAAACCTTTTTGGTTAGCAGCATTAGAGATCCATATCAAACGATCTCCCCCAAAAAGCGATAACGTACGCGCTTCATTTTCCAAACGTGCGGGATCTTTATCAATTTCAGCAGCATCCAAACGAATTGTCGAAAATGGATCTTCTATTGCTACCTGTGTAAGTTTTGCAAAACATTGCGCACGCTCACAAATAAGACCACGATCTGTCCCATAAATGAGAACAATAGGAAAAGCACGTGAAAAACCCATTAAAAACTGATCAACTTCATGTGCTTTTTTCTGAACCACACTATTAATCCATTAACAGTTCATCATCATCAAGAACTTCCCCGCGAACTTTCTGAAACATACCAATTAAATCATTGACATCCAAACCCTTACGCTCTTCATGACAGACATCCAAAATCACTTTTCCACCATGCAACATCAAGGTGCGATCGCCATAATCAAGAGCCTGACGCATAGAATGAGTCACCATGATAGTCGTTAATTTTTTCTCTTCAACGATTTTTTCAGTCAACCGCATCACAAAATCAGCCATTCCAGGATCAAGCGCTGAGGTATGTTCATCAAGCAATAAAACATCCGCATGAGCTAATGTTGCCATCACAAGGCAAACAGCTTGGCGTTGCCCACCTGATAAACTGTCCATAGGATTATGAATATATGCTTCAAGACCAATGCCTAATTGAGCAATTTTCTCTCGAAAAAATTGCCGTTTCTCATGGTTTAAAGCCGAACGCAAACCACGACGACTTCCTCGAAGAGCAGCAAGAGCCAAATTTTCTTCAATTGTTAAAGAGCCACAACTTCCCTCTAAAGAATCTTGAAAAACACAAGCAACCTTTCCAGCGCGTTCACTAACTAATTGCCTAGAAACATTTTGCCCATTGATAACCACTTTCCCTGTTGAGGGAAGCGTTGCACCCGCTAAAACACTGAGCAAGGTTGATTTACCAGCGCCATTTGAACCGATAACCGTAACAAAACTACCCTGATCAATTTTAAGGTTAATATCAATCAAAGCCTGTTTTTCCAAAGGTGTTTGCGGTTTAAATGTAACCCCAACATGAGAAAACTCAATCACGTTTACGCCTCCTCCAATAGCGTGGCACAATAAGGGTTAAAATAACCAACAGTGAAGTAATCAACTGAAGATCTGTCGACGTATCAATACCAATTCCATTTGCTTCAAATGCAGATTGTACCGCCACACGATAAAGTACAGATCCCACAATACAGCTGATTATAATCCAAAAAATATTGCGCGTACGAAAGAGAGTTTCACCGATAATCACAGCTGCTAACCCAAAAACAATTGTTCCAATTCCACCGGTAATATCCGTTGCGATCGCAGTTTGAATATAAAGAGAACCACCAAGTGCAACACAGGCATTTGAAAGCCCCATACCAAAATAAATTAACGCCGACGTATGGACCCCTTGCGCCGTCGCCATGCGTGGATTAGCTCCCATTGCACGCATAGCAAGACCAATTTCACTTTCCAAAAAGCGCCAAATCAAAAACACCATAACCAGCAATACAGTACCAATGAAAAGAGGACGCACAAAAATATCAGACAAACCAAACAGATTATAAAAGGGCGTTAACGCCGTATCAGCAAGCGCTAAATTAACATTAGATCCTCCCATAATTCCCATAATACGAAGATTAACCGTATAGAGTGCTGACATTGTTAAAATGGAAGCCAAAAGATTCAAAATACCAAAACGCAAATTCAACATAGCTGTTAATAAACCAGCTACCATGCCTGCACAAAAAGCACATGCCATAGCTGCCCATGCATTAAAACCTAAAAGAATCAAGACACCACAGACACAAGACCCAAGAAGAAATGAGCCATCAACTGTTAAATCAGGAAAGTCCAAAACACGAAAAGAGAGATAAACCCCTATAGCCACAAACGCATAAATAAGACCTAATTCCACAGCGCCAGAAAACGCAAATATATTCATGTAACGACAATCCCCATGAAAACTTAACGTATTTTATTGTATCAATATCCTATCAATGAAAGTTATCGTATCACTTTTGTCGCACGATCAATAACTGCCTGCGGAATAACAATCCCCGCTTTTTCTGCTGCTTTCATATCAATTCGAATGTCATTATTAGCCGCCTGCACAACATCAATATCACCAGGCTTTTCACCCTTTAGAATACGCACAACCAACTTCCCAGCATCAGCCCCTACATCATAGAAATTCACACCTTGCGTCATAAAGGGACCGCGCCCAATAGAATTAGCATCAACAGTAAATACAGGAACATTTGCTTCCTGTGAGACCTTTACTGCACCCTCTAAAACAGAAAGAACCGTATTATCAGCGGGAATAAAAATGATATCTACTTTACCGATTAAAGCCCGTGTTGCTGCCTGAACATCTGAAGGTTTTGGTGCTGAAGAAGGAATGATTTCAATTCCAACTTTTTTTGCCGCATCTTTTAACACCTTAAGTGTTGAAACAGAATTTGCTTCAGAAGCATTATAGAGATAACCAATTTTTTTCAAATCTGGTTTTACTTCTTGTAAAAGCTTAATACTTTCTGCAACATCTATACGATCAGAACTCCCCGTCATATTACCGCCAGGTTTGGTAAGCGAAGAAACGATTTTAGCTCCGATAGGATCAGAAATCGCCGCAAAGACGATAGGTATTGTTTTTGTTGCCGCAAGCATTGTTTGTGCTGAAGGCGTGGTAATCGCTACAATAACATCAGGTTTATCACCAACAAATTTACGTGCAATTTGCGTTGCTGTTGAAATATTGCCCTGTGCTGATAAAAAAGTAAGTTGAAAATTTTCACCTTGCTTATAACCATTTTCTGCAAGAACATCTTCCACACCTTTACGAACAGCATCCGCAGCAGGATGAATCATTATTTGTGTGAGTGCAACTTTAATGTGTTTAACTTGGTCATCCGCTTTTGCAACACTATTCATCATAAAAACAGCTGCAATGATAATCCCTAATATATTTATTCTCTTCAACATTATACTCCACCCCTCTCTATGCAAAATTAAAAAAGGAATAATCTATTACTGAAGAATCTTATAAAATCAATCTTTATTTCATTTTATTAAAACATGGACAGAATAAATCAAACTAAAGTGATATTTTTTTGTTGCAATTCGTAGCAGCCTACGCCATACAAGCAAGATATATATCGAATCGGTCAGCGGGTGTAGCTCAGGGGTAGAGCACAACCTTGCCAAGGTTGGGGTCGTGGGTTCGAATCCCATCGCCCGCTCCATTGAGTTTTGTATTTATTGTAGCTTGCCAGTGGGTTTTGTATATTTTGCCACTAGGTTTTGTAGCAGTTTATTTTTTTTACATGATTTTAAGGTGTTCTCAAAGGGGCTTCAAAGGTCTTTCAAAGATCATTTAAAACCTCTTTAATGAATTTCTTTTTTTTCTCCTAAAAATTATGATTTTTAATGATCAGTTCTTTTGCCAGAATCGTATTACAATCGCATTATTTGAGAAGCAGCATGCATAAAAAGGTATCTCTTCTCTTTTAACATAAAGTGAGTGATAGCTTTTCAGTTTTCTGAGGCATTATTAAAACAAAAGAAGCTTTGAGGAATTGGGTAAACATTACCCTATTGCTGAACTCATGCAATTGGATCAACTTGATCCTATTGCACCTTTAAGGAATAGGGACAAGTTGTCCCCATTGCTCTCTCCCACCCAAAGTGCAAACACTGCACGTCGATCTCAGAAAGCATTACAACCGATCAAAGGAACAGGTTGCACTTTTGATCTTCCATTTCCTTCACATAAAATTTCATTGTGATCTGAAGTTGCTCTGCTTGTTTCAAAAATAGGATCAACTTGACCCATTTTTTCTTCAGTCTGCAATTGTGCAATGTTTGCACCATTGCTCCTTTTAGCAATTGGATCAACTTGCACCAATTGCTCTAAATATTCATCAACACCGATCAAAGGATCAAGTTGACCCTTTGATTTTCTGTCACTCAGAGGTTTCCTTTTCTCCTGTTTTGTTTCCCTTGTCTGGTGCTTCAAGTGTAATTTCTGTGGTATATCCGCTTTGCTTTTCATAGCAGTGGGTGACGGTAGAAGCTTTCCATGGTCCATTGATTTGTCCACGGAACCCTTGAAGCAGCAACG
>NZ_JAQITE010000079.1 GCF_028618595.1 Bartonella sp. AU18XJBT | reverse complement strand
GATATTAGCTTTATTACAAACAAAGGCATTGTCATAAACTTGACCACGAACGATAGCATTGTCATTAATTTTTGCATTGCCATAAACATGAGCATTTGCACCGAAAACCCATGCATCATCATTAACAACGGCATTGCCATAAACTTTAGCATTTCTATTAATACAAGCATTATCATGTATTTTTGCATTGTCAGAAACGACAGCTTCCCAAAAAACGGTAGCATTATCATAAACCCAGCAATTGCCATCATGAGAGAGATTGCTTTCATTTTCGATAAAACCACCTAAATCACCAGTCTTTACATCAGCAAAATCTCTAATGGCTTTAATGCGGTGTAAAGTATGACCAGCCACACAACGCGTTTCATTCGTAAATTCGTATTTTTTTGTTATAGGTAAAGAGACACAAGCGTCATCAGAAATTTGAGATGCAAGATTAATCGTTTCATTGTCTTCAATACGTGTATACCAATTAATAAAAGCATTCCCATAGACTTTTGCATTGTCTCTTATAACAGCCTTATCACATACAGCGGCGTTATTAAAAACACGAGCATGTTTGTAAACAAAAGCATATCCAAAAACCAAGGCATTATCAGCAATTTTTGCATTGTCATAAATTCTTGCACCATCAAAAACTTTAGCATTGCCTTCAATTTTTGCATTATCGAAAACATAAGCTTCATTTAAGACTTTAGCATTATCAGAAACATGAGCATTATTATAAACACAAGCCTCATTATAGACCCAGCAATTACCATCATGAGAGAGGTTATCTTCCTTTTCAATAAAGCCCCCTAAAGTACCTGCTTTAACATCAGCAAAGTCTTTTAATGCTTTAATGCGATAAAGGGTATGATTATTAATTACACGTGTCTCATTTGTGAGTGCAAATTTCTTTTGCATGGCACAATTCCTTTATAAGAAGATTTAATTTTTGAATGAAAGAATTTGGTTAGAAAGCAGGCGCCCCCGCCGCGCCCGCGCGTGTCAATTACGCAGCTTCTTTTAATGACTGATCGTTATAGACAATTTCTTTACTACAGACTTCAATATTATTGCGAACCCAAGTATCCCCTTTAATGATCGCATTGCGAAAAATCTTTACATTTGCAAAAATACAAGCATATCCAGAAATTTTCGCATTGCCATAAATTTTTGTATCATTAAAGACACAAGCGTAATAATGAACGCAAGCATTATCAAAAATATGAGCATCCGGATAAATGCGTGCAAAACCATAAACCTTGGCATTGCCATAGACTTGACCAGCCACAACAGCCTTGCCATAAACACGGGCGTTTTCATAAATGCAAGCAACATTGTTTACATGAGCATAGCCACTTACAACGGCATTATCGTAAACCCGTGCATTGCTATAAACCTTGGCTTTCCCTCCGACCCAGCAATTGCCCTCATGAGAGAGGTTGCTTTCACCTTGTATAAAACCACCTAAATCGCCTTTTTTTACATCTCCAAAATCTCTTAAAGCTCTAATCCTATGAAGGGTTTTAAAGCCAACCTCTATTGTCTCACCTGTAAATTCATATTTTTTTGCAGGCTGTTGCTTATTAACAGATGCGGTTTCATTTGAAATGGAAGAGATAACGGGGGTGTTTTTTGATATAGTTGTCATAATTAAATCCTACATGTTTATGATTTTGAAATTGACACCCTATAAGGGCGCCGGGTGCTCAAAACACGGCATGTAGTCCGTTGTTACGCTTTTCCCATAAGGGTATTTTATGACGTAACGACACCCGACAAAGTCTCTATATACTAATAAAAGCACAAAGGACAGTCAGTTTTTAATAGGATTAGGTTTATCGCAACCTCTTCGCTACATGTTTAGTGTTTTGATCACTTGAATATTTATATAACAAAATACGTATTTATTGTCAAATAATATTTTATCTTTTTTGATATTTTTTATTATTTTTTAAATACGTTATGTATTGATAATATATTATGATTATGAATTGCTTCTTTTATATTTATGTGCTTTTAACGCTATATTATATGCTTTGTGAAACGATTGCGTTATTTTTGAATCTATACATTTATAATATTTATAAACGCTCTCATCATGCGTATTTTAAACTTTATAACCTATCTGTTTTTTTACTAAATGGTTTTTAAAGATTTCTGTTAATTTCTTTTAATAACACATTTGCAACTTAACAGCTTTTTATAGGGACTGTTTTTATAATCAATCCTTTCATTTGCATGTGATTATGAAAATGCCTTATGATTATGAAAGCCTGCTTTTTTTCACGCGTGCTTTATAGCTGTTATCTTCTTTATAGCCACCGCATTATTTTTCATTTTCATAAGAGAAATGATAAATAGGATAATTGTGATTTATAAACCGTTATGAAAACATCTCAATAGAAACTGATAATTATAGAGATGAGCAAAATAGCTTTTATAGACCGTGTCAGTCTTGTCAGTGTTGTCAGTTCTTTTTAAAGCCTATATTATTTTTTTAAATGAGTAAAAATTAAAAACATTATATTTCAATATGTTAATATCTTTAAAACATAACTTATATCAAGAGTACAATCTTTAAAGATAGCCAATGATGTGAATTGATTAAAACTTGTCAGTTATGTGTCAGTAAATTGAACTGACAAAATGATGATTTTAGTGAGTGATTAAACCACGTCTTAAAAAAAACATGTGATCCTTTAAAGCCTTTCAAAAGAAACGGTTTATAATCATAAAAATGCTATTAAGACGTATTTATAGATTTAAAGGTTGGTACTTTAAAAAATAATAAGTGAATTTTCAAAAGACAGTTTATAATGATAAGAAATGTTATCAAGACTATTGTGGTTATGAGTTTTGAGGATTTTGAAGATTTTGAGGGTTCCCTTTACCCCTTTATATATTTTTTTTCAATCAAAAAATAAAAGTTATTATATTTCAATAAGTTATTTTTTTAATAAACAACCTATATCAAGATACAACCTATAAATACAACCCACGGTATATTTTTGAGGGTATTTTGAGGGTTTGAGAAACCTTCAAAACCTATAAGTAATATAAGAAAATGAGTATATATAACTCTCTTTAAACAAAGCTTTTGAAAAGGATAAAGCTATCATTTTAGATTACGGTATAATCTTTTAAAGGCAATCCAAAAGAAGCATATTCACTTTAAGATAGGGTTTCTTAAAGTCTTAAAGCAATCCAAATAAGAGTATCTAAAAGTGCAAATGATTTCTTTTTAGAATAACGCATATAAACACTCTTTTTAAAGATTATATCTAATAAACTTAACAAGAGAGGTATAGATTATGGTTATAAGCTCTATACCCCTTATGAGTTTATCATACCCGTTATGTGAGCATGCTTTATAAGTCTATTCAGTTTCTCTAATTTCCAATTTTGGTAGGTTCTTAACAATTTTGATTGTCTCTAAACTTACAGTAATAACCCTTTGAAACAATTCTAATGGATAGGCAGGGTTGCCAATGGTTTCAACAGCATAGCGATTGGCATCATTAACAA
>NZ_JAQITE010000078.1 GCF_028618595.1 Bartonella sp. AU18XJBT | reverse complement strand
TTTGAAAAGAGCAAAAGCGGTGCTTCTGTAGGTGTTGGAATTGCAAGCGCTAAAGATACGGGCGATCAATGGGAAACCACTTCCACACAATCACACATCACGGCACGCCAAGATGTGCAGATTACTGCTGACAATGATGTAAACATGCAAGCAGCAGATGTTTTAGCTGATCGTGATGTGAACATCGATGCTGGCAATAATATCACCCTATCAGAAAGCTATGATACCTCTAACGCAAAAGAAAAGCATGAAAAGTCTTTTGCTGGTGTGACAGCCTCTGCTGATATCGGTGTTCTTGGCACGGTACAAGGCTTAAAAGATGCCGCAGATCACATGAATAATAAGGATGGTAACAATACAGTTATTAATGGCATACTGACTGGCATGAAAATCAGTCATCTTTATAGTAAAGGCAAAACCTTTGTTAATTGGCTGACTGGCAATACGGGGGAAAAGGGGAACATAACCAAAGGACTGAGTAACCCATTAGGAGGGATGGGGGGGGGCCACCAAAGATGCTCTTGCCAATATGGCTGGCGCATCTGGCAGTGTAACCGTGGGCTTTAAAACTGAGAAGGCGGAGGCATCTGTTCAGACATCTACCGCAGTGACAGATAGCATAGAAGGTGGACGCGCTGTCAACATGCATGCCCACAAAGGCAGCATTCATGGTGTTGGCGCTGATATTATCGCTGGTACCAATCCAATCTATGTGCTGGACAATGATGCACAGAGCGGAAATATCACCATGGAAGCAGGGCAACATATCACCTTTGAAAGTGCACAAAACACGCAAAGCACACAAAACAGCAGTGAAAGTTCTTCAATGAGTGTTGGCACCGGTTATGGCACGGGTGGCGCAGGGGCAACGGGCAGTGCTGCTTTTAGTCAAGGGGAAGGTTCCAGTGAGGAAGTTCAACACAAAAACAGCCATATTATAGGTAGCGGCACAGTTCATACCATAAGTCAGGCAAACACCACATTGGCAGGCGCCGTGGTTTCTGGAGAGCGTGTAGAAATGGAAGTAGGGGGTGATTTTGCCATTACCAGCCGCAGTGATACGGGACAAACTTCCAGTAAGCAAAACTCTGTTTCTGTTGGGTTTGGTGCTGGACAAACGGGTGGTGGGGGCTCCATGAGCGCCTCTTTCCAAAAGGATAAATCCTCCAGCGATTATCATAGTGTTGTGGAACAATCAGGCATCAAAGCGGGTGATGGCGGCTTTAAGATCAACGTTAAAGACAAAACAACGCTGACCGGAGGACTTATTTCCAGCACAGCCTCAGCGGACAAAAATAGCCTGACCACAGGAAGCATTAGCACCAGTGATATCAGCAACAGTGCCCATGCTAAAGCCAGCAGCCATGGGTTTAGCATTTCTGGTGGCGATGCTTTGCAACAGGGGAAATATGGCATCATAAAAAATATTGCTAAAAATGCTTTAAGTCATGGAAAAGCTAAGGATGCAGCGGAAGGGGAAACCAAATCTGCTATCAGCGATGGGACTATCATCCTTACTGATATCACTGGACAGAGGGCGATGGGGCAAGATGCTGGACAAATCATTGATGCACTCAACCGCAACACCGCAGCAGCCCACCAAGCCGTTGCACCGGTGGACGCCACATCGCTTGAGGGGATCGTTCATAATCGCGTAGATATGATCAATGATTTATCGGATGAAGGATTGGGATACTGGGACAAAGTGCGCGAAGTCGCAAATGTTAAAGAGCATCCAGTAGGTGAGATTTTGCATGATGAAAATGGCAATGTCCTCTATTTAACCGATGAAAATGGAGAGTATATAAAAGGCAGCGATGGAAAAAATATTACTCTGTATCGCTATTTAAAACCAGGAGAAGAAAATCATTTACAAAAAGGCTCTGATGGCAACAGGCGTATGTTCTATAATGGTATTTCTAATTCATCTGATGAAGCAGCCCGTAATGCCGTCAAAATGGCTGATAATGCGCATGAACCCCTTTATTTTACCTACCACCCCCAAGCTAAAGATAAGCTAGTAGAGTTCGGGGTAGCAATTTATGAGTATTTTGGGGGATGGAGTAATTCGACCAAGAAATTCCAAGATTTTGCCTCTCGTTATGGTAATGATGGGGCGATTGTTAGTGCGCATAGTCGTGGTAGCTTAACAGTAGGCAATGGACTACGTGATTTTGAAAAGCGCGGCATCCACGGTATAGCAGAAAAAACAGATATTTATCTTTATGGACCAGCGGATCATGCTCAATCGATAGCGAATGCATTATATGTCGTAAGCGATGGCAAAAATGATCATGTTTACTTACAAAGCCATGCATCTGACCCTATTAGTACGTTGTTTGGTTACAATGCACCTACTTTTTATAAAGTACCTTTAAATCTAGATGTTTCACTTTTGGAGAAAGGTATAAAAAATCCTTTATATATGACGCTGTTTGTAGGAAACAGTTTATTGACTACAGCAACCTCTCCATTGATAGAGGGAGGGAGGGCGTTAGGCGGTTATGATCCTAGTCCCCATAATTGTTATGGTGATGCAAGTAAAGCGTGTATAACTAATTATGGAACATCTCCTACTAAACAAATTCATTCAATTTATTCGACTGTAGATCATTTATGGAAGAAAAAATGAGACAAATTTTAAAATTATTGAGTGGTATAGTCCTATTAAGTGTGACTGGATGTGACATATCAAAAATTGACAGCAGTCCTCCAGAGTACGTGAGTATGTGGGAGAAGGCAGGTGCAGATTCTACTGAGGTAGGAAAAGCCCTCTTAGAATGTGGAATGCCGAGCCTTATTGATGCTGATTCAGAAAATAGAAAGCTTAGTGTTAATGAGGATGCAACAATTTATGCTTGCATGGTTCAATCAGGATTCCATTATAAAGGGAGAGGAAACTGGTGTTATACATTTAGAGAAGAAAACCTTCCGATTTGTCAGCTTGGTGCTGTCATCCCACAGAGAAGTGTTGAGAAGCGCTTAAATAGCCCATTTTGTAAAAGAAGTCCAGTACAACCTGAATGCAAACCTTAAGTGTTTCTATTGGTGATGGTCAACAATCTCCCCTCCTTGCCTTCACTTGGAATGGCGGGATTGTTTTTTCAATCCACCATCTCAATATTGTATGTAAAGCAATATGGCGTAGAATGTACTTAGTAATCCTATAACGTTGCGTCATAGGACGGATTGTGCACTCTCTAGGGTGATGAGTTTGAGAAAGCCTTGTCCGTCCTTACGTGACAAGGTTTTTTTATGCCGCGTCGTTATAACGTTGCTGTTTTGCTTGTTCGATGACATTCAAAAGATCCGATTGTAACCAACGGGATAAAAAACCAAATTTTAAAGGTTTTGGCAAAGAGCCATTGGTAACATGACGGCGGAATGTTGAGACACTCATATGAAGCAATTTTGCACTTTCACGGTCTGTCAAAAGAATATCATTTTCTGTCATACTAAAATCCTTTCTATCAAAATGAGAACAAATCATAACTATTTATTAACCACATTTTGGTTCATTTTTGAAGGTATTTTATTTATAGAAAACAATATTTTATCATATAATTTGTAATGTGATAATTTATGAATCTTATTGAGAAAGAATGAGAGACAAGAGAGCTAAAGTTATCCACAGATAATGGGGTTATTCACCCCATATCTTAAGATTGACCTGTGACATATGCCGCCCATTTATCCATATAGACACGGCGCTGTTCTAGATAGTCAGTACGACGATAGGCACGCTCTACTTGTCCTCCGACCGTATGACTTAAAATGGTTTCAGCGATCTCATAGGAGGCATCGGTTG
>NZ_JAQITE010000077.1 GCF_028618595.1 Bartonella sp. AU18XJBT | reverse complement strand
TTTGAAAAGAGCAAAAGCGGTGCTTCTGTAGGTGTTGGAATTGCAAGCGCTAAAGATACGGGCGATCAATGGGAAACCACTTCCACACAATCACACATCACGGCACGCCAAGATGTGCAGATTACTGTTGACAATGATGTGAATTTACAAGCAGCCAATGTTTCGGCGGATCGTGATGTCAACATTGATGCTGGCAATAATATCACCCTATCAGAAAGCTATGATACCTCTAACGCAAAAGAAAAGCATGAAAAGTCTTTTGCTGGTGTGACAGGCTCTGTCAATGTGGGCATTCTTGGTGCCGTACAAGATGTAAAGGATGCAGCCAAACGTTTTGGTCATGGGGATACAAAACACAAAATCGGCAATGGTCTTATTGCTGGTCTAAAAGGCTATGATCTCTATAGCAAAGGCAAAGGTCTTTATAATGGGATGAAAGGTGGAAACAAACAGTCTATTCGTGATATTGCTGATGTTTCTGCCAGCGTAACCGTGGGCTTTAAGACAGAGAAGAAGGAGGCATCTGTTCAGACCTCTACTGCGGTGACAGATAGCATAGCAGGCGGACGCGCTGTTAACATGCAAGCCCACAAAGGTAGCATCCATGGTGTTGGAGCCGATATTATCGCTGGTACAAACCCGATGCGAAGCAATGATGCACAGAGTGGGAATATCACCTTGGAGGCAGGGCAACATATCACCTTTGAAAGTGCGCAAAACACACAAAGCACACAAAATCATACGCAAAGCGCTTCAATGAATGTTGGGTATAGTTATGGTACCAGTGGTACAGGGTGGATGGGGAATGCTTCTTTTGGTAAAGGCAAGGGTTCCAGTGAGGAAGTGCATCACAAAAACAGCCATATTGTTGGCACTGGCACTGTTCATACCAGCAGTGGAGAGGATACCACATTGGCAGGCGCCGTGGTTTCTGGAAATCAAGTAGAAATGGAAGTAGGAGGTGATTTCTCCGTTACCAGCCGCAGTGATACGGGACAAAGTTCCAGCAAGCAAGACTCTTTTTCTATTGGGTTTAATGGTGGAAAAAAGGATGATGCAGCCACAACCAATATTTCCTTGAACAAGGATAAATCCTCTAGCGATTATCATAGTGTTGTAGAACAATCAGGCATCAAAGCGGGTGATGGCGGCTTTAAGATCAACGTTAAAGATAAAACGACCCTAACCGGAGGCATCATTGCCAGCACTGCGCCGGCAGATAAAAACAGCCTGACCACAGGAAGCATCAGCACCAGTGACATCAGCAACAGTGCGCATGCGCAAGCCAGCAGCGATGGGATCAGCATTGCTGCGGGTGGTCCAATGTATCAGGGCAAATATGGTGTCGGGAAAAACATTGCTAAAAATGTCTTAGATCATTCAAAAGCTAAAGATTCAGAGGAAGGATATACCAAATCTGCTATCAACAATGGCACCATCGTCATTACTGATGAAGTAGGGCAGAAGGCGTTGACAGGGCAAGATGTTGAGCAAGCCATAGCCTCCTCCCTTAATCGTGATACTGCCACCGCCCATAAGGGTGTACAACAGCTCGATGTAGGCAAGCTGGAACAAATCGTCCATGAAAACCGTGAAATGGCAACTCAACTCTTAGAAGAAGGGTTTAAATACAGCGATGATTCCTATAAAACCATGTTTATCAAAGAGCACCCCATCGCTGTGGTCGACCGCGATGAAAAGGGCAATACAATCTATGAAATAGATGCAAATGGGCAGTATATCAAAGACGCTCGTGGACAACCTATCCCTAAGTTTCATTATTTAACGGCTGAGGAAAAGGAACATTTGCAAGAAGGTGCTGATGGCAAGGTGCATGTGTTCCTCAATGGCATTTTTACCCCACCCTATGAGGCGGCTGTTTATGCTGAGCAACATGCGGAGAATAAAAATGTACCGCTTTATTTTGTTGTGTTCCCCCAGGCTGATTCTGCTATCTCAGAACTCTTGGTAGCAGGCTATCAGAAGTTCATGGAAAATAACTTTTGGGGTTTGACCAATTCCACACAAGAAGCAAAAGATATAATGTCTCGCTATGGTAACACAGGATTGCATTTTGATGCCCATAGTCGTGGCAGTTTGACAGGCTTTAATATGATGAATTCTTTCAAACAAGAAGGTGTAAATGATGTAGCTGGCAATACAACGATCAGTTTCCATGGACCAGCGGCTAATGTTTTGGCTGCATCCGGTTTGTTAGGTTATGTGAGTGGTGGCAAACAAACCACTATTGGCTTTGATGGGCATAGATTTGACTTTGTAAGCAGAATTATTGGCGGTAATGGCTATACCTATGAGACAATACCTGCTGGTAGTAACTGGTGGAAAGAAACATGGAATATGTTCTCAAATCCCATAAATCCCCATACCTGTCTTGGAAATGCGAGCTCAGCATGTCGATATGTTTATGGCTCATCCAATCTAGTACAAGTCCCTTTAAGGAGTAAAAAATGAAACAAATTTTAAAACTATTAGGTGTTGTAACTTTGTTGAATATAGCTGGATGTCAGTTTAATAAAACTCCTTCATCATCTTTGGCGATGTGGGAAAAGCCTGGAGCAGACTTTACTGAGGTAGGCAAAGCATTATTAGAATGTGGAATGCCAGCTCCTTATGATGTATTTCCAGAAAACAGAAATTTAAGCAACAATGCATGGGCAACAATTCATGCCTGTATGATTCAATCAGGTTTCCGCTATAAAGACCAAAGGGGGGGGGGCTGGTGTGTAAATCATAAAGGGGAAAACCTTCCCATTTGTCGTCCAGGCGCTGTGATCCCGAGGCGCAGTGTTAAGAAGCGCTTAAATAGCCCTTTTTGTAAAAAGCATCCAGAACAATATGAATGCTATCCTTAAGTCTTGCTGTTTGTAATGACCAACAATCCGCCATTCTTGCCTTCGCTTGGAATGGCGGGATTGTTTTCTCAATCTAACATCTCAATATTGTATGTAAAGCAATATGGCGTAGAATGTACTTAGTAATCCTATAACCAGGTTGCGATACAGGACGGTTTTTGTTATCATCCAAGTTGATGAGCTTGAGAAAGACTTGTCCGTCCTTATATGACAAGTTTTTTTTTATGCCGCGTCGTTATAACGTTGCTGTTTTGCTTGCTCAATGACATTCAAAAGATCTGATTGTAACCAACGCGATAAAAAACCAAATTTTAAAGGTTTTGGCAAAGATCCATTGGTAACATGACGGCGGAATGTTGAGACACTCATATGAAGCAATTTTGCACTTTCACGGTCTGTCAAAAGAATATCATTTTCTGTCATACTAAAATCCTTTCTATCAAAAAATGAGAACAAATCATAACTATTTATTAACCACATTTTGGTTCATTTAGAAAGATGTTTTATTCATAGAAAACAATATTTTATCATATAATTTCTGATGTGATACGTGATGAATCTTATTGAGAAAGAATGAGAGAAAAGAGAGCTAAAGTTATCCACAGATCATGGGGTTATGCACCCCATATCTTAAGATTGACCCGTGACATATGCCGCCCATTTATCCATATAGACACGGCGCTGTTCTAGATAATCAGTACGACGATAGGCACGCTCTACTTTACCGCCTACCGTATGACTTAAAATGGTTTCAGCGATCTCATAGGAGGCATCGGTTGTCTCAGCGAGCCAATCACGTAAACTAGAACGAAAACCATGCGGGCAGGCTTCAAGTTTATTTTTTCTCATATACTTTGCCATACAACTATCAGCAAGGGGACTACGGCCTCTAGCAGAGAAAAAGAAATCATTGCGTGATAAAAGGCGTGCTTGTTTTAAAATGTCTAATGCTTCTGTTGATAAAGGCACG
>NZ_JAQITE010000076.1 GCF_028618595.1 Bartonella sp. AU18XJBT | reverse complement strand
CATCTCCATTAAAAGCTGTGAGATAAAAAGCACGGTCTGTTTGATATTCCTTTCTTTCTAGATTGGTTAAAAAACCAGATAACTCATCACGAACCATTAAGAGACCACGGGGGTTTTCTTTTAACAATTCCCCAAGCTTTTCGACCGTGACATCATTGACAATAAAACGAGAGACATCATCATCATATGTATTATCTTTAGAGAGGGTTTCATACAAAAGAGCACGGGCTGTTTCACACTCTCCTTTTCTGATCGCTTTATGGGCTTGTTTTTTCTTTTCTGATTTATCTAAAGTTTCAAGTATCTCTTCAATTTCTTGTTTTTCTTTCTGTTTTAACCAGTCTTTATACCATTGCTTTTGAAGGCAAGAGATAGGAGCTAAAGCGGCTTTCATGGCTGGTGTTTTCATGGTTGAAGGCTGTCCAATAAGAGCGCCCCAGAGATTAGGGACAATCGTCCAATCATCATGTTGTTTTGGAGCAACCCGCACGCCATTACCAATGACAGCCGCCAAACCGCATAAAGCAGAGACAGCAATAAAATCCATTGGAGCTTGTTGACGCTCTGAAACGTCATAAATATAGTCCATGAATGGCATTGGGAGCTGTAATGGATTAAAAGGTTCAACGGGTAAAAGAGCACTCTCAATCTGTTGTAATTCCTTCCAACCGTTTTGTTGCAAGGCGACTTCATAAGGAATGGCTTTTAAACAAGTATTTTCGTTATCATTGACGGGGGTATTATTCTCTAAAATATTTTGATTATCTTTTGCCATATTACTTACCTTGAATAATAGAGAAAATCATTGAAATCTAAAGCGTTAGGAGCTTGCATCATAAAGACCTCAAAGCCTTAGCTATAGGCACGTGCAGCGAGGTTAAAAATGGCTTTTGCTGGTGATTGATCTGTTTTGCAGCCATTGTCTTTTAAAAAGGTCCTATGAATGGCAAAGGAACCAACACCCTTAACAAGAGCCACCAACGCGGGCAGTGTAATCCCTAAAGGGTGTGGACACTTGCTATGAAAGCGTAAATCAGCAGGCAAATCACATGTAATACCCCGCATACGTAAATAGGTTTCTGCTAAAGTATTTTTGATTGGTTGGCATTGTTGCCAAATTGCTTTTGCTCTCTCTGTTTTCTGTTTGGATAAAGAAAGCGTCTGATCATAAGCTTTATCAAAAAAGGCTTGTTTTCCAAGCAAGCCAATTCTTCTGAGCGCTTGTATGATCTCTCTAAAAGAGCAGCCAGCATAACAATAAAGTAAAAGACGCCCATCATGTCCATGAGAAAGGGATAAGCTAGGCAGCCTATCATCATGAGCAGGACAACGGGCTATCCCATAATATCCATGCCAAACCCCATGCAAGGCATTTGTGATGCCCCAAGCATTTATATAAGAAAACATTTTTTTATCCTATGATTATTGCACCATAGGACGGATTATGCTAACTCTAGGGTGATGAGTTTGAGAAAGCCTTGTCCGTCCTTACGTGACAAGGTTTTTTTATGCCGCGTCGTTATAACGTTGCTGTTTTGCTTGCTCAATGACATTCAAAAGATCTGATTGTAACCAACGCGATAAAAAGCCAAATTTTAAAGGTTTTGGCAAAGAGCCATTGGTAACATGACGGCGGAATGTTGAGACACTCATATGAAGCAATTTTGCACTTTCACGGTCTGTCAAAAGAATATCATTTTCTGTCATAATAATTTCCTTTCTATCAAAAAATGAGAACAAATCATAACTATTTATTAACCACATTTTGGTTCATTTTTGAAGGTATTTTATTTATAGAAAACAATATTTTATCATATAATTTGTAATGTGATAATTTATGAATCTTATTGAGAAAGAATGAGAGACAAGAGAGCTAAAGTTATCCACAGATAATGGGGTTATTCACCCCATATCTTAAGATTGACCTGTGACATATGCCGCCCATTTATCCATATAAACACGGCGCTGTTCTAGATAATCAGTGCGACGATAGGCACGTTCTACTTTGCCGCCAACTGTATGACTTAGAATAGTTTCAGCGACCTCATAGGAGGCATCAGTTGTTTCAGCAAGCCAATTGCGTAAACTAGAGCGAAAACCATGGGGGCGTGCTTCAAGTCCAATCTGTTGCATATATTGTGACATGCAATTCTCACCAAGAGGACCTCGACCAGTTGCAGAAAAAAAGAAATCATTGCGTGAAAGCGAGCGGGCTTGTTTTAGAATGTCTAATGCCTCTGTTGATAAAGGCACACGAAATTCTTTTGTAGCATCACGCTTGCCTTTCATATTTTCAGCAGGAATGGTCCATATATCCCTGTCAATCTGATCTTTATGGATATAACGTAAAGGGCGTGTACGAACCCCTGTCAGAATAAGCAAGCGCAAAGCTAAGTGTGTCATTGTTATCGTTTTATTGAGTGTCTGATAAAAAGCAGGAACATCTTTCCAATCCATAGCTGGTCTATTTTTGACTTTAAGGCGTTGCTTTCCTAATAAAAGACCAGCGAAATATTCAGTTATTAATGATCTAAATGGAGAGATCACGAATCTGTTTCAATGCGTTCAAAATGACTTTGATGATTTAGCCAAACGATTGGAGTGGTTTGTTTGTTCGAGACAGTTGTTTTTTGAACTTGCATCTATTCCCCAGAGAGCCTCACCAAAATTGAAAGAGCTGCACGCTTTTTGTTTCTCCAACGTTGTGTCATGTATGGGAAAGAAGATTACTACTCTTTTAGCTTTGTAGGAAAAAAAACGGTAAGCTTTAATCCGGACAAACTTTTAGCAAGGATGAAACGTGTTAGGAAAAAACTTCTTGATACCACTATCTTAAATTTATCGTGGGAACGGGTTGTTGAACTTTTTGATGCGCCCAACAGTTTATTTTATCTAGACCCGCCTTATCTTGTAAAGAAGAAGCGTTACAGCTCTGGGAATTTTGTTGAAGATGATTTTGTGAGTATGGCAAAAGTTCTCAAAGGAATCCAAGGTAAATTTGTCTTGAGTCTAAATGATTGTGATGCAGTTCGAGAGATCTTTAAAGATTTTGACTTTTTAGAAGTTGGTACCGTTTGGACGGCGGGTATGGCAAAAAAAACTCCCCGAAAAGAACTCTTGATTCGCAATAATTGAGGAAAATCATAAAAAGATTTGTTAGAATCAGAAGAAATATTTCTTCTCTAATAGGACTTTCTAGATGCCAACACCATTTGGTAAAACCTTACGCAAACTTCGCATTGATCATTCAGAACGCCTTTTAGATATGGCTAAAAAATTAGATATATCTGTAGGATTTTTATCATCTGTAGAAATTGGCAAAAAATCTGTTCCTGTAGGACTGGAGGAAAAGATAATTGAACTCTACGCTTTAGATCAAGAGGTAGCAGAAATTTTGAGAAGAGAATCGGATGCTTGTCGCAAAAGTTTCACTATAAAGCCTTCTGATACATTCAGATGTGAAGCTGTTGGTGTATGTTTTCTAGACTGATAAACATTATTTCAGAAGAAGATTTAGGACTATTAAAAAAATTATTAGAGAAAGCTGGAAAAAAGAATGCGCTTTGTAAAGGAAAGTCTGAAAATCCTATTCCCGAACCTAATTATATGGTCCCTAACCTTAAAAAAATATAAATAAAATCAACAAGTTATAGCAATTAAATTTAAGATTCGAATTCAGGTACCCCAGCCAATTCTAGTGAAATTAGTTAATCAAAGTTCAGCGTGAGAGTGGATTACCCCCTTAACCATCTGTTTCTATTCATAGCAAGTCTGGTAAGTTGAAAAATACCCATTTGTATCGGGTTAGCTCTAAATATGGTAAGGTTTTCTTTTACTATAGCTATCGCTTAAAGAGCTCTTTTAAATGGTTTATCCGCATTTTCTTTAGAAAAACTATTTGGTTGGATTTTTTTCTCTATAGCAACACCAGCGGGTGATTTTCCGTATCCCACCATCTTCATTCCGCCGAACAGCGTAGCAATAATGCTGATTAGGAAACACATGCCGCTGCATGTCACGTACCATACCAGCAGCATGTCCATAGGGTGCCACACAATCAATAAACCACATATATTCTCCGCCTTGCCAATCAGCATCGGATAAAAGCTCTCCCTTTTCAAGCATAGATTGATGATTTTTCTCATCTAAAAAAGCCCAAGTGATAAAGGCGCAAAATTCTCCACGTTCATTTTTATAGAGTTTATATTGCCCAGTCTGTAAAGCTGGTCCTAAATTTCGATCTATATCCCAGATTCGCCAGCGGCG
>NZ_JAQITE010000075.1 GCF_028618595.1 Bartonella sp. AU18XJBT | reverse complement strand
CAACAACAACAATCTTGAGATGACCGCCGCTTAAATCTTGCTCAGGCAAATAAGCCCGCACCGCAATATAGCCGCGCTTCATATAAAGCTTGGTCACCGCTTTGAGCACTTTGTTGATTTCGGCAATCCCCAAACACCGCCCTTCCCAAAGAGAAATAGCTTCATGAAGATCGGTGTGAGAAATCAACTGAGCACCAACAAACTCAATGCTTTTGATCAGCAAACAGGTTGTACCAGACGAAGCTCCATAGGCAGATGTAGTATCATCGTCATCTGACAAAGATATCCCATGGGTTTCGTTTCTACGATGTAATTGCTGAAAACGCTGTTGTTGCGTTTGTTGGCGTTGGATGCTCTCTGATTGATTAATCGCTTTCTCACGAATGTTGTGGGCAAAACTTGGCAACGAGAAAAGGCACGAAATAGCCGCACAAATAAGAGTGAAAAAAAATCTATGCATTCATTGTACCCTCAAAGTGAGTAACAAAATGAACCATATCGTCAGCGTCACAGAAAAAATCGCCAACCGCGTAACAATTTTTTAATTTTTTGATGAGAATAATACTTCTAAAATCTAAGCAAAAAGCATAGACTGTATTGTATAGACCTGCTTTATTAGTTGTGCAAACCATATCATTTCCCCCGCTTTTGAAGATTTTACAATGACGCTGTTAAATGACAATCATACACTCTATATGCTTCTTAATTTTAAGGTGTTGCATGTAATATAATCTTGAGCTTCAAGTAAAGACTCTTATTCATAGAATAGACCAAATTTATTGGAACTGTTACATATTAGAGACAACAAGAAACACTCCATTATCATCGCTTGATAAGAAAAATAGCATGACAATAGCTTATTACTAAAATAAGCAAAAAACGCGATAATAATACAGATATAAGTTTAAGAAGTGCCTCTCTGCTTACTTACTAAAACCATAACAAAAGAAGATATCTTTTATTATGGTTATGGTCTGCTTTATTCAGAATATCGCACTCGTTATGCTGATAACCTCTCTAAAGAATTGCCTCGTATCCTTTGTGTTAAAAGCGCTGAAGATTTTTGGAAATTTGTAACAGCAGAGCGTGAACTCAGTCATTTGCACGTAAATTATGAAGATGTGGAACCTTATCCCGTGACCTTTAAAAAGGGTAATCCAAAAGTTACAGAGATCTCTAATCCCGAAAAGTTTTATTATGTGACTGAAATGAAATTCGCAAAAGCAGGTAAAGAGGAAGATAAATCAACTGTTATTTATAACAGTAATATCATCATGACAGATATCCCTCTTGAAGCTTATGAGTATATCGTCAATGGTAAACCCGCTCTTGAATAGGTTATGGGGCGTCAATGTGTAAAAACAGATAAAAAGAGTGGTATTGTGAATGATGCCAATCGCTATGCTGTTGAAACCATTGGCAACCCTGCTTATCCATTAGAATTATTTCAAAGGGTTATTACTGTAAGTTTAGAGACAATGAAAATTGTTAAGAACCTACCAAAATTGGAAATTAGAGAAACTGAATAACTTATAAAGCATGCTCACATAATGGGCATGCTAATCTTATTAAAGCCGCTTATGTATTAGTTTAAATAAAAGTTTATTTTATCATCTGTTATGAGATAACTAAGATAGGAAAGAATTACGTTATCAGAAATCCTTTAATGGACTTTTGTAAATTTTGTAAACGTATCATCTTGTGAGTTGATTACCTATAATCTTAAAAGGAATAATTTATCATGCGTTATTCTAAAAAGAAATCATTTGCACTTTTAGATACTCTTATTTGGATTGCTTTAAGACTTATAAGAAATCCACTCTTAAACAGAATACGCTTCTTTTGGATTGCCTTTAAAAGATTATATCGCAATCTCAAATGATAGCTTTATTGTTATCAAAAGCTTTGTTTAAAGAGAGTTATGTATATTCATTTTGCTTATAGGTTTTGAAGGTGTAAAAACCGTCAAAACCCCCTCAAAACGTATATTATTAGTTGAATTTATAGGTTGTAATGTCAATATAGGTTGTTTTTTGAAGATCTGTAAAATACTAACCACTTGAAATATAACGTTTTTATTTTTTGCTATTTTTTTATATAATAGCAGCAACCGTCAAAACTCAAAACCTCTTCAAAACTCATAACCATAATGATCTTGATAGCATTTCTTATGATTATACCCCCTTTCTTTTGAAAGGCTTTAAAGGATCACATGTTTTTTTAAGACGTGTTTAATCACTCACTAAAATCATAAGGTTATCTATTTAAATAAACTGATAAAAATTCATACAAGGGATTTTAATAACGTAATCAGTTTTTACTTTCATACGCTTTTCATAAGACATGTTGTAATTACTTACTAAAATAATCATTTTGTCAGTTCAATTTACTGACACATAACTGACAAGTTTTAATCAATTCACATCATTGGTTATCTTTAAAGATTGTACAATTGATATGAATTATGTCTTAAAAGTATTAAGATATTGAAATATAATGTTTTTAATTTTTCTCATTAAAAAAAATAATATAGGGGTTAGAGTTAACTGACAAAACTGACATCACTGACAAAAGCCTATTAAAAGGAATTTTACTGATCTCTATAATTATCAATCTCTCTTTAGATATTTTCATAACAGTCTATAAATCGCAATTATCTTATTTATCGTTTCTCTGATGAAAATGAAAAATGATGCCATGGCTATAGCTATAAAGCACGCGTGAAAAAGCAGGCTTTCATAATCAAAATGCAAATGAAAGCATTGGTTATAAGAGCGCGGCTTTATTAAGGTTGTTTACATTAGAGATCTTTATAAACAAAATTCACAAAAAAATTTAAATTCATTTAGTAAAAAACAGATAGGTTATAAAGATAAAAATACGCATGATGAGAGCGTTTCTAAATATTATAAATGTATAGATTCAGAAAATAATGCAATCGTTTAAGAAAGCCAATAATATAGCTTTAAAAGCACATAAATATAAAAGAAGCAATTAATAAGCATAATACATTATCAACACGCAACGTATTTAAAAAAATACAAAAAAATATCAAAAAAGATAAAATAGTATTTGACAATAAATACGTATTTTGTTATATACATAATCAAGTGATTGAAAAACACTTTGTGATAAGCGGATAGGCTACGAAACAGCCTTTCCAAAGTCTTTAAAAACTGACTATCTTTTATGCTGTAATTAGCATATATGATGATTTTGTCGGGTGTGCTTACATCATACAATACCCTTATGGGAAAAGTGTAAGCAACGGACTTATCACCGTGTTTTTCAACACCCGGCGCCCTTATAGGGTTGTCAATTGAAAAACAATTTTATGATAAGGTTTTAAATATGACAAATATCTCAAACAACCCCCCCGTTAATAAACAAGAGCCTGCCAAAAAATACGAATTTATTGATGATTGTGAATATATCGATAGTCATTTCTTAAAGCGAATTAGAGCCTTAAGAGATTTTGATGATGTCAAAAAAGGTGACCTCGGTGGCTATATTGAAAATGAAGATAACCTCTCTCATGATGGCAATTGCTGGGTTTACGATAAAGCGCGGGTCTTTCAAAATGCACGCGTCTTTGGAAATGCTAAAGTGAAAAGCTTTTTTGTTGATGTCTATGGTAATGCTCAAATTTATGGAAATGCTATTTTTGAAGGTATGACATTAAAGGACAATGCAAAACTTTCAGGCAATGCGCATGCTAGCAACGCCGTGATTATTGAAGGCAATGCACAAATTTATGATAACGCCCGTGTCACTGATCATGCCCATATTTCTGATAATGCCGTTATTTGTGATGATGCTCATGTCGGTGGCAATGCAAAAATAAGTGGCTCTGCTTATATCTGTGATGAATCGCGTGTTTTTGATGATGCTGTTATTTGTGATGCTCTTGTCTCAGGCAATTCTTATATTCATAGCAATGCCTCTCTAACTGCTAATGAAGATATCTGTGATGATGCATATCCCGAATTTGGTAGCGAAGATGATTATTATCGTCATGAGTATTATGCTGATTGTGAGGGGTATTATGATCATGATGATAACAGCGAATATGAAACTGAAGCTGCGTAAATAAGACACGGGCGCGGCGGGGGCGCCCCCTCTTTAAATATCTCATTTTAAAATTTAAATCTCTTTATAAAGGAATTGTGCCATGCAAAAGAAATTTGCACTCACAAATGAGACACGTGTAATTAATAATCATACCCTTTATCGCATTAAAGCATTAAAAGACTTTGCTGATGTTAAAGCAGGTACTTTAG
>NZ_JAQITE010000074.1 GCF_028618595.1 Bartonella sp. AU18XJBT | reverse complement strand
CCTCATTAACGGTCTTAACCGTGAAGGTAGGAGTGGTCCATGTGCCATTCTCATAATTAGCGCCACCGCCTAAATACTTCGCAACCTCGGTGCCTAATGTATGAAGCTGTGAACCATTCACCGCATCCGTTGAGGATTCAGAGAGTGTTCCATCACTCACACCAGAAAGTTTTCTGTTTGCACCTTCCTTATTGAGAATACTTACTTCAGTACCACCAGTTTCCTTACCAATAGTGATAAGACCTGCCCCTCCATCACGCAGACTGCGCGATAAAGTCATCTCTGTTACTTGCTTAACAAGGATACTGTCTCTTACATCCCCAATCTCATCATTAAGAGTCGTGAAAGTGCTGTTAACTCCTTCAAAAGCATCAGAAACATTATGATAAGCCTTCTCTTCACCTTTTGTGCCATCAGCACCAAATTGTGCAACTTTGAAATCAGGTTTTGTCCATTGGCCATCTTCATACTTAGTATCGCCACCAAAATACTCCGCAAGAGCAGTATTCGTAGAATAAAGCTGTGAACCATTCACCGCATCCGTTGATTTCTCTGAAAGGTCACCTTTTTCAAGAGAGGTGATTTTACTATTTTTTCTTTCCTCTTTTTCTCCATGCTGCGCGCTAAAAGCATCCTCATCCTTGCTCCAAGACAACGAATCCTGTGCAACGCCTTGAGAAACTTCCTTGATCCGCTGGTTGACATTCTTAATACTCGTATCAAGCCCCTCAAAAGCTATACCAACATTTTCAAATTCAGCCTCTTCTTCCTTACCATCTTTAGAAACCTTAGATAATTTATAGGTTGGCCCCGTGAAAACACCATCTATAAAGGTTGTACCACCTCCCAAAAATTTCGCAATATCTCCAGAAATTGTATTAATTTGCCCACCATTGACCGCATCACGTGAATCCTCTGTAATATTACCAGCAGCAACATTATGAAGTGCAACAGCTTTTGCTTCTTTACCTTTACCCAAAGTTACACTTTCATAATTAATGGCGCTATTTTCATCATCTTTTTTATCATAAAGAACAACAGCTGAATCATCAGATTGAAGTTTGTCAGAAAGATCTTTCAAGCCTTTATCAAGCTGCCCCTTGTTAACCGCTTCATTGTCATTCTCTGCCTTCTTCACGCCAGAAAGAGTCCGATCCACACCACTCTTATTGGCAATATTGATTTCACTGCCTTCTACTTCCTTGCCTATGTTGATAAGTTTGGACGTATCATCTTGCTTAACAAGACTATCTCCTACGACTTTGCTAATCTCCTTGTTAATCTCGTTACGAATGTTCGTGAAAGAACTACCAACACCCTTAAAGGCATCCGCTACATTCTGATAAGTTCCATCAGTAAGATCGCCATCAGAGCCGATTTGTTTGACCTTGAAACTAGGAGAGGTCCATTTTCCATCCTTATATTCAGCACCACCGCCAAAATACGAGGCAACCTCGCTGCCAAGAAAATGAAGCTGAGAGCCATTGACGGCATCCGTTGAACTTTCACCTATATCTCCATTCGCAAGATACTTAATCTTGCTATTGGTTTTACTATTTTCTTCTCCATGCTTGGCGACAAAGGCTTTATCGGTTTTGCTCCACAACAAAGCATCGCCTTGGACTTCTTGCGTAATATTCGTTACTTTTTCAGTAAAATTTTTGACCTCATTCGTTAGATGCGTATTCACATTCTTGATACTCGTATCAAGTCCTTCAAAGGCTGAACCAACATCGTTATGTGATTTAGTCGCTACCGTACCATCGTCAGCAATATTAGAGATGTTATAAGTCGGAGCTGTAAAAGAACCATCTTTAAATGTAGCACCACCACCAAAATAGGTAGCTACCTTATCGCCCAATGAATAAAGCTGAGAGCCATTTACTGCATCAGTTGATTCTTCTGTAATCTTACCTATACCAACATTATGCAAAGAAACAGTGCCTTCCTTCGGATTTCCAAAAGTTACACTGGTTTGTTTAGCTTTACGAGCTGATCTTGTAAGTGCATCGAAATCTTCTGAATCTTCTTCTGTATCGTAGAAAACTGCTACAGAACGCACTTCTTCAATTTCATCAGAAAGTTTTTCCACGTTTTCATCAAGCTGACCTTTATTAATGGCCTCATCGCTCCGTTCTGCATCCTTCACGCCAGACAAAATTCGACTCTTACTGTCCTTATCCGCAATAGTGATTGTAGCACCCTCTTTTTCGCCACCAATCTTGATGAGCTTCTTCTCGTCATCCCACTTAACAAGACTATCACCTTTAACATTAGTAATGGCATTGTTAATCTCATTGGTAATCTCATTTTTTACATTCGTGAATGAATCACCAACACCTTCAAAAGCAGAAGCAACGTCATTATAGCTCGCATCAGAAACACTGCCATCAGATGCAAATTTTTTAACCTTGAAATTAGGTGCTGTCCATTGGCCATTCTCATAGCCAGCATTACCACCAAAAGACTTCGCTATACTGCTACCTAGGGTATGAAGCTGATTTCCTGCTACAGCATCACTTGAGCTACCATTAATGTCACCATTGGCAAGCGACGTGATCTTGCTATTTGTCTTCTCACCTTCTTTTTCTCCATGCTTGGCGACAAAGGCTTTATCAGTTTTGCTCCACAACAAAGCATCGCCTTGGACTTCTTGCGTAATATTGCTTATTTTTTCATCAAACTTTTTGACCTCATTCGTTAGATGCGTATTCACATTCTTGACACTCGTATCAAGTCCTTCAAAGGCTGAACCAACATCGTTATGTAATTTAGTCGTTACCGTACCATTGTCAGCAATATTAGAGATATTATAAGTCGGAGCTGTAAAAGAACCATCTTTAAATGCAGCACCACCACCAAAATAGGTAGCTGCCTTATCATTTGTCTCAAAAAGCTGTGAGCCATTTATAGCATCTGTGGAATCTTTCGTAATATCTCCGGCGGCAAGAAACGTAATCTTGCTGTTTTCTTGTGTTGCTACAGCTCTTTCTTCGGCTTCTTGCTTCTTTTCATGACGCGCGACAAAGGCATTGGCTTTATCATTCCATAATAAGGAATCATGCGCAACTCCTTCTGAGACTTCCTTAATCCGCTGATTCACATTCTTGATATTCGTGTCAAGACCTGTAAATGCGGTTCCAACATTAGTAAAGGCAATCGGCGTGCTCATACCATCTGGAGTAATACTGGATAAATTATAGATTGGTCCTTTAAAAGTACCGTTCTCAAATGATGCATTACCACCTAAAAATTTGGCAACTTCCTGAGAGATTGTATTAATCTGTCCACCCGTTACCGCATCACGTGAATCCTTGGCAATCTTACCATCAGCAACATTATGAAGTGCAACAGGTGCAGAATCCTTACCCTTCCCTAAAGTCACACTTGTGTAATTAATGCTGCCATTTTCGTCACCTGTTTTATCGTAGTGAACAACTGCTGATTCATCAGACTGGAGATTGTTCGAAAGATCTTTCAAACCTTTATCAAGTTGACCTTTGTTAACCGCTTCATTGTCTTGTGTCGCTTCCTTCACACCAGAAAGAGTTCTATCTTGTTTATCCTTATTGGCAATATTGATCGTAGCACCATCTGTCTCCGAACCAACCTTGATAATCTTACTAGCTGTATCCTGTTTAACAAGGTTATCACCTACTACTTTATTAATCTCTTTGTTAATATTCGTGAAAGAAGTACCAACATCAGCTAAAGCTTCAGAAACACTATCATACTTCTTCTCTTCAACTGTAAGACCATCATCTTTGACAGTTTTAACCGTGAATTTTGGAGCATTCCATTCACCTGCATCGTTATATCCAGCACCTCCACCGAAATATGTCGCAATCGTCTTATTCATAGAATAAAGCTGAGAGCCATTGACGGCATCCGTGGAATCCTTAGAAATAGCTCCATCTAAAAGAAATGTAATCTTGCTGTTTTCTTGGGTTGCTACAGCTCTGCCTTTTTCATTTTTGCTCTTTTCATGACGCGCTACAAAGGCATGAACTTCATCATTCCATAACAAGGAATCATGCGCAACACTTTCAGATACTTCCTTGATTCGCTGGTTTACATTCTTGATATTCGTGTCAAGACCACTAAACGCTGTTCCAACACCTTGAAAGGAACTATCTGTTACAACACCATCTTTAGCAATATACGATAGTTTATACATTGGCTGTGTAAGAGCTCCATTTTTAAAGGATGCTTCTCCACCTAAAAATTTAGCAATATCACCACCAATTTTATGAATCTGTCCACCCGTAACCGCATCGCTCGAAGCTGATGCTATAGAACCATTCGCAAGCGATGTGATCTTGCTGTTTGTCTTCTCACCATCTTTTTCTCCATGCTTGGCTACAAAGCCTTTTGCATCGTCATCCCACAACAGCGCA
>NZ_JAQITE010000073.1 GCF_028618595.1 Bartonella sp. AU18XJBT | reverse complement strand
CGCATTGCGAAAAATCTTTACATTTGCAAAAATACAAGCATATCCAGAAATTTTCGCATTGCCATAAATTTTTGTATCATTAAAGACACAAGCGTAATAATGAACGCAAGCATTATCAAAAATATGAGCATCCGGATAAATGCGTGCAAAACCATAAACCTTGGCATTGCCATAGACTTGACCAGCCACAACAGCCTTGCCATAAACACGGGCGTTTTCATAAATGCAAGCAACATTGTTTACATGAGCATAGCCACTTACAACGGCATCATCGTAAACCCGTGCATTGCTATAAACCTTGGCTTTCCCTCCGACCCAGCAATTGCCCTCATGAGAGAGGTTGCTTTCACCTTGTATAAAACCACCTAAATCGCCTTTTTTTACATCTCCAAAATCTCTTAAAGCTCTAATCCTATGAAGGGTTTTAAAGCCAACCTCTATTGTCTCACCTGTAAATTCGTATTTTTTTGCAGGCTGTTGCTTATTAACAGAGGCGGTTTCATTTGAAATGGAAGAGATAACGGAGGTGTTTTTTGAGATATTTGTCATAATTAAATCCTTACTGATTAGACGTTTTTCATTGACAATCCTATAAGGATTGCCGGGTGTTGAAAAACACGGCAGTAAGTCCGTTGCTTATACTTTTCCCTCGAAAGGGTATTGTATGGTATAAGCACACCCGACAAAATTCTCATATATGCTAATCACAGCATAAAAGATAGTCAGTTTTAAAAGCTTTGGAAAGATTGTTTCGTAATCTGTCCGCTTACTGTTTAAAGTGTTTGTTAATCACTTGAGTATTTATATAACAAAATACGTATTTATTGTCAAATAATATTTTATCTTTTTTGATATTTTTTCTTATTTTTTAAATACATTGTGTATTGATAATATCTCATTCTTAATAATTGCTTCTTTTGTATTTATGTGCTTTTAAAGATATATTATGGGCTTTATGAAACGATTGCGTTATTTTCTGAATTATACATTTATAATATTTAAAAACGCTCTCATCATGCGTATTTTTATCTTTATAACCTATCATATTTTTTACTAAATGAATTTAAATTTTTTTGTGAATTTTGTTTATAAAGATCTCTAATGTAAACAACCTTAATAAAGCCGCGCTCTTATAACCAATGCCTTCATTTGCATATGATTATGAAAGACTGCTTTTTTCACGCATTCTCTATAGCTGTTATTTGCTTTATAGCCATGGCATTATTTTTCATTTTCATAAGAGAAATGATAAATAGGATAATTGTGATTTATTGCTTGTTATGAAAACATCTCAATAGAAACTGATAATTATAGAGATGAGCAAAATCCCTTTTAATAGACTTTTGTCATTTTTGTCAGTTTAGTCAGTTAACTCTAACCCCTATAGTATTTTTTTTAAATGAGTAAAAATTAAAAACATTATATTTCAATATCTTAATACTTTTAAGACATAATTCATATCAATTGTACAATCTTTAAAGATAACCAATGATGTGAATTGATTAAAACTTGTCAGTTATGTGTCAGTAAATTGAACTGACAAAATGATTATTTTAGTAAGTAATTACAAAAAGTAAAAACTGATTACGTTATTAAAATCCCTTGTATGAATTTTTATCAGTTTATTTAAATAGATAACCTTATGATTTTAGTGAGTGATTAAACACGTCTTAAAAAAACATGTGATCCTTTAAAGCCTTTCAAAAGAAACGGTTTATAATCATAAAAATGCTATCAAGACGTATTTATAGATTTAAAGGTTGGTACTTAAAAAAATAATAAGAGTGAAAAGTTATTTTAAAACATATTAAGTGAATTTTTAAAAGATCGTTTATAATGATAAGAAATCCTATCAAGACTATTATGGTTATGAGTTTAGGGGAGTATGGGGGGGGCTTTTTACTCCCCTTTATATATATTTTTTAATCCAAAATAAAAGTTATTATATTTCAATAAGTTAATACTTCAAATAAACAACCTATATTAAACACAACACATAAATACAATTTTTAATATATATCTAAGAGGGTTTTGTAGGTGTTTTGGGGGTTTTAAAAACAGACAAAACCTATAAGTAATATAAGAAAATGAATATACATAACTCTTTTTAAACAAAGCTTTTGAAAGCTATAAAGCTATCATTTGAGATTGCGATATAATCTTTTAAAGGCAATGTAAAAAAATCTAATTCTGTTTAAGAGTGGATTTCTTATAAATCTTAAAGGCAATCCAAATAAGAGTATCTCAAAGTGCAAGTTTCTTCTTTTTAGAATAACGCATATAAACACTTCTTTTAAAAAGGGATACTCAATAATAATTAAATCAATAAGTTATATTAATAGTGAGCATTTTATTCTTTATTGATTCTATTAGTTTTTTTCTCTATCCGTCATCTTTTTGGAGCTTTTTTATAGCTTCAAGAGCGAGTTTTTTACGGTCTGCGCTCTTTGATGTAGAGAAAAGTTAGAGTATTTTTAACTTTTCATATAATTATTCTTTGAAAAGGTCAGAGTGCGTTCCTGTACGAATAAGATGTAATTTATCTCCTTCTATTCTATAAATAAGCAGCCAATCTGGTTCGATATGAATATCATGATACCCTACCCAATCACCTTTTAGTGGATGATCACAGTAATGTCTTGGTAATGGCTTTTCTTCAATTAGGAGACTTAATAGTGTACGCAGCTTATTCATATTTTTACTGCGTTTTTCCGCCTTGCGCACGTCACGTTTAAATTGTTTTGAGCGAACAGGTATCAGCATATTAAATGCCTAAGTCCTTAAAAAGGGCATCAGCGTTTTTAAATGTCTTACCTTTACCTTCATCTAATTCCTTTATAGCTTTACGTGTGATGCTATTAGGTACTTTAAGCTCAAAAGGCAAACAACCTTCTTCAGCGACACGCAAAAATGTTATGCGGATAAGATCTGATGCACTTAATCCCATGCGTTCTAAAGTAATCATCGCTTGTTTTTTCATTTCAGCAGGAATGCGAGCGCGAACAACAGAATCGGCTTTCATGATTTGTATCTCCATTTATAACCTTTATTATAGTGTAGCTACACTGTGATCTCAAGTCAATTTTTTAGAATTAAAAACCCTTTGGATAGCAGGTATGGCAAAAAAAAACTCCACGAAAAGAATCCTTGATTCGCAATAAATAAGAGGAATGTTGCAAAATCCTATTCTCTTAACTTTATTTTGTTATCCCTCATAGTAAAGAAGATTGTATGTAAGCAATTTAACAAGAGAGGTATAGATTATGGTTATAAGCTCTATATCCCTTATGAGTTTATCATACCCGTTATGTAAGTATGCTTTATAAGTCTATTCAGTTTCTCTAATTTCTAATTTTGGTAAGTTTTTAACAATTTTCATTGTCTCTAAACTTACAGTAATAACCCTTTGAAACAATTCTAATGGATAAGCAGGGTTGCCAATGGTTTCAACAGCATAACGATTGGCATCATTTACAATGCCACTATTTTTATCTGTCTTAACGCATTGACGTTCCATAACCCATTCAAGAGCAGACTTGCCATTGATGATATACTCATAAGCTTCAAGAGGGATATCTGTTATTGTGATATTGTTATTGTAAAAAACAGTTGATTTATCCTTTTCCTTATTATTCCCAAAAAATCTCATTTCTGTAACGTAGTAAAACTTTTCGGGATTAGAGATCTCTGTCTGTTTTGGATTACCCTTTTTAAAGGTCACTGGATAAGGTTCTATATCTTCATAATTTACGTGCAAATGACCCAATTCACGTCCTGCTGTTACAAACTTCCAAAAATCTTCAGCACTCTTTACACACGGGATACGAGGCAATTCTTTAGAGAGGTTATCAGCATAACGGGCACGATAATCTTCTGAATGTAAGATTCCATAAACGTAATAGAACAAATCATCTTTCGTGATAGTTTCATTAGGATAAGCTGTTTTAAAATGTGCTAATCCCTCATCCGTAATAGCATCACGCTTTTGTAAATCAGCTGTTACGCTTGATTCTGTAGAATACGTAAATAAATGGGATTGTTCCTTGTTTTTACCTTTTGAAACCGGAACATCATCATAAAGATACCTTGGAAAACATTGTCCATTCTCTATCACTTGAATATCAGGTATACTCGTAGTCATAAGTACAGAAAAGTCTTTCTTTGCTCCTATGCCTGTAATTTGTATCATTCTGTTTTCAACCGCTTGTCCTATCGGAAATATACGAGGCATTTGGTAAATTCCATCGTTGAAATTCCGATTATAATAAAGCCACTGTTGCGTAAAAGGACGATATGAACTTTGAGTGAGGCAACTTTCTTCAAACTTGAAAGTCTTTCCTTTTATCAAGTCTTCTTTAAGAGAATAATTCCAACTGATTTTTCTTGCATCTGAATTTACGAAATTGTCTACAGTTTTAGTACGTGTTTTACCGTCATCATG
>NZ_JAQITE010000072.1 GCF_028618595.1 Bartonella sp. AU18XJBT | reverse complement strand
TAAAATTCTTTCCAACGGTTGTTGTTCCTCCAGAGTTTCCTGTCGCACCATGCTTTGCAACAGAAGTTCCTCCTTTACCAATTGTGATATCCTCATGCCCGTTTAAACTGGATTTATAGCCATACCACACGGAACAACCTCCTCCTCCGCCACCGCCGCCATCGCCATAAGACCAAGAGGAACCACCACTACCTCCGCCGCCCCATGCTTGGATCTCAACTTTGGTTTTATTCGTCACCCAATCTGGCCATTGAATTTTTCCATCCTGTGTATAGAGCAATTCAGCATCGGCAATAATGAGTTTATTAATCAAATCTTTTTTGATTTTTTTAATTTCCTGCTTGAGAATATCTATTTCTGATTTCGTATAAACAAGATCACCATCCACTTTCAGCGGTCCTTTCAACATGCTTCCCGTTGCACTTAAACTTGTGACCACTTCACCATTATGGGTGAGGCTAAACGACGAATTGCCCAAAAGCTCTAAATCACCATTTATGGTGACTTTGCTGGTAAATTTATTGTAATTTTTCCATTCATTTGGGCTTGCTAGGCGCCCATAGCTTGTGAGATCTTCGTTGATCTTGGCTCTAAAGTCATCTAATCCAACAATATCTTCGGTTTTATGTTGATGCGCTCCTAACAGAGAGACAGCACTGCCAAAGGTGAAGTTATTATTGCTTGCTTTGTAGAGCACATAATTATTTGCGGCATCTTTTGCCCCCTCGATATCACTTAAATCAGTAAGGGTGAAGGTTTTATCGGCTGCCATTTTGGCCTTAAGGGCTGCTTCAAGATCTGCAACATCACTTATTGTGTGCATGTGTTGTAAAGGCGCTTTTTGGTCTACCTTGTCCTCAACTTCCATTATGGTTTGATCAATTTTCGTCAAGTTTTCCCGCAAGATTGGGAATTCAGAACTGATAAAGCGTCCTTCTTTAGGCAATTCCATGTCGAGTTTTTTGGTTTTTGTCATCTCTCATTCTCCCATCACAATATGCCGGCGCCAAAATCACTCACCATGGAGCGTGCCGCCGGTCCACCGGTAAGGGTGAGTTTTAAGCGTGCTTGTCCTGCTGTTTTGTCACCACTGATAAATTTGCGCTCTGTCCAAAGCGGTTCAGCGAGTTGTTCTGTCTCATCGAGTTTTAAAGGGACAAAGGTACCATCATCCAGTTGCATCTCGAGGGTGAATGAAGAACCGCCCGGCAAGAAGGTTTTGATATAGCTCGTTAACCTTGCCTTTTCCCCAAAGGCAAAAGCCCTTGTGACATAGGTTGCTGTTTTATGGATTTTTCCTGCAATCAATTGTACAGGGGCAAATAAGACGGGTGAGAGCTTCTCCGTACCTTTAAGAATAGCGCGAAGCTTGACTTTTTCACTGATATATTCGGTCAGACTAAGCAATTGAAAGGGCAGCAGTTGATAAACTGTACCGTTGTTTCTTTCAATTTCAAAGATGACAGAACAATCGCTTGAAGGCAATTCAATGGCTGCACGCACCTGCAAATCAGAGCAATCCACAAGATCAAAGGTGCCTAAATCCACCGTTTTTTCTGTTTGTCTGTAGCGTGCTGCCAGCACTCGAAAGGCTAAAGCCTCATCTTGATGGGCGGTCCATGTCTGCGCATTGACTGAAGAAAAGCGTGGACCGGTCACGTAAGGGTGACTTGAGACATATCTCTGATGTTCTGCATCAAAATCCCCAAGCTTTGCTAAAGAGACGGAATGATCAGCATCATCTGTCTTGATAACGAAAGCCGTTAAGCGGTCATCCATCACAAGGAGTGGTACATCATAGCGTGCTTCTGCCCACCCTCTCTTTGCGCCCTTCATGGAATAGGAGGTTTGGGCTTGAATATCGGCGGTGGGATAACCGTTTTCTGTGGTAACTAAATCAATAACAAGGTCATGATTTTGATTGCCTATTTTACAAAGATGGAAATCAATCCCAGTGATTTGTCGTGTTTCATCGGGGGTAAAGACTTGCGCTTGCGGGTCGACTTGTGTCCAGATTTTCACCGTGGTGGTGCGCCGCATGACTTTTACATCAATCACCCCTTGACCGGTAAAAAGCCCCGTTGCTGTTGTTCCGCCTTTCCCTCGTGCAATCACATTCTTTGTCCCAGCCGTAATGTTTGGAGGAATCTTGAAACTCCCTTCAAGGGTGCCTTTGCTATTGGCAACAAGGCGGCTTTTGGGTAAGACATTCACGCCATCAAAGCTAAGGCTGTCCAAGATTTCACCACTGCCAAAACCTTCAATCTTAAAGTTCAACGGAATTTGTCTTAAAAAATCGATTTGCTCCCTCGTTGTATTCACCAAATCATCGCTGACTTCTGTCTTAACGATGCTTCTCCCACGGTTCCAGCCCATATTGAGTTGATTGGTCACACCAGAGAGCCAATCGGTGCGCTGTTCGTGCCAAAAGTCTGTCGCGGGGTCAAGGGTTACTGTACCAGGCAGGGGTGCAAAATTTTGATAAGGATTGATTTTTTCGCAAGCCGTTGTCAACTCTTGCGCAATGATTACTTCATTGGTCCAGTCAAGCGTGACAGGCGCTGTAAGATTAGCAGTGTAAAAGGTTGGATCAATGGCAAGCTGCAAAATGCCGTTGCCTACAGCCCCCGTTTGTTGAAAGCCTTCATCTCTGTAACGATCATCAAGAAAAGGATCTGCAAACATACCTTTTTTGGCGACAGGCTCTTTAGAGTCCACATTGCTTTTAATGCGCTCTAACTGCATCAGCCTGTCAAGCGAGAGCACCCGTTGAAAATAGCGCCACATCTCATCATAGGGGGCAACACGTGTGCCATCATTGACCACAACAGGCGTTTCAAGCCAATTGTTGGTGATCGTTGCAAGGGACAACACATCATCAGGGACACTGGGTGCCATAGGGTGGTCTACTGATATACCTTTGATGTAAACCACATTACCCCCTGTGTTCAGTCCTATACGGTCAATGCGGGGCAATTTGTAAGTGTAACTGACGATAATATCCCCACCTTGCGCCCCCCCTGAGACGGTAATTTCCTTTGCTGTTACTTTATCAGCCGTGATTTTTGCACGATAGCGATAAGTCACCTTATAGCTGCTCCCTGCTAAAGGTTCGTCTCCTACGGGCGCCCAATCAATGGTGTCTCCGGTTTTTTTAAAATCTGTGCCTTCTTTAAATTCCTTGCTTCCTTGAACGACTTTGATAAACGCGGTGATGCTTTTATCCGGCACACCATCACGCCCTGCGGCAACTGCACCACGGGTGACGTTAACGGTTTTTTCTTTTGTCAACAAAAGAGACTGAATATCAGCAATAGGAAAATAATAGGGTTTAAAGGTGAAACTTGTCTTGCCTTTTGGGGGTGCAAAAATATGCGTTTCGCTTGGAACAACGCTTGTCGAAAAATCCTCCACCTCTTCATGGCGCAAGGCGGCTAAGCGCTTGCGTTTAAAGCCATTAATATTGGCTTCTCCTTCTTGAATACTAAAGACTTGGCAACCATTATTGGCTCCCAATGCGCTTACACGGCAGCCACTCACGATATAATGCCCATGGGCTCTGTCATATGTTGCAATAGCTTGCATGGCGGGTTCAAGCAATGAGGGGGATTTTTGGTCAATCAGAACACCATCTTGTAAAATATAAACCGGAAAGAAAATGCCACTTTGCGCATCTTCTTTCAGTGCCCAAACAAGCTTTGCTGTTTCGCGTGCGGCACCGGGTTCTCCTTCTGCCAAGGTGCCAGGGACTTGCCCCAACAGCTCTGGATCATCCTCATGAGTTATCCATTTTTTTTGCAGCTTCACACCAATTTCCAAGCGTCCAATCATGGCAACATTATTGAGTACAGCTTCAGAGACCGGAAAAATATCGCCTGCGATATAAATCTTGCCATCCGTTAATGTGACGGTCTTTGTCTCTTTATTGACAAAAGCATCCGCCCGTTCCACGCGGTCTCCTTCTTGTGCCACAAGACGCCCCAAGCGGTCATGCCGTCCCCTTATAATGGTTTGAACTTCATTCAGTTCACCAGCTTGAATAAAGGGACGCGTGCCATAAAAGACAACGCTTTGTTGTTCCTCTTTGCCGCGAGATCTGTCAATTGCAAAGGGTAAACCACTTTCATGCTTCATTTTAAAACCTCAATAAAATCTTGAATTGTTCGCGAACATCAGCTCGCAAAGGAATGTTAATGGGCGTTTTGAGTATCTCCACACCACCATTGAGTTCATTGGCGTCACACCAAAGCTTGCCCAAAGGGATATCAAGGGGGATATCAAGAGGGATATCAAGAGGGATATCTTGTTTGGGGGTGGCATGAACGAGAATGGAAACAAAGGCTGCTTGTTTCCGGTCAACATCGTGAAAGTCTGTTCGTGCTGCCAGAAACAACAAGGTGCCTGTTGGGGAAGGGTTAAATCTGTTACCACAATGGCTGTAC
>NZ_JAQITE010000071.1 GCF_028618595.1 Bartonella sp. AU18XJBT | reverse complement strand
CTTTCACATAATCTAAAGCTTGCCCTAACAATTCGGGATTGCCTACCAATTTAGCAAAATCGCCCGTGAAGTCCCGTCCAGCAATGGCAATCAGCGAGCGCATGCCCTGTTCTGATTTCGCTAAAACATCAAAAAAGCGTACCAAGGTGCCGGTGGCATCTTTGTCCAGATCTTGCATAAATTTTTCGCGGGAAAGCCCGATATTGGCAAATGCATCTTCAATATGTTTGCCCCCCGCCTGAATGCGCGCACTCATCGCATTAAAACCACGCGCAGCACTCTCAGGAACAATCCCAGCAGAAATCATCGCCGTGCCAAAAGCTGCTGTTTCCCGTGCGGTGAGCTTAAACATGGTTGCTGCACCGGTCGCACGATTGGTAAAGTCAGACACCTCACTTGCCTTGGCGGCCATGTGGTTAGAGAGATGATTGATGGCATCACCTAAATCTTCAATCCCTGCTTGATTAAGCTTAAAGACATTGCGCAATTTGGCAAAGCGCTCCCCAATCTGATCTCCCGTCATATCAAAAGCAACAGCTGCTTTAGCAGCATATATGCTAAAAGCTTCTAGATCTTGTTCACCAATCCCTGCTTGGCTGGCACTGGTCATCAATTCCAAGACTTCACGCGCCACCAGCGGAATCTTGGTGGAGGTTTCAAGCGCAAAACGGCGCAATTCCTTTAAGCGATCAAGGGGGGCATCCAGAACCTTTTCCAAGCCTTTCATCGATTGGTCAAATTGCATGGCTTTATAGAGCGGTGCAATTAAGGTTGCGGTTTGGGCAAGCGCACCCACCATGCGTCCACGCGCATGGTTGAAAGCATTTTTCGCATTCCTTGTCGCATCCTCAAGATGCTCAGGGTCAAACCAATTTTTAAAGTGCTGCCTTGTCTTGTTTTGGAAATGCGCAACATCTGAACTAAAGGCTGCAAGATCACGCTTGGCAGAAGCTATCCCTTCTTGCAGATGATTAACAAAACGCACAACAAGGGAAACATCCATGATCGTCTCTTATCCTAACTGATAGCTTTCATATTCTTGCGCTTTCAGGCGTGCGAGTTCTTCTCGATAGGCAATCACATCCAGCCAATCCATCTGGTTAATTTCTGAAGGCGCCCAGTGATAATAAAGGGCTAGTTCTGCTCCAAATTGTCCGGCAGAGAGGATTGGCGTTTGGGAAAAAAAGCAAAAAAAGCCTTAAACACGGCCATAATGTCAACAACATCAAGACGGTTAATCAATTCAACAGATTCATGAGACATATCGGCTAAAAGCACAGCTATTCCTTCCATAGCCTCATGGGTCAATAAAGCCTCACAAAGCTTGGAAATGAGAACATCATTGCTGAAAGGTACTTTATCCTCTTCTACAGCGGGCAGAACGAGCTTTGCTAGCTGCGGTCCAATCAACACCGCTAATTGGCGTGCTTGCTTGAAGTTTGGGCGATAAAAGGTCAGTTTCTTGCAGAGAGTTTCTTTGCCACCTTTATCTTGATAAAGAAGCGGAACAGCTAATTCCACATCAAGGCTGGTTTGTAAACTTGTCATGATCAATTCCTATAAATGAGAGCCCTATCAATAATGAAAGCTTATAAATTGAGAATAGAGCGGCGGCGAGAACCGATCTCTTGCCCATTGCGGACAAGCCAACCGCCCCGTTTAAAGGAAAAGCGATGCAAAACAGAGCCATCCCAAAATTCCGTATAGTCCCAAATATTTTTAATCTCGCAATCATAGCCTGTGGCTTTTCCAGCCGTTAAGCCTTCGCTATCCACTTTGACCAAGCGCCCTGTGACATCAATGGAATGCTCATGCTCGCGCCCGTCTTCTTCAGAGATCACATGTTTTTTGCCAGTGAATTTATGACGAAGACCAGGAGGACCACCAAAGATACCGATAATTTCGGGGGTGTGGCTGCGAATTTTCATTTGCATGCTCAGGGCTTTCACACCAAGACCACTCACATCAATTTGCAGATCAGAGCCGCCTGGTTGATAGGTTTCAGTAATTTCTTCCAGCGTGGGCAGTTTTAATGTCTCAAGATCAAGGTGAAGATTCACATCATCATCAACAATCAGCGTAAAACCGCGTACAATGCGTAAAGTCATGCTTTAACTCCTTGCTGCTTTGCGATAAGTTTCAAGCGTATCGCCAAATTGATAAGTCATTTTCTTTTGGATATCTTGCGCCAGCCGATCAAAATAAGCGCTATTGCGCCGGCTGCCGAAACTCAAATCTTCTAGAGGGGGTACTTCTTCTGCATCAAACTCGATCCGCAATTTTCCCAATTGCAACGTACTGTTGGAATTTAAATCGCGATCAAACCAAACTCGCCCACCAAGCAATGCACCACGCGCAATCAGATCATCCAGAAACTGTGTAAGGCTGCGGGTAATGGCAATGACATGTTGACCGGTCAGGTTTTCGTCATTTGCCCAAGGACGCAAATTGTTAATGATGGTTTTTTCCAAGGCTGCACGGGTGCGCACCACATTGACAAAACGCCAGAGTGGATCACTCGAGGTGGTGTGGTTACCCCATAAAATGCGTCCATTGGCGGCAAATTGACCTTGGGCATTTTGGCTAAGGCGGGCGGGAATAAAGGTGGCAATATCAGCTTGATTGAGGCGATTAGCCTCATGATCGATTTCGCCATCAAAATAGCTAATCGGGCGTGCTGTGCCTAAAATACCATGCACATCTTGGTTAGAGGGGGACCAAAAAACACCCCCCTTTTGTTTGTCACGTTTGATAAACATCGCCGCCACAAAAGGACTTGCCGGTTTAACACTAACACCCCCATCACCATTTGCCACCCGTACAAAAGGGTCAATGAGATAACAAAAGCGTGAGGAAAAATCTGCACGATAGGCAAGGCTTTCTTCCGCATTTTTACCACCCGTATCAAACACGGCAATGGCTTGTAGCTTTTCTGCCACTTGTTCCAAGGCGTCTGCCACAGGGTTTTTGCCATTATCAAGGCGCCCTGCACTATAAGCTGGTGCCAGTAAAATCCCAGGCTCTACCCCTAAATGACCTCTAGCGTGTTTTAGCGCATGCACACCGGTCAAAGCCCTATTGGACCCCACCATCTCAGTTTGTGTCTCAGCAATGGTTGATTTTTCTTCCACCCGCACAAGGATAATTTGTGCCTCAATCCCCTGTGCACACACGGCGTTGATGACATCAAGAGCCGTGCCTCTTGCCCCAAGCTTTTGGATTTTCTCACCCTCATGCGTAAAGACCAACACAGGCTCGTTGAGGGGAAAAACTTGGTTATCAGCATCAGGGGCTGTAACAACCGCCCCAATGGCGGTCTGATCAAATGTTGCTAAAGGACGGGAATCCTCACCAGCCTCTACAATGCGAATCCCATGATTAAATTCTGTTGCCATCTTGCTCTCCAAATCAATGAAGAAACAATAACAAGCATCACCATGCTCCATAAGACTGACAGTGTCAGTCAAAGAAAGCCCTTTAAAAGGGCTTTTAAAGAGCAATAAAAGGACTTAAAAGAAAGAAAATCATACAAGCCTTATCGCCTAGACTTGATTATCTTTCTCTTGTGGTTCTTCTATGGGCTCTACGGGTGCGTCTATTTCTGCCATTTCAGGAGATGAGAGCTGTTTTATGTTTTCATCAACAATAGGAGGAGAGAATACTCCATCCTTATAAGTCCAACCAATTTGCGCTTCATTTGAGGGGATCGCCTCACCATCAAAGGCGTGAACATAATCTTCTGATGCTACAATAATATTTGTTACCACACCATTTTCAACAACTGCATATTCCATGAAATGCTCCTAGATAAAAAATTTCAACAATATAGCGCCATTCCCGCCATCACCAGTGTTATAATTTTCTGCATCCTTTCCAGGAAAATAACCTCCTCCACCGCCACCTGCGTCAGCTTGATTACGACCACCTCTGCCACCTTTTCCACCTTTGTCACTTTCACCACCCCAGCCGCCGTCACCATTACTAGATCCGCCACCGCCACCAGCACCACCAAAAAGAGAGCTTCCACCCTCACAGCTTCCGCCATTTCCACCATTACCGCCAGAAAAAATAAAGTTTTTAATGCCGGAGTAACCTCCTGCTCCTACTGTTTTGGTAACTCCGCTACCCTGAGAGCCTATACTCCCACCATTTGCTACGAGAACTCCTTCAATAATCGTTGCCCCACCATTACCATTTTTACCACCACGACCAATTTGAATATTTCTTGATTTTCTAAGTTGAGATCCTTTAATTTGAATGCGGACACATTGTCCTCCACCACCTTCCACCGCCACCGTAGTAGGTATACCTGATACGACCGTTATAAGTATTTTTTAACCAACCTCCAGCCGCCCCGCTGCCACCACCACCCCACGCCCATATTTCTACATCGGTGTTATCAGTGACGCCTTCAGGCAATGGAATAGTGCCGCTTTCTGTCATGAGAATTTCAACTGGTTTTTTGATTAATGAAGCTATTAATTTATCCACTTGCGCCTTCGTATAAACAACATCACCATCCACTTTCAGCGGTCCTTTAAGCATACTTTCATTTGCGCTTAAACGGGTAACCACTTCACCATTATGGGTGAGGCTAAACGACGAATTACCCAACAGTTCTAAGCCACACTGGTTAAGTTCACGCGCCCAATAACGATTGCCATAAAAATGGATCTCGCCCGTACCCTTTTGCGCACGCAACGCCTCAGAGGTTAAAAGCCATAAAGCCCGTTGTGCTGCGCTCGCTTGCCGAAC
>NZ_JAQITE010000070.1 GCF_028618595.1 Bartonella sp. AU18XJBT | reverse complement strand
TAAATTTAATAATAAAAAACAAAATATACTATAATTATGACATAATATCATTATTTATAATATAATAACTATTCAATAAAATGACGTAGAATATTTTTATTTTTTATACAGTAGTGATAATAATTTATATATATTTATTCATTTCTATAAAATTATGGAATTATACTGTTTCAAAAAAAATCACTGCTTTTTTCATAGTTTAATTGTCTTACCGGTCACTTTCATTATAAAAGTGGTATTATATCTTTAGAAAACAATTAATTCTTATACGCTAGCTGTGATATGTAATGAACAGAAAGGTATTAATTTTAAAAATTATCATGGCGCTATTTTTGCAAGTGAATAGAACTTATAGATTTTTACACTTGCATCAACAATTGTGATTCTAAGATATAAACGAAGCTGTTAACATATTTTAATATAGGATTGTGTATGACTCGCACTTTTGCAATTCCTCCCAAAGCATCCAGAATCACTCATAAGGAAATATATCATGGTATTTTTCGTGATGATCCCTATCATTGGCTACGTGCGTCTAACTGGCAAGATGTTTTTAAAAATCCTAATTGTCTAGATCCCAATATTCGACATTATCTTGAAAAAGAAAATGCTTATCAATCAGCTCAAATGGCTGATACAAAACTATTACGAGATTTGCTTTTTACCGAAATGAAAAACAGGATCCAAGAGAATGATAGTTCTGTTCCTATAAAACATGGTCCTTTTGCTTACGGATTCTCTTATGTTACCGGAGGCCAACAACCACATTATTTTCGGACACCAAGGAATGGCGGAGAAAAAAACGTGTACCTTAATGGTGATGTCTTGGCAGAAGGCAAAGAATATTTCAAATTTGGTTCAGTTCAAGAATCTCCTGACCATACACATGTGGTATGGACCTATGATGATAAAGGATCAGAATTCTATACAGCTAAAATTCGTAATTTTGAGACATTGTCTGACTGTATGGACACAATTACTGATACATCTGGTCAAATTGTATGGGATGCTAGATCTGAAGGTTTTTTCTATACTAAGATGGATAAAAATCACCGTCCTTCAGAGCTCTATTATCATCAATTAAACACTGATCAATCACAAGATAAGCTTATTTTTCGTGAAGACAATCCGAGTTTTTTCTTAGATGTAAGCGGTTCTAAGCTTAATGATATTATTTATATTAATATTCATGATCATGAAACATCAGAGATCTGGCTAATTCCTGCTGAGGCGCCTTTTACTATTCCCCAATGTGTACGGAAACGACAAAAAGGTATTGAATATTCACTTACAGAAGGTGGTGATGTCTTTTATATTCTGACCAATTTAGATAATGCAAAAGATTTCAAAATTATGGTAGCGCCATATACATCTCCACAATCAGAAAATTGGTCTGAGTTTGTCCCACATCAGCTTGGGTGCCTAATATTATCCCATGATGCTTATCAAGATTTTCTTGTCTGGATCGAACGTTTTGAGGGGCTTCCACATATAAAAGTAATGGAACGTACCACTAGAAAAGTTAATTCCATTGCTTTTACTGAAGAGGCTTATTCTTTAGGTCTGCAAGGGGCTGCAGAATATAACAGTCCAACTATTCGTTTTTCCTATTCGTCTATGACAACACCTGATCAAGTGTTTGATTATGAGATGAAAAGTCGCAAACGAATGCTTTTAAAAACGCAAATAATTCCCTCTGGGCATAATAAAGATGCATATGTAACACGACGTATTACAGCAATAGCAGACGATGGTGAGAAGATTCCTATTTCACTTTTTTATCACAAAAACACTCCCCTTGATGGTAGTGCGCCTTGTCTGCTTTACGGTTATGGTGCTTATGGGATCTCTATTCCTGCCAGTTTCAATAGTAATGTACTTTCTCTCGTAAACAGAGGTTTTATTTACGCGATTGCTCATATTCGCGGAGGAAAAGAAAAGGGTGTAGAATGGTATGAGAAAGGAAAACATCTCTTTAAGCACAATACATTTACAGATTTTATTGCTTGTGGGCGTTATCTTGTAAAAAACAAATTCACTTCTCACGACCGGCTGATTGCTCATGGTGGTTCAGCAGGGGGGATGTTGATGGGAGCCATTGCCAATATAGCTCCACAGGATTTTGCTGGAATCGTAGCGAATGTGCCTTTTGTTGATGTCTTAGCGACAATGTTAGATGCATCATTACCACTCACACCTCCAGAATGGGTCGAATGGGGGAATCCTCTTGAATCAGAAGAAGATTATAAGCTTATTGCTTCCTATTCACCTTACGATAATGTCAAAGCTCAAAACTATCCCCCTATACTTGTGATGGCAGGATTAACAGATCCTCGTGTAACTTACTGGGAGCCTGCAAAATGGGTGGCAAAATTACGAGACTTAAAAACAGACGATAATGAAATTTTATTACGTATTAATATGGATTCAGGGCACGCTGGTGCAGCTGGACGTTTTTCAAAGCTAGAAGAAGTTGCCTACATCTATGCATATATTCTAAAGGTAGTAGGAAAAGACTTTTGCTAATCCATAATACCTTTGTTTGAAAGTCCCCGATAATTTATTGGATTATAGGGACTTTCATACACTAAAAAATTATCTAGATAGCTTAAAAGTCACATTCTTCATAAAGTTTCAAAACATAGTCCCAGTTAATTAAATGGTCTACAAAGGATTCGAGGTACTTCGGTCGAGTATTGCGATAATCAATGTAATAGGAATGTTCCCACACATCGACACCCAAAATAGGTCGCGCATTGTGAATTAAGGGATTTTCGCCATTAGGCGTTTTCATAATTTCAAGCTTGCCATCTTTAACAGCAACCCACGCCCATCCAGAACCAAATTGGGCACTAGCAGCAGCAATAAAATCAGCGCGGAATTTGTCGTAACCACCTAGATCAGCGTCAATAGCTTTTGCTAACTTTTCAGGAAGTTTTTGGCCACCACCATCTTTTTTCATCCAAAGCCAAAAGTGGTTATGATTGTAATATTGTGCTGCATTATTAAACAAACCAATATTTTTTCCAAAACTTTTTTTAACAATATCTTCAAGGCTTTCATTTTCTAAGCCTAACTCTTTCACAAAATTATTGGTGTTGTTAAGATAAGCGAGGTGATGCTTATCATGATGATATTCAAGCGTTTCGCGTGACATATAAGGTGAAAGGGCATCGTAATCATAAGGCAACGGGGGCAATTCAAAAGCCATTTAAAAATCTCCTCGATTCTAATTGTTAAGCTTATTTCATAAGTCTAATTTGCCATTTACCGAATTTAAAAGCAAATGTTGAATATCTATTTGTATGAAATTAATTTTAATGTCTCTCTTTTTGTAAAAGAGGCTTTTAGGAAATGCATGCTCATCAATCCAAAAGGGCATTAGTCTATATAAAGATTGCTTCTGAAGATTTTTTACATCTATGAATGGGTAAAAAATATCATTATCTTTTGAATAAAAAGTAAACGGAAATAGCTATTATTCCTTGTTTTTGTATCTCTATTTTTTCAAATTCCAGATAAAATGTGTTTTAGTTTTTGCAAAACTCTTCTAACCTATAGGTGTATCATAGTGTTTTCAACAGAATATTAAGTGTTATTTTTTAGGAGATATTTTTCAATGTACTTGATTTCATTTTATGGCGCTACCCATGAATAATATAATGTAAAAGCCAGTGGACATTATCATCTTTACGCTTAATAAAAGAGCACAGCAGCACTATCACACACTTTACCGGTCCCCAATGGTGACAGCTTTTATCTTAGTTAAGCAACGATGAGATTTTAGTATATCAAGAAAAGTAAATCATATGCTAATTCATTAGATACATGAGTAAACTAAAAGCTTTTCTGTTCCTAGGACATCAATACAAAGAGCAAAATAATTGGTGGATAAATAGTTTCTACTTGTGTAAAAGCACAACCGTATATCAGTTTCTGCTACGAATTTGTATCGATGCAATGCCATACAAGACTCAGAAATTTTATGATAAAAAAGTAAGGTCTTTGATTTTCAGATATTGCGTCCAATCACAGGAATCGCTATAAGGTGCAAGAATCGCTATAAAGCGTGTTTTTTTGGGGTATAGCCAAGCGGTAAGGCACCGGTTTTTGGTACCGGCATTCCCTGGTTCGAATCCAGGTACCCCAGCCAATTCTAGTGAAATTAGTTAATCAAAGTTCAGCTTGAGAGTGGATCAATCCCCTTAACCGTCTGTTGCTATTCATAGCAAGTCTGGTAAGTTGAAAAATACCCATTTGTATCGGGTTAGCTCTAAATATGGTAAGGTTTTCTTTTACTATAGCTATCGCTTAAAGAGCTCTTTTAAAAGATTCTTTTCTATAAGACGAGGGGTAAATGATTTATGCGCACTTGCTTTAGAAAAACTATTTAGCTGGATTTTTTGCTCTATAGCAACACCAGCGGGTAATTTTCCGTATTCCACCATCTTCATTACGCCGAACAGCGTAGCAATAATGCTGATTAGGAAACACATGCCGCTGCATGTCACGTACCATACCAGCAGCATGTCCATAGGGTGCCACACAATCAATAAACCACATATATTCTCCGCCTTGCCAATCCGCATCGGACAAAAGCTCTCCCTTTTCAAGCATAGATTGATGATTTTTTTCATCTAAAAAAGCCCAAGTGATAAAGGCACAAAATTCTCCACGTTCATTTTTATAGAGTTTATATTGCCCAGTCTGTAAAGCTGGTCCTAAATTTCGATCTATATCCCAGATTCGCCAGCGGCG
>NZ_JAQITE010000007.1 GCF_028618595.1 Bartonella sp. AU18XJBT | reverse complement strand
TTTAAGACGTGTTTTAATCACTCACTAAAATCATAAGGTTATCTATTTAAATAAACTGATAAAAATTCATACAAGGGATTTTAATAACGTAATCAGTTTTTACTTTCATACGCTTTTCATAAAGCACATTTTAATCACTCCCTAAAATAATCATTTTGTCAGTTCAATTTACTGACACATAACTGACAAATATATATTTACAGTTGTATTTATGGGTTGTATCTTAATAATGGTTGTATCATTAAAATGCTAACATATTGAAATATAATGTTTTTAATTTTTTATCTCATTAAAAAAAATACTATAGGGGTTAGAGTTAACTGACAAAACTGACATCACTGACAAAAGCCTATTAAAAGGAATTTTACTGATCTCTATAATTATCAATCTCTCTTTAGATATTTTCATAACAGTCTATAAATCGCAATTATCTTATTTATCGTTTCTCTTATGAAAATGAAAAATGATGCCATGGCTATAGCTATAAAGCACGCGTGAAAAAGCAGGCTTTCATAATCACATGCAAATGAACACATTGGTTATAAAAACAGTCCCTATAAAAGCTGTTAAGTTGCAAATGTGTTATTAAAAGAAATTAACAGAAATCTTTAAAAACCATTTAGTAAAAAATATGATAGGTTATAAAGATAAAAATACGCATGATGAGAGCGTTTTTAAATATTATAAATGTATAATTCAGAAAATAACGCAATCGTTTCACAAAGCCAATAATATAGCGTTAAAAGCACATAAATATAAAAGAAGCAATTAATAAGCATAAGATATTATCAATACACAATATATTTAAAAAATAAGAAAAAATATCAAAAAATATAAAATATTATTTGACAATAAATACGTATTTTGTTATATAAATACTCAAGTGCTAAAAACACTATATGAATAGCGAGTAAACCACGATAAGGTTTCTCCCATTTCTTTAAAAGACTGGCTTTCTTTTATGCTTTAAGAGCGTATAATGATTATGTCGGGTGTAGCTATGCCATACAATACCCTTCGCGAGGGAAAAGCATAGCGGCGGACTATTCACCGTGTTTTTAGCGCCCGGCGCCACATATTATATAAAAATATAGAAAAATCAATATATTATGTAAAATTATTTTATATGAATCCACTTAGGAATCCACACTTTTATACGTGATTCATTTGACCATTTTTTATATAAGATTGCCATGTATGAATAGACCATAAAAAGCAAATCATGATGCTAATATTAAAACGCATGTGTGTATTCAAATGGAATGAAAAGCCGATATCATTCATAACAGTTTATAAATTTTATGATACGTTTTTATCATAGCACAAATCACATTGTTTAAAATTTAATCGTTTGAAAATATCGATAACATAAATTGTATACGTTTAAAGAATGGTATGAGTTTTGCTCTTTTTTGAGCGAAACCTTAAAAAGGAATAATCGTTTGAAACTGTCATAAGCTTATAGGTTTAATTCAGTAAAGATTGCACAAAGGATTTAAAGACAAGATTGATTTTATAACCACGGTATTTTTTTACCGAGGTAGGAAATAAAGGTAATGAAATTCAAAACGTTATATCTTATGAAATCAAAAGCCTTTTAATGAATATAGTGCAAGCAAGTGAGCAAAAAACGTTTTAAAAGTTATCGTTTAAAAATACGAAATCAAAAGGGGTCTCCTCAAATTTGAGGGCATCTATTTAGACAAGATAAGCAAACAAACTTCAAAATCGTTATAACATCACAAGGCATGGAATTTTTCTAAATTTTTAGACAAAACGCCATTGTTTAAAGAATGCTCTATTCTAAAGATAACGAGTTCGAATTTGAGCTGGTTGATTTTGCCAACTCAAAATTGAGCCAGCTTATTTGTAAAAAGTTACATTTAATGAAAAGTGAAAATACGCTTAATCAGGAAGATTTGCGAGATAATCAAAATAACTTTCGCCAATCGTTTCTTGCAAGCGTTTAATTCGTGGAATACTGGATTTTAATGCACCTTTTTTGTTATCTGTTGTATTAATTTTAGAAATATTAAAAATATTGATAAAGGCCGTGTCTCTATTCTCAAACAAACGCTTTTGTCCTTGAAAGTGGTGATCATCAGTGCGAATACCTTTACCACTTTCATAATCGTCACCTGTAATAATAACGGGTCTATTGGCAATGAATTCACTTATTCCACTAAAGACATACTTTGGGCTTTGGGGACTAAAATCCTGTTTTAACTTTTCATAAATAGTCAAATTTGGCGCTAAAATAAAAAAATGGCGACTGCGACCTGTTAAATAAAGATAGCTGATAAAAGCCCCCATAAGTCGCGTTTTCCCAACACCCGTTGCTAAGGCAAAACAAAAAGAGGGAAAGTTTTGTTCAAAATTTTGTACAGAAGGATAAAGATTTTTTATCACTTCTAACTCTGCAACCAAATCAGTATTTTTAGAAAGCTCTATATTTTCTAAAATTTTTACCAAAATATTTAAAGATTCACGTTGAGGATCACGTAACGATAAGCGAGCAGAAATCCTTTTTTCAACAGTGTTCATGAAAAACTCCGCTTTTTATATATTATTCAAATAGATCTAATTCTGCTTGCGCAATATCTTTATTTTTGTTGTTTTCTTTTACTACAATCACTGGTTCAAGATTGGACACATTTAAACTGTAATCATCCCTTCCCCATTCGCATTTTTCTAATACTGCACGGGGGATTTTAGTGAGTGTAAGATTTTCAAAGGATGCTGATTTTGTATCAAAGGCTGTGCCACAAATCAGCAACGTGCGATGAGAGCCTACCTCTTCACTCATTATACGGAGTTGTTCATGGGTCATAGCGCTTGTTGTGACATAAATATAATCTGTTTCGGTTGAATACCCTTGCATCCAATAATGATTTTCATCAGGTGCGTAGGTAAATCCCATATGTTTGCACATTGCTTCTGAAAGCATCGCAGCATTATATTCGCGACTAATAATCCATTGTCCCAATGGATCTTTTTGTAACAGAGAAGGTGCAAGGCGATAATAGCGAAATCCACCGCCACCTTGCCAATTGACACTTTTGGAAATTCCCCCTTGATCAGTTCCATCAATCACTTGTTTTAAACGAGGGATAATATGGGTATGACAATGTTCACCAAGTTCAATCATAATCCACTTGCGTCCCATTTTATGGGCAACAGCACCGGTCGTGCCAGAACCAGCAAAGGAATCTAGTACAAGATCACCGGGATTAGTGGCAAGTTGAATAATGCGTTCCATTAAACGCTCAGGTTTGGGGGTTGTAAAGACACTATCAGAATTAAAAACTTTGACTTCTCTTTTGGCATCTTGGTTGTGTCCCACTTCTGTATAGGGCCAAATCGTCATTGAAACCATACCATTTTTTACTTCTGATAAAAAACGCTTCAGGGAAGGAACATTGCTTCCTGTTGGACCAAACCAAATGCGATTATCGTTCAATAATTCAAAGAATTTTTTTTCATTTATAGCCCAACTTCTACCATTAGGAGGCATCACACTGCGCCCAGAAGGTGTGATGATTTCATAAATATCCTTAAGTGTTACTCTTTTTACGGATAGATCTCCAGATTTCCAAAGACCACGCGGATCATTATCAGGGTTTTTATAGCGTGCATCCATATCGCTTGAACGAGGAAGCAATTGAGGGTGCCAAACAGTTTTATCTTTAGCATAAACCATTACAAAATCATGGTTATCAGAAAGCCACTTTGCATCATTTTGTGGAGCATATTTTTTTTGCCAAATAATGTTGTTTATAAAATTTTTTCGACCAAAAATTTCATCCATTAACACTTTAAGGTAAGCTTGTTCATCATCATCAATTGATATCCAGATACTTCCATCTTCTGCCAGTAAATGATGTAACAATTCTAGCCTGTCTCTCATAAGGCTGAGCCATATGGAATGCTCTAAACCATCTTCATAATGTTCAAAGGCATTGCCTGTATTATAAGGCGGATCGATATAGATACATTTTACCTTCCCCATATATTCTTGTTCAAGCGCTTTGAGAACGAGCAAATTATCACCAAAAATAAGTTTATTATCAAAAATATCTTGGGAAGATATTTGATGCGAAGCGTGATAAGATTTTTCAAGATCTTCTAATAAGATACGGGGCTCTAGTTTTGGGCGTTTTTCTTTTCCAATCCAGTTAAGTTCTAATTTTTGTTTATTATAACTCATGCGATCGTCCTTAAATTCAAACGCTTGTGAAAAGTAAACAGCTTATTCATGAATGGCTAAACTAGAGTCTCTTAACAATACTTTTAGTACCATCCGACAGCAATTTGAGCTTCTTCTGACATACAATCAGGTGTCCATGGTGGATCAAAAGTCATAGTGACTTCAACATACAAAACCCCTTCAACAGCACTGACTGCATTTTCTACCCACCCAGGCATTTCACCAGCAACAGGACATCCCGGTGCTGTAAGAGTCATTTCAATTTTTACTGAACGATCATCTTCAATATCAATACGATAAATCAGTCCTAGCTCATAAATATCAGCAGGAATCTCTGGGTCATAAACTGTTTTGAGAGCAGTAATAATATCATTCGTCATACGATCAATTTCATCTGCTGGAATTGCTGATATATAAGATTTTTTATTTTCACTTACAGTTTCAACAGATTCTGTAGAATGACGCTCTTCAATTGATTCAGCCATTTAAAAATGTCCTTGTTTCTTTCAATGCTTCTACTAATTGATCTATATCTTCATGAGTGTTATACATAGCTAATGATGCCCGACAAATAGATGTTAGACCAAAGCGCTGTAATAAAGGCTGTGCACAATGGGTTCCAGCGCGTATTGCAACTCCTTTTCTATCAATAAACATAGCGATATCATGGGCGTGAATCCCTTCAATTGTGAACGATATAATAGCTCCTTTATTGGGAGAATGACCATAAATGCGCAATGACTCAACAGTTTTGAGTTTTTCCTGCGCATAAGCTAAAAGGGATCTCTCATAGGCATGAATCGTGCTACGGCCTTTCTCTTGTATATAATCAATAGCCGCAGTTAATCCAATAGCTTCAACAATAGGAGGAGTGCCTGCTTCAAAACGGTAAGGAGGAGCATTATAAAACACCTTATCGGTTGTTACCTCCTCGATCATTTCCCCTCCCCCTTGAAAAGGACGCATTTCTTCTAGTCTATCTTCCTTACCATACAAAACACCAATACCGGTGGGACCATAAAGCTTATGACCTGTAAAGACATACCAATCACAATCGAGATCTTGCACATCAACGGTTAAATGTACTGCTCCTTGAGAACCATCAACAAGAACAGGAATAGAATTTTGATGTGCTAGCTTAATAATTTCTTTAACAGGAGGTATAGTTCCTAATATATTAGACATATGCGTTATAGCGACAAGCCGCGTTTTTTCGCTTAAAGCCTTTTGGAAATCTTCAATGTGCAGAACACCATTATCATCGACAGGAACAAAAATAAGTTTAACACCTTTTTGTTCACGGAGAAAATGCCAAGGAATAATATTTGAATGATGCTCCATGATCGTTAGAACAATCTCATCGCCTTCTTTGAGTTTTGGCATCGCCCAACCATAAGCAACAGTATTAATAGCTTCTGTTGCATTTTTCGTAAAAACAATTTCTTCAGCTTTGTGAGCATTTAGAAAAACACGAACGGTTTCACGAGAATTTTCATATGATTGTGTTGCTATATTGGCTAAAAAATACATTCCCCTATGCACATTAGCATAACTATAGTGATAATAATTATTCATTGCATTGAGTACTGACATTGGTTTTTGGGCAGAAGCACTACTATCAAGATATGCTAATCGCTTTCCATAAACTTGATGGTGCAAAAGAGGAAAATCACGCCGAATTTCTTCGACATTATAAGTAAATGTTTGTACGTTATTTTCCATTTTTTCTACCTTAAACATTTTTTTCAAGCCATTTACTAATGATATTCTCCAAAACAATTTGAATATTATCTTGCTTGATGTCATCAATGAGCTCAGAGATAAATCCTTTAATCAAAAGTGCACGAGCCATTTTAAATGGGATACCACGCGCCATAAGATAAAAAAGATAATCATGATTAATATTAGCAACTGTTGCACCATGACCGCATGCAACATCATCAGCAAAAATCTCCAGTTCAAGCTTTGCATTAAATTCCGCATCGTCTGAAAGAATAAGGCTATTACAAGCCATGCGTGCATCTGTTTTTTGCGCTTTTTGAGAAACACGTATTATTCCTTGAAAAACACCAACAGCCTTATCTGTAACCACATTGCGTATAATTTCGGTTGATGTTGATTTTTCTTCCACGTGACGAACAGTCATTGTAAGATCACTATGTGTCTGTCCTGATAATAAATTTATAACACGCAATTGAAAGTCAGATTCTTCTCCCTGTAATTCAATATCGACTTCTTGGCGATTTAATTGGCTCCCTATATTAATGACATAAAGTGATAACTTCGCTCTTTGAGCAAGAACAGCACAAAATCGACCAAATTGCGTAGAATTAAAATCACGATTGCGAATGAGAATCCACGTAACATTACTATCAGCAGCAACATTTAATGAAAATATTGAACTGACAAAGGTATCTTTATCACTGCCAACCTGATGTTCAATAAACATAACTTGACTATTTTTATCAATTTTTATATCCGAAAAAATATGAGATTGTCCCCCCATTTGTATATTTTGTAATTCAATGGGTATACTTAACTTTGTATTTTCAGGGATGTGAAAAAGCCAACCATCTGTAACAAAAGCTGTATTTAACTGTCCAATAAAATCCTCATCAGTAATGTTTTGATTTATCTGTACAGAATTATCTTCTAATGCATCTGAAAGACGTTTTACTGTAATATTGTCTACCTTTGACTCTATCGATGTTTTTCCATTGTTTATGGAGAAAACAGCACTTTCTGAAAGCAATGCATCAACCAACTGATTGTCTTGAACTTTTGAAAAGTTGCTAATAGACTTCAGTAAGGTACGCAGATTAGTATAATGCCAGCTTTCCATTTTACGGGAAGGAAGCTGTATTGTTTGAAATTGCTCAATAGCTTTCTTGCGAATTTCCCGTATAGCTTTATCACCAGGTAAATCGTTTACATATTGATTGAAGTTACTGAGTATATTTTCTTCAACCGCTAACAAATTCTGCTGTGCATTCATATTCAATAACCTTAAACTGCTTCCCTGATAAGATCAGCATACCCATTTTGCTCTAAATAAATCGCTAAGGATTTATCTCCGCTTTTGATAATTCGTCCTTTATAAAGAACATGTACAGTATCAGGAATGATATAATTAAGCAGCCGTTGATAATGGGTAATCACCAAAAATGAACGTTTTGAATCCCGAAGTTTATTAACACCATCTGCAACAATTTTTAGTGCATCAATATCTAAACCAGAATCCGTTTCATCTAAAATGCAAAGTTTAGGTTCAAGAAGGGCCATTTGTAAAATTTCAGCACGCTTTTTTTCTCCACCTGAAAAACCTACATTTAATGGACGCTTTAGCATATCCATATCTATTTCAAGTTTAGCTGAAACTTCTTTAACATACTTTATAAATTCAGGAATTTTAAGCTCTTCATCACCTCGCGCTTTGCGTTGAGAATTCATCGCAACTTTTAAAAATTCCATCGTTGCCACCCCTGGTATTTCCATTGGATATTGAAATGCAAGAAAAACACCATATGCAGCACGTTCTGCTGGATCCATTTCTAAAAGTGATTGTCCATTATAGAGAATCTCTCCTTCTGTTATTTCATAATCATCACGACCAGCAAGCAAATAAGACAAAGTTGATTTTCCGGCTCCATTTTGTCCCATGATAGCGGCAACTTCTCCATCTTGAACTGTCAAGTTTAAACCACGAATAACTTCTGTATCGGTCTCAGCAATACGGGCGTGCAAATTTTTTATCTCTAACATAATTTAATCCTGTTTTGGCTGTTTTTTTCAGATACCAAGGCGTATATTTTGCTTAGCACCCATCTACTTTTGCAATTACCATAGAGGTCATTTTTAGCATTATTTGCTACTGTTACAGCATTTTTGCATCAAGTCTTCTATTTATCTCATTAAATAAAATTATCCAACACTACCTTCAAGGCTAATACCAATAAGCTTTTGTGCTTCAACAGCAAATTCCATGGGAAGTTTTTGAATGACCTCTTTTACAAAACCATTTACAATTAATGCGATAGCTTCTTCTTCGGGAATTCCTCTCTGCATAACATAAAAAAGTTGGTCATCAGAAATTTTTGATGTTGTGGCCTCATGTTCAAACTGAGCTGTTGCATTTTTTGCTTCAATATAAGGAACTGTATGCGCACCACAATCATTCCCGATTAACAAACTATCACATTGCGTAAAATTACGCGCATTTTGTGCTTTTCGATGTGCTGTGACTTGTCCTCTATAAGTGTTATTTGAAAAACCTGCAGAAATGCCTTTGGAAATAATACGACTGGATGTATTTTTTCCCAAATGAATCATTTTTGTACCAGAATCAATTTGTTGATGACCGTTTGCAACAGCAATAGAATAAAATTCTCCACGCGTATTATCACCACGAAGTAAGCAGGATGGATATTTCCAAGTAATCGCAGAACCAGTCTCAACTTGTGTCCATGAAATTTTAGAGTTATCACCTCGACAATCTCCACGCTTCGTCACAAAATTATAAATACCACCCTTTCCATCTTTATCACCAGGATACCAGTTTTGTACTGTAGAATATTTAATCTCTGCATTTTTAAGAGCAATAAGCTCAACAACAGCAGCATGAAGTTGGTTTTCATCACGTTGGGGTGCTGTACACCCTTCAAGATAAGAAACATAGGAATCCTCAGCGGCGATAATCAATGTTCGTTCAAATTGGCCAGTGTTGCGTTCATTAATCCTAAAATAAGTTGAAAGCTCCATAGGACAACGAACCCCTTTGGGAATGTAAACAAATGAACCATCTGTAAAGACAGCAGCATTTAAGGCCGCGTAATAATTATCACTTATAGGTACAACTGTTCCTAAATATTCCTTAATAAGCTCAGAATGTTCAATAATCGCCTCTGAAATAGAACAAAAAATCACACCAGCACGTGCCAGCTCTTTTTTAAATGTTGTTACAACAGAAACAGAATCAAAAACTGCATCAACAGCCACCTGCCCCGATACAGACATACCGTTATCAAAAGTAGAGGGATCAGACTGTTTTCTCACTCCTGCCAAAATCTCTTGCTCTTTAAGGGGAATGCCAAGTTTTTCGTACGTTGCTAACAACTCAGGATCCACTTCATCCAAAGATTTTGGTCCCGTATGATTTTTGGGAGCAGCATAGTAATAAAGCTCCTGAAAATCAATTTTAGGATATTCAAGACGCGCCCAATGAGGCTCTTGCATTGTCAGCCAACGGCGGTAAGCTTTTAAGCGCCATGTTAGCATCCATTCAGGCTCATGTTTTTTAGCAGAAATAAATTTGATAATATCCTCATTTAAGCCTTTTGGAGCTTTATCTGTTTCAATATTAGTTTCAAAACCATATTTATATTGGTCAACATCTATTTCACGTACTTGGCGTATTGTTTCTTGTACTGCCGGCATAAATTTTCTCCATTTTTTGGCATCAAAAACCGGTAACTAAAAGTCTCGTTTTTCCCAAGATTAAAGTAAGCAAGTTATCTTCTAGGCTATAGGTAAAGTGCAAAAATTTCAATCAAACTTACCTTATTTTTAAAATAATTCTAATTTTTATAACGTTATGATGTGAAATCTTCCTCTTTTTTCCTGCTTATAATTTGAGAAAAAAACGATAGAAAATCATCAATATCTTCAGGAGTTGTATCCCGTCCTAGCGAAATGCGAATGGCACCATTTGGAATATGATACCCCATTGCCTCCAACACTTTGCTTTGTTTTACTTTTCCCGAAGAACAAGCTGAGCCGGCTGATATAGAAAATCCTTCTAAATCAAAGGCAATTTGCATTGTTTCAGCTTTTATATTTTTCACGGTGAAGTAAGTTGTATTTGGCAAACGTTGAACTTTTTTGCCAAAAATCTCAACATTTTTACTTATTTTTTGTAGTCCATCTTCTAATTTATTGCGTAAATATATTAACTGTCTTATTTCCTCTTGTGTAAAACAATCAGCCATTGCTGCCCCAAAAGCAGCAATAAGGGGTAATGCTTCTGTTCCTCCACGGAGACCTTTTTCTTGTCCTCCCCCAATAATAAGAGGGTGTGGCATGAGAAGATTACCACATGAAACAAAAGCACCAATTCCTTTAGGACCACCAACTTTATGTGCAGACAGTATAAAAAAGTCTCCTCCTAGCTGATTAATATCCACGAAATTTTTATCGACATATTGTGTCAAATCAACAATAAGAGTGCCTCCTAAAGCCCGAACAATAGCGGCGATTTCTGTTAACGGTTGAATAACACCCGTTTCACTATTTGCAGCTTGAATAGCAACAAGAGGTAAACCTTTTGTTTTATCGTGAGCTGTTAAGAGTGTTATTAATTTATCTTGTTGAATGAGCCCATCTTGATCAACAGCAATGACGCTTATCAATTCTTTAGAAAAACGCCCTCCCTCAGCAACAGAGGGATGTTCAGTCGCTCCAAGGTAAAGATGGGAAAATTGAACTTTTGCATTCCCCATATTATAAAAGGGTGTTAACAAAGTCATTGCTGCTTCACTCGCACCAGAGGTAAATACCACGTGATCTGGATCTGTTTTTAGATTTTCAGCGATTTGTCGACGTGCCTTTTGTAACAAAGTTTTAGCCGCACGCCCTTCCTTATGAACCGATGATGGATTACCAAATATCTCTAAAGATTCCAGTAACGCCATCCGTGCCACTTTTTTGAGCGGTGTTGTTGCGTTATGATCAAAATATCGGCGTTTTATAACCATTTTACATCGCAATCATTAATCTTATGAATTGATTAAAAAAATAGCGTAATTTTCTTGAAAAGTGCACTAAAAAAAGAATATCTAATAATTATTTAAGAGATTCTATGGTAAAAGTCGACCAAGGTCAATGAACGCCTTTTATTGCATTTAAGGAGCATTTTATGCCAGAAATTATTTTTAACGGTCCCGCGGGTCGACTCGAAGGGCGTTATCAACCTTCACAACAAAAAAATGCCCCCATTGCGATCATTTTGCATCCTCATCCACAATTTGGTGGAACTATGAATCATAAAATTGTCTATGACCTTTTTTATATGTTCCAGCAACGTGGCTTTACAACTTTACGTTTTAACTTTCGTGGTATTGGTCGTAGTCAGGGTGAATTTGATTATGGAATAGGAGAACTTTCAGATGCTGCTGCTGCTCTTGATTGGGTGCAAACACAACACCCAGACTCTAAAAATTGTTGGGTAGCAGGATATTCATTTGGAGCATGGATTGGTATGCAGCTTTTAATGCGCCGACCGGAAATTGAGGGATTTATCTCTGTTGCGCCTCAGCCTAATGTTTATGACTTTTCATTTCTTGCACCTTGTCCCTCCTCTGGACTTATCATTCATGGCGGTATCGATAAAGTTGCTCCGAAAAAAGATGTTCAAATACTTGTCGATAAATTGAAAACACAAAAAGGTATCATCATCACACAAGAAATATTGGAAGAGGCTAATCACTTTTTCAGTGGATGTCATGAAGAACTTATTGAACGATGTGCTCACTATTTGGATAACCATATCACCAATGAACTTCTCTCTCCTCCTCCTGAAATACTTTCACTAACTTAGGAAAACAGGATAGATTTATAAAAAAATCAGCGAAAATCGTCTCTGATCATAACAAAGTAATTTTTTAGTCTGTATTTAGAGCTTTTCTAAATTTTATTTCAGAATAGAAATGAGAATAACAAAATATCTTTTTTCTATCACTGAGATAGTTTCTTTTTTAGCGTAAAAAGCAAATAATACCTGTATTATTTATCTTTATATTATTGATATGTCTCTTTCTCTTGTGATGTGTGCATCAGTTATGATAGATAACGCTCATTATATAATCACCTATTATATGAAATGAATGCACTCTTAAATTAGGAAATTGAATCTGTGTTTGCCTTTAAATCTGATTTTTTACACATTATGAGCGAACGTGGTTTTATCCACCAAATTTCAGATGAAAAAGGCTTAGATGATCTTTTCTCAAAAGAAACTGTAAGCGCTTATACTGGATTTGATCCAACAGCATCGAGTTTACATGCTGGAAGTCTTCTTCAAATTATGATGCTTTATTGGTTACAAAAAACGGGTCATCGCCCCATTGCTTTAATGGGCGGAGGGACCGGATTGATCGGTGATCCTTCCTTCAAAGATGAAGCGCGACGCCTTTTGACACAAGATGATATTGCTGCAAATATTGATAGTATTAAAAAGGTATTTGCTAACTATTTGACATTCGGTGACCGAGAAACTGATGCGTGTATTGTGAATAATGCTGAATGGTTATGTAATTTAAACTACTTAGAATTTTTGCGTGATGTAGGAAAACATTTTTCTGTCAACCGTATGTTATCATTTGATTCTGTCAGACTGAGACTTGAGCGTGAGCATTCTTTGTCATTCTTAGAGTTTAATTATATGATTCTGCAAGCTTATGACTTTGTTGAACTTTATAAACGTTATGGGTTGCGTATGCAAATGGGGGGCTCTGATCAATGGGGCAATATTATTAACGGAATCGAATTAGGGCATCGTTTAGGAACACCACAATTATATGCGTTAACATCACCATTGCTGACAACCTCTTCCGGTGCCAAAATGGGTAAATCGTTGAATGGAGCTGTATGGCTGAATGCGGATATGCTTTCACCTTATCAATTTTGGCAATATTGGCGTAATACAGAAGATGCTGATGTAATACGATTTCTAAAGCTCTATACCCCATTGCCAATGGATGAGATTCTTAAACTTTCTGTATTACAAGGAACAGAAATTAACGAAGCAAAAAAAATTCTTGCAACAGAAGTTACAGCAATGTTGCATGGACGTGCTCTCGCCAATGCTGCAGCAGAAACTGCTCGCAAAACGTTTGAAGAAAAAACTCTGGGAGAAAATCTTCCAACTGTTGAAATTAATGCCTCAGAATTAAAAAAAGGTGTTGGATTGCTCACTCTTTTAGTACAAGCAGGACTCGCTAAATCTAATAGTGAGGCACGCAGACACGTTCAAGGTGGAGGTGTGCGTGTCAATGATCAAATTATTGAAGATGAAACACATCTTATTATTGGAGAGGATGTCAGTGTAGAAGGAATCATTAAACTTTCTTTCGGTAAGAAAAAACATGTTGTGATGAAACCAGTATAATCTTTTGTTGTTTTGTTTATGTTGTTAACGTCGACCTTGTTCTTTCAATCCAATCATTGTGATAGGGTGAGTTTTGTTAGGAAAATAAAGATCTCTTCAAAACAATAATATTCTAGAGAGTTGAATAGTTCTTTTCTTGTGTGTACTCTGATATCTTTTACCTGTTATACAAGAAAGAAAGACGAAAAAAATGACAAGACCAATGAAAGGTGCTCTTGCTCCTGATTTTAATTTGCCGCGCGATGGAGGAGAGACAGTGTGTCTTTCTGACTTTAAAGGAAAACCTGTTGTTTTATATTTTTATCCAAAAGATGACACCAGTGGCTGCACAATCGAAGCACTTGATTTCACAAAATTAAAGATGAAATTTGATGAAATCGGTGTTGCTGTTATTGGAATCTCTCCAGATAATGTAAAAAAACATGATAAATTTAAAGTAAAACATGAACTTGATGTCATCTTGGTTTCTGATGAAGAAAAAACAACCCTCGAAGCTTATGGTGTTTGGGTTGAAAAAAGCATGTATGGACGCAAATATATGGGAGTTGAACGGAGTACTTTTTTAATTAATGCAAATGGAATAATAGCAGAAGAATGGCGCAAAGTAAGCGTATCAGGGCATGCTGAAAATGTTTTAGCTACAGCAACACTTTTACATCATAATGGTAATTTGTAAATTGAGTGTTTGATTTGCCTTGAAAAGCAAAAATTATCCTCTGAATTGATTTTGGGTTTTCAACGGATTCAATTTTTACAATATATTGATTTATAAGGATAATAATTGTTTTATATTTATATTAGTGCTCCGAATATCGCAAATTTTTCTTATTTCAGATTCTTCCTATCACTTGCAATATCATAAAGCAGGATTGGCGTGTGAGAAAAAATTGAAGAAAGGAACAAACCCTCCCCTCTTTGAACCTTTAAAGTATCAAAGGCTATCATAACATCATAACAAACGAACAGCTTAAGAAAAAATCTACATGGCTTGAAGGAAGAGTATATAATTAACGAATATCCTCAATTTCTTTGTCTTTTCCATAAATGCGCCGTGCAAGTGCTGCCTCTATAAATGCATCTAAATTACCATTAAGTACGGATTGTGGATCCGTATTTTCAATCCCTGTACGCAAATCTTTGACAAGCTGATAGGGCTGAAGAACATAAGATCTAATTTGATGTCCCCACCCGATTTCTGTTTTAGAAGATTCAGCAGCATTGGTTTCTTCTTCTCTTTTTTTAAGCTCTTCTTCATAAAGCCGTGCACGCAACATCGACCAAGCCGTAGCGCGATTTTTATGTTGAGAACGCTCTGTTTGACATTGAACAACAATACCCGTTTTTATATGTGTGATGCGAACAGCGGAATCTGTCGTGTTAACATGTTGTCCTCCTGCGCCCGATGCACGATATGTATCAATACGCACGTCTGCCTCTGAAACATCAACTTCAATATTGTCATCAATAACTGGATAAACCCAAATGCTCGCAAAAGAGGTATGGCGCTTTGCATTCGAATCAAATGGAGAAATCCGCACCAAGCGATGAACGCCTGATTCTGTTTTTAACATTCCATAAGCATTATGCCCTTTTACAAGAATAGTCGCTGACTTTATCCCTGCTTCTTCCCCATCATGAATTTCTAAAATTTCAACCTTCATTTCATGCTGTTCAGCCCAGCGCATATACATACGTAAGAGCATAGAAGCCCAATCTTGGCTTTCTGTTCCCCCTGCTCCAGCATGAACTTCTAAATAGGTATCATTCGGATCCGCCTCTCCTGAAAGAAGTACATCAATTTGCCTTTTATCGATCTCATTTTTAAGATTGCGTATTGAATTTTCTGCATCAGCGATAATTTCAACATCGCTTTCTTCTTCACCCATCGCGATAAGCTCAATGCATTCTTCAAGTGTTCTTGTAAATGATAAAAGACCATTGATTGAATCATCAAGACGCTGACGCTCACGCATCATATCCTGTGCTTGTTGTGCATCATCCCATAATGACGGATCTTCCGCTTTTTGATTAAGATATTCGAGACGCTTTAGTGATTGATCCCAGTCAAAGATGCCCCCTTAGCAATTGAATTGCTTTCTGGATTTCATCAACTAATGTTTCTATTTCTGCTCGCATAATTTAACACCGTATTTTTAAACACTCTTTCTGGTTATGTCCCTAGAATCTTATACAAATTTGATAGCTTCTGTGAGGAAATAGCATGGATTTATCATTCTATTTACAGGACCAACACTGTAAAAAAACCATAGCTTATGACAAAAGGAGATTTTGTTGATTAATACAACCCACCTGTCCCACTTTCAAGGGCTTTATTGACTTGTGGAGAAGTCGTTACTGCTGGAACACCTTCTTGAAAAGAATTTGTACCCCCAATAACTTGATATATATCAGCAGGACCAGTTCCTGGTTTAAATGCTTCTATAATGACATCTTGATCTCCTCTTTCTGCAAGCATTCCTGTTTTCCGATTAATTGGCATTAAAATCATACCCTTCGGCATCTTAAAGGGAACATCTGGCTTCCCTTTAAGAGCATCTGCCATAAACTCACCAAAAATAGGTGCAGCTAATGAACTTCCGGTTCCATTATATCCTAACGGAGCAGGTTGATCGTAGCCGATAAAAATACCAACGACAATGTCAGGAGTAAATCCCATAAACCATACATCTTTAGAGTCATTGGTTGTCCCTGTCTTAGCAGCAATATGTCGATTAAGATAACGTAAACGTGCTGCAGTACCACGCTGAACAACCCCTTCCATCATGGATGTAATCTGATAAGCCGTCATAGGGTCAAGAACTTGATCTCGCTCATCAATCAATGTGGGTTCACGTTGATTATTCCATGAATGCGTATTACAATTTTCACAAATACGATCATCATGACGATAAATTGTCTTTCCATAACGATCTTGAATTCTGTCTATCAGAGAAGGTTTAATAGAGCGCCCTCCATTGGCAATGACTGAATAAGCTGTAACCATTCGTAATACTGTTGTTTCACCAGCTCCTAAAGCCATGGGAAGATAGGGCTGCAATTTATCCACTACGCCAAAGCGTTCTGCATATTCAGCGACAAGAGGCATTCCCATATCATTGGCAAGCCGTATTGTCATAAGATTACGAGAACGCTCAATACCATACCGCAACGTTGAAGGTCCTGCAAAGGTACCTCCATAATTTTTGGGTTGCCAAACTTCACCATTATATTGACGAACTTCAATGGGGCCATCTAAAACAACAGATGCTGGTGTATACCCATTATCAAGAGCTGCTGCATAAACAAAAGGCTTAAAAGCAGACCCCGGTTGGCGATAAGCTTGGGTTGCACGATTGAATTCAGATGCGGCAAAAGAAAATCCTCCCACCATAGCAAGAACGCGCCCTGTATGAGGTTCCATAGCAACAATTGCACCTTCAACCTTTGGAATTTGTTGTAAGCGATAAGTGTTGTTTGTATTGGATAGTTTTTCAACAAAAATGACATCCCCAACTTGCAGAACATGAGATAAGTTCTGAACAGTTTTTCGATAACCATTTTCTTTTACAACATGCAGTGCCCATTTTGAATCAGATTCAGATAAAATAGCAATTTCCCGTTTTTTTGATAATATACCTGAAGCTTCGCGCTGTGGCTGTAAACCAATCTCTACTTTATTGGGATTAGTAGAAAGAACAACAGCTAAACGCCATTCAGGAACATCACTTAGTCCCGTGATATTTGCAAGTTCTATCCCCCAATCACCTTTCTCATCAATATGTGCATAAGCTCCACGCCATCCTTGCGAATGATCAAATCTAATTAACCCAGCGTGCAAAGCACGTCGCGCAATAAGTTGTAAATGCGGATCAAGCGTTGTACGAATGGAAAGCCCACCTTCATAAAGTGTTTTAGCCCCATAGCGATGTATTAAACGACGCCGCACTTCTTCAGTAAAATAATCAGCCGCAAAAACATAGCTATCACTTCCACGTATTGTCGCTCCTAAAGGTTTAGTTTTCGCTTTTTCACCTTGTTCACGCGTTACATATCCATTTGCAATCATCCGATCTATAACCCAATTGCGCCGATCAATAGCACGTTGTGTATTCTTAAATGGATCATAATTTGCTGGTCCTTTTGGAAGAGCAGCCAAATAAGCACATTGTTCTAGTGTCAAATCATTGACGGATTTATTGAAATAGGTCAAAGAAGCAGCTGCTATACCATAGGTACCACGACCCAGATAAATTTCATTGAGATAAAGTTCGAGAATATGCTCTTTTGAATAAGTTTTCTCAATACGCATTGCTAAAATAGCTTCCTTAAATTTACGCTCTAACGTTGTTTCTGAACTTAAAAGGAAGTTTTTAGCGACTTGTTGCGTTATAGTTGATGCACCCTCTGGACGTCTTCCAGAACCAATATTACGAATATTATTGATCAAAGCTCGAGAAAGTCCTTCGGGATCTAAACCAAAATGATGATAAAAGTTTTTATCTTCAGCCGAAATAAAAGCATTTATAACAAGCTTTGGTATTGATTGAATCGGTAAATAGAGGCGATGTTTTGTTGCAAACTCTGCCATAAGACGGCCATCAGAAGCATGGACGCGAGTCATTACCGGCGGCTCATAAAGTGAAAGAACTTCATAATCAGGCAGTGCATTTGCTTGACCACTGGTCATAACACCCCACGTTATTGCACCAAAAAGTCCAATAGCAACAAAAAAACGAAGAAGATATCTTAAAAAAATCATCATAAAAACGGCTATCGCTTTCTTAAGCATTAATCAAAGAAAAAATACGTTACTTCCAATACACCAAGTGGATATCACCACAAGATTGAGATCAAGAGAATTTGTTTTCTATCTTTTATTTATACTAGGGTATACTAGAAGCCCATATTGATACCCTATTTTCTCACAAATTTAAAGAGGCTGTATCATTTTCTGCCTATAATCAGCAAATTGACGAATAGAATGAGCAATAGAGGCTGCCATTTGTTTTCTCCAATGAGGATCATTTAATAACTTTTCGTCCTCTTTATTGGATAAATAACCTATCTCTATCAGGACGGAGGGTATATCTGAAGCTCTTAAAACTTGAAAATTAGCATACCGATGTGGGTTATTAATCAAGTTAATATGATTTTTTGATAAACTTGAAATAACACTATTTGCAAAATTAACCGAAAATGTATGTGTTTCACGTCGTGTAAGATCCATCAAAATATCTGTAACTTCGAGTGTTTCATCTGCAGGCAAACCATCGAGCAAATCAACTTTATTTTCATTTTCAGCTAAAGATTTTGCAATGGCATCAGAGGCTTTATCTGATATGGTATACACGGTGGCACCGCGAAGAGAATGTAGATCAATCGTATCTGCGTGAATAGATATAAAAAGATCAGCATCAAACTCTTGCGCTTTTTTAACTCTTTCACTTAGTCTTAAAAAAATATTGGAATCTCGCGTTAAAGCAACAGTAATATGAGAATCCTTTTGTAATTCGTCTCGCAATGCACGTGCAAAGTCTAAAGTCACATCTTTTTCTAAAATTCCAGTAACACCCCGTGCACCACCATCAATACCACCATGACCAGGATCAAGAACAACTCGGAAATTATATGCTGGTATTAACTGTGTTTTTGTATCAAAATTGGCCCTTTGCTGTTTTTTTAATATCTCATCAAATTTTTCTTGTGTACTTTTACGAATATCAATCAGCAACTGCCATAAACCATTATTTAATTTTTTTACGACACTTTTTTCAACAACAAAAACCGTTTTACTTGTCAAAATAATGCGTGAAGTCTGTATGTCAGAGAAAGCATAACGCACATCTGAAAGCATAACAGTTGATGTATTCTGTTTCTTTAAAGGCGTATTTTGCATCGAAAAGTCAATTGTAGGTAAATTGATGACCAAACGTGCTGGCCTGTCCAAAGTCTGTAAACGAACATTTGGTTTTGAATTGAAAACCGCAATAATACGCGTATGAACACTATCACCAATGGTTCGAAAATTAACAAGTCTCAAAGGATCTGCGGCTTGAACACTGGTTTGGAATAGCAAAAAACATAATAAAAAGTATGTGACGAGCACAATAACATCCCCATAAGCTGTTTTCAGCTTTTTGGTAAAAAAAACTCTTATCATAAGCAAAATACTCTACATTACATTTGTAATAATTTATCTTGGTTATATAAAAACGATACACCAATTTATTCTCTATTTTTCACTAAAAGCTAAATAAACACCCAAAAACAAAATTAAAGTCATAAAGATATTATCATTATACATGATTTACATTGTTACTTGCCAAACGCATGATATCAACATAAAAGAATATTTATGCTTCCTAGCTAATAATAGTCATCTAAATTATCTGTAACTCATATTAAGTTGTCTTTAGAGGTTTTTTGCCTATTATGTGTTGAGACTTTTTTATGGATGAAAAATTTCTATGTTATAACATTAGGATTGCATTACTTAAGATTCGTTGGTTCGGATATCCGAACTGTTTTAAAGATTATTTTACCGGAGACTTTTAAGAAATATGAGTCATAAAAAACAGATGGAAATAAAGATGAGAAATGGTGTAAATGCAGTCATGCCTCTGCACGTGGTGTTCCGTCCTGTTTTTCTGGTACTTCCCTTTTACGGCAGACAGCCTTTTATGTTTACGAATAGTTATAGTGTTCGTTTGAATAAAATTGTGCATGTCGCCTTCAGGATATTAACTTATGTCAAACAAAATGCTTATAGATGCCTCCCATCCGGAGGAAACACGTGTTGTTGTTGTTCACGGCAACAAAATTGAAGAACTTGATTTTGAATCAGAGCATAGAAAGCAGCTCAAGGGGAACATTTATCTTGCGCGTATTACGCGTGTAGAACCTTCTCTCCAAGCAGCTTTTGTTGAATATGGTGGAAACCGACATGGTTTTTTAACATTTTCTGAAATTCATCCTGATTACTATCAAATTCCTATTGCGGATCGTCTTGCTCTTCTTGAAGAAGAAGAAAAAGCCGCTGTAGGAGAGAATTCTGTAGATGCCTTTACGGAAGAAGCAACTAACAATAAAAAACGCTCCAGAAGAACAAAAAAAAATGGAAAAAACAAAGTCATAGCTGCCGATATTGAAAATGATATCACATCTGAAACGACAATAATTGATACTACAGAAGAAGCATTAAATGCCGATATCTCTTATGATGAGATCGAAATGGTCGGTGCTGAGGACATTCGTGAAGAGCTCCCAATTTATCAAAGAAAACAAGGGCGTCAGTATAAAATTCAAGAAGTCATTAAACGACGTCAAATTTTGTTGGTACAAGTCATCAAAGAAGAGCGTGGTAATAAGGGTGCTGCCCTTACAACATATCTGTCTCTAGCAGGTCGTTACTCTGTTCTAATGCCCAACACAGCACGTGGTGGTGGTATTTCACGAAAAATTACGAATGTACAAGATCGTAAGCGTCTTAAAGAAATCGTAAAAGAATTAGCAGTTCCAAAGGGTATGGGCGTTATCTTACGAACTGCTGGTGCCAATAGAACAAAAGCTGAAATTAAACGTGATTATGAATATCTTATGCGGTTATGGGATACTATTCGCACTTTGACACTCGAATCAACGGCGCCGTGCCTTGTCCATGAAGAAAGTAATCTCATCAAGCGTTCTATACGAGATCTTTACAATAAGAACATTAGTGAAATTCTTGTCTCTGGAGACCAAGGATATCGTGAAGCGAAAGACTTTATGCGTATGCTTATGCCAAGCCATGCAAAAGTTGTGCAACCTTATCGTGATCCTACACCCATTTTTGCAAGAAATAATATTGAAATTCAACTTGATAAAATGTTGCAACCACAGGTTTCTTTGAAATCTGGTGGTTATCTTGTTATTAATCAAACAGAAGCACTTGTTGCTATTGACGTAAATTCTGGCCGCTCTACGAAAGAATTCTCTGTCGAAAAGACAGCCTTACAAACTAACCTTGAAGCTGCTGAAGAAGTGGCGCGTCAATTACGCTTGCGTGACCTTGCTGGTTTAATCGTGATTGACTTTATTGATATGCTAGAAGAACGTAATGTGAAGCTGGTCGAAAAAAAATTAAAAGATTGTTTAAAAAATGACCGTGCTCGTATTCAAGTAGGTCATATTTCACACTTCGGCCTTTTAGAAATGAGTCGTCAACGTATTCGCATATCGGTTTTAGAAAGTACAACACAGCCCTGCCCGCATTGCGCAGGAACAGGAAATATACGTTCTGAATCATCAATTGCGTTACATGTCATGCGCTCAATTGAAGAATATCTTCTTCATAATTCGCAATATAATATTATCGTGCGCACACCCGTAGCAACGGCACTTTATGTATTAAATCATAAACGCAACATTCTTGTTAATTTAGAAGCTCGCTTTAAGCTTAATATTAGTATTGAAGCAGATGATAGTATTGGAACGCAACATCTTGTTATTTCTAAAGGATCAATAGCAGAGAGCATTTCTCGACCTTCATTGGAAGATGCCAATAAGCAAGAAATTGAAGATTCTATTTTCATAAAGAGTGAATCTATTGAAAATCCTTCTCCCGTTGAAACAAATCAAAAGCGTCAGCGCAAAAATCGTCACGGTGAAACTGCTGATCCCTCTCTCTCTAACGTTCATAAAAAAGAAGATACCTTAAATGATGATTCTTATCGTCGAGGACGTCGTCGAGGACGTCGTGGTGGTCGACGCAATCAAGATAATAGTTTTCATCAGATTCGCGTTCCTTACGCAGAACCAGTGGGAGATTTTGCTAAGCAGGCTTTAGCAGAAATTAAAGCAGAACATCGCAAACGTCGTGCTTCATCTGCTAAACCTTTTGAACTTGAAGAAACAAAAAATAATACACAAGCTCTAGATATACAACAACAGGGTGAGTCTAAAAAAATTGATACAAGTATTAAACCTAAAAAACGTAAAGCACGTTCTTCAAAAGTAGCAGAAAATCAACTTTCTTTAGAGAATGATCAAAATGTCGTAGAACAAAAATCTCTTGAAGAAAAAACTAAAACCAGTTCGATACGTAAAGCTAAAACAAAAAAAGTAGATAAATCTATTCATGAGGTAGAAGATAAAACTCTTGAAAACAGTAAAAAATCAACACGTGGAACACGTAAAAAATCATCTTCTAAAGAGGCAACGCAAATACAAAAAATATTAGAGAAAGAAACTGTAACCGAGATAGAGGAAGTTATCGAAACCTCTCCTTTCCAAATTGAAGAAACAATTAATCAACCCGTTGTTATTTCATCAACACCTAATGATTCTTCTAAAACCGAACGTATTGGTTGGTGGAAACGAAGAATTCCTTCGAAAAACTAAGAATTAAAAAAACCGCCACAGAAAACTGCGGCGGTTTAAATAAACAATAATAGAAAACAATTCAACCAATTCTATGATGTGAGTTTATTACTTTTGTTTTGCTTTTTCTTGCTCAACCCGCATACGTTCTTCAATTTCTTTTTGATTTGATTGAATTGCTTGCTGCAGCTTTATTTGTTCTTGTTGGAAATCTTTTTCCTCCATACCAGGACCGGTATAGGCTGCTGTAAATCCATTAAGAGAAAATTCAATAGGATTAGCTGAACCACGGAAATTAACTGTGGTTACAACCATTTTTGTACCACTTTTCATAGCTGCTATAAGCTTATCATCTAAGACATCATTGGCAATACAACTTGGTCCATTACAAATAATATAAGGAATTTTTTTAGAGAAGTCATCACCAATTTTAATTTGAACACCTTCTGGCAAAAAACGACCTGTAGGCACTTGAATACCTATACGTTTTTCATTTTGCTTCCCTTTTATTTCAACAAGATTAAAAGCCGTTAAAGGTTGTCCCGTATTCGATAATACAGTATTCATTGTATTACAAATATCAACATCATGCTGCTTACTGCAAACTTTGTACCAACCTTGTGATAAAGTTTGCGCATTTGCAGAAATACCAGCTATAAGAAAAAGGGCAGCTGCTCCAACTAATACTGAAACAGCAGAATAAACATTTTTATGCGACATGATTAAGTTAATCCTTTCAACGCGCTCTTAAGTAACTTCAAAAAAATATTAAATATAATTCCAACTTAAATTTATTAAATTATAATGAAATAACAATTAATTTTACTATTTTTACTTCAATATATAAAAAAAAGTCAAATTTAGAGAAAAAACTACGATGAGCCATTCTAATTTTTATACACCCATATAATTCCCCTCTTCATCACATTGGTATTTGATGCAATCTATCCATAAAACACCTCTGTGCATTCCAATTAAGATTACACAAACGAATCAATATTGCAATATTAATTAAAATAAACTTCAATACTACTCTAAAAATCTTACTAATTAAACTTTTTACATTTATTACTCTTCATGTTAAGCTTATGGAGCCTTAGCAATAGGTGTTGCAATGCATGAATCTCCAAAATATCAGGTAAATTTTACTGTTTTTCTTATGTGCCTCGTGTAATACACAAAAACAAAATCATTTACGGTATTATTGAAACATTGGATGAATTAAAGCCACTTATTGTCTAAAATTTCTGCATAATTGTAAGAGAACTTTTTGGTAATGGACAATCTTCTGCCCTTGTTTACAAAACAATGGTGATACGCTTTTGTAATAAAAATTTTATATTCCATAGCTTTTAACTAAAAAGTTTAGTTTAAAAATAAGCTACTAAAGAAGTGCTTTTTTCTTAATTAAACAACACATTTTCTTAGAGAAAAAATCTATAACTGCTGAAAATATTTTATTTATAATAAACTTCCTTAAAATATAATAACATATTAATTTATAATAATAATTTATCTTTTTTCTATATTGTATGAAAGATCCTAATAGCGTAAACTTCTCTTATATTGAAACAATAAAATTTATCCACTTGCACATCACAAGAGGAGTTAGTTTTATAGATAAAACTACTGAATAAAGGAATAAAAATACCCTCTATGAATCATCTTACGTGCCCAAAGGCATAATAAATTTATGCTCATATATTAAACATTTATATATTACAGCTCTGTACAAATATTATCTCTCAGCTTTATAACGTGAATAAAAAATATAGCTTTTATCAATTTATTTTAAGTTATTTCTCAAATAAAAGAATTTGTTAAAATGATAAATTCCTATAATTTTTTCATCTTTCACAACATCAAAGATACAAATCGTCAATGATTTAAATTTTAAGCAAAAATGAATTCAAAATATCATTTTGTTTTCTTATATAAAACAGTGAAATATCTTTCTTATTGTATTAACGAAATATGATTTATGATATGAGATGTATCCTTATTAAAATAATAATCAGATAAAAATATACAAACACAAAAAACAAGCATAAAAAAGATATATAAGATTATTACTTAATATGTATCTTATATGATATAATAGTAATATCTTATATGTATAAAATTATTTTATTATAAATAATAATTTAAAAAATTAAAAATATATTATCACTAGACTATTTTCACTATTGTTTAGTATATCATCTTAATTTATCTGTATTTATCTGAGTAAATTTTTAATAGGATATTCTTATAGCATTATTCTTCATGAAGTGTCTAAACTACAATTTTAAGAAAATTAAATATTTTTCTATTTTTAACACATTTCTACATAAATCAAACAATACTTTTTAATTGAATAATTCTTCAACATGAGAACGCATACGATCTATAATATTCTTTCTCTTGTTTGGAAGCATTATATTATGTACTTCCTTAATGGTTCTGCAAAACACAGGTGCATTTTTCACAAACCAATTATCTCCTGTAAGACTATTTTTTATATCGTCAAATATTTGTTTTTCATAACTATAAGAGCCATCTGTTAGTAATTCTTTAATATCCCTGACTAAATTAGGACTTATTGAATGGTTTGCGTCTTTTGCCCAACTAAAATCTTTATCTTTCCAATCAAAATCTTTGCGCAAAATAGCACCTATATCACTTTGCAGTGTATCCGCTAACGTGTTGCAAGCAATAATAAACATGAGATAATTTTTCATTATCTCATCATCACTTCCACTGTTCTCATTCATTCCCCATTCATTAAACATTTGTGTTTTTTTTAAATAGTCTTTTGTTTTAATCAACTTTTCTTCATACTCCCCTACTTCGTACTCTCTCGCTATATGTATCCTAGAGATAATTTTTTGTTTTTTTTCAAATAGATCCTGTAATTTCGAACCAAGATTATAATATTCATCCTTCATAGTTTTCAGTTTTTTGTACAACTTATTCTGTTCCCGCAAACGCTCATAGTATTCTGCTTTAGAAATATTTTTTTCCCAAATATCTAAATGAGATATACTTTCTTCAATAAATTGTATTCTCTCTTTAATATTCTTTCTTTTGTTTTTTAAATGTTGGTATTGTTCCTCAGAAAACAACTCAGCGTGAGCGTTTTTTACGCCATGCATCAAAGTGAGTAATAAAAAAACGATAGTTAGACACTTTTGTAATGAAGAAAGCATGCTATCTTTACCTAAATTTTTGTTTTTTACAAAATTTACAGAAGCTTATTGTATGCAAGTGCTATTCATTGCAGTTACGCCATCTAATCTATTTTCTTCACTGTATCAATACGTATTGTACAAAAACTCAAAATCAATATATAAGGATTTCCTTTATTATAAATTCATTTTTATAAAAATAAGTAATAATTCTAAATCAATAAAAAAATTTTAAACAGAATGTTGTTCTGCCATTTCGACAAGCTGTGTCATAATATTCGCTGCTCCAACAAGCCTTTCATCCGCTGTGAACCAATCACGAATGAGAGCAATACTTTGATCTGGTCGAATTTTTGCCATTGAACCTTGTTTTCCCACCCACTGAACAAGAGCAACACTATTTGCGAAATAGTTATTGCGAAACTGTATAACAATACCCTTTGGTCCAACATCTAATTTTTCTACATGTGCTTTTCGACACAATGTTTTAATATAAAAGACTTTAAGGAGATGTTGAACTTCAAGCGGTAAAGGACCAAAGCGATCAATTAACTCTGCTGCAAATTCATCAATTTGTTCTAAATCATCAAGTTCTGTTAAACGACGATAAAGCCCCATACGTAATGGCAAGTCAGGCACGAAACTTTCTGGTATCATCACTGTTGTACCAAGTGAAATTTGAGGAGACCACTGCTTATCTTCATTTAGCTCCCCGTCTTTTAATTCAGCAACAGCATCCTCAAGCATTTTTTGATAAAGTTCAAATCCAACTTCTTTGATATGCCCTGATTGCTCTTCACCTAAAAAATTGCCTGAACCGCGGATATCCATGTCATGGCTTGCCAATTGAAAACCAGCCCCCAAGGTGTCAAGAGATTGTAAAACTTTAAGACGACGATCAGCAGCAGCTGTTAAAACTTTACCAGCAGGAAATGTAAAGAGAGCATAAGCACGTTGTTTTGAACGCCCTACCCTACCACGTAACTGATAAAGGGCAGAAAGGCCAAACATCTCAGCGCGATGCACAATTAGGGTATTGGCTGTTGGAATGTCAAGACCTGATTCAATAATGGTTGTTGAGACCAGTACATCATATTGTCCATCATAAAATGCATTCATGATATCATCAAGTTGTCCTGCCGGCATTTGTCCATGAGCTACAACGAATTTCAGTTCTGGTACATGTGTTTTGAGATATTCTTCTACAAAAGCCAAATCAGAAATACGTGGACAAACATAAAAACTTTGTCCACCACGATAGTATTCTCGAAGCAGGGTCTCTCGTATAACAAGTGCATCAAATGGTAAAATAAAAGTACGAACCGCCATTCTATCAATGGGAGGTGTTGTTATCAATGAAAGTTCACGTACACCCGATAATGCTAACCCTAAAGTGCGCGGTATGGGAGTTGCTGAAAGTGTGAGAACATGAATATCACTTTTAAGCTCTTTTAAACGCTCTTTGTGTTTGACACCAAAATGCTGCTCCTCATCAATGATGAGAAGGCCTAACCGTAAAAAATTAACTGCACCACTTAATAATGCATGAGTTCCAATGACAATATCGATTGTACCATCTGAAAGACCTTTTTTTACTCGTGCAAGTTCTTTCGCTTTTACAAGCCTTGAAGCATGTCCAATTTTAACCGGTAATCCTTGAAAACGCGAAATAAATGTTTTGTAATGTTGACGTGAAAGCAAGGTTGTCGGTACAACAACAGCAACCTGATATCCATTTAATGCTGCGACAAAAGCACTTCGAATAGCTACTTCGGTTTTTCCAAAACCAACATCACCGCATATCAAGCGATCCATAGGCTTTCCTGAGGCTAAATCGTCTAAAACAGCATCAATTGCATTCATTTGATCTTCCGTTTCTTCATAAGGAAAGCAAGCAACAAACTCATCAAATGGTCCAACTGGTGGAAGTAAAGCAGGCGCAGCACGAGTCATACGCTCTGCAGCTATACGGATTAATTGCCCTGCCATTTCCAATAAATGTTTTTTAAGCCTAGCTTTACGTGTTTGCCAAGCAACACCCCCTAATTTATCTAAAGTTACCTCTGTTCCTTCTGAGCCATAACGTGAGAGAAGTTCAATATTTTCAACAGGTAAAAAGAGTAAATCACCTCCAGCATATCTAATTTCAAGGCAATCTCGTAAAATTCCAGTGGTTTTGATGGTTTTAAGACCAACAAATTGTCCAATACCGTGGTCGATATGCACAATAATATCACCAGAATTTAAAGCAGAAATTTCAGAAATAAAATTTGTATTATTTTTACGCCGCTTTGGCGATCTTATAAAACGATCGCCAAGGATATCTTGCTCTGCTATAACCGCTAAATCTTCAGCCTCAAAACCATGTTCTATCATGATAATAGCTGCTAATATGCGATCTCGTGGGGTTGCTTTGACAGTTTGCAAGGATTTTACAACATCTATTTTTTTCAATCCATGCTCGTCGAGAACTTGTAGCAAACGATTGAGAGATCCTTCACTCCAACACGCTAAAAGCACTTTTTTACCAGCAGTGCGTAAAGATGCGATATGATCAATAACACTTGAAAAAACATTTTTTTCCTGCGCATTACGCTCTTTTACAAAATCATATCCCTGTTTAATATTGGTATGAATAACAGTTTGTTCTAGACTTTGTGGAATATTAAAAGGCGAAAAATCAATACGCTGTGAAGATTGTTGTACATCTTTCAAAACACGCTCTGGCGTTAAATAGAAAAGACTAGGATCTATTGGATGATAAGAAGTAGAATTTTTTTCATCATTTTCGTGCTCTTTGCGCGCGTTATAATAGTCTTCAATAAGACGATAGCGCTCAATGAAGACTTCTTCTATAAGATGCTCAAAAACGATCGGTACGTTGCCACAATGGTCAAAAAAACTATCAAGGTTTTCATAAAAAAATGGAAGCCAATGTTCCATACCGGAAAAGCGCCGACCTTGAGCAATTGCTTCATAAAGCATGTTATTTTTTTGTGATACGCCAAATGTACGGGTATAATTGCTTTTAAAACGGCTGATGCATTCTGGTGTAAGAACAACCTCACTCATTGCCTGTAATAAAAGTTCAGTTTTTTGGCGTGTTGTCCTTTGACTTTCTGGATCAAATACGCGGATACTTTCTAGGGTATCTCCAAAAAAATCAAGACGTAAAGGTTCAACATCCATCGGAGAAAAGATATCAAGTATTCCTCCTCTTACAGCAAACTCACCAACATCACGGACAACCGTAACGCGTTCAAAACCATTGGTTTCTAGAAATTGAATAAGATTTCCCATGTTATTGCGCTGGCCAACACATGCGTGAATAAGCTGAGCTTCTATCATTTCACGAGGAGGCAACTTTTGCATAATCGCATTTGCTGTTGTTAATATAATTGCAGGATGTGGATCTTTACGTAAATTTGCTATGTGTGCCAATGCTGATAGTCGACGTGCCATAACAGCAATTCCTGGTGACACACGATCATAAGGCAAACAATCCCATGCAGGAAATTGAAGTACGGGTAAATTGGGCTCAATAAAATTTAAAACTTGTTGTAAATGCACAATTTTTGTTCCGTCGCGGACAAGATAGATGAGCGGTTTACCTTGTGCAATTTCTGAACTTAATTTAGCAAGCGCAAAGGCTTCAAATCCATCAATAACTCCATCTAAAATCATACGAACAGAATTATTTGGGGGAATAACAATTTTTTTAAATATAGGCATCGGGATTAATAACTTAAGAAAGTACGATAATTGGCAATATCACGAAAAAGTGGACTATCAACTTCAGAGGGTGGCGAAATTTCTCCAGTAATCCATATGAGTAAATCACGATCATCAAAAGACATAATATACTCAAGTTCAGAGAGTGTTTTATCATTCATTCCAGTAATATGGGCATCGACATAATGTCCAAAAATGAAATCCATTTCACGAATACCGCGATGCCATGCACGAAAAATCAATCGACGACGACGTACATCTAATTGATTTTTGTCAACGACAAAAACTGTCATGAAAAATCTCCTTGAATAAAGTAATATAAACTATTCAATTAATCGTATAAAATTTTTACCTTGCTTTTAAGGAAGTTCTATAATCTTTTGTTCTTTAAGTGTAATTCGTCGATGCATTTGCTTAGCCAAAGCGTAATTATGTGTTGCAATAAGAGCAGAAAGACCAGATTGACGAACAAGGATAGATAAAGCTTGAAAGACGTAAGCTGCAGTTACGGGATCAAGATTTCCTGTAGGTTCATCAGCTAAAAGAACCGAAGGGCCATTTGCTACGGCACGTGCAATAGCAACACGTTGTTGTTCTCCTCCCGATAACTCTGAGGGACGATGATCAGCACGATGAGAAACACGCAGATACGTCAATAATTTGCGCGCACGATCTTCCGCTATGGATTTTTTTAATCCTGCTATCATTTGCGGTATCATGACATTTTCTAATGCCGTAAACTCTGGAAGTAAATGATGAAATTGATAAACAAAACCAATATCATTTCGTCTTATAGCTGTTCGCTCACTATCAGAGCGCTTTGCACAAGAAACCCCCCGTAACATCACATCACCAGCTGTTGGTTTTTCTAATAATCCAGCAATATGAAGAAGTGTTGATTTTCCAGCACCAGATGGTGCAACAAGTGCAACAAGCTCTCCACGATTAAGAATAAAATTCGCTTTATCTAAAACAATAAGCGGTTTATGACTCTCGAAAAAGCGTCTTTCAATCTCTACAAGCTCTAAAATAGCTGTCATTATTCATACCTCAAAGCTTGTACGGGATCTAGCTTAGCAGCACGCCATGCCGGAATGAGAGCAGCAAGAAACGACAAGAATAAAGCCATCATAGCAACCAAGATGGTCTGTTTCCACTCAATTTGTGCAGGCAATTTTGTTAAAAAATAAAGTTGAGGATTAAAAACGTCGACATTAAATAACCAAGATATAAAGTCTTGGATATGATTAATATTCGCGGTCGCGATAACACCTAAAACTAAACCCAATATAGTTCCAATAAAACCAATCATCATCCCTGTAATGATAAATATACGCAAAATCGCACTCTGTTGAGCCCCCATCGTGCGTAAAATTGCAATATCATGACTTTTATCTTTTACAAGCATAATCAACCCTGAAATAATATTTAAAGCAGCAACAAGAACAATTAGAGAAAGAATGAAAAACATAACATTTCGTTCAATCTGTAAGGCTGAAAAAAAAGCCTGATTGCGTGTCCGCCAATCAATTAAATAGACCTGTTGATCAACTGCTTTTTCTACAACAGGTTTTATTTGATCAACCGCATCCGGATCATTTAGAAATAATTCTAAAGACTGAACCTTATCTCCTAAATTAAAAAACATTTGTGCTTCATGGAGAGGCATAAAGATAAATATTGAATCATATTCAGACATACCAACTTCAAAAATAGCAACGACTTTATAAGATTTCACACGTGGGGTAACGCCAAAAGGAGTCTCGTCACCATCTGGAGTAATAATACGAATATCTCTTCCAACTGTCAGTCCCAATTTTTCTGCTAAGCCACTTCCAATTGCAACACCTTCTTCTTGATCAAACCGAGAAATCGATCCTAATTTAATGTTTTGAGAGACTGTTTTAAGCTTTTCTAGATCTTGTTTGCGCATACCACGAACTAACGCGCCAGAGCCACCTTGAACTTCACCTTGAACAAGCGCTTGACCTTCAATAACAGGTAAAGCAAACTTCACACCGTTTGTAGCTTCTAAAGAAGAAATAAGAGTCTTATAATCAGAAAAACTAGAATCAACTGTTTGAATAATAAGATGCCCATTCATACCAAGAATACGATTGAGAAGTTCTGTACGAAAGCCATTCATCACCGCCATAACAACAACCAGAGCAAATACGCCCAACATAATCCCAATAAGAGAAATAATTGAAATAACAGATGCAACGACATGTTTTTTATTGGGGATCATATAACGAAAAGCGATCATCCACTCATAAGATGAAAACCATTTGTTTTTCAGCCTCTTCATAACATTTCCTATTAAATTATAGAAAGTTGGCTGAGCACATCTTCAACCTTTAGAGATTTTTTTATTCCTGTTTTGCGATCTTTAATTTCAACTTCATTTTGTGCAATGCTGTTAGGACCAACAATGATTTGCGTTGGCAAACCAATCAAATCCATTGTTGCAAATTTTGATCCAGGACGTTCATTTCTATCATCTAATAACGGATCAAAACCAACCTCCTTTAATCCCTGATAGAGAAACTCACACGCCTGTGTGCATTTTTCATCATCGAGTTTCATATTGATAATCCCAAAATCAAACGGTGCCATCGACTTTGGCCAAATAATACCATTTTCATCATGAGAAGCCTCAATAGCGGCCGCAACAAGACGTGAAGGTCCAATACCGTAAGATCCCATAGAGACCACATGCTCTTTTCCATCTTGTCCCATAACTTTTGCTCCCATTGGAGCAGAATATTTCGTGCCAAAGTGGAAAATATGTCCGACTTCAATACCACGCGCTGAAAGACAATTATGATCAGAAACTTTAGCCCACTCCTCTTCATTATGCATTTCTTCCGTTGCTGCATAAAAAGATGTCCATTGTTTAACAATATCATCTAAAGCAGCTTTATCACTAAAATCAATTGAACTATCGGGAACGATAAGTTCAAGAAATTGTTTATCACAGAAGATAGCGCTCTCTCCTGTTTCAGCCAAAATGATAAATTCATGACTGAGCTCCCCCCCTATTGGACCTGTATCTGCACGCATAGGAATTGCTTTTAAGCCAAGGCGAGAAAAAGTGCGTAAATAAGCAACAAACATACGATTATAAGATGTTTTAGAGCCTTCATAATCAAGATCAAAAGAATAAGCATCTTTCATTAAAAATTCTCGTGCCCGCATCACACCAAAACGTGGACGAATTTCATCACGAAATTTCCATTGAATGTGATACAAATTAAGCGGAAGATCTTTATAAGAACGAACATATGAGCGAAAAATATCTGTTACCATCTCTTCATTGGTTGGACCATAAAGTAAATCACGCTTTTGACGATCTTTAATGCGAAGCATTTCCAAACCATAATCATCATAACGACCGCTTTCACGCCAAAGATCAGCAGACTGAATTGTAGGCATCAATATTTCTATTGCACCCGCACGTTCTTGCTCTTCACGAATAATTTTACAAACTTTATCAAGCACTTTTTTTCCCAAAGGAAGCCAAGAATAAATTCCTGATGTTTGTTGTCGAATCATTCCAGCGCGTAACATGAAGCGATGAGAAACAATTTCTGCTTCTTTAGGATTCTCTTTTAAAAGTGGAAGGAAATATTGAGAAAGACGCATTGAAATAATTAACTCCTAATCAGACCTATCATATCGGAACAATTTATCACACCCTCTACTCATCTATAGCCGCATTCTGAATACTTGCAAATATAACGACCTTATTATTTAAAAATTTATTGTGCTTCATTCTCTATTTTTCTTATTTAGCATAAAATAAAAATGCTCTTCTCTTTTTAAATAACGTAATATGAAAGTTCTTTATTTTGACCGATGTAAAAAAACTGTACAGATAGGTTTTTTTTGCCAAATTTCATAAACAGCCGCCCTCACAGCACGTCGTGTTGCCTCTCGAATAAGTTCATTATTTTTCTGTTTCATGCGTGGGATACTGTAAACTGTATTTTCTACAATATCTAAAAGAATATCTTTTAAACTTTCCCCTTTTCCATTACTTTCAGGTAACCCGAATGTTGTTAGACCTATATCCCCTAATAATTCATGCTTACTATTTATATGGAGAGAAATAGTAACATGACCAGCATAACTTAGTTTGCGACGTTCACGAATCCCTAGTTCATTTTCATCTCCAATTAGGCAACCATCCTTATAGATGCGGCCGACAGGAACTTGATCAACAACTTCTACAGGCTCTGGTGCAAAACGTAACATATGTCCATTTCTGATATCTGTAACAATTTTAATACCCGCTTGACGCGCTAAAGTTGCCTGAGCCTTAAGATGTATTGCTTCCCCATGTACAGGAACAAGTATCTGTGGCTTTACCCAATCATACATCTGTAAAAGTTCTGAACGACGGGGATGGCCTGAAACATGAACAAGTGCATCTTCATTCGTGATAATTTCAATACCCAAATCAATGAAACGATTTTGTACCTCAATAATCGCTTTTTCGTTTCCTGGAATACTTCGTGATGAATAAATAACGGTATCACCAGCAGAAAGTGCAATATTTCTCATTCCATCACGTGATAGTTTAGCCAAGGCAGCACACGGCTCACCTTGGCTCCCTGTGACAATTAAAACAAGATCTTTTCGCGAGATGTAACCATAATCATCTTCCGTTACAAATGGCGCTAAACCATTCATATAACCAAGCTCTTGTGCAACCATAATACTTCGCTTAAGGGAACGCCCAATGACAAGCACCTTACGTCCAGCAGCTTCAGCTGCAAGAGCAATAGAACGTATCCGACCAATATTAGAAGAAAAAGTTGCTATTGCAACGCGCCCTTCAGCTTTGGAAATAATCTCAGAAAGACTGGCTTGAACCTGCTGCTCTGATGGAGATATACCATCCCGACATGCATTTGTGGAATCACAAAGTAATGCTAAAACACCTTTTTTGCCTAAAGCACGAAATCTTTTTTCATCCGTCACAGCCCCGAGTGAAGGAGTGTGATCAATTTTCCAATCACCCGTATGAATCACAGTTCCCAAAGAGGTTGTAATTGCTAAAGATACAGATTCTGGTATTGAATGGTTAACAGCTATAGCCTCTACAGCAAAGGCACCTACCTGAAAACAATCACCAGCTTGAAAAATATTGAGTAAAATTTTTTGAGATTCAAAATCTAATTGTTTTTTAGTTTCCAATAATCCTGCCGTAAAAGGCGTACAATAAATTGGCACTTGTAACTTTGGCCATAAATCAAGAACGGCCCCATAATGATCTTCATGTGCATGCGTTAAAACAAGACCCCGTATATTATGTTTTTCACTTTCTAAAAAACGAATATCAGGCAAAACAAGATCAACTCCTGGTAATTCAGAACCAGCAAAACTAATCCCCATATCAACCAGCAGCCATTCACGAAGATTTTTGGGACCAAATCCGTAAGCAGCTAAATTCATCCCTATTTCACCTACACCTCCCAGAGGTAAAAAAACAAATTCATTCTTATTGGCTGCAACCATAAACATCTCCCAAAATCATTAAGGCATCTGATGGTAAAATAATTTTTTAATAACGACCTGCATTAATAGAAGCAGCAGAACCAAAATGAACATCTCCAGCTGTTATAACGGCTATCTGACCATTTTTTTGCTTTATAATGCAGTTAAAATCACTATCAAGACCATCAAAAACACCCTCAATGACTTTTTCATCATTCACCACTTTGACATGTTTTCCAAGGTGAGCAGAATATAAAAGCCATTTTTTTCGGATTGTTTCACATCCTTTTGGTTGTTTCCAAAGAAAGTAATTTTTAGAAAAACAGTCCGTCAAAACCGTAAATAATTGTTCTGCTTCAATATGCAAACCGATATTCTTTAAGCTTGAAGTGGGATAGGGTGCATCTTCATAATTATATTTCACATTTATTCCAATACCAATAACCAAGGCATATTGTTGTGATGACAATTTTAAAATCTCAAGCAAAACTCCAGAGCTTTTTGCTCCTCTGAGCAAAATATCGTTTGGCCATTTTAAACTCACAATATTGTTTGTCTGCTTGTCCTCTTCTATCAATTGTTTTATTGCCTCTGCCACACTTATTCCAGCAACAAAACCAAGTTGAGCTGCAGTTTGATGAACAATATCATCAATTAATAAAAGACTAGAATAAAGGTTCCCTTTTGGACTAGACCAAGTTCTCCCTCTTCTTGCTCTTCCCTGTGATTGTTCTTGTGCAACAATCCAAAGATTACCTTGATGACCAGCTTGTGCTTTTCGTTGTGCAATGAGATTTGTTGAATCAACACTATCGTACGCTTCAATAGTGTATCCCTGTTTTTGTGCAAAATCTGATAAAGTATAAACCATATTCATTAAAACAATGCTGCTGCTGCTTTTTCTGCTAGCTCAGCGAACCAAACTCCAAAAAGCGCGTAAAATAAAATAAACAATGCAGAAAGACCAAGACAAAATTGAAGCTCATTCGATAAAGCAACAAAATGCGCTTTTACGTCATCAAACCACATAATTTTAATGACTCGCAAATAGTAAAAAGCCCCAACGACAGACGCTATCATCCCAACGACTGCAAGTGGCGTCAGACCAGCATGGACAGCCGCAGAAAATGTATACCACTTCCCAAAAAAACCAGCCATAGGAGGTATACTTGCTAAAGAGAACAGCTGTATTGTCATCACAATAGCCATAAACGGATTTGTCTTTACTAACCCTGAAAGATCATAAATATTTTCAACATTGCCATTCTGAGAGCGCATTCCAAGAATAAAAGCAAACGAGCCAATCGTCATTCCAAGATAAATCGTCATATAAAGAATAACACTTTTTATTCCTAGCATATCTCCAGCAGATAAACCAACAAGTGCATAGCCCATATGACTGATCGACGAATAAGCCATCAAGCGCTTAATATTATTTTGACCAATTGCAGCAAATGCACCCAGTATCATTGATGCAATCGCCATGAAGATCAAAATTTGTTGCCATGCAGGCATCACATTATCAACACGTCCTAAGGGAATAAATGTCATCACAATAATACGGATGATTAAAGCCATTGCAGCAACTTTAGGGGCACCAGCAAAAAATGCTGTAATCGGTGTTGGTGCTCCTTCATAAACATCAGGTGTCCACATATGAAATGGAACAGCAGAAATTTTGAAAGCCAAACCAGCTAAAATAAAGACAATTCCAAAAATAACCCCCAATTGTACATTTTTACCTTTTAAAGCAAGAGCAATTTCGTGAAAACCAATTTGACCGGTAAAACCATAAAGTAAAGAAATACCATAAAGCAGCAACCCTGAAGATAATGCCCCTAAAACAAAGTATTTTATGCCGGCTTCAGAAGATTTTACATTATTACGATTAATCGCTGCTAAAACATATAAAGCTAAAGATTGCAGTTCTAACCCCATATAAAGCGACAGCATGTTACCCGCTGAAATCATAAACATCATTCCAAGGGTTGCTAAAAGAACAAGCACTGGAAATTCAAATATATTAAACTTTTGTGCATTAGCAAAACCAACAGACATGATAAGAGAAAAGAGTGCACCAATAAGCATTAAAATTTTCATATAACGACCGAAAGAATCTATAATAAGCGCATTGGTTTGAAATGAACCATTTTTCGGAAAAACTATAAGAATAATAATGGTTGCCATAAAAATCGCCATGGCTAAACCTGTCACTGTTAAAGAAGCACGTGTATTGGAATAAACACCAATCACAAGCAACACGACAGCTCCTAATGCAATTAAAAGCTCTGGAAGAATTAAGACTAATTGCGCTATTATTTCAGTTTGCATGTGCATTCTTCCCTTATCTAGTGCAGTTTATTGATGAGGGTTTCTACGGAAAACGCCGTTGCCTTAAGAATAGGCGTTGGATAGATACCAAAGAATATTGTAAGAATAACCATTGGATAGAGGAGAAATTTTTCTCTTAGAGAAAGATCTATTAATACTTTTAAATTCTCTTTATCCAAGGAACCAAAAACCACACGCCGATAAAGATAAAGGGCATAGGCTGCCGATAAGATAACACCTGTTGTTGCTAAAACAACAACCAATTTATTGACTTGAAAAACACCTATTAAGGTTAAAAATTCACCCAAAAATCCTGAGCTTCCAGGCAAACCAACATTTGCCATAGTGAAAATTAAGAAAACAACAGCATATTTAGGCATATTATTCACTAAACCACCAAACGCTGAAATTTCACGTGTATGCAAGCGATCATAAATAACCCCAACACAAAGAAACAACGCTGCTGAAACAATTCCATGGGATAGCATCTGGTAAATAGCCCCTTGTATTCCTTGTTCATTCGCAGCAAAAATACCCATTGTCACATACCCCATATGCGCTATTGAAGAATAAGCAATAAGTTTTTTGATGTCATTTTGAACAAGTGCGACCAATGACGTATAAATAATAGCGATAAGCGATAATGTAAAAATCAAAGGTGCAAAATCCGCTGAAGCGATAGGAAACATAGGCAAAGAAAAACGAAGAAAACCATACCCACCTAATTTGAGTAAGACACCAGCTAAAATAACGGAACCCGCTGTCGGTGCTTCTACGTGAGCATCAGGGAGCCATGTATGAACCGGCCACATTGGCATTTTAACTGCGAAAGAAGCAAAAAATGCAAGCCATAACCATATTTGCATATGAGCAGGAAACTGGTAATTGAGTAAAGTTGGTATATCAAGCGTCCCAGCCTGCCAATACATAGCCATAAGAGCAACCAGCATAAGCACTGAACCAAGTAAAGTATATAAAAAAAACTTTATACTTGCATAAACACGACGTGCTCCACCCCATACACCTATAATGATAAACATTGGAATGAGACTGCCTTCAAAAAAAACATAGAACAGCATTGCATCAAGAGCACAAAAAACGCCAATAATCGCAACTTCTAGAAGAAGAAACGCAATCATATAAGCCTTTAATCTCTCTTTAACATTCTCCCAACTTGCTAAAATACAGAAAGGCAAAAGGAAAGCCGAGAGAACAACAAAAAGAATAGAAATACCATCAACCCCCATATGATAGCTAATGCCACCCCCTAACCAACTGGATTTTTCAACCATTTGAAAATTTGGGTTACTAGAATCAAATCCTATCCAAATAATTAAAGAAATAATAAAAACAAATAGAGTCGTAAAAAATGCGACATTACGTATATTATGGCGTGCTACTTCACTATCATCTTTGATAAACAAAATCAGAAGCACACCAACAAGTGGCAAAAATGTAACCGTAGAAAGAATAGGCCAATCGGTCATTAGTTTACGCCCCCGATCATCATCCATGTAATGAGTAATGCAACACCGATAAGCATTGCAAATGCATAGTGGTAAAGATAGCCTGTTTGCATTCTAACAACTCTATTTGTAATATCAACAACACGCGCTGCGATACCATTAGGACCTAAACCATCAATAATCTTACCGTCTCCCACTTTCCAAAGAAAAGAACCAATTCTAAAGGTAGGACGAACAAACAAAAAGTTATATAATTGATCAAAATACCATTTTTGGTAAAGGAAGTTATATGCTCTTGGCATAATACGAACCATTTTCTTGGGAAGAGATGGAATAGAAACATAAAATAAATAAGCTAAGAGAAACCCAAGAACCATCGCTATAAATGGCGACCATTTTACCCAATTAAAAACATGGTGGGCATCATGAAGAATGTGATTATGGCTGCTTGTAAATAATGCTCCCTTCCAAAAAGAATTATACAAGTCACCAAAAAAGTAAGGTTGGAAAACGACACCAGAAAATATTGCTCCAATAGATAAAAGAAAGAGTGGAATCAACATAACTGGGGGCGATTCATGAACATGATGCATAACATCAACTGTTGCCCGTGGTTTACCATGGAATGTCATAAAGATAAGCCGCCATGAATAGAAACTTGTTAAAAAGGCAGCAAAAACAAGAAGATAAAAAGCATATCCTGAAGCAATATTATGGGATGCAAAAGCAGACTCTATAATCGCATCTTTTGAGAAAAAACCTGCAGTCCCGAAAAGTGTTCCTGGAATTCCAACACCGGTCAATGCAATGGTCCCGACCATCATCATCCAATATGTGACCTTTATATGTTTGCGTAACCCACCCATTTTTCGCATATCTTGTTCATCAGATACAGCATGAATCACAGAACCTGCACCAAGAAACAATAAGGCTTTAAAAAAAGCATGCGTAAAAAGATGAAAGACAGCAGCGCCATAAGCTCCAACACCTAATGCCACAAACATATAACCAAGTTGAGAGCATGTAGAATAAGCAATAACACGTTTAATATCATTCTGCACCAACCCCACAGTTGCTGCAAAAAACGCTGTTGTTGCACCAACAATAATAATCACGGTCAAAGCAGTCGAAGAAAGTTCAAAAATTGGCGACATACGCGCAACCATAAAAACACCAGCCGTTACCATTGTAGCGGCATGAATAAGCGCTGATACGGGGGTTGGCCCTTCCATTGCATCAGGCAGCCAAGTATGTAAAAGAAATTGTGCTGATTTTCCCATCGCACCAATAAATAATAAAAGACATGTAATGGTAATTGCCGTCTGCCCATCAAATTGCCAACCTAAAAATGTCATATTTTGTATAAAGCTATTGTTTGCAGCTTTTGCAAAAATAAAGGCAAAATCAACCGATTGGAATAAAACAAAAATACTAAATATACCTAGGAGAAAACCAAAATCTCCAACACGGTTAACTACAAAAGCTTTCATTGCGGCCTTATTAGCAGAATCGCGCTGAAACCAAAAACCAATAAGTAAATAAGAAACAAGCCCCACACCTTCCCATCCAAAAAACATCTGGATCAAATTATTGGAGGTCACCAACATAAGCATCATAAATGTAAACAAAGAAAGATAAGAAAAAAAACGAGACCTTGAAGGGTCATGGTGCATATAACCAATTGAATAAATATGCACTAATGCCGAAACACTATTTACAACAATAAGCATAACAGCTGTTAATGTATCAATATGCAAAGCCCAATCAAAAGTTAAACCACCAACGTCAAGCCAATGTAATACCAATACATCAATCGCTGGAGTATGGCCAAGTGCAACACTGAAAAATGCTATCCACGATAATATGGCAACAACAACCATAAAGCTACATGTTATCAATTCACTCGCACGATCTCCTATCGTTTTTCCACCTAGTGCAGCAATTAAAAAAACCAAAAGCGGAAGAAAGACAATTATATAATACATCACTGGTTAGCCTTTCATTACATTAACATCTTCAACCGCAATGGAACCACGATTACGGAAAAAAACGACCAGAATTGCTAAACCAATGGCAGCTTCAGCAGCTGCTACGGTTAAGACAAATAAAGCGAATATCTGACCAACAAGATCATGAAGAAATGCTGAAAATGCAACAAAATTGAGATTAACTGAAAGCAATATAAGCTCAATGGACATCAAGATAATAATCACGTTTTTTCTGTTGAGAAAAATTCCAGCAATACCAATTGTAAACATCAAAGCAGAAACAGTGAGATAATGTGTAATATCAATATACATCTACATAGCCCCCCCCTTACATACCTTTGCCTGATTCAACTTGTTTGATTTCAATGGCACTTTCTACCGTTCTAGAAACTTGCTCCGCAATAGACTGCCGCTTTACTCCTAATTTATGACGAAGTGTTAAAACAATAGCCCCAATCATTGCAACCAATAAAATCATTCCAGCAATTTGAAAATAGAAAACATAATCCGTATAGAGAATATCACCTAATGCTTGTGTATTTGTTCGCTGCGCTAAATCTGGCATTGGTTGCGTAACATGCGTTCTCAATACTGGAGAAAAATAGCTACTCACAAAAACAACAATCAATTCTACAGCGATAATAACACCAATAAGAGCTCCAATAGGAGCATACCGAAGAGTTCCACTCTTTAACTCAGCAAAATCAACGTCAAGCATCATAACGACAAACAAAAATAAAACAGCGACAGCTCCAACATACACAACAAGCAGAATAAGCCCTAAAAACTCTGCTCCTGCAAGCAAAAATAAAGCTGCGGCATTAAAAAATGCGAGAATTAAAAACAAAACAGAATGTACTGGATTGCGTGCCGTAATAACAATAACTGCACTTGTTAGCATAATAAAAGCAAACAAATAGAAAAATGCCGCCGCTAGATCTGTTAGCATAGGCTTCTCCTTAATTATTCAAACAATTGGTATAAACTTCATACCAGATTACAATTTATCGGAAAAATATCCGACACCTCATTTAACGATACACTTAGCGATAAGGCGCATCCATCAATATATTTCGAGCAATTTCTCGCTCCCAGCGATCTCCATTCAATAAAAGCTTTTCTTTATCATAATAAAGTTCTTCACGTGTTTCCGTCGCAAACTCAAAATTTGGACCTTCGACAATAGCTTCAACCGGACAAGCCTCTTGACAAAAACCACAGTAGATACACTTAACCATGTCTATATCATAACGGACAGTTCTACGCGTACCATCATTGCGCCGCGGTCCAGCTTCAATTGTAATCGCTTGAGCAGGACAAATTGCTTCACATAATTTACAAGCAATACACCGTTCTTCACCATTTGGATAGCGACGCAATGCATGTTCACCGCGAAAACGTTGAGATACAAAACCTTTTTCATAAGGATAATTAATTGTGGGCTTTGGTGAAAAAAATTGACGCATAGCTAAGAAAAAAGCACTCACAAATTCCAATAGAAGAAGTGACTTTGCCGCCTGAATAAAACCTGACATCGTAAAATCTCCTCTTAAACGAAATCCGTAAACTTTAAAAAAGCAGCAGTTATCACAACCATTGCTAGTGAGAGAGGAAGAAAAACCTTCCAACCAAGCCGCATGAGCTGATCATAGCGATAACGTGGAACAAATGCTTTAACCATAGCAAACCAAAAAAACACAAAACAGACTTTTAAAACAAACCAAATGACACCAGGAACCCAGTTAAGCCACCAAACATCTAAGGGAGGCAACCAACCGCCCAAAAATAGAATAGTTGTTAATGCGCACATTAAAACAATCGCAACATATTCACCTAGAAAGAAGAGCATGTAAGGTGTTGAAGAATATTCTACCATATGACCAGCTACAAGTTCAGATTCTGCTTCCACCAAATCGAATGGAGGACGGTTTGTCTCTGCGAGCGCAGAAATAAAAAATATAATAAACATTGGGAAAAGGACCAACCAATTCCAATCGAGAAAACTGTTAAAAGGAAGACCAAGAGTTGTACCAATTCCAGAACTTTGTTTATGAACAATTGTTGTGAGATCCAACGAACCACTTATTAAAATGACAGTCACAAGCACAAAACCAATGGAAACTTCATAAGAAACCATTTGTGCCGCCGAACGAAGAGCTCCTAAGAAAGGATATTTTGAATTTGATGCCCATCCCCCCATAATAACACCATAAACCTCAAGAGATGAAATAGCTAAAATATAAAGCAAGCCAACATTAATCTTCGCAACCTCCCAGCCCTCATTGACAGGAATAACAGCCCAAGTTGATAAAGCAAGTGTCGCTGAAACAAAAGGAGCCAAAAGAAAAACACCCTTATTTGCACCTGCAGGAATAATAGGCTCTTTAACAACAAATTTAATTAAATCTGCAAAAGACTGTAACAAACCCCATGGACCAACAACGTTTGGTCCACGACGCAATTGTACAGCGGCCCAAATCTTTCTGTCTGCGTAAAGAAGATAAGCAACTAAGATCAAAAGAATAACCAAAAGAAGAAGGGTTTTTCCGATTATAATGAGTAATGGCAACAGCCAAGTCATAAAGAAATCATACATCATTATTTCTTTTCCTTTGCCCTTACTTTACAGTTTGCGTAGCGTGGTTTTTTGCAAGAGATGAACATTCAGCCATAACAGCAGAAGCACGTGCTATCGGATTTGTTAAATAAAAGTCTTTAACCATAGAAGTAAATGTTTGACTCTCTAGAGAAACCATTTTTGAACCAAGTGCCTTAAGTCCACTTATATCAGAAGGCACTATATCATCAACAGCACAAAGGTGTGGATAATCATTAAACAAGCATTGCCTTAATTGAGAAAGAGAATCAAAAGGGAGCCTTTGTCCTAAAATATCCGATAAAGCACGCAAAATAGCCCAATCTTCTTTTGCTTCACCTGGAGCAAAACCAGCCCGATTTGTCATTTGAACACGTCCTTCTGTATTCACATAAAGCCCTGATTTTTCAGTGTAAGCAGATGCAGGCAAAATAACATCAGCAGCATGTGCACCATTATCACCATGGCTCCCAATATAAATTGTAAAAGCTTTTGTATTGGCTAATTCTACTTCATCAGCACCAAGCAAAAATAAAACTTCACAGGTTTTAAGTATATTTGCAACCCCAAGCTTAGAAGTAAAGCCTATGTCCAACCCTCCAACAATTGATGCTGCATTATGAAGAACTCCAAATCCATTCCATTCTTCACTAAGAGCACCAATATTATCAGCTAATTTAGCAAGACTTTTTAAAACAGATAAACCTTCATTTCCTGAAACCGCTCCCTCTCCAATAAGAATAAGGGGCCTCTTTGCTTCTTTTAAGACATTAAAAAAAACATCCTCTCCACGAATAAGTGTCGTTAATGTATCACTCCCAGATCCAAGATAAGAATAAGGATAACGTAAATCGACTTTCTCTCCAATTAATGCAATAGGAAAATTTCCCATTCGTTGGCGCTTTAAAATACGCGCATTTAAAACAGCCGCTTCATGACGTGGATTAGATCCCACAATAAGCAATGCATCAGCCTGTTCAATACCTGCAATCGTCGGATTAAAAATATAACTCGAACGCCCAAACTCAGGCGATAAAGCCCCCCCTCTTTGGCGACAATCAAAAAGTGTTGAGCCCAAAGAGCTCAATAATGCTTTAAGAGCATACATTTCTTCAACAGACGCAAGATCTCCAGCAATGGCTCCAATTTTTTCGGGAAAAATTTTAGAAATCACCATTTTAATTTTTGCAAAAGCTTCTGTCCAACTGACAGGTTGAAGCTTTCCATCTTTGCGTACATATGGTTTATCAAGCCGCTGAGTCCGTAATCCATCCCAAATAAAACGCGTTTTATCAGAGATCCATTCCTCATTTACATCTTCATTCGTACGCGGCATAATCCGCATAACTTCACGGCCACGGCTATCAATACGGATCGCACTACCAAGCGCATCCATCACATCAATCGATTCCGTTTTTACCAATTCCCACGGACGAGCATGAAACGCATAAGGTTTTGAAGTTAAAGCTCCTACAGGACAAAGATCAATAACATTTCCCTGTAATTCAGATGTCATAGCCTTTTCAAGATACGTCGTAATTTCAGCATCTTCACCACGACCGATCAAACCAAGCTCAGAAATACCTGCAACTTCTGTTGTAAAACGAACACACCGTGTACAATGAATACACCGTGTCATAACAGTTTTGACAAGAGGTCCAATATATTTATCTTCTACAGCACGCTTATTTTCTGTATAACGAGAGCAATCTCGCCCATAAAGCATTGCTTGATCTTGAAGATCACATTCCCCCCCTTGATCACACACTGGACAATCCAAAGGATGATTAATGAGAAGAAATTCCATAACACCTTCACGTGCTTTTTTTACCATCGTCGTATTGGTAAAAATCTCAGGTGCTTCACCGTTAGGCCCTAATCGTAAATCACGAACCCCCATAGCACAAGAAGCCTGAGGTTTTGGAGGACCACCCTTAACCTCAACCAAACACATACGACAATTTCCAGCAATTGACAAAGATTCATGAAAACAAAAACGTGGCACTTCAACACCCGCCGCCTCAGCAGCCTGAAGCAACGTGTAGTAATCAGGAACTTCAATCTCTTTGCCATCAACTTTGATATTTATCATCACCCATCCAACCTGTGGATAACCCACTTAAAATTTGCATTCGGTTGCTCTTTAAAAAATTTTCTATCCCACTGCTTCCAAAGCAATATTTTTGCTTTGGACTACATTTCGCGTGTATTCATCAATTCTACGCTCGATTTCCGGACGAAAATTACGTATCAACCCTTGTACAGGCCATGCAGCAGCATCACCAAGAGCACAAATAGTGTGTCCTTCAACCTGTTTAGACACTTCAAACAAAAGATCAATCTCGCGTTTTTGCGCTCTTCCCTCAACCATACGCCCTAAAAGACGCATCATCCATCCGGTCCCCTCACGACACGGTGTACACTGACCACAACTCTCGTGTTTGAAAAAGGCAGCTATACGCCAAATTGCCTTAATAATATCGGTTGATTTATCCATAACAATCATTCCCCCTGTACCAAAAGAAGACCCAACATCTCGCATCCCATCAAAATCCATGATTGCATCGATCATATCCTCACCACGAACGACTGGACAAGAAGCTCCCCCTGGAATAACTGCTAAAAGATTATTCCATCCACCACGAATACCACCCGTATGTTTTTCAATTAATTCACGGAATGAAACACCAAGAGCATCTTCAAATGTACAAGGTGCATTAACATGCCCTGAAACCATAAATAATTTCGTTCCAACATTATTTGCTCGCCCGATTGATGAAAACCACGAAGCACCCCGCCGCAAAATCGTTGGAACAACGGCAATAGACTCTACATTATTTACTGTTGTTGGACAGCCATAAATCCCCATATTGGCAGGAAATGGTGGTTTAAGCCGAGGTTGTCCCTTTTTTCCCTCAAGACTTTCAAGAAGAGCTGTTTCTTCACCACAAATATAAGCACCAGCTCCATGATGAATAACAATATCACAAGCATGCCCATATTTCGTTTTTTTGCCAAGTAAACCTGCATCATAGCATTCATCAACGGCAGCTTGAAGCGCTTCACGTTCACGAATATATTCACCACGAATATAAATAAAAGCAACATTGGCTCCCATAGCAAAAGTAGCGATTGCACATCCTTCAATCAAAGTATGGGGGTCATGACGTAAAATATCACGGTCTTTACAAGTTCCAGGTTCAGATTCATCGGCATTGACAACCAAATAATGAGGACGCCCATCATTCTGCTTTGGCATAAAGGACCACTTCATTCCGGTAGGAAAACCAGCACCACCACGACCGCGTAAACCCGATGCCTTCACCTCATCAATGATCCAATCACGGCCTTTGTCAATCATCTCTTTCAGACCATTCCAATGCCCACGCAACATCGCAGCCTTTAATGATTTGTCTTTTAAACCATAAATATTGGTGAAGATACGATCTTTATCAGCTAGCATACCCCACCTTTTTTTCTATTACCCATAGCATTTTCCGCTTTTCCTCAAATGCAATTTTTAAATATCTTTTCAAGACTTCTTACTTTTCGTTAAATGTTGCCATCATGGGTAGAATAATAAAATATTTTCTCAAGAAAAATACTTAATTATGTTCCCATTCTTATCCTTATCCTTTTTTGGTGAAGACTTGAGAAATCTTTTTTTCTTTCTCATCATCAATAAGAGAAGTTAAACCACTAATCGGTTCCGACGATTTACGGCTACTTTGCGGACCAACCGCTATCTCAGAACCTTTCCCAGCTTCAAATGCATCAATAATTTCTTCAAGACGCTCAGCTGTAAGATCTTCATAAGTATCTTTAAAAATCATAACCATGGGAGCATTAACACAAGCACCAAGACACTCCACCTCTTCCCATGATAAGGTTCCATCCTGATTGGTCGCAAAAGGTTCATGATGAATTTTTTTCTGACAAACTTTAATTAATTCACCAGATCCACGTAACATACAAGGAGTCGTACCACAAACTTGAATATGCGCTTTTGTTCCAACAGGCTTAAGCTGAAACTGAGTGTAAAAAGTTGCAACTTCCAGAACACGAATATAAGCCATGGAAAGAATCTGAGCAATATGCTCAATCGCGGCACGTGTCACCCAACCATCTTGCTCTTGAGCACGCATTAATAATGGAATTACAGCAGACTGCTGACGCCCTACAGGATATTTTTTTATGGTATTTTTTACCCATATCTGATTTTCTTTTGTAAAAGAAAACTCAGCGGGCTGATAAACATCATCGGCAAGACGGCGTACGGACATTAGCGATCAACCTCCCCAAAAACAATATCAATCGAACCCAAAATAGCTGTAGCATCGGCCAGCATATGACCTCTGGTTAAAAAATCCATAGCTTGGAGATGAGCAAACCCAGGAGCACGCAACTTTACACGATAAGGCTTATTGGTTCCATCAGAAACAAGATAAACACCAAACTCACCCTTCGGAGCTTCCACCGCAACATATACTTCTCCAGGAGGCGTATGAAAACCTTCCGTATAAAGCTTGAAATGATGAATCAGTGCTTCCATCGAGCTTTTCATTTCAGATCGCTTTGGAGGCACAATTTTGCGATCCAAGCTCGAAACTGGTCCATTTTTTTCAGTACTCAGTAAACGCTCTACACATTGGCGCATAATTTTTGCTGATTGACGCATTTCTTCCATACGAATAAGATAACGATCATAGCAATCGCTATTTTTACCTATAGGAATATCAAATTCCATTTCATCGTAACATTCGTAAGGTTGGCTTTTACGTAAATCCCATGGCACACCAGCTCCACGAATCATAACCCCAGAAAAGCCACGCGCCCAAGCTTCATCAATACTTACCACGCCAATATCCACATTACGCTGCTTAAAAATCCGATTTGGCGTTACAAGCGCATCAAGTTTCCCGAGAGAAACAAGAAAAGGATCAATAAAATTACCAATATCTTCAACTAAAGATTCTGGTAAATCTTGATGCACACCACCGGGACGAAAATAATTTGCATGAAGACGAGCACCACAGGCACGCTCATAAAAAATCATCAATCTTTCACGTTGCTCAAATCCCCAAAGCGGTGGCGTTAAAGCACCAACATCCATTGCCTGTGTCGTTACATTAAGCAAATGATTAAGAATACGCCCAATTTCAGAAAACAAAACACGTATTAATTGCCCTCTTTTAGGAACTTTAATATCTAATAATTTTTCAATAGCAAGAACAAAAGCATGTTCCTGATTCATAGGAGCAACATAATCCAAACGATCTAGATAAGGACCTGCTTGAAGATAAGTTTTTGTTTCCATTAATTTTTCGGTACCGCGATGCAATAACCCAATATGTGGATCTACACGTTCAACAACTTCACCGTCCAACTCCAAAACCATGCGCAAAACCCCATGCGCTGCAGGATGCTGCGGACCAAAATTGATATTAAAGTTTCGAACATTGACCTCAGCCACAATCAACCCCTTGCTTTTTTAAAAACTTCATATCAAATATCAAAAAATCTATCACGCTAAAAAATATTTAATTATTTAAGAAATACAGCACTCTAATATAATGCCTTATCAAAACCAATATTATTTTTTTTCATCTGCTTTTTCATCACATGGCAAAGTATACTGTCCTCCTTCCCAAGGAGAAAGAAAATCAAAATTACGCATCTCTTGGCGCAAAACAACAGGCTCATAAATCACCCTCTTTGCCTCATTATCATAACGGCATTCAACAAATCCCGTCACAGGAAAGTCTTTGCGTAAAGGATATCCTTCAAACCCATAATCTGTTAAAATCCGCCTCAAGTCCGGATGTCCTGAAAATAAAATCCCATACATATCATACGTTTCACGTTCATACCACTCTGCGCCAGGATAAACCGTACATGCTGAAGCAACAGGAGTATTTTCATCCGTACGAACTTTTACACGTAAGCGTAAATTCTCACGAGGAGATAACAATTGGTAAGAAACATCAAAGCGCTTATCGCGAGACGGATAATCCACGCCACTAATGTCTGTAAGATTAATAAATTGACAGCGAGAATCATCACGAACGAACATTAAGACATCGATAATTGCATCAAGACGTGCCACAATGGTCAATTCACCAAAAGCAAGAACTGTCTCTTCAAGCTTATTTTTTAACTTGGTTTCCAAATAAGCAGCAAGTTCAACTAATGTTTCATCCACCATGACAAGAAGACTCTCTATCGCTCTATGGATCCGGTACGACGGATTTTTTTCTGTAACAACAATATGCCGTATAATAATGCCTCTGCTGTAGGTGGACACCCTGGAACATATATATCGACAGGCACAATACGATCACATCCACGCACTACTGAATAGGAATAATGATAATACCCCCCACCGTTTGCACATGATCCCATAGAAATCACATAACGTGGCTCTGGCATCTGATCATACACTTTTCTTAAAGCAGGAGCCATCTTATTTGTTAGAGTACCTGCTACCACCATCACATCTGACTGACGGGGTGAAGCTCGTGGTGCATATCCAAAACGCTCATTATCATAATGAGGCATTGAGCATTGCATCATTTCGATAGCACAACAAGCTAAACCAAAACTCATCCACATTAAAGAACCGGTACGTGCCCAAGTAATCAAAGCATCTGCCGAGGTAACTAAAAAACCCTTATCTGATAATTCAGCATTAATATCACGAAAAAACTTATCGTCAGATCCTATCAGCCCACCAGTATTTGGATCAATGATTCCTTTTGGTTTTGGAGCTGCAATCGTTGAATTATTAGATCTTAATTCCATTCAAGGGCTCCTTTTTTCCATTCATATATAAATCCAATAGTCAAAATCGCTAAAAACACAATCATTGACCAAAAGCCAAACATACCTATTGATTCGAATGAAACAGCCCAAGGAAAAAGAAAAGCAACTTCAAGATCAAAAATGATAAATAAAATTGATACCAAATAGAAACGAATATCAAACTTCATGCGTGCATCACTAAATGAATTAAACCCACACTCATAAGCCGATAACTTTTCGGGATCGGGGGAACGATATGCTACAATGTAAGGTGTAATCAACAAAACTCCAGCAATAACCGCTGACACAATAATGAAAATCAAGACTGGCAAATAAGAGCTCAATAAATAAGCCATAACCCTCTTCCATCGTAACGAAATGCCTGAGTTTAACACAATGATTCAATATTGCGAGACCAAACAGACAAATTTAACAATCGCTCTATTAGCTCTATTCATACTGCTTCAAAGGCATACAGAGCGATACTTTTCTTATCGGCATAGGTAACGCAGAGCAAAGAAAGACGCAAGCCCTATTCTTATAAACCATATAAAAAGAAAGAAAAAACATATTTATCCCCCAATCAAGTACTCCACACCTCACTCATAGCATATGGGTATTTTAAAAAGGAAATTTCATAAGGAATCATAAAATGAATGGCGCGAGTGACGGGGCTCGAACCCGCGACCTCCGGCGTGACAGGCCAGCACTCTAACCAACTGAGCTACACCCGCGCATTTTTTTCGAACCAATTTAATTTGGCACAAGCGGTCGTGTAAGGGGTTCATGCGTTTATGTCAAGAAGGATTATGCATTTTTAAAAAAAATTATCAAATACCATCTTTATTCTTGCGTTTAGAAAAATTTTTCCTTAAAGAGTTCTCACTCAATTGCTAATCATTGCATTGGGCGATTAGCTCAGCTGGTAGAGCGCCTCGTTTACACCGAGGATGTCGGGAGTTCGAGTCTCTCATCGCCCACCATATAGCTTTATATTCCTGTTAAATTATTGATTTTTAATGTATTTTTTAAGTTGAGAGATTCTTTAATCAAGTTAAGGGAATAGGATTTTCACACTTTCCTTTACAAAGCGCATTCTTTTTACCAGCTTATCTCTAATAATTTTTTTAATAGTTCTAAATCTTCTTATGAAATAATGTTTATCAGTCTAACAGACTCACCAACAGCTACACGCCTCAACGGATCAGAAGTCTTGATTGTAAAACTTTTGCAACAAGCATCCGATTCTCTTCTCAAAATTTCTACTACCTCTTGATCTAACGCATAGAGTTCCATTATCTTTTCCTCCAGTCCTACACTCTACAGAAGATAAAAATGCACAGATATGTCTAATTTCTTAGCCATATCTGAGAGGCGTTCTGAGCGATCAATGCGAAGTTTCCGTAAAATTTTACCAAAGGATGTAAGCATCTAGAAACTCCTGTTAGAGAAGAAATATTTCTTCTGATTCTAATAAAATTTTTCAAATTTTGGTTAGTCATTATTTTTAGTGTGTGGAGATCTTGTCCAATACCTCTATATAAAAACCATTATCAAGCATATACAATATCTATTACGGTAAGAAGTTATTAATTTTCATCAGAAATAGTGCGTTTAATATCATCATAAAATTTAAATATCACAACGAGATATATAAATAAAACATATTGGTGTACCCATGCTTGTCAATCTTAATGCTATAATCCGCGATCTTTCTTCATAAACGAATATCGTTACAGTTCTTAAGGAATCTATCGTTAACTCTATACAAGCTCATGCAACAAAAATTGATATTTTATTCCAACTTCATGGCAATGTAGATTTGTGGGGGAATCAACCAGTTTTTTCTATAAGCGTTTTTGACAATGGAGATGGATTTACAGAAGAGAATATCAAATCTTTCTCTACCTATAAAAGTGACTATAAAATTCGAGAAGGATATAAAGGGGTTGGACGTATTACTTACTTGAAAATATTCGAGGAAGTTAAAACTGTTAATTTTAGCAAAGATGAGCATAATGCTCAAATTTCACTCCACAGTTTACACAAGATTCTTTTAAAAAAGAAAATGGCCAAAAAGATAAATGGTGGAATACATATTTATATTTTGAAAGACATTATAAACAAAATGTGTTAAATATAAACCTAGTTCATAATGAAATTTATTATCATCTTCTTCCTTTACTCTTTTTAAAGAAAGATGAAAATATCCAAATTAACTTTTATGTACATAATGTAGAAAATTTAGAAGATGTAAATAACTTAAGGGATGTAAAAATTTAGAAGACGTAGAAAGCTTAAAGAAAAGAACAATCAATACGCAAGATTTACCTTACTTAGAAAATAAAACTCTAAAAATTGGTCCTTTAAATATTCCCTTTACCCTTTCTTATTATTTTGAAGAGAACACAAATTCTAATACTAAAATAGAGGCTTACTATTGTGCTAATAATCGTACTGTTATGCCTTTTTCAAAGTTTATAAATATCAATCCAATAAATAATGTGATGATGATATTTTTATTAGAATCGTCTGTTTTGGATAAGTATGTTAACGACGAACGGAATGATTTTGAGATTAATAAAAAAGATCCTGACTTAGAAACCCGACTGACTTGGGAGAACATTAATCAAAAACTAGAGATAATCTTAGATGAAATAATTAATATCCGATTTCCAGAAATTGAAGAAAAAAAGAGTACTCTTCTCAAAAAAAATTGTTGAAGAATATCCTTATTTAGTAGACTTTCTAGACACAAAAGATGTAATTGGGGGCATCTTCAAAGAAGATTCATTTATTGAAAACGCCGAAAAAAAATATTCAAAAAGAAAACTAGCCTTCAGAAAAACTCTTCGTGAAGGCAAAGGGATGCCAAAAGAAAATTTACAAAAAGCACAAAACTTTGCTAGTCTGGAATTAACTCAATACGTTCAATTCCGAGATAATATTCTGAATGAGTTCTCTAAATTATTAACACCTACAACCCTAGAAAAAGAAATTCATAATTTATTTATTCCACAACACTGCACTGCTGATAAAACCTTACCCTTACCACTGAAAAATAATAATTTGTGGATACTTGATGACAACTTAATGAGCTACAGCTATTTACAAAGTGAGAAGAGAATAAAAGCATTTATTTCAGAGGTTAAGTTACTTTTGCCCGCTTCTGAGAAAGATAATAAGGAATTACGGAGTCGACCTGACATAGCTTTGTATTTTGATTCTGATAACGGAAACCGTGCTGTTTTAATAGAGTTTAAAAGTCCCACAGCAGATTACAAAAATTCTGGCGTTTCTCAATTAATGTATTATGCTCAAACTCTTCAAAAAGCTGGTGTTACAGAGATGTACCTCTATCTCATACTAGATAACCGTATTCGTGAAACCTATGCCGCTCATTCAAAAGCAAATCTTAGGCAAGCGCTTTATGATAGCTATATCCGTGCAATCCGCTGGGCTAGTGACCGTATTGATAATGCTGGGATAATCGGCTTTGTCACAAATGGAAGTTTTATCAATGGATATTCTATGAACGGTTTACGAAAATCTTTAGCCAAAGAGTTTACAAGTATTTATGTACTTAATTTACGGGGGGATATTCGCAAAAATATGTTAAGCAATGGAGCAACTCAAGAAGGAGAGAATGTCTTTGGCAATGGTAGTATGACTGGTATTGCTGTAACATTGTTTGTCAAAAATTCTAATGCTTCTGGAGAGTGTAAAATTTATTATCATGATATTGGTAATAATCTTTCTACCGAAAAAACTTGAGAGACTCCAATACTTTGGTAGTGTTGGTGGTATTACACATAAACAAAGCTGGCAAATGATTACACCAGATAAGCATGGTGATTGGCTTAGGCAACGTGATGATAGTTTCAAAGCATTTTTAGTATCAGGTGATAAAAAAGGGCATGAAAAAAAAATATTTGAGATTTATTCTTGTGGTCTAAAAACCAATCGTGATGCTTGGGTATATAATTCAAGTCGTAAAGTTTTAGCTAAAAACATGATTAATATGATTACGTTCTATAACAGTGAAGTAGAACGTTTTAATAATGCTTATGCGCATGCTGACCGTAAAGTACGTATCAAATCTGTAGATAATTTTGTTAATATTGATGTTACAAAAATTAGTTGGAGTAGTAGTCTGAAAGAAGAAATTGTAAGGGGAAAGTTTTCCGAATTTAAGAGTGATTGCTTAATTCAAAGCCTTTATCATCCTTTTACAAAACAGTGGCTCTATTACAATCGTGTTTTTAATCATAGAGTTTTCCAAATGCCGCGTATATGTCCTATGGGACAAGCGGTTAATAATAGGGTGATACAAGTTACAGGTATAGGAGCAAGTGGTTTTTCTGTCTTAATGAATAAAGCTTTGCCTAATCTAGATACAATAGAAAAAGGACAATGCTTTCCAAGATATTTTTACGAAGATACTGAATCTTTAAAAGATAAAAATAAGAAACAATCCCATTTATTTTTAATTTCTACAGAAGAAAGTAAAACAGCTGGTTTACAGAGGCGTGATGCCATTCACAGATGCTATCGTGAAATGGGCTTGGGTGCGTTGCGAGATGTTTCTTTAAAACAAATTCACGAACGAGTAACGCGATAATGTTCTATTGTGTGCATTCTATTCTCATGAGAATTTTTATAAATATTTTTTAATGTATACGTTATTATTTATTTTAATTTTTTATCAATACAGAATTTATAAGTAAAAAAGATATTTCCAATATATCTCTTAATTATTGTAAATTAGCGTTTCTTTTCAAGGTATTTTTTACCATACTAGGTAGCAAAGAACTTCACATTTAAAAAATTAAAATCTTTAAAACTCTCTCTCTTCATCATAATTATTCAGATTTAAAACAAATTTTCCTTGAATACTCAAGTATAATCTTCCAGTGCTTAAAAGATATGGCTATGGAAACTTTTTAAAGCCATAAAATCCAGCTAAAAAAATAATGGTAAATTGATTACTAATTTTACTTTACGCTCTTTTATTTTTTCCAAATTAAACTTTTTTCCCATTTTAGAGACAAATCAGACAGATATCAACAATACTTTGCCTCAAAATTTGCATGCAACAGCTATTATTCATTAAGAAAGCACCGAGCCCATCTTAAATTTATTTTAAGCATGCTGCTGAATTAAATTGGAGTTTTGATTTATAAGGAACAAAAAACATAAGCTTTATCAGGAAATACGATCCCTCTCAAAAAGTCCAGTTATGGATTAAAAAACGTTCCAGCTCCTAACAAGAGATTGCATTGACTGCAAGACCACCTTTACTTGTCTCTTTATAGCGTTCACTCATATCATGACCAGTCTGGCGCATTGTTTCTATACAAGCATCAAGAGAAACAAAATGATTTCCATTACCATATAATGCAAGAGAAGAAGCCGTTACCGCTTTAACAGCTCCCATTGCATTACGCTCAATACAAGGAACTTGTACAAGACCTGCAACAGGATCACATGTCATTCCCAAATGATGCTCAAGCGCAATTTCTGCCGCATTTTCAATTTGAGCCGGTGTTCCACCTAACGCTGCGGTCAACCCTGCCGCGGCCATTGAAGACGCCGTTCCAACTTCACCTTGACACCCAACTTCTGCACCAGAAATAGAGGCATTATGTTTGATAACACCGCCTATAGCTGCTGCCGTTAATAGAAAATTATGTATTCCCTCTCGATCTGAATCATCATTAAATTGAAGATAATAACGCAAAACTGCTGGTATAACACCTGCTGCTCCATTTGTAGGTGCTGTAACAACACGACCACCTGCTGCATTTTCCTCATTAACTGCTATGGCATATACCGAAAGCCAATCATTTGACCAAAGTGGATAATTGTGATTTTTCTTTTGATTTTTCAAAAGCATTTCATGCAGCTTTTTAGCGCGCCTTAGAACACGCAATCCACCAGGAAGCTCTCCTTCTTGTGAAAGACCTCTATCGATGCAATTTGTCATCGCTGAAAAAATTTCATCAAGCCCTGTATCAAGAGAAGAACGCTCTATCTTTATTTCTTCATTTAAGCGCTTCATTTCAGCAATGGAAAGTCCTGATTTTTCTGCCATTGATAACATTGTACAAGCAGAATCAAATGGATATGGTACATCAAATGCTTCTGGTTGTATATTATCATTCATATGGCTTAATTCATCCTCAGTCACAACAAAGCCTCCACCGATAGAATAATAAATCTGCCGCAACAGAACATTCCCATCAGTATTAAGTCCTTCAAAAGCTAGTCCATTTGTATGTCCAGGGAGGATTTTCTTTCGTTCAAAAACAAGATCACGTTGCACATCAAAGTAATAAGCGGGATGTCCTTCTGGTTGCACTTTTTTTTCACGTATAACTTTTTCTAACAAAACCCCCATGCTATCAGGATCAACAGTAGAAGCTTTTTCTCCTAAAAGTCCTAATATGATAGCCCTATCTGTTGCATGACCAATACCCGTGAAAGCTAAAGAACCATAAAGGTAAACACGTATACAAGAAACTTGAATATCAGACGACTGAGAAAAATCTTCTATCTTTTTCAAAAACATATTAGCAGCGGTCATTGGCCCCATTGTATGTGAGCTAGAAGGACCAATTCCAATTTTAAAAAGTTCAAAAACAGATAGAAACACGTATCACCTCAAAACTATAGTACAGCTTGAGCATATATGCTTTTTCATAACGTTTGTCCTGTTTAAAATCAAATTGCGAGATAAACTAAAAAAATGACAACAATAAACACGAATGTCGCTCGCCTTGCTACCACCCAACACTTTCTTTCTATAGTGTTTTCCATTAGCCAACCTTCAAAAAACAGACAATGCCCCTAGAGCCATCGCTCTTAATGTTCCAAACGTAGTAAAATAAGTGTTAATATGCAATATTAAAATTCAATAAGGATGAGAAATTCTTATCGGAAATATTTTTCATAATGCACCAAGTTCTTCAAAACGTACGTTAAATTAAATATTTTATGGGTATGTTTCAATGAAACGTACAAAGTTTTCTAACGATTCTCGTTCTGTCTCAAAATTGTTTTCTGGAGCAGTCATATCGCGATAACCAAGTGCCATACCACAGATAATATGGCGATCAGAAGGAATAGATAAAAGCGTACGAATCTGTTTATGATAATCAGCAAAAGCAGCTTGAGGACAGGTATCTAATCCAAATCCACGTGCAGCTAACATAATAGTCTGCATAAACATACCCAAATCAAGCCAGCTCCCCATTTCCATGTCGTGATCCATTGTAAATAAGAGTCCTACAGGTGCATCAAAAAATAAAAAATTTCGCGCCTTTTGATGAAGTATTTTTTCTTCATCACCTTTTTGAATTCCAAGACTCTGATAAAGATCTAAACCAACTTTTCGACGCCTTGAAATATAAGGCTCACGCCACTGACGTGGATAATAACTATATTCACGCTCTCCTTTTACACCTGAAAGCACAAGTTGTGAAAGCTCTTGCCCTACTTTCTGTAATACACTTCCTGTAAGCACAATCACTTGCCATGGCTGAATATTTGTTCCAGATGGTGCACGTGCTGCAAGTTTTAAGATTTCTTTGATTGTTTCCAAACTAACTGGCTGATCAGTAAAAGCGCGAATTGACTTTCGTGACAAAATAGATTGAAAAACACTCATAGGAGAAACTGTCATTGTTTTTACTTTCTTTATGAAAAGAATTTTTTTGCTTATCAAAGACGATATACTGCGAAAATACCTTTGCAGCTTTTTTCAAACACTCTATTTCTTTAAATGACTTACACATTTCACGCAGTGTTAAAGATTTCCCTTAGAGATAGTATAATCTACCTCTTTTAATAGAAAGAAAATTGTCTAAAAGAAGATGAAATAAATTTTATAATCAATGATTAACCCCCAACTCCGCTAAGCTCTCAAAAAAACTCTCCTCAATGCGTTCTAAATCTCGTAGAAGATCATCAATATCACGCTGCATCTGCTTTAAATCAGCTCGTTTTTTATGAATTCCTGCAATTAATTTCTTAAGCTTTTTCTCATCATCAGGTGGTTTTCCAACCATTGTCAATATATCAGATATTTCGGACAACGAAAATTTAACTCTTTTAGCACGCAGTATTTGTTTTAACTTATGACGATCCATTTGTGTATAAAGCCGTGTATTTCCACGCCGAAAAGGAATAAGAAGTCCCTCTTCTTCATAATAACGCAAAGTCCGAGCTGTTATTGAAAACTCACGTGTTAATTTTCCAATTGAATAATATTCGTACATTTTATCATTCTGTCTGCATAGATCACATTGTTATAAGAAATATGTCTATTTTTTATAACACTTCAGTTAAGCACCATAATCTCTACTTTCCTGCATTCTAATTTAGAAGAAAATACATTCTTGTCATACAAGTATTGTATAGTAGAAAATCAATTATTTTTAGATTACAGAAAAGACTATTAATCTTTCATTATAAGTCTTTTTAAATCTTTACAGAAGATATCAATCAGCAATTTTTCTAAAATTCAAAAACAATCATTATTTGATTTGTAGATAATCAACTCTTTTCCTTGAATATGACTTTTGAGTTTCACATCTTTTAGAAAAACTCTATACTGCTTTTAGAAATTAAAAAACTTTAAAATAAACTAACAAAAAAGATAAGCATCATTATAAAATAATAAGCTACTAAATATTTAAAATAACTATTGCCTTATAATTTTTGATATTTTTCAGGAGAGTATGCAACTTCTGCATTTCGAGATAAAAAACGTCTGAATTTTCTATTCAGACGTTTTTATATTATGTGATATTGTATTTAAATTATTCAGCAACGGCGCCGGTTGTCATATTTGTCAACATTGCCTTAGCCGCTTCATTATTACTAGACTTACGCTGCTCATCTACAATCAAATCATCACGAACTGCAGCAATACGACGGATTTGAGAAATCGTACCACCCGTACCTGCTGGAATAAGACGACCGACAATAACGTTCTCTTTAAGACCTTGCAAAGTATCAATTTTACCAGAAACTGCTGCTTCAGTAAGAACACGTGTTGTTTCCTGAAACGATGCCGCCGAAATGAAAGAAGGCGTTTGAAGAGAAGCTTTTGTAATTCCAAGAAGAATGGGATTACCAGATGCAGGTTTCTTCCCGTCTGCAATCAAATTATCATTGATTTCATCAAGTTCAATACGATCAACATGATCACCTGGAATATAACCAGAATCTCCAGATTCAGTAATTTCAACTTTTTGCAACATTTGACGAACAATCACTTCAATGTGCTTATCATTAATAAGAACTCCCTGCAAACGATAAACCTCCTGAATCTCATTAACAAGATAAGATGCCAAAGCTTCAACCCCCTTAATCGCCAAGATATCATGGGGTGCTGGATTACCATCAAGGATATAATCTCCCTTTTCAATTTGATCGCCTTCTTGGAAGTGAAACAACTTACCCTTTGGAATCAAATATTCTACTGGCTCAAGAGTTTCATCATTTGGTTCAATGATAATACGGCGCTTATTCTTATAACCACGGACAAATCGAATCGTGCCACTTACTTCGGCAATAATCGCATGATCCTTTGGACGACGCGCTTCAAAAAGCTCAGCTACACGTGGTAAACCACCCGTAATATCTTTTGTCTTGGCACTTTCCATTGGCAAACGAGCAATAACATCACCAGCCTTAACATGAGCACCAAGCTCAACAGAAAGAATAGTTTCCACTGACATCATATAACGGGCCTCACCTCCCTTGTACAATTTAGCAATGGATTCACCTTCTTTATCTGCGTGAATAATAATAGCTGGTTTAAGATCCGCACCACGTGGATTAGCACGCCAATCAATCACCAAACGCTTTGTAATACCTGTAGATTCATCAGCTGTTTCAGTAACAGATAAACCATCAATCATATCTTCAAAACCTACATAGCCTTCAACTTCCGTTAAAATTGGACGTGTATAAGGATCCCATTCTGCTATACGTTGGCCACGTTTAACCACATCACCATCATCAACAAAAATATGGGAACCATAGCTAACGCGATGTACAACGCGCTCTTTTCCTAACTCATCCTTGATAAGGATAGCCATATTACGCCCCATAACAACCAAATGGCCTTCAGAGTTACGAACCACATTACGATTACGAATCTCCACCTTACCTTCATAAGATGCCTCTAAATACGATGAATCAACAACCTGCGCAGTTCCTCCTAAGTGGAAAGTACGCATAGTAAGCTGTGTTCCCGGCTCACCAATGGATTGAGCAGCAATAACACCAACGGCTTCTCCCTGATTAACAGGTGTCCCACGCGCCAAATCACGACCATAGCATTTTGCACAAACCCCAAGACGTGTTTCACATGTTAAAGCAGAACGAATTTGAACAGATTGAATCCCAGCCTCTTCAATCTTCGCGACATCAGCTTCCTCAATCATTTCTCCACCTTCAAGGATAACCTCTCCAGAGACAGGATGTAGAATATCAACAAGCGCTGTACGACCAAGAATTCTTTGCCCAAGGGAGGCAACAATTTGTCCTGCATCAACAATTGGCTGCATGGTAAGCCCTTTTGCGGTACCACAATCAACTGCTGAAATAATAGCATCCTGTGCAACATCAACAAGACGCCGTGTTAAATAACCAGAGTTCGCCGTCTTTAACGCAGTATCAGCAAGTCCTTTACGTGCACCATGCGTGGAATTGAAGTATTCATTAACAGTTAGACCTTCTTTAAAATTTGAAATAATGGGGGTTTCAATAATTTCACCCGATGGTTTTGCCATTAATCCACGCATACCGGCCAATTGTCTCATCTGGTTAGCAGAACCACGTGCACCAGAGTGCGACATCATATAGATCGAATTCATCGGCCGTTGACGACCTGTTTTAGGATCAAAATCGATGGCTTGAATACGTTTCATCATTTCATCTGCAACGCGATCTGTACATTTACCCCAAGCATCTACAACCTTATTGTATTTTTCACCTTGTGTAATCAAACCATCATTATATTGCTGTTCGTACTCCTTAGCCAAAGCTTCTGTCTCTGCAACTAAACGCAACTTACTATCAGGAATAACCATATCATCCTTACCGAATGAAATTCCTGCACGACAAGCATAAGAAAAGCCAAGCTGCATGATACGGTCACAAAAAATAACCGTCTCTTTTTGTCCACAGTGCCGATAAACATGATCAATCATCTTAGAAATGTTCTTTTTCGTCATTTCTTGATTGACAATATCAAATGAGATATCCGAATTTCTTGGCAAAAGCTCACCAATAATCAAACGACCAGGTGTCGTATCATAAAGTTTAGAAACTTCTTTTCCATCCTTCCCCATATTCTTAACACGGCCTTTAATTTTCGTATGAAGCGTTACAACCTTATTTTCCAAGGCATAATAAAGCTCACCTATATCAGAAAAAGCCATTCCCTCACCTGGTTCTTTTTCAGAAACAATTGAAAGATAATAAAGACCAAGAACCATATCCTGTGAGGGAACAATAATGGGGGCACCATTGGCCGGATGAAGAATATTATTGGTCGACATCATCAAAACACGGGCTTCAAGCTGTGCTTCAAGAGAAAGCGGAACGTGAACAGCCATCTGATCACCATCAAAATCTGCATTAAAAGCAGTACACACCAGTGGATGAAGCTGAATAGCTTTGCCTTCAATTAAGATAGGTTCAAAAGCCTGAATCCCCAAACGGTGCAATGTTGGCGCACGGTTGAGTAAAACAGGGTGTTCACGAATAACCTCATCCAAAATATCCCAAACTTCTGGATGTTCTTTTTCAACAAGCTTCTTTGCCTGCTTTACCGTTGATGAATAGCCTTTTGCATCAAGCCGCGCATAAATAAAAGGCTTAAATAATTCAAGAGCCATTTTTTTGGGAAGACCACATTGATGCAATTTTAACTCAGGCCCCGTCACGATAACAGAACGCCCTGAGTAATCAACACGCTTCCCAAGTAAGTTCTGACGAAAACGTCCTTGCTTGCCCTTCAACATATCTGATAGAGACTTGAGAGGACGTTTATTGGCTCCAGTAATCACACGCCCACGCCGTCCATTATCAAACAATGCATCAACAGCTTCTTGTACCATACGCTTTTCATTGCGCACGATAATTCCAGGAGCACGCAATTCAATCAGCCGTTTCAAGCGGTTATTACGATTAATAACACGCCGATAAAGATCATTCAGATCTGATGTCGCAAAACGCCCACCATCAAGCGGAACCAATGGACGCAAATCCGGTGGAATAACCGGAATTGTTTTCATAATCATCCACTCTGGCTTATTTCCAGATTCAAGAAAATTTTCAACGATTTTAAGTCGTTTAATTAATTTTTTCTGCTTTAACTCTGAAGTTGTTTCAGCTAATTCAAGACGCAAATCATTAGCGATTTTATCTAACTCCATACTAGCTAAAAGCTCGTAAATAGCTTCAGCGCCAATCATAGCTGTAAACTGATCTTCTCCAAACTCATCAATAGCAAGCATATACTCTTCTTCAGAAAGAAGCTGATGAAGCTTAAGAGATGTCAATCCTGGTTCGGTTACAATATAATTCTCAAAATAAAGAACCCGCTCAATATCTTTTAAAGTTAAATCTAAAAGTGTAGAAATACGACCTGGTAGTGATTTAAGAAACCATATATGTGCAACAGGTGCAGCAAGTTCAATATGCCCCATACGCTCACGGCGTACGCGCGAAAGAGTAACCTCTACACCACATTTTTCACAAATAATGCCTTTGTATTTCATGCGCTTATATTTGCCACATAGACACTCATAGTCCTTAATAGGGCCAAATATACGTGCACAAAAAAGACCATCACGCTCTGGTTTAAAAGTCCGATAATTAATAGTCTCAGGCTTCTTAATCTCACCATACGACCAGGACAAAATTTTCTCAGGACTCGCAATGGAAATACGAATAGAGTCAAATGTCTGCGCTGGCGCTTGAGGATTGAAAAGATTCATGACCTCGTGGTTCATGCTGTTCTCCTTCAAAGATTCTTAGAACCTGTTGTAATATCTCATTTATTTTATAACAAATCTTCTTTAAAAGACATTTACTTTTAAAAACGACCTGTACAACCTTAATAAGGTTATTGAGCCTCTTAAAGTAATCAGAGCGCAGCCTTTTTTCCGGTGCGCTCCTTGAATTATTATTCTGCCGTATCAGACAATGCCCGCTGTGCAATAAGTTCACGCGCATCATCAAGCTCCACATTAAGAGCGAGTGAACGCATTTCTTTTACCAACACATTAAAGCTTTCGGGTATACCCGCCTCAAATGTATCATCACCACGCACAATCGCCTCATAGACTTTTGTTCGACCAGCCACGTCATCTGATTTTACTGTTAGCATCTCCTGCAAAGTATATGCAGCACCATAAGCTTCAAGTGCCCAAACCTCCATTTCACCAAAACGCTGACCACCAAACTGCGCCTTACCTCCTAGTGGCTGCTGCGTAACAAGTGAATAGGGACCTATAGAACGTGCATGAATCTTATCATCAACAAGGTGATGCAATTTCAACATGTAAATATATCCCACCGTTACTGGACGATCAAAAGGTTCCCCAGTACGACCATCATAAAGTGTAACCTGCCCCGAACTATCTAAGCCTGCGTCTTCCAGCATCATGTTAATATCAGACTCATGTGCCCCATCAAAAACAGGCGTTGCAATTGAAACCCCTTTTTTCATCTGTAATGCTAATTTGTAAAGGCTTTCATTATCATACTGACGGACTGGTTCATTATGATTATCATCAGGCATAAGATTTTCAATACGCTGACGCAACGGTAATATATCCCCAGTCTCTTGATACAACTCTAACAAATCACCAATCTTCTTGCCCATCCCTGCACATGCCCAACCAAGATGCGTTTCAAGAATTTGTCCAACATTCATACGACTAGGCACACCAAGTGGATTCAAGACGATATCAGCATGGGTCCCATCTTCAAGAAAGGGCATATCTTCTACGGGAAGAATACGTGAAACAACACCCTTATTCCCGTGACGTCCCGCCATCTTATCACCTGGTTGGATTTTGCGCTTCACAGCCACAAAAACCTTTACCATTTTCATAACACCAGGAGGCATTTCATCACCTCTTTGGACCTTTTCAACTTTATCCATAAAGCGACGTTGTAATGCTTCTTTTGATTCATCATATTGCTTGCGCAAAGCTTCAATTTCATTTTGAAGCTTTTCATCCTCAACAGCAAATTGCCACCACTGGGATCGTGGATAATTTCCCATTACAGTACTATCAAGCTTTTTGCTGCCCGCAAAGCCTTTTGGACCTTCTACAGCAACTTTACCTGTCAACATATCGGTAAGGCGCGCATAAACATTGCGATCAAGAATAGACTGTTCATCATCACGGTCTTTTGCTAAACGCTCAATTTCTTCACGCTCAATTGCCATCGCACGTTCATCTTTTTCCACACCATGGCGATTAAAAACTCGAACTTCAACAACAGTACCAAAAGTCCCAGGTGGCATACGCATAGAAGTATCACGAACATCGGATGCCTTTTCCCCAAAAATTGCACGCAGAAGCTTTTCTTCCGGCGTCATGGGACTTTCACCTTTTGGGGTAATCTTTCCAACTAAAATATCACCTGGTTGAACTTCAGCACCAATATAAATAATGCCAGCTTCATCAAGATTTCTCAACGCTTCTTCCGCAACATTAGGAATGTCGCGCGTAATTTCCTCCGGACCAAGTTTTGTATCGCGTGCTGCAACTTCAAATTCCTCAATATGAATTGAAGTAAACACATCATCAGCAACAATGCGCTCGGATAACAAAATAGAATCTTCATAATTGTATCCATTCCAAGGCATAAAGGCCACGAGAACATTCCGCCCAAGAGCTAAATCACCAAGATCCGTGGACGGACCATCTGCAATGATATCACCTTTCTCTACCCTATCACCGACATGTACAAGAGGACGCTGATTAATACAAGTGGACTGATTAGAACGCTGAAATTTCTGTAGGCGGTAAATATCAACGCCTGATTTTGAAGGATCTAAATCTTCTGTTGCACGAATAACAATACGGGTAGCATCGACTTGATCAACAACACCACTACGTTTTGCACTCACAGCAGCTCCTGAATCGCGCGCAACTATGGATTCCATTCCCGTCCCAACAAATGGTGCTTCAGCACGTACAAGAGGAACTGCCTGACGTTGCATGTTTGATCCCATAAGCGCACGATTCGCATCATCATTTTCTAAAAAAGGAATAAGCGCTGCTGCAACTGAAACCAACTGTTTTGGTGAAACATCCATCAAATCAACATGATCACGCGGCGCCATTAAAACTTCACCAGCATGACGGCAAACAACAAACTCTTCTATAAAACGACCTTCACTATCTAATGAAGAATTCGCTTGAGCGACGTAATGCTTTGCTTCTTCCATCGCTGAAAGATAAATGACTTCTTTTGTAACTTTACCATCAATAATTTTTCGATATGGGCTTTCAATAAAACCATATTTGTTAACTCGTGCAAATGTTGCTAAGGAGTTAATCAGACCAATATTGGGGCCTTCTGGTGTTTCAATCGGACAAATACGACCATAATGCGTAGGATGCACGTCACGGACTTCAAACCCCGCACGTTCACGAGTCAAACCACCTGGACCAAGAGCAGAAAGACGGCGCTTATGGGTAATTTCCGACAATGGATTGGTTTGATCCATAAACTGCGACAATTGTGAAGACCCAAAAAACTCACGAACTGCTGCAGCAGCAGGCTTTGCATTGATCAAATCCTGGGGCATAACTGTATCAATTTCAACCGATGACATACGTTCTTTTATCGCACGTTCCATACGAAGAAGACCAATGCGATATTGATTTTCCATTAACTCCCCAACGGAACGAACGCGACGGTTGCCAAGATTATCAATATCATCAATTTCACCACGACCATCACGCAATTCAACCAACATCTTAACAACCGCAAGAATATCCTCTTGGCGTAAAATGCGAACTGTATCTGGACAATCAAGATCCATACGCAAATTCATTTTAACACGCCCAACAGCTGAAAGATCATAACGCTCTGGATCAAAAAACAATGAATGGAACATTGCTTCTGCTGTATCGATTGTTGGGGGCTCACCTGGACGCATCACGCGGTAAATATCAAATAACGCATCCTGCCGACTTTCATTTTTATCCACCTTTAAAGTATTGCGGATATAAGCGCCAATATTCATGTGATCAATATCAAGGATATTGATTTGATCAGCACTAACATCAAGCAAAACCTTTAATACTTTTTCGTCAATTTCATCACCAGCTTCAAGGTAGATTTCACCTGTTTCGTAATTGACGATATCTTCGGCTAGATAACAACCTAATAAATCATCTTCACTAACTTTAACCGCTTTAAGTCCTTTTTCTGCTAAAGACTTCGCAGTACGAACTGTTAATTTTTTACCAGCCTCCGCAACGACTTCACCGCTATCTGCATCTATAAGGTCAGAAATGAGCTTCATTCCTTTAAAGCGATCAACAGAATAAGGAACTCGCCATCCTTCTCCATCACGCTCATAAGTCACTTTATCATAAAACGTCGATAAAATATCCGACGCATCCATACCTAGTGCCATCAAAAGACTCGTAACAGGAATCTTGCGCCGTCGATCAATACGTGCATAAATGATGTCCTTAGCATCAAACTCAATATCAAGCCAAGAACCACGATAAGGAATAACACGAGCAGCAAAAAGAAGCTTTCCCGACGAATGGGACTTTCCTTTATCATGATCAAAAAAGACACCAGGAGAACGATGCATCTGCGAAACAATAACACGTTCCGTACCATTAACAATAAAGGTACCATTTGTTGTCATTAAAGGCATATCGCCCATATAAACGCCTTGCTCTTTAATGTCTTTGATATCTTTAGAGCCAGTATCCTCATCAACATCAAAAACAATCAAACGTAATATGACCTTTAATGGGGCAGCATAAGTTAAATCACGTTGACGGCACTCTTCAACATCAAATTTTGGTAAATCAAATTCATAACCAACAAACTCAAGCATAGCTGTACCGGAAAAATCTGAAATAGGAAAAACCGATTTAAAAACAGCTTGCAAACCTTCATCTGGTCGTCCACCTTTCGGTTCCTCAACCATGAGAAACTGATCGTATGACGCTTTTTGAACCTCAATAAGATTCGGCATTTCTGCTACTTCAGGAATCTTACCAAAAAATTTGCGTACGCGCTTACGACCATTGAATTGAGACATCATTGCGTGAGTCTGAGCCATCGTCGCTCCTTGATCTTTACTCTTCAAGGTAGACCAACCTTGAAAGCCTTATATCATTAACCTGCATATGCAGACCAGTTCACTTGACACTCAATAATGAGCATCTTTAACTTTCCCCACCAACATAAGCCATTCATTTCTTTGTCTCTATGATGAAGGGATGGGTAGTACAAACCTATCCCATTACTGTTACGAAACCGTTGGGGAAAGGTTTTTTACTCATTATTTTTCCTCTTTGTATTAAGAGAAAGAAAATCGGCGAACATAAATGCCCGCCGATAAAATTAAATTTACTTAAGTTCTACTTTAGCACCAGCAGCTTCAAGTTGAGATTTAATTTTTTCTGCTTCTTCTTTAGAAGCACCCTCTTTAATAGGCTTAGGTGCCCCTTCAACCAGATCCTTAGCTTCTTTAAGACCAAGTCCAGTAAGAGCACGAACTTCCTTAATAACATTAATTTTTTGCGCGCCACCTTCAACAAGAATAACATCAAATTCTGTTTTTTCTTCAGCAGCTGGAGCAGCAGCACCAGCAACAGCAGCGACAGCCACAGGAGCAGCAGCCGAAACTCCCCACTTTTCTTCAAGTAACTTAGAAAGCTCAGCGGCTTCCAAAAGGGTTAGATTAGAAAGGTCTTCTACGATCTTCTCTAGATCAGCCATTTTTAAATTCCTTCAATTAAAAGATTTGAACCATTATTAAATCTTATCCAAAAAAACAGAAAAGCATTAACGCTCTTCCATAAATGTGAATACAAACAGCCTTAAGCCGCCTTATCCTCCTGAGCATATGCGCCAATGACACGTGCAACCTGACCAGCAGGAGCATTAACAACCTGTGCAATACGGGTCGCAGGGGTAGAAATCATACCCACAAGTTTTGCACGCAACTCGTTTAATGAAGGCAATGAAGCCAATGACTTCACAGCATCTACAGTTAAACTCGTTGCACCCATCGAACCGCCAAGTATGACAAATTTGTCATTGCTTTTCGCAAAATCAACAGCAACTTTCGGTGCTGTGATTGGATCTTCTGAATAAGCAATAAGTGTTTGTCCAGTAAACAAGCCCATTATTGATTCAGATTCCGTGCCCTGAAGAGCGATTTTAGCAAGACGGTTTTTGGCGACTTTAACGGCACCTCCAGCTTCACCCATTTTCGAACGCAGATCATTCATCTGTGAAACTGTCAGACCGGAATAATGTGCAACAACAACAGAACCAGACTTCCGAAAAGCCTCGTTAAGCCATGTAACAAATTCGCGTTTTTCCGCTCTATTCACTTTCTCTCTCCATTTAACAGATTTGTTAAAAACAAACCTGTTGGTTACCTTTGATAACATAAAATACTTCATGCCACCGATGAGGATCCTGTCCCCTTTTTCACGCACAGCGTTCAAAGGCAACCTTGGTTCAAACCCTTTAAGTCTTCTAACTCTCAGTTTTTACCCCAGTCTCATGTAGGTTTTTTGATTAAGATACTTAAAAGCATCGCCTACAATCTCGGACAGGATATTCCGGAATTTCTCCCGGTATAACCTAAGCCCTATAAAGCTTAGATAGGTAAATGCTGATCAAAACCAGCATTTTAAGTAGAATTTTGACATTCACATACCCCAAAACAAAATTATAAATCAGCTTACACTAACTCTGAACGAACCGTTGCTGGATCAACTTTAACACCAATTCCCATAGTCGAAGAAACAGCAACGCGCTTAATATACTCACCTTTTGCACCTTGCGGTTTGGCTTTAATAACTGCACTTGCAAAGGCTTTTATATTTTCTACGATTTTTTCAACACCAAAAGAAGCCTTACCAATACCAGCATGCACAATACCAGCTTTTTCCACACGAAACTCAACAGCACCACCCTTAGAAGCTTTGACAGCACCGCTGACATCAAGTGTTACAGTACCAACTTTTGGATTCGGCATCAAACTCCGTGGACCAAGAATCTTACCAAGACGACCAACTAGAGGCATCATGTCTGGTGTTGCAATACAACGATCAAAGTCTATAGTCCCTCCATTAATGCTTTCAAATAAATCTTCGGCACCCACAATATCAGCTCCTGCCGCCTTAGCTTCCTCAGCCTTATCCCCACGGGCAAAAACGGCAACACGAATATTTCTCCCTGTTCCATTAGGCAAATGAGCAACTCCTCGAACCATTTGATCAGCATGACGAGGATCAACACCCAAGTTCATTGAAATTTCGATTGTTTCATCAAACTTAGCAACTGCACGCTCCTTAACCATTGAAACGGCATCTTTTAAAGCGTAAAGTTCATTAAAATCAATATCTTTTCGGATATTTTTTATTCTTTTTGCTACTTTTGCCATAATATTAGCCCACCACTTCCAAGCCCATCGAGCGAGCAGAACCTTCAACCATACGCATTGCTGCCTCAATGTCATTCGCATTAAGATCTTTCATTTTTGATTCGGCAATCGAACGAATTTTATCACGAGAAATGCTTCCTACAGACACTTTACCAGGCTCTTTTGAACCAGATTTCAGGTTTGCTTCCTTCTTTAAAAAGAATGATACAGGAGGCGTCTTGAGAGAAAATGTGAAAGACTTATCTTGGTAATACGTAATAACAACTGGAATCGGTGCTCCCTTTTCCATTTCTTGTGTAGCTGCATTAAACGCCTTACAAAATTCCATGATATTAATACCACGTTGCCCAAGAGCTGGACCAATCGGTGGAGATGGAGTAGCAGCTCCTGCAGGAACCTGCAACTTAAGCTGACCTATACTTTTTTTTGCCATAACAATCTGCCTTTAATTTCACTGGTATACTGACAATCCATCTTGCCCGCTACCCGCTGCAGTCATGTGGTTCGGATCATTAAGCCGACAAAAGCCATAAATCACCTCCCACTCCTTCCTTAAAGTAATTAAAACTACTCTAAGTTTAATCAGAGTTTTTCAACCTGACCAAATTCCAAATCAACAGGCGTAGGACGCCCAAAAATAAGCACTTCAACCTTAAGACGAGAGCGCTCTTCTTCAACCTCTTGAACAATTCCATTAAATGAAACAAAAGGACCATCAGCAACGCGAACTTGCTCTCCAACCTCAAACAATACAGAGGACTTTGGAGATTCGACCCTTTCCTGAACCTGTTTGAGAATTTGCTCAACCTCTCGATCAGAAATGGGAACAGGACGCGCATCCGATCCTAAAAAACCTGTTACTTTAGGCGTATTCTTAATAAGATGATAAACTTCATCTGTTAACTCAGCACGAACAAGAACATAACCAGGAAAAAATTTTCGCTCAGCATCAACTTTGCGTCCACGACGAACCTCTACAACACGCTCCGTTGGAACAAAAATCTTTTCAAAAAGATGATCAAGTCCTTTTTGCTTTGCCTCCTTATCAATAGCTTCCGCTACTTTCTTTTCAAAATTCGAATATGCCTGAACAATATACCAACGAGCCGCCACAGTCACACTTCCTTACATTCTCAACTAAAAAGATATTTCAGAAGATCAATAACCCGCCAAACACCAAAATGCATAACCTGATCCACAATAAAAAAGAAAGCTGAAGCCAATGCAGTTACCAACAAAACCATAACAGTAGAAATAACCGTCTCACGACGTGTAGGCCATTTCACTTTAATTGCTTCTGCATAAACCTGCTTCAAAAAGGTAATCGGATTGGTTTTAGATGCCATCGTCACACTATACTCTCTCTAGCCCTATTGTGTTTTATACAACAAAATAAATAGGAAAAAATGCAAAAACCAACTTTCAGACTTACGCAATTTCTTTACTTCCTATTCAATACCGTTTCACACACAAAAAAACAAGCCCTATATCAAAAAAAGCGAAAAAGGCAGCAAAACTCACTCCCTTCATATGTAAAACTCTATTCCCCTTTGGCAGGGGCAGCAGGACTTGAACCCGCGACCTGCGGTTTTGGAGACCGCCGCTCTACCAACTGAGCTATACCCCTAACTCTTAGAACTAAAACACTTTTTAACATCCCTTCAACAAGCATTATTTATTCAATGATCTTAGAGACGATACCGGCACCAACAGTACGACCACCTTCACGAATAGCGAAACGAAGTTTTTCTTCCATCGCTATCGGAACGATCAACGAAACATCCATAGCAACATTATCGCCTGGCATAACCATTTCCGTTCCCTCTGGAAGCGTAACAATACCTGTAACATCCGTCGTACGGAAGTAAAACTGAGGACGATAATTCGTGAAAAATGGCGTATGACGCCCACCTTCATCTTTTGTCAAAATATAAGCTTCTGCTTTAAAACGTGTATGAGGCGTAACGGATCCTGGCTTCGCCAATACTTGACCACGCTCAATCCCTTCACGGTCAACACCACGTAG
>NZ_JAQITE010000069.1 GCF_028618595.1 Bartonella sp. AU18XJBT | reverse complement strand
GAATAAGTTTCAAACAGTTTTTTATCATGCCCTCTTTTAACGCCTAAAGCTAAAAATGCGTTGAAACTGTCATCACGTTGATGAATCCAGTCATCATGCTTGTCTGGTGTAATGAGTTGCCAGCCTTGTTCATGGGTAATACCATCAATACTGCAAAATTCGTCAAGGATCTCAAGTTTCCTTTTAGTTGTAAGATTACTACCAATGTCGTGATAGTAAATTTTACATGATTCAGTCACATTGGGATTTTTGATAAAGAGCGTTATAGCGATACCAGTCATACTTCCATTGCCAAAAACATTTTCTCCTTCTTGAGCAGCACCATTACTTAACATATTTTTACGAATATCCCCCCGTAAATTAAGCACATAAATACTCGTAAATTCTTTGGCTAAAGATTTTCGTAAACTGTCCATTGTTGACTTTTCTATATAACCAGAACCAGAAACAAAACCAATTACCCCCGCATTATCAATACGGTCACTAGCCCAACGGATAGCACGAATATAGCTATCATAAAGTGCTCGTATATTCGTTACTTTCGATTGAGCAGCATAAGTTTTACGGATACGTTCATCTAATATGGGATAAGGGCTGTTCTTTGCATTATCATTTTCATTTTTTTGTCCGACTGAATAAGGAGGATTACCAAAAATAACTTGGATATCCAGTTTCTTTTGATGCTCTAAATATTCACTGTTTTCTTTAAACAATTCCTGTAGCAGGTTCTTCTCTTCAAGCATCCGAAACGTATCAGTCAAACCAATATGCTTGAAAGGAATATACTCACCTTTCATAAGACTATGATAAGTTGATTCAATGTTAATCGCTGCTATGTAATAGGCAAGCAAAACAATCTCATTGGCGTGGATATCATGACGGAACTTATATTCCATATCCTCTGGTTTGATGAGATTGGATTGTAACAACCGTGTGATAAAGGTACCCGTTCCAGTAAAGGGGTCAAGTATAGAAACACCCCGTGAACCAAGGCTTTTTCCAAATTCATTGCGTAAAACGTCATCAACAGAATGAATGATAAAATCAACAACCTCAACGGGCGTATAAACAATCCCAAGTCTGTCCGTAGTTTTCTTAAATGCCTTGGTAAAAAAATCTTCGTAAAGTTTGATAATAAGATTTTGTCTTGCCTGTGGTTCGGTAATGCCAGAGGCACGGAACTTTACGCTGTCATAAAACTCTTGTAATTCTTTGGATTCTTCCTCAATATTGCTTTTATCGAGTTCTGTTAAGATTTTTTCCATTGCTTGCGAAATGGCATTGTTTTGCACAAATTCATTGCCCTCAAATAAGGCTTCAAACACGGGACGCGTTACAAGATGTTGCGCTAACATCTCAATTGCTTCTTCTTGCTTTATCTCACTGTTTAAGTTGTTTTTTAATTCCTTATAAAACGTATCAAAGGCATGATAAGCTTCGCTTGTTTGATCAGAAAGCATAGTTTGAAGGCATGTGATATGGTTTTGTGCAATCTCAGCAACATTGCCAGCCCAAATGCCCCAATAATCACTCATGGTAGATTTTTTAACAATCAGTGTTTTGAGAGCATTGGGAAACTCAACAAAAAAGGGTAATCTTCCTGTTACGCTATGACTATGTTGCGGTTCATGAGCTTGTGTCCCAATACGAAGTCCGGATTTTTCCGATTTTTCGTGTAGCGTGATTTCGTCAATAACCGTGGTGACATTCTCTAATTCGGTCTTTTTAGAAACTGTAACAATGTCGATGATAGAGCTTACGTCTTGTCCTAAGACCATCTGGTTAAGGGTTTTGCTAAAATTCTCATCATGGGCAAGCAAAGCATTGAGAACTTGCCAGATAACACTGTATCTCTTATTGTTTTTTAATGCCTCTTCTGGTGAAACACCAGCAGGAACACCAACCGGCAAAATGATATAGCCCATCTTTTTGCCTTTTGCACGACGCATCACACGTCCTACCGCCTGTATCACATCCACTTGGCTTTTACGCGGGTGTAAAAACATAACCGCATCAAGGGAAGGAACATCAACACCTTCTGAAAGGCAGCGTACATTGGTTAATATACGGCAGACATTCTCACCCGCATCTTCTTTCAACCAATCAAGTTTTATCGTACGGTTTTTGGCACCAGATTTTCCATTAATATGATCTGCTTGACAGTTAAGAGGGGGGATATTTTTATGGTTTTCATGAAGATCACGTAAATCTTTCTTAACTTCTTCATCGTTGAATGTTCTACATATGCGTTCAGAAGTATCAATATCTCTACAAAAAGCCAAAGCCCGATGCATGGGTCTTGTATCATCCCCAAGATCAATTTTCAGATCCATTTTGGTAAGAGCTTGATAACAACCCATGATCTTTGTTCTATCATCAAGAATAAGTTCATAATTCTCATCTGTCATCAGATGCTGGATAGATTTACTCACTTCTCCTTCATCAACACCTAAAACGATAATTTTGTAAGGCGTTAAAAGTCCATTTTTTACAGCATGGGAGAAACTATAAGAATAAAGGATTTTGCCATAAAGCTCTTCATCGTCCATAGAAGCCAGAACAGCATCAATCTCATTAGCTTGTTTTTTGGCATTGTCACTAAAGATACGAGGTGTTGCTGTCATATACAGACGTTTTTTACCTCGAATAAGGTTACTGTCATGAACCTTGATAAACTCAGATTCACTCTTGTCTGTTCCTAATACGGCTCCAGTGGTACGGTGTGCTTCATCACAAATGATCAGGTCAAATTCGGGTAAACCGTATTTCTTTTGCGCATCCGAAATCACTTGTATCGAATGGTAGGTAGCAAAGACCACTGTCATGGCATCAGGAGAAGTCTTATTGGCTTTTTCTCCAAGCTTTTGAGAATCTGTTGTTGCTGGTAGAGCGAGATCCGAGACATCGAGTTCAGCAGCATCATCTTGGGCTTTACGACGCTTGCCAACTTGTGTATCAGAACACACCGCAAAGGAACGCAAAGGCACTTCTGTATCTGCTGTCCATTCTCTTATTGTTTGTGACATGAGAGAAAGAGAGGGGACAAGAAATAAAACACGTTTACCTTGACCAGCAAGAGCTTCTGCTATCTTCAGACTGGTAAAGGTCTTTCCCGTTCCACACGCCATAATCAGCTTGCCGCGGTCTGCTTCTTTTAACCCTTCACAAACAGCTTTAAGCGCTTCTTGTTGATGATCTAGAAGATTTTTCGGTTCTTTTTTCTTAAGAGTAGCTTCCCCTTTGCTTTCAAAGGTTGCCCAATCTATTTGACTGTTTTCCAGATCAAAAAGATTAATCCGTTGAATGCGGACTCCTTGTCCTTCACAGGTGAGATCGGCATTGTTATTCCAATTACCTTCGGTGCTATCAACCAGAATACGGCGTGTGAAGATCTTTTTTCCCGAGGCAGCAATAAAGCTATCAATATCTTCCTTCTTGATCTGATGATTTGCACTATAAAACTTACATTGAATAGCGGCGTATCCTTCTTCATCACGAATTTTAGCAACCAGATCAATGTCGATATCACGTCCATCTTCCCCATGCTCTTTTGCCCATTCACAATAGGTTTGAACCTTTTCATATTCTTGGCATTGTAGAGGGTCTTGCGTCAAATAGGCAATGACAAACTTTTCAAAAGAAGTTCCTCTATCGCGCGCACTTTCTGTATGATCACGGTAGGATTGTAACAGAGAGCGTAATGTCAGTGGTTTGTTATGAGATTGAAGCATTTATAATAAAAACCCACCGCTTTATAAGCGTTGATCTATCAGTGTCAAAAAACTTTAAATAAAATCTGCTAGATCTATTTAAAACAAATAGCAATAATAAAATAAGAAAAGGGTGCTAAAGACCCACAACCTGCTTAAAAAGAAATTTTATTAAAGGCTGTTTATCCACAGCCCATGAGAGAGATTAGATCAGCAAAATAGTGAAATTTGCTGTTTATTTGATGTGTTAATTGACCTGTTAATCAAGACAAATGCATCATGGGCTTTAAAATATCATAATGAGTATTTTGATAAGTTTTATGAACCATTTTATAGATAGGTTTTGAAGGTGTAAAAACCGTCAAAATACCTTCAAAACGTATATTATTAGTTGAATTTATAGGTTGTAATGTCGATATAGGTTGTTTTTTAAAGATCTGTAAAATCTTAATACATTGAAATATAACATTTTTATTTTTTGCTATTTTTTATATAATAGCAGCAACCGTCAAAACTCAAAACCTCTTCAAAATTCATAACCATAATGATCTTGATACTTGATGTCTCGTTTATATGCGTGTTGAGTGGCTTAGAGGATCTGGAGAGTGAATTTATCTCTAATTATTGATAAATATATTGTAGCATTAAACTGGGGATATTGATGTATTAAGCATTGACGGGCTCAACAGTTTTGTTTAAAGGTTTTTTCATATCAATGTGGGGGAGAGAGCTTCAGCAATTAAAATAAAGTGGTTTTTGTAAAATAGAGCAGTTTTGTTGCCCCTTTTCTTTGGTAACAGAGGCATGTGCTTTTGTTAAAAGCGTTATAGGGCAGTGGCTGTTTGACTGGTCTTGTTAGAGGTTCCATGAAGTTCTTTTAAAGAATGCTTCATGAAGTGTGCAAAGCGGGGGCAATCTGTATTGTTTTGTGTATTTTTACGCCAGAGTTCTCTTTTGAGAATTTTTCGTGCCATTGTTGTTTTCTTTGGCTTGTTTACAGGTGTAAGTGTTTATGCGCGCTCCTCGGCTATTTTTCATTCCCCAACCGATAATTTTTCTCGCC
>NZ_JAQITE010000068.1 GCF_028618595.1 Bartonella sp. AU18XJBT | reverse complement strand
CCAGTTGTGTTAAGGTTGATGCTTCGCAAAGTATTTTATAAAAAGCAGGAACATCTTTCCAATCCATTGCAGGTAAATTTTGTGTTTTATGGCGTTGTTTTCCTAAGAGAGCTTGTGCTTTTGTTACAGAGTGTAAAGATGATAGCGTACACAGTGGGGGGCTGGCTATTATTATTCACGGGCCGTTGTTGTGAAATGGGCTTGGGTGCTTTAAGAGATGTTTTTTAAGAAAGCCCGTGAATGGCAACCCAAGTATATTCCGTTTGGGATATTTTGTTTTACGTGAGGGGGCGTGAGCGCAAAAAGGCACGTGATAAAAAAAGCATGAGGGAATAGGTGATCTCCCTTATTTCAAAGCCATTGCTTTAGATGTCTTTGAAAGGCGTAAAGCTGAATTAAAAGGAAATGGCAAAGATGAAAATTGGTTTCTACTTTAAAATTTCCATATTCTTTCCCAATTAAGCTGTCTCCCTGTTTTAAGAGATTATACAAACAGAGATGCGCAATATTATTGTCTCCATTTGGCATATAAAAGCTATAACAGCTGAGAGAAATACTAAACTGTCTTAACATTCGTTTCAAACATACTGCTGCATTAGGTTTGGATGTTGATTTATAGAAAACACCAAAAGCACACGCTTTCTTAGGAAACAATGTTATAAAACACAAAACTTTTCAGCAATAGATTGGAGAGAAGTACCGGTTTTTTATCAGACACTTTGCGAAACAACAAGCATAACACAATTAACTTCACGTCTACTTATCCTTACAGGTGTTTGCACAAATTCTTTGCGTCATATCTATAAAGATAAAATTGACGATAATACATGGACAATTCGGCGCTCGAGAATATGAAAGGTTTATGTGATACTATAGAAAATTCCGTGTCCTTTTATCATCAGAAGCAATAAAAATGCTAGAACAAACGCGTTTGCTATTTTTCAATATTTCTTTTTACTGCAATCAGTTATGTTTTTTTTCAGAAAATTGTATGGTTCAACATGAAATGTGTAAGACAGCCATTTTGATTGATTGAATATAAGAGGGCTTGAGATGAAGGAATGTTTGAGGAGAGCATTAAACAAGCGAAAGATAAATTATCATTATAAATTAAGAGATTATTTTTATAGTGTAGATGATTAGCTTCAATTTAATAAACCAATTTCACGCATTTTCATTAAAATGGTGTGATTAATTTTACCGGTTACAGGAAGATCAAACATTTTTTGAAACTGTTTTAAGGCTTCTATCGTCTGTTGATCTTCTATTCCTGTGACAATAACCTCCTCATTCCCAAAAATATGTAAAGCTTTTTGCACTTGTATAATATCTTCGACAGAAGGTTCTAAAATAGCTTCTTTTAAGTATGTCATATTTTTTGTATTGTTTATTTCTCTTTCGCTCTGTTTAATTAATATCGCAATTTCATCTGTTGCGGGATTAGATAGAACATTTTTTTGCATTCTCTGAGCAGTTTGTTGTTTCCATAAAGTGATGGCTCGGCGTGTTTTAGGTCCTTCCAGTCCATCTAAAGGTCCATCATAAAGTCCTAATTTTGCTAGTTCTTTTTGCTTTTCCAGCATGCTTGTTGATTGGGGGGGTAAAGGTGAATTTGTGTGGTTATGACTTTGAGAATGTACAGAAATTACACGGGTGAGTTCTTGTGATTTTTCTTCTTTTTCCGATAAAGTAGAGCTCTTACCTATACTTTGAACAGAGGAAAATTTCATTTGAGTTAAAATATTTTGATGCGTTGTCATTTGTGAAAATAAAGCATTAAATGAAATAAATAAAAAACTAATGCTAAAAAGAAGAGATCCAACAAAAAATAAAGTATTTTTTCGTGTATAGAAATAAAGAGTTTTTGCACTCCAAAAAACAAAATGAAAAATTATAAGAATAAGTGTTATAACAATACTACTATAGTATTTACGGTGTTTTACAGTTTTTTTTCGGGATTTCTTTCGTTTTGTTGTCATTACTTTTATTTTCAGTTGCCTTTATTCTTTACAAAGAAATGAATATGAATTAGTTCTTACTTTCAGTCAGAGAGAAGTGCATTAACATTATTTTTTTCCTTTCAAAATCCTAAAATGAGCAGCTTCATTATATCAATTTATAAGTTGATAAATCAACAAGAGTTCTTATCAATTTTTATTCATTTCATTTTTTACAAATCTTTAATATGTACAGAGAGATCACCAAATGATTAGCATTCAAGATCATTTTGGTGTTTGCAAACTATATTATCACATATAATTATCTAAACAATAATGCCACGTTATTCTTCATTTTGGAGCATATGTTTGCCTATTGTGTAAAATAAAATTGAAAATATTTGCCTATAACGCTAAAAGGACGGCAATCACTATCTATTCTTTATAATTTACATATAAATGGTTACTTATCCATAAACGATTTGGTAAGAATAATTATCTCTTAATATGATTATATTTTGGTATAAATTCCTTCTATTCGATAATTTTATAAGTATCAATTAAATTGATGTTTACAATGTTATAGAAAAAACTGGCTTGAGATGTAATCATAAGAGATGCTGATCATTTCCATAACATTCCAGTAAAAATTTTATAGATAATATAAATATTTTATCGACACTAGAGCTAGAATAACAGAGTTTTACTCTTTTTAGCCTTTTCAACTAAGCTTAGAATGATGAATTATTATTTAAAAGAAATATGTCACAATATGGGAAATAAATTGAACTATACGCTTAATCCTCATCCTATCGCTACGTTTTTTTTGTGGAGAGAAGGCAAATGTGCGTTGTACATTTTCTAACCCTTATGCACAATCGTGATTGTATTTCGTATTTTTATCATAGTATGTTCATTAATATGATCAGCCTATGGGTGTATAATTTGGATGTGATTTTAGCGAATAGACAATGTATATTTTATACAGCGGCATTGTGCCATATTTATAAAAGAGCCAATGATATAGATCTAATAAATAAATACTCAATTTTATAAAAAGCCCATTTTATAAATTTTTTATAAAGAAACAGTTTATAAAATGCTTCTTTTATTGTATTTACCACTACGGTACATTGATTGCCCATGATACGTTTTTTAATCAAATTATCATTTTTTTTATTTTTTATTTTTGTCATTATTTCATTTTTTGTAACAAATCCAAGCGGTAACCATTTTTCTAGTCCCAAAAATAATGAGACAATAACGAGCGATGTGATTACTGCTTTTAAGGAAGCTTTAAATGACTTAGGAGCATTTTGTGACCGTAATATAGAAACCTGCAAAGTAGGAAAATCCTTTTTAAGTTCACTTGGCGAACGCGCATATTACGGTGCAAGAGCAGCTTATGAATATCTAGGGAATATATTAGGGAACAAAAAATAATATCAGGGACTTCCCCTAATGTTTCTTGCAAAATCGAAAGACAAGAGTTCTTAAAAAAAACATACAATGTTATCTTGAAATAAGGATTTTTAACGTTTTTCGCGTTATTTATGTGAGGAAAAATAAATATTTATTTTTATAAGTGTATTTAAGAATGATTACTTCAAACGAAACAGGACTAAAATAATGGCGGAAACAATCGGTAATATTATAGAGAATTTTTCGCTTTTGGATAATTGGGAAGATCGTTATCGTTATGTCATTGAGCTTGGCCATGAATTGCCACCTTTTCCGGAAAGCGCTCGAAACGATGCTCACAAAGTTCCTGGTTGTGTTAGCCAAGTGTGGCTTTTATCTTCACGTAATAACTCAGAAGATCCAATATTGACGTTTCAAGGTGATTCCGATGCTCATATTGTACGTGGGCTCATTTATATACTTCTTGCTTTTTATTCAGGCAAAAAAGCTTCTGAAATTCGCAATTCCGATGCTCAAGAGCTCTTTGAAAAACTTGGTTTAAATGAAAATCTTACACCACAACGATCAAATGGTCTAAAATCAATGATTAAACGGATTCGTAACGAAAGCTACATATAATCCCCTTTGTGGAAATTGCTACATATACAAAAGCTTCACACAAAACATGTACACTAAAATCAACTTTATACACGAAACCATTTTTTCGTAAAAGTAAGACTATTTAGTTTTTTTCCGTTTACTTTTGCGTCCGAGCCCCATTTCTTTGGCCAAAGCCGATCGTGTTTTTGCATAATTAGGCGCCACCATAGGATAAGAACTATCTAACTGCCATTTTTCACGATATTCCTCTGGTAACATTCCATAATGTGTCATGAGATGACGTTTTAGAGATTTAAACTTCTTTCCATCTTCAAGGCAAATGAGATAATCAGGAAATACTGAACGCTTTGGATTAACAGCAGGCCTTTGTTTTTCAACTTCGACTTCTGTTAACTCCAGATTTCCTGCTTTACGAAAAGCAGCATGGACATCAGCAATTAAACTTGGCACTTCAGTCGGTCGAATAGAATTATTACTCACGTAGGCAGCAACAATATCAGCAACCAATGTAATAACTAAATTGCTTTCAGTCTCTAAGACTGCACGATGTTCCATTCTTGTTTCCTTTAATTTAAATATTGAGTAATTCAAAATCGAGATATAGTGCATATACTCATGATATAAAGATCTCATGCACATGAGTTTCATATTGTACAAAAATCTTTTTTGTCAATTCAATTATTCTATAAAATTGCCAAAACACAAAAAAATCAAATAAATACCCATTTTTTGTCATAATATACAATAAGAAAAATGAAATTATTACATGCTAAAATATATTTTTATCCTATAACATATCATACATAATATATAATACATCACAAATATAAAAAAATATAGGGTAAAATTTATTTGTTTTTTTGAGAACGTAAAAATAAAATTACTAATTATAAAAATATAATATATAAATTATTATTTTTTATTTTTAATACTTA
>NZ_JAQITE010000067.1 GCF_028618595.1 Bartonella sp. AU18XJBT | reverse complement strand
AGATATACTTGAGTGGGCTGATCGGCAAAATGTCAATCAGATCATTTATAATTATGTAGCATTTCCCCCAGACAGTGAACTTGATCTTGTAGCGCGTCACCTTATTGCGCTTGTTTTGATTGGGGATATTGAAAAGCTCAAATCTTATAAGGAGAGTTTTAGAAAGGGAAATCCTTTAGGTTTTGTGGAAGAAATCTCAAAATATAGAATTGATAATCTTCTCACTCTTGCACGGGGTTATCGAGCGGGTTTTCCAAAAAACGCTCCTATTTTGTCTCTTGATCCCCAAACAACATCTATTGCTTCCAAAACTGTTGCTGTTGAGGCGATAGAGGAGGTAGATGAAGCGGATGACAATGATGCTCCATTGACCATGGAAAGTGCAACAGCACTTTTAAAAAGCTTAGGCTGGTCGACTAAAAAAATCGATGGTGATGATTATATAGCAAGCTATCAATTGCCTGATCGTGAAGTAGACATTCTTTATAACGATGAAATTGCTAAAGATTGCCCGCAATTTGATCGCGCCTTTTTGATTAGCACGGGCATTCTTTCCACCGCTTGTAAATTCATTGATCCTACCAACATGCAAGATTTCCCAGATTTAGAACTTAATTTTGAAGCAAAGGGATTGGAAATCTTTGAACCAGAGGTTAGTGAGGACCGCTTAAAACAAGCCCTTGATGATGCGCTAGAATGGGCAGTCAAAGATATTGATCTTTCTGAAAGACTTCGCTGTGATTATGGTAAAGCTCCTTGGCAACAGGATGCAAAGTCCAAAACAGACAATAAGGATTATGCTTTGCTTCATATTGGCGCTCTTGCTTTATTGGGTGATGTTGAGACCTTACAATCTTATCAGAAAAGCTTTACGGCAGGGGATCACCTAGGCTTTGACGAGAGCATCAACAAAACCCACCTTGAACGTGCATTAGCTTTAGCCAAAGAAGTAGCAAAGGTGAAGCAAGTGAGTTACGCTTTGATTAAACAGGTGGCAGAAAAGCTTGATGATCAACAAGAGGTTACCAGCAAGGAGCAACCCCGCTCGTGGAAAGAGAAAATAGTCAATTTTATCGGAAAAAAGACAAGAAATAGCACATAAAAAATATCAAAAAGATTTCAGAAATTTAGAAAATAAGACGCGCTCCAAAGCCTTGATCACTAGTTGAGAAACTGAAGTGGTGGGGTTCTGATCATGGTTTTGGTGCAAGATTTTAAGGAAATAACCTATTATTTCATAGATTATCAAAATCTCTTTTAATGGGCTTTTGTCTATTTTATCGGTTATGTCAGTTTATTTAACAGACGAATCTTATGATTTTAGTGAGTGATTAAAACACGTCTTAAAAAAACATATGATCCTTTAAAGCCTTTCAAAAGAAAGGGGGTATAATCATAAGAAATGCTATCAAGATCATTATGGTTATGAGTTTTGAAGAGGTTTTGAGTTTTGACGGTTACTGCTTTTATATAAAAAAATAGCAAAAAATAAAAACGTTATATTTCAATGTATTAAGATTTTACAGATCTTTAAAAAACAACCTATATCGACATTACAACCTATAAATTCAACCAATAATATACGTTTTGAAGGGGTTTTGACGGTTTTTACACCTTCAAAACCTATAAGCAAAATGAATATACATAACTCTCTTTAAACAAAGCTTTTGAAAATAATAAAGCTATCATTTGAGATTGCGATATAATCTCTTAAAGGCAATATAAAAGAAGCGTATTCTGTTTAAGAGTGGATTTCTTATAAGTTTTAAAGCAATCCAAATAAGAGTATCTAAAAGTGCAAATGATTTCTTTTTAGAATAACGCATGATAAATTATCTCTTTTAAGATTATAGGTAATCAACTCACAAGATGATACGTTTACAAAAGTCCATTAAAGGATTTCTGATAACGTAATTCTTTCCTATCTTAGTTATCTCATAACAGATGATAAAATAGACTGTTATTTAAACTAATACATAAGCGGCTTTAATAAGATTAGCATGCCCATTATGTGAGCATGCTTTATAAGTCTATTCAGTTTCTCTTATTTCCAATTTTGGTAGGTTCTTAACAATTTTCATTGTCTCTAAACTTACAGTAATAACCCTTTGAAATAATTCTAGAGGGTAGGCAGGATTGCCAATGGTTTCAACAGCATAACGATTGGCATCATTAACAATGCCACTCTTTTTATCTGTCTTTACACATTGACGCCCCATAACCCATTCAAGAGCGGGTCTACCATTGACGATATATTCATAAGCCTCAAGAGGGATATCTGTTATTGTGATATTGCTGTTATAAATAACAGTTGATTTATCTTTCTCTTTACCTGCTTTTGCGAATTTCATTTCTGTAACGTAATAAAACTTTTCTGGATTAGAGATGTCTGTTTGTTTTGGATTGCCCCTTTTAAAGGTCACTGGATAAGGCTCTACATCTTCATAATTCACGTGCAAATGACCGAGTTTACGCCCCGCTGTTACAAACTTCCAAAAATCATCAGCACTCTTTACACAAGGAATGCGAGGCAGTTCTTTAGAGAGGTTATCAGCATAATGGGTACGGTAATCTTCCGAATGTAAAATCCCATAAACGTAATAGAACAAATCATCTTTAGTGATTTTTTCATTAGGGTAAGCAGCTTTAAAATGTGCTAACCCTTCATCAGTAATAGCATCACGCTTTTGTAAATCAGCATTAATGCTTTTTTCTGTAAATAAATGGGATTGTTTTTCTTTATTGTTTTTCCAGGATTCAGTGTCTTCGTAAATATAGCGTGGAAAACATTGGCTAGTATCCATTGAGTGATAATTAGGCAAATCCTTAGTCATAAGAGCAGAAAATCCGCTTCTTGCTCCTATGCCTGTAATTTGTATTACTTTATTCTCTACCGTTTCTCCTATCGGGAATATACGCGGCATTTGATAAACTGATTCATTAAAGATGCTATTGTAATAAAGCCATTGCTGTATAAAAGGACGATAAAGGCTTTGAATAAGGCATATATCCTCAAATTCAAAAAACTTTCCTTTTATCAAATTTTGTTTAACACTGTAACTCCAACTGATTTTATTTTCATCCGCATTGACAAAATGATTTACAGCACTGGTACGTGTTTTGCGGTCAGCATGTAGATAGGCATCATTAAAACGTTCTACTTCGCTATTATAAAAGGTTATCATATCGTTCATATTTTTAGCTAAAGCTTCACGGCTTGAGTTATATGCCCATGCATCACGGCTAGTTATGACACCACACGAAAAATTTTTAAAAAGTTTTTTACTATGACCTTTTTTATCACCTTTATCACCTATAGCTAAAAAGGCGTTGAAATTGTCATCACGTTGATTGATCCAATCACCATGCTCGTCAGGTGTAATCATTTGCCAGCTTGATTTATTAGTAATACCGTCAATACTACCAAAATATTCGAGAGCTGTAAGTTTTTTTTCTTTTGTGTGATTATTACCAATATCATGATAGTAAATTTTACAAGGTCCAACAGCATTGGGATTTTTGATAAACAGCGTCACGGCAATACCAGTCATACTACCATTGCCAAAAACATTTTCTCCTTCTTGAGCTTTCCCATTGCTTAACATGTTTTTACGGACATCCCCTCGTAAATTAAGCACATAAATGCTCGTAAACTCTTTGGCTAAAGATTTTCGTAAGCCATCCATTGTTGACTTTTCTATATAACCAGAACCAGAAACAAAACCAATCACTCCAGCATTACCAATACGGTCACTAGCCCAGCGGATAGCGCGGATATAACTATCATAGAGATTTCTTTTGAGTTTGGCTTGAGATCTTAATGCATACGTATCACGAATTCTTGCATCAAGTGTTGTGTAGATTACATTTGCATTATTATCATTTTCATTTTTTTGCCCTACTGAATAAGGAGGGTTACCAAAGATAACTTCGATATTGAGATTTTTCTGGTGTTCTAAATATTCACTGTTTTCTTTGAGTATACCGTCTATCAAGTTTTTTTCTTTAAGCGTCTGAAACGTATCAGCCAAACCAATATGTTTGAAAGGAATATATTCACCTTTCATAAGACTATGATAAGTCGATTCAATGTTAATGGCTGCTATGTAATAGGCGAGTAAAACAATCTCATTGGCGTGGATATCATGACGGAACTTATATTCCATATCCTCTGGTTTTATGAGATTGGATTGTAATAGCCGTGTGATAAAGGTACCAGTACCTGTAAAAGGGTCAAGAATAGACACCCCCCGTGACCCCAAGCTTTTTCCAAACTCATTACGCAACACATCATCAACAGAATGAATGATAAAATCCACAATCTCAACGGGCGTATAAACAATCCCAAGCCTATCCGTGGTTTTCTTAAATGCCTTGGTAAAAAAATCTTCGTAAAGTTTGATAATAAGGTTCTGTCTTGCTTGGGGGGAGGTAATCCCAGAGGCACGGAATTTTACGCTGTCATAAAACTCTTGTAATTCTTGAGATACCTCTTCAATATTGGTTTTATCGAGTTCTGTTAAGATTTTTTCCATTGCTTGTGAGATAGCATTGTTTTGCACAAATTCATTGCCATCAAACAAAGCTTCAAACACGGGACGCGTCACAAGATGTTGTCCTAACATCTCAAGCGCTTCCTCTTGTTTGATTTCACTGTTTAAGTTGTTTTTGAGTTCTTTATAAAAACTCTCAAAAGCATGAAAAGCTTCACTGGTTTCATCAGAAAGTATATCTTTAAGACGATTGATATGGTTTTGAGCAATTTCAGCAACATTGCCAGCCCATATGCCCCAGTAATCGGCAAGGGTAAATTTCTTAGCCAAAAGGGTTTTAAGGGCATTGGGAAACTCTTTATAAAAAGGTAATCTTCCTGTTACGCTATGAATAATTTGTGGTTCATGAGCTGCTTTTCCAATCTCAAGCCCCGCGCTTTCTGGTTTCTCATAAACATGGATTTTATCTTCAACCGTGGTCATACTCTTTAAGGCAACAATCTC
>NZ_JAQITE010000066.1 GCF_028618595.1 Bartonella sp. AU18XJBT | reverse complement strand
AGGGTGTGGACACTTGCTATGAAAGCGTAAATAAGGAGATAAGTCACATGTGATCCCCCGCATGCGTAAGTAGGTTTCTGCTAAAGTGTTTTTGATTGGTTGGCTTTGTTGCCAAATTGCTTTTGCTCTCTCTGTTTTCTGTTTTGCTCGTTTGAGATCAGCAGAAATCTGTTTTGATAAAGAGAGCGTACGATCATAAGCTTTATCAAAAAAGGCTTGTTTCCCCAGCAAGCCAATTCTAATGAGCGCTTGTATGATCTCTCTAAAAGAGCAGCCAGCATAACAAGTGAGTAAAAGACACCCATCATGTCCATGAGAAAGGGATAAGCTAGGCAGTCTATCATCATGAGCAGGACAACGGGCTATCCCATAATATCCATGCCAAACCCCATGCAAGGCACGTGTAATGCCCTGCGCATTCTTAAAAGAACACATCATTTTTATCCTATGATTATTGCACCATAGGACGGATTATGCTAACTCTAGGGTGATGAGCTTGAGAAAGCCTTGTCCGTCCTTACGTGACAAGGTTTTTTTTATGCCGCGTCACTTTGACGTTGCTGTTTTGCTTGCTCAATAACATTCAAAAGATCTGATTGTAACCAACGGGATAAAAAACCAAATTTTAAAGGTTTTGGCAAAGAGCCATTGGTAACATGACGGCGGAATGTTGAGACACTCATATGAAGCAATTTTGCACTTTCACGGTCTGTCAAAAGAATATCATTTTCTGTCATAATAATTTCCTTTCTATCAAAAAATGAGAACAAATCATAACTATTTATTAACCACATTTTGGTTCATTTAGAAAGATGTTTTATTCATAGAAAACAATATTTTATCATATAATTTCTGATGTGATACGTGATGAATCTTATTGAGAAAGAATGAGAGAGAAGAGAGCTAAAGTTATCCACAGATAATGGGGTTATGCACCCCATATCTTAAGATTGACCTGTAACATATGCCGCCCATTTATCCATATAGACACGGCGCTGTTCTAGATAGTCAGTACGACGATAGGCACGCTCTACTTGTCCTCCTACTGTATGACTGAGAATAGTTTCAGCGACCTCATAGGGGGCATCTGTTGTTTCAGCGAGCCAATCGCGTAAACTAGAGCGAAACCCATGCGGGCAGGCATCAAGTTTATTATCTCTCATATATTGAGCCATACACTTAGCAGCAAGGGGACCCCGACCGGTTGCAGAAAAGAAAAAATCATTACGAGAAAGCAATCGTGCTTGTTTTAAAATTTCTAATGCCTCTGTTGATAAGGGCACGCGAAATTCTTTTGTTGTATCACGCTTGCCTTTCATATTTTCAGCAGGAATTGTCCATATATCCCCCTCAACTTGATCTTTATGCATATGACACAAGGAATTGGTACGAACCCCTGTAAGAATAAGCAAACGCAAAGCTAGTCGTGTTATGTTTTGTGTTTTACAGAGTGACTGATAAAAAGCCGGCACTTCTTTCCAATCCATGGCTGGTCTATTAATGGTTTTATGACGTTGTTTACCTAAGAGAGCGCGTGCTTTTGTTACTGCTTGTAAATCAACATTCAAACCTAAGGCAGCCGCATGTTTAAGACATATATTAAGACGATTCAGTGTTTTTTTTGCTGTTGAAGCTTTTGTATGCCAAATGGGAGCGAGGGTATTGCGTATCTCTGTTTGCGTAATCTCAGAAACCGGCAAACAGCCTAATTTAGGGAGAATATGAAGTTTTAAGGGTAAAAACCAACGCCCATTTTTCCCATCTCCTTTTAATTCAGCTTTACGACTTTCAAAAGCATCCAAAGCAATATCTTTTAAATAATGGAGATTGCTTATTGCTTCACGCTTTTGTTTATCGCGTTCTTTAATGGGGTCACGCCCTTCACGTAAAACAGCACGCCATTGCATTGCACATTCACGAGCTTGTTTTAAAGAAACATCTCTCAAGGCACCCAATCCCATTTCACGGCGCCGACCGTGAAGAGTATACCGTAAAATCCATTGAGCACCTCCATCCTTACGCTTATGAAGTAACAAGCCGGCACCATCATTATATTTGCCAGCCCCCAATGTTGCGACAGCCCTTGCATTAAGACGGTTCATAAGGACCATTTTTACTCCTTTCTTATACAAATTTTATCCACACACTCATCCCACTTGTTATGTGCAAATGAGTGATTTTGATTGATTCAAGATACACAGATTTAAGATGAGAGAATCTTACGCTATTCGGGACTCTCATTCAATATGAATAACGCTAGATTATCATTATAAATCAATGCCTTGCTCTTATTTGGAAAAGCAGGCAATAAGATGCCCCGCGGCTTATTTAGCGTTGCTTGGCAAGATCTTGCCTTTGCAAGTGACGGGTGAAGATGGGGGCGCGATTAAGATCATAGGGCGTGTAGAAATTGCCCCTTTAACAATGAATGACGACAAGACAGATTAAGATTGTACCAAAGCTCATTCCTATTTTTACAGGAGACACTTTGGTACGTGCGGCTTGGGGTGGGCGAGGCTCTGGTAAAACAAGATCATTTGCCTTGATGGCTGCTTTAAAAGGTTATCAATTTGGTATGGGAGGGATATCGGGGACCATTCTTTGTGCACGACAGTTTCAAAATTCGCTAGCAGAGAGTTCTTTAGAGGAGATTAAGCGTGCCATTGAAGCCCATGACTTTTTAAAGAGCTATTATAAGGTTGGAGAGGCTTCGATTAAATCAAATGATGGTCGTATAGCCTTTCAGTTTTCTGGACTGGACCGCAATATTGCCAGTATTAAATCGATGGGGCGCATTTTGCTTTGTTGGGTTGATGAGGCAGAGCCGGTGACAGAGACCGCTTGGCAAACGCTTATTCCAACGTTGCGTGAAGAGGGAGAGGGATGGCGTGCAGAGTTGTGGGTGACATGGAACCCGTTGCGAGATAATGCACCGGTTGAAAGGCGGTTTCGCTTTTCAGATAATGAAGCCATTAAGCGTGTAGAGATCAATTGGTCAGACAATCCAAAGTTTCCCAAGATCTTGAATGAAGCGCGGCTTGATGATTTGAGAAACCGCCCCGAGACTTATAAGCATATCTGGGAAGGGGCTTATCTTACAGCGGTTCAAGGTGCTTATTATCAGAGGGAAATGTTGGCAGCTGAGCAGGAGGGGCGGATAGGGCGTGTTGCGCGTGATCCTTTGATGCAGATACGCGCCTTTTGGGATATTGGGGGCACGGGTGCTAAGGCAGATGCGACAGCAATCTGGATAGCGCAATTTGTTGGCAGAGAGATCAGAGTGCTTGATTATTATGAAGCGCAAGGGCAGCCGTTATCGGAACATATCGGTTGGTTACGTCAGAATGGTTATGAGAAGGCATTAATGGTTCTCCCCCATGATGGTGCGACCAGAGACCGTGTGCACAATGTGAGTTTTGAGAGTGCTTTAAATGATGCGGGTTTTGAAACGCAAGTCATCCCTAATCAAGGGGCTGGTGCTGTCAAAATGCGTATCGAGGCAGTGCGACGTATTTTACCTTCAGTTTGGTTTAACGAAGAGACGACCGTAGCGGGGCGTAAGGCACTGAATTGGTATCACGAAAAATGGGATGAGAAGCGCAATATTGGCTTGGGAGCAGAGCATGATTGGTCCAGTCATGGAGCAGATGCCTTTGGATTGATGTGCGTGGCTTATGAAGAACCTCCGACGATACAAAAGCGACCAGCTTATAGTGGCAGAACGGAATATGAGAGTACCTCATGGATGGCAGAATGATGTATGATGAAGAGTATTTAGACAAAGAAATTAACGCATCAGATTTGTCGACAGAAGGTTTGTTTCGCAAGCTTGTTGGTTGGTACAAAGAAGATGTTGAGCATGTGAACAAATGGCGTGAACATGCAAGGGAGGATTTCCAATTTTACAATGGCGACCAGTGGAATGAAGCAGATTTAGCCGCGTTAAAAGAGCAACGCCGCCCCGTTATGACCTTTAATCGCATTGCACCACTTGTGAATGCTGTTGTGGGTTCAGAACGCAACAATAAGCGCGAAGTGCAATTTATTCCTCGTCAAATAGGGAAGGCATTGCCTAGTGAATTGCTTACGGGAGCAGCAGAATGGTTTCGCGACATGGCACATGCTGAATACGCGGATAGTGATGCTTTCCAAGACGCTGTCATTTGTGGCATGGGGTGGACCGATACACGGCTTGATTATGAGAACAGCCTTGATGGTGAACCGGTCATTACGCGTTTAGACCCTCTAAAGATGGTTTGGGATAGCGCGGCAGTGCAACCGAATTTAACCGATGCACAACGCATGTGGTATGTAGACCGCAAGCCATTAGATGTAGCCAAGCAGATGTTTCCCAAAGCCCATTGGAGTGAACTGAGTGCAGATTGGGCGCGTGATGGGGTTGCCTATGAAGGTGTGCATCATAATGATCTTGAAGCTTATAATGATGAAAAGGGCATTGATGTTGAAAACGGTCGACGGATGGTCACACTGGTGGAATGCCGTTGGTTTGAAAGCGAGAGATATTACAAGGCGCCCGATTTAGAAACGGGTGAACTTCGTGATTACAGCGAAGAGGAGTTTAAGCAGCTCCAATGCATGATGCCCGATATCCAAGGGGCAGCTTTCAATAAAAAGGTTGTAAAACGCGCCTTTTTAGGGAGAAAACTGCTTGAATGCCCCGACCAACCTTTGGTTCCAGCTGGTCAATTGGGTTGGGAGTGTATCACGGGGTATTTTGATAAGATAGAACGGCAATTTTATGGAGTTGTACGCCCGACAAAAGACCCACAACGGTGGGCGAATAAATATTTTAGTCAGGTGATGCATATTCTCAATAGCCAATCCAAAGGTGGGATTATGGCTGAGAGGGGAGCGTTTGAAGATGAGAGAGAAGCTGTAAAGAGTTGGAGCAGGGTAGATAGTATTACGGTTTTGAAAAATGGCGCTTTGGCAGGGGGTAAGATACAGCCCAAACCCATAGCGCAATTTCCAACCGGTTTTTTCCAACTGTTTAATGAAGCGAAAGAAGCAATTAATCAAGTTACGGGTTTATCGCCCGAGTTTATTGGAACGAGAGAAGTTTCACAAGCAGGGATTTTAGAGGCACAACGGCGTCAATCCAGTCTTAATCTGCTTGCTTGTTTGTTTGATGGCTTGCGTTT
>NZ_JAQITE010000065.1 GCF_028618595.1 Bartonella sp. AU18XJBT | reverse complement strand
AGGTGGGTTTTATTGATGCTCTCGTCAAAGCCTAGGTGATCCCCTGCCGTAAAGCTTTTCTGATAAGATTGTAAGGTCTCAACATCACCCAATAAAGCAAGAGCGCCAAGATGAAGTAAAGCATAATCCGTATTATCTGCTTTAGACGTAGCGCCTTTTTCCCAAGGAGCTATACCATAATCAGAGCGAAGTCTTTTAGAAAGGTCAATGTCTTTGATTGACCATTCTAGCGCATCATCAAGCGCTTGCTTTAAGCGATCCGCAGTAACTTCTGGTTCAAAGATTTCTAACCCCTTTGCTTCAAAATTAAGCTGTATATCTGGAATATCTTCCGTGTGGGTAGGATCAATGAATTTACAAGCAGCGGAAAGAATGCCCGTGCTAATCAAAAAGGCGCTATCAAATTGCGGGTAGTTTTTGGCAATTTCGTCGTTATAAAGAATATCTACTTCACGATCAGCCAATTGGTAGCTTGCCATATAGTCATCTTCATTGATTTTCTCGGTTGACCAGCCTAGGCTTTTTAAAAGTGCATGAGCACTTTCCATGGTGAGACGATCATCAGTGTCATCTGCTTCATCTACTTCTTCTGCCGCTTCAACAGAAGTTGTTTTAGAAGCAACAGATGCTGTTTGCGGATCCAAGCTTAAAATCGGTGCATTTTTCGGAAAACCTGCTCGATAACCCCGTGCAAGAGTGAGGAGATTATCAATTCTATATTTTGAGATTTCTTCCACAAAGCCTAAAGAGTTTCCCTTTCTAAAATTCTCTTTATAAAATTTGAGTTTTTCAATATCACCAATCAGAATGAGTGCTATAAAGTGACGTGCCACAAGGTGAGCTTCACTGTTTGTTGGCAAAGCGGCATAATCATAGATGATTTGATTGACATTTTGCCGATCAGCCCACTCAAGTATATCTGTACAAATCTCCTTTAGCTTGCCTTCATCCAATTCAGTACTAGAAACTGTATAAAATTCTTCTGCCTCTTTGAGAGCTATATATTGGGGCAATCTAGGAAACATCTCTCTATGAGCCGTAGAAAAACTAAGTGTTGAAAGGGAAGCCTTAAATACAACAATCGGCTCTTCTTCATCACTTTGAAGGTTATACATTATATTGATGATACGGTCTTTACTTACAAAATAAGCATTGCAATCATAGTTCTTATCTCGATAAACTGTCCACCCCATCCTTTTTAAGTCTTCAGAAACTGTCTTAAGAAAAGACAAATCTTGCAAACTAAGACGATCATCTATGGCTTTTCGCTCATTAAAGATTTTCAGATGCTCTTCAGCAAATTGAACGGCGTGATTAACATACTTCTCCACTTCACGGTCTTCTAAATGTCCAGAAATCGTACCGGCTTCTAAAAAATTTTGATAAGATTTCAGGATATCAATTTGACCTGTCAATGCTAAACAAGCCAAATGCCAGACTATACGTATATTGTAGCTATACTTTTGAACACGTGTTTTGCTTTCTATTGATGCTTGTAAATCTTGGGCACGTGCCCATTGTATTATTCGCTCAGAGATTTTGATAAGCTCTTGCTCATCTAATGTCTCTACACAAATATCAATGCCTTTATCAAAACCACTAAAAATCCCCCCCCCAATCGTGTTAAAAGAATTATAAATATTTGCAGGTGATATGCACCGATACTCCCCACTATAGTGAATATATTTACAAGCGACAGAAATCATTTCATTAGATATTTCAGCTTCAATACGGACATTGTAATTATCATGAAGACGTATAAAACCAAAATCAAATTGAATAAAACGGTCGGGCAAAACCAACCACATTTTTCTAGGCTCCGTAGAAAACCACCCTTGTGTTTTAAGAACGCGCATTGCTGCTGTGAGACTCATCTGTTTCTTTTTTGGCTTTTTACGCATTAGAATATCGTCTAATTCCCCATTTTTATAGGCCTGTGCAAAAAAAAGCAGGCGATCATCCGATGTCATTGTTTTATAATCAGCAAATTCTGACACAGATAGTTTTGGGGTAGATCTATCACTCCTTAAAGCCTCCATATCACCAAGTAATGCTTGTGCAACGGCAGAATGATTAGTAGCTTCCTCGCACAACTTTTTTTCAATATCCTGTGCTTGCGCCCATGCAACCACTTTGTTTAAAGCGGTTGTGATATGGCTTTCGGAAAGATCTGGAGCTTTAACATTAAAATCCTCCTTCGCGTAAAACAGCACATCTTCATATTTACGCTGTGATTTTTCACCTCTAGAATATTCCCGAGCAAGGCAATAGGAAGCAGTAGTGAGTTTAGCCGATAACCGGAACTCTTTGCCACTCTCTCTATAATTTTTTATATCATAGCCTATGCCCACAATGCGGTCAGGAAGATGATAATGCGCGAAAGTGTCTCCCACTTCATCGCGATAGGGTTCCCAGCCCAGTATTTTTAAAATCTCTGTGACATCTTTTGTTTGCATCATGACTCACTTTCCTGCCAAAAGTTCTTCTAAACGACCTGTATGACGGCTAATTTCATATTCGATAGGTCTTCCCCACTCCCTACCTAATTGGTTTTTAGCCCAATCTTTCTTAAAATCATCCAGTTGTTTCTGAGTTGGTTTCTTTTCGTCTATAAATTCTTTGAGTTCTTCCTGATATTTATTTAGCTTTTCTTTGTGTTCCTCAAGAAACTCTCTAATAACATCTCCCGTGGGTTTTGCATCTCCTGTTTTATAGGCTTCTTTCAAAATTTTTTGATTTTCTGTAAGCTTGGAATCACCTGTTTTTGTTTCTCTAATTTTTAATTCACCATTTTCTATATAAAGAAGATCAGGACGAGATCTTTTTTCAAGTGGTTTTCTTCCAAACATATCACTCTCAAACTCAGCTCCCTTCACCTCAGCCTTAAACGAGGGTTCTTTTTGGCATACCGTACATTCTTCCTTGTTTTCTAATTCTTGCTTGTCCTTATCACGTTTTTTGTCATGATGTTCTCTATTTTTATTTCCTGTCTGCGGATCTTTGATCTTCTCGCCCTTGGCACTGTCTTCAGAGCCAATTTTTCCAACTGATTGAACAACTTCCTTTTCTGCTTTTGCAGCTGCTGCTTCAGTCTTAGCAGCGAATTTAGCCAGAACCTTTTCGCCAAGCTTTATGCCTCTCTTGGCTGCTCCAGCAACTCCTGTCATTAGGGATGCTACTTCAGTCAATAATTTTCCAAATTCAAGTCCAGCTTTAAAGGATCCACCAGCACCGGCTCGCTGATATTCCTCCTCCATTTTATTAATACGATCTACATAGGACTGTCCAAGGGTCCGACCAATTGTCGCCAAAATCTCACCACTGCTGAAAAAATCTTTGAGCGCTTTCAAAGTCTCTTTGGGATGTTTGGCTATTTGGAAAAAACCATCAAGCGTATCGTATATTTCAGCCGGTACACCAGCTACTATACCAGCCCCAAAGCTTATATCTTGCCCTGTACTAATCGCAGACCACTTCGCAAACACTGCTGCTTCACATAAAAGGTCAGGACACTCCTTTAATTCCTTTTCCATCTGAGCTTGTTGCGCACTGCTGAGGTAGTTATTTGCAGCGGCATTACCAGCGGCATCAGCGCCAGTATTGACATCACCACCAGCAAGGGCAGCAGCAAAGCCCCCTGTAACCCGTGCGACATCAATGGCACGATCGCTAAAGTCAGCAAACTGTGCTTCAATCTTTGCATTTATAGGCGCTTGTTCTTCTGCCGTTGGAATACGACCATTCAATGCTGCTATTTCTTTTTGTATAAAATTTTTGGACCACAGTTTAAACTGGAGCATAGCTGTGGCTTCACCTACAGCACCCCCCACAGCACCGGCAGAGCAAGCGCCACTCGCAACAGCGCCTTTTAAGCAGCCAAGACCGGCGTGGGCAATGATCTGTGTGAGCGTATCTATTTTGCCTTCTGCCTTGGCAGTACCAATTTCTTCTGCCAACGATTTGCCAACCGTATCAGACAGAGCGATGCGCAGATTGTTAAAAAAGTTCTTGTCAAGAGAGCCACCCTCAAGAGCCGTTTGCACGCCTGTGCCAATGGCGGCTTTGATCAGATTCTTTTCCGCTTCAAGGGCGATACGATCGACAAAAGGAGCGGTTTTGGGCAAAGATTGTCCAACACCAGCCATTTCCGTTATTTGGCTGGTTAAGCCTGCTGTCAACATCGACGAGACAATGCCAAGAATATTCTTTGAAGAGCCAAGCTCATGCAAGGCGCCGGCAATGTTGCCGCGATTATTCACAAGAGCCACAGCGCTTTTATTAATCAGTGCTTGGACACCTGCCTGTATCGCTGCATTCATGGCGGTGCTCGAGCCAAGCCCCAAAGCACCGGTAATGGCACTGGCAGCGCCAGAGGCTGCTCCACCCGTAACCGCCGTGACAGCCAAGGCCACGAGAGCCGCACCGGCTTCTGTCAGCCCTTGGGCTTTATAATCCCAGTCTTTAAATTCAGCTCGAACTGCTTGCCAATCCACTTGCTTGGATAATTCTGGATCATCACGCAGCTGCTTGATCCATGCCATGCCTGGAGAGCGAGACAATTGCTCAAGGGATTTGTCTAAATCACCGGTTGCCTCATATTCGACAACAATGCCATCGCCCGCATCAAGCTTCATGCCACCCTTAGCATCTATGGTGACATGCTCGATAGTCTCCTTAAGGTAACCTTTGTCACCCTCACTCCACCACACAAGGTTTTCATTACGCTGATAAACATCCTTAAAATCTTGATCCTTGTTGGTCAGAAACTTGATCTTCCCCTTATCTGATGCCAAATGCATCTCGCCACCACTTTTTGCCCCTATGGCGTCAAGCGTGAGATCCCCATTTTGCGCGTGCATGGAGAGGTTGCCCTCTGTTTCTATCGTGGTTTTGTTTGTTGTAACTTCTGTTGATTGTTGACGAAACTTATTCTTTTGTTTCGATTTGTCGCCTTCTTTGCCCCTAAGATCCAAATCAAAACTGTTAAAATCTTGCTCTGAAATCGCGTTGAGAGCGCCACCACTGGTGAAATCCCCATTGCCTTTGGCTTTAAACTTTCCCTCAAGGTTAAGTTCACCACCTGTGACAATGGTCAAATCTCCATCACTGTTGACTTCTGCCAAACGGTGCTCACTGCTTTGGGCGTTATAATGCCCTTTTTCCAATGTTT
>NZ_JAQITE010000064.1 GCF_028618595.1 Bartonella sp. AU18XJBT | reverse complement strand
GCTTAAGAACGTTTCATTTACGAAAAAACAAAGATCTAGATTTCACAGCAGAGCAAAATCTTGAAAACCTTATATTTTATAAAAGCGGTTGTTTATTGTCTTATTGAAACGCTGCTTTAAAAACCAACGCGCGTAAATGTAAAAAATGGGTTTTGTTATAGACATTCACTTAATACACATTTGCTTTTGATTGGATTGATAAAGCTACAAAGCGTTTTGATTTTAGACAAAGCGTTCTTTTAATTCATTCAGCTCAATTTTGAGTTTAGTATTTTAAAATATTTTTAAAAGAAGTGTCATGATCATATGCTTTGTTTTAAATGAATCTCTTTAAAGATAAAGACGTTATGTTTGATACGTTTGATAGCAATGAAAAGCGTTTATAGGCTCTTTTATTCAAATGAGTGATTAAGATCATACGCATCGTTTACGTTTCGTTTGATAAGTTTTTATATCTCTCATAGAGCGCTTGCAATATGATACGTTTTGTATGTATGCATTCATTACTCCATATAGGTGATTAATTTTAATCATTAGAATCAAAAAAAGCATATTGATATTGCCGCACATAAGGATGTGACGTTAGAAGCCGTTGGCGCTGAGGGTCATTTAAAAATAGAGGCGCAGGATGGGCTTTTATCGATTGCCGGCAAGGCAACCTCTGGGGGTAATATGGAGCTGTCTTCGCGCCAGACACTTCAAGTTTCAGTGCTAGGGTCAGGCGCTGATATGGCTCTTGAAGCGGGTGGAGACTTGAGGCTTGAGGGGATTGTTTTAGCGCAAGGGAAGCTCAAGGCACATGCCGGTGGTGATATACAAGCTCATTTTTTAGCTGGTGGAGTTGATATGGCGGCAACGGGTGCAGCTGGAGTTGTTGTTCTTGGCACCCAAGGGGATGTTGATCTCCAGAGTAGTCAAGGTGCGATTGTTGCTGAAAGTGTTTATGGAGCAGGAGATATCACTCTGGTTTCTCATAACGGGCTTTCTGTTTCTCAAACAATTCTGTCGCATCAAAATATTGCCATTCAAGCACAACCAGAAACAAATGCCCCGGTTCATTTTGGGCAACTTTTAGCTCATGGCAAGGCAAATATTGAGGGCGGGGCGGTTGACTTTTCTTCGCTGATGACGGGTGAAAAAGCTGTTTTAAAGGTTGGCAGCCTTGATGCAGGCACACTGATGACAGGTGTTGTTTCTACGGGCGGTTCAGGGGATCTTGTTTTAGATAAAAAGGGCTTTCTTTTGATTACAGCAAAAGAAGGGGTGAAGGTTGGTCAGATAGCCAGTGGTGGCAATATTGAAATTTTTGCAGGCAACGACATCTATTATGATCAGGTCATTGGCTATGGCACAGCCACATTGACATCGGTATCTGGAGGGATCAGTGTTGAGAATGTGCTGTCTGCTGAGGGGGATGTGAGGTTGACGGCAACAACTCTCGATTTAAGCAATAATCGTTCTCATATTTACACGCCGCAAACGCTGTATTTAATTGCAGATCATATTGATGTCTCGGGCAGCAAATTGTCTTATGGCGGTTTAGACTTTCAAAGCACCAATGCTCTTGAGATTCACAATGCACGGCTCCAAGCTGTTACCGATGAAGGGGGGACTGGAGATATTCTCTTTGTTGCTCCAGGCGTTATGGTGGATAAGGCAACTTCTGTTTTAGCAGCACGAGATTTCGTGATCAAAACGGGGGAGCTTGGAAATAGCGGTCAATTGGCATCGGGGCAGGATTTAGTCTTTAGCGTGACGGGGGATGTGACCAACAACAAAACGGGTTTAATCTATGTGAAGGGCAATGGTGCTTTACAAGTTGATGGGGCTTTGCTCAATGATTTTGGCGCCATTGTTGCAGAGGGTGATTTGTTTTTTACCAATGCAGAAGGCAGCGGAAAAAGCCTTTCCCTTGTTAACAAAGCGGGCTTTATTCAAGCAGGTGGAAACTTAAATATCCAAACCAACACCTTGAAAAACGAAGCCGATAGCACGCCTGTCATCACGGAAAAAACGGAATATAGCGATATTTCTTTCCAAAGACCAAAGGATTCTGACCAACTCAGTGATGGGATGTTATATCAAGATGGTCCCAACCTCTGGGGAAAGGGGCACGAACATCAAAGTCATACCGGACCTTTTGACGGGCACGTAAGAATTTTCTTGGATGTTCCTCTTTGGTCGAGCAAAGAAGAAACCTATGGCACCGCAATTTCAAGCAATGGAACAGTCTATAAGGCTTTTACTTGGGAATTTAAGCCTGTCTATGATCAAAAGTCCGTAAAACGCTACCAATGGAATGGTTCTCGGCGGAAGGGAGGATGGTTTGGGTCAATAAACGAAAATTGGTCACATATGACAGAAAAGACTGTCACACAAGCATTTTCGCATAAACCAACTGTTTCGGGGGTAATACAATCTAGTGGCAACCTCATCATTAACGCTGATACCATTGACAACCATTATAGCATTATGAGAGCAGAGGGAAATGCGGATATCCAAGCCAATGTGCTGACCAATTTGGGGGCAACAGCTTATAAAAAAACCTATATGGGTTGTAATGCCAATACGCAGGATGGTTATTGTTATGGCTATAAAGCTGATGGAAGCCGCGATGTTTCTTTAGATATAGTCAATGGCAAGGAACGCCAGATTGGTTCAGAAGCTTTGGAGAGCGTTCCAGGTCTTGTCCAAGCGGGTGGCACTTTAAATCTGGTGGTCGATCAACTCAATAACACGGCAGCGGAAGGTTCGATTACAGGGGATGCGCATTTTAAAGCACAAGCGGTTGAAGGCAATCCACTGGAGTCCTTAAGTGGTTTAACCGGGGCTGGTGCTTTGTTTATACCAAAAGTAGATCTCAATAATGCGGGGGAGCTTTCTGAGGGGCTCCCTTTACCAAAGCCCCAATCGGGTGGTGTTGGGGGCACGCTGCCCAACCAGAATTTCATTTATGAAACGCGGGCAGAATTCCTTGATGTTGGCAAGTTTTATGGCTCAGCCTATTATTTGAACAGAATTGGCTACAATCCTGATCGGGAGATTTTTTTCTTAGGCGATGCTTATTTCGAAAAGGAATTGATTGAAAAACAAATGCGTGATCTTGTTGGTCAAGGTTTGGGCAAAGGTTCCTTTATTCCTGGAAGTGATGCCATTGAACAAGTCAAAACTTTGCTGGATGTCGGGGCAGACTATGCAAAAGCACACAATTTGACTTTTGGTGAGGCTTTGAGTGAAGAACAATTGGCGTCCCTAGAAGCCCCGATGGTGATTTATGTGCGCCAACAGGTCAAGGGCATGGATGTTTATGCACCGGTGCTTTATATCCCCGAAAAAGACAGATCCTCCGTTGTTTCTGCTGGGGCTTTGATCATGGGCGATGATGTCAATATCACCAGCCAAAATACGAGCAATTCCACAATAACCAATTCAGGGCGGATTGCGGCAAACCACCAATTGCATGTGCATGGCGGGGATATCCTCAGTCAAGGGGGGCATTTTGCGGCGGGTGGTGATGCTGTTATCCTTGCGGAGAAGAATATTCGTTTGGACGCAGGGCGCACAACGGTTGACGGCGTGGAGACCGTATTAAACACCGAGGCGCTTTCTGCTGGTGGTAATGCAACGGTGATTGCTAAGCAAGATATCACCGCCTCAGGGGTGGGGATCACCACCGGAGGTGATCTTGCCATGGCTACAGAACAAGGCAACTTGACGATCGGTTCAGCAGAAACCCATTACCATGATGAACAGGGTGATGCCACCATGCATCATAAATCAGAAGTCAACTCTGGAGGCTCAACGACACTTGCCTCTGGAAAAGATTTGAATATTCTAGGCTCTGATGTTCAAACAAAGGATAAACTTCTCTTACAGGCTGAGAGGAATGTTTCGATTGATGCCACGCGCAACAGTGCCAATAGCCATCGCGGGGATCAAACCTCCCATGTTGCCTTGCACAATGGCTCTCATTTAAGTTCTGGAAAAGAGACCACTGTCATTGCAGGGCAGGATATCCATATGGCTGCTTCCGATATAGATGCGAAGGGCAATGTTGGACTTGGTGCGAAAGGGGAGATAACAATAGGGGTGCGAAACGATGAGATGGAATATCATCTTCGCGCCAAAAACACGAAAGTGGACATGCAAGCCTCTCATGCGGTTGGCTCTTCGATAAAATCGGGAGGTGATACCACGGTCATTGCAGGGCAGGATGGCAAGGCGCATGATCTCACTATCACAGGTAGTTCCATTGCGGCTGATGGCAAGGTAGGGCTGAAAGCCAGCCACGATGTCCTGATCAACAATGCAGAGGATAGCTTACATTATGAGATGTCGTATCACAAAGAGGGAGGAGCATTCAGTAGCAGCAAATCTGAGCATAACAAGGTTGATGCTACCCAAGTTTCCGGTTCACTCATATCTGGGGGCAAAGGCGTTGCCATTGATTCTGGAAACAACACGGAAGTTGTCGCCTCGACGCTTGTAGCCGGTAAGGCAGATGAAACGTCAGGAGAGGAAGCACCAGGAGAACAGAAACAAGCGGATATTACCATTCACTCTGGGGGAAAGATTGTCATCAAAGGCGCCCAAGAACACTTGGATCAGCAAGCACAATCGTCATCAAGTGGCTTTTTGCATGAGGAATCTTCTGATACATCTCAATCGCATAGCACAACGGTCTCCTCTATCCTTGGGGCGACGGGCAACATCGTGTTAGACGCACAAGGAGAAGCCAAGATTTCTGCTTCTCATCTGCTTTCCGGTCAAGATATCAATGTGAGCGGAGAAAGTGTGACGATTGATGGCATGACAGATCATCATAAGAGCCATTCAGAGACCCATGAAACGGGTTTTGGTGTGGGATCAGGAAAGGGCTTTGTGTCGATATACGGGCGTGAGGGAAAGACAGAAAATGAAGAAAGTTTTGAGCATCAAGGTTCTTCTCTCAATGCGGATGGCACGATCAACATCACTGCCAAGAAAAAAGATGTGACAATTGTTGGCTCTGATCTTGCCGGTGAGAAGATTAACCTTTCGGCAGCGCATGATGTCAATGGGCTTGTTGGTCATAATAGCCATAAGTCAAACTCTCAAGAAGAGCGGGAAGGTTTTGGGTTTCAGTTTGAAAAGAGCAAAAGCGGTGCTTCTGTAGGTGTTGGAATTGCAAGCGCTAAAGATACGGGCGATCAATGGGAAACCACTTCCACACAATCACACATCACGGCACGCCAAGATGTGCAGATTACTGCTGACAATGATGTAAACATGCAAGCAGCAGATGTTTTAGCTGATCGTGATGTGAACATCGATGCTGGCAATAATATCACCCTATCAGAAAGCTATGATACCTCTAACGCAAAAGAAAAGCATGAAAAGTCTTTTGCTGGTGTGACAG
>NZ_JAQITE010000063.1 GCF_028618595.1 Bartonella sp. AU18XJBT | reverse complement strand
AATTTGGAAAATTATTGACTGAAACAGCATCCCTAATGACAGGAGTTGCTGGAGCAGCCAAGGGAGCCATAAAGCTTGGCGAAAAGGCTTGGATTAAATTCATTGCTAGGAAAGATTTTGCCCAATTCGCTTCCAAGAAAAATCTTGCAGAACTTGCAGCTCAAGGAGATCCTGACAAACTAGCTGCTAAAGAAAAAAAGCTTTGGCTAAAAAAGAAACCCACTAAATTTACCGATAGCAAATTTGGACAGACCTACACAGTTTATCGGAGAGACGATTTGTTTGATCCTAACAGAATTTCTTACTGGATGATAAAAGGGGAAAAAGTGTGGGGCACTAATATTGATAGAATGAAAGCAAGAAGAGCACCTATAGGGTTTGATGGTAAGCCTGTTGAGTTGCATCACCTAAATCAAACCCCTGATGGACCCTTAGCAGAAATGAGCCATGAATTTCATAAAAAATATACTTCTGTGATTCATGTTAATCCAAAAACACATCAATCGCTCATAGATAGAAAAAAATTTGAGAAGCAGAGAGAGGAATATTGGAAAGAATACGGCAATGGGCATGGAGAACAAAAAAACAGTAGTTTAGGAGGAATAATCAATATGAAATGGGGTATCATAGGTCTAAATTTTGACAGATGGGGACAGGAGCATCGGCAGTAATGCTCTACGGTTGATGAAAAGAGAGAAAAAAGAAGTTTGGAGAAATAATTTATGGAGGATAATTGATGAAAACCTATACCTTAGATGATGTTACAGTATTAGTTGATAAATATGAAGGTGATATTGTTAATTTTGCTAGCAAAGATAAGCAGGTTGATGATCTTGTGATTGAAAAGGCAGAGAAAGCTTTGGATTTGAAATTCACATCTTCCTATAAAGTTTTTTTAAAACATTATAAAGGCGGGGACATTGGTGGTTATGAAATCTATAGGCTTTATAAGGAGTGTGGAGAAGATATTCCTTTTGATGATATTGTTTTCCAAAATTTAAATGATAGAAAACGTGGTTTCGCAACACCAGAACAGCTTATCGTTTGTGATGCTGCTTTTGGTGAAACCTTTTACTTTGATTATACACAGTTTAGGGATGGAGAATGCCCAATCTATGTCATGCTTCCATCTGAAGATTGCGAATATTACGCAAGTAATTTTTATGAGTTCCTTTGTAAAAGAATTAAAGTACACGCGGGAGCTGAGATACCTGAAGGTGACCAACCGATTGAAAAGATTGAGAACACTCCCACTCCGAAACCTATCCCTTTTTACAAGAGTTTTTGGAAAAAACTATGGAAGAGGGGAAATTGATAGGGGGAATATGGAGCATTTATAACGCAAGTTTTGAGGATCATCCATGAAAACCTATACCTTAGCTGATGTTGCAGTATTAATTGATAAAGTGAATAAATATGATGATGAGATTATCAATTTTGGTACTGCAAAAAATGCGGTTGATGATCTTGTAATTGAAAAGGCGGAGAAAACTCTCGGCTTACAATTCACATCGTCTTACAAGAGTTTTTTAAAAAATTACAAAGGAGGGGAAATTGGTGGTGAAGAAATCTTTAGTCTTTATAAGGAGTGTGGGGAAGGTGTTCCTGTTGGTGATATTGTTTACCAAAACTTACTCGATAGAAAAGATGGTTTTGCGACACCAGAACAGCTCGTTGTGAGTTATGATCTTGATGAAACCTTTTACTTTGATTATACGCAGTTTCGGGATGGTGAATGCCCACTCTACGTCAAGATTCCATCTGGAGCGTCACATTATTATGCAAGTAATTTTTATGAATTTCTCTGTAAAAGAATTATGGAACATGCTGGGGGGTAATGACGATGCAAACCAAAGACGCAACAGAGATTTTAAAAAGATTAGGCTGGGAAACTTATCGCCATGAAGTGGGAGATACCTTTGCTTATTATCATCTTTCTGATCGTATAATACGCATTCTTTACGATGTTGTAGATTATGGAGAAGATGGTGGAAAGTTGCGGCTATCAGTTGATCTTACTACAGCCGCTTATTGTCTTGCTGAGGAATATGATAATGGCGAACAGTCGCGCTATAAATATGATGATATGTTGATTTCTGCAGAAGAAAATTTCGAAATTATAGCACAGAATCTTTCTGAAAGCCATATTGAGGAAGCTCTAAATAAAGTAATCTTTTGGGCACAAACGCAGAATATTGAACAAAAATTACGTGAAGAAGCCGTTAATCATTCTGCTGTTGCACAAGCTTTGCTTGACGATATGGATGCTTTAAGGTCTGATAAACCGGCACCTCAATTACATGTACCAGAATTTGCAGATTACAAAGCGATGACGCGGTATGATCGCCTTATTTTATTTGCACAAGCCTATAAGAATGGGGAGTTAGACGATATTCTAACGCATAAAAAGCCCAAACAGCGCTCGATAAGCCTTACAGCAGCAAGCCGCATTCTTAAAACCCAAGGGTGGTTTTCTACGGAACCTGGAAAAATGTGGCTCTCTTTGCCAGATCGTTTTATTCAATTTGATTTTGGTTTTGTACATCTCCATGACAATTACAATGTCCATCTTGAAGCTGAGATCTCTAACGAAGAGATTTCTGTAGCTTGCAAATATATTTACTATAGGAGAGAATATATTTGGATACGACCTACGGATATTTATCAGTCTTTTAATACGATTGGGGGGGGAATTTTTAGCGGTTTTGATAAAGGTATTGATATTTGTGTAGAGACATTGAATGAGCAAGAGTTAACACAAATCTCTGAGCGAATAATACAATGGGCACGCGCACAAGATTTACAAGCATCGATCGAAAGCAAAACACTTGTTCAAAAATATAGCTACAATATAGACATAATCTGGCATTTGGCTTGTTTAGCGTTAACAGGTCGAATTGATATCCTGAAATCTTATCAAAATTTTCTGGAAGCTGGTACGATTTCTGAACATTTGGATGATAATGACGTAGAAAAATATGTTAACCATGCCGTTGAATTTGCTGAAAAATATTTGAAAATCCTTAATGAGCGAGAGCCAGCAGAAGCTCATCTTAATCCACAAGTTTTGATTACTTTCAATAAAGTTACAGAGCAATTAAAAGAAATGGGTTGGACAGTTTATCGTGATAAAAACTACAATCGTAATGCTTATTTTATAAGTAAAGACCGTATCATCAATATAATGTATAACCTTCAAAGTGATGAAGAAGAGCCGATTGTTGCATTTAAGGCTTCCCTTTCAACACTTAGTTTTTCTACGGCTCATAGAGAGATTTTCTATAATATGCCTCAATATATAGCCCTCAAAGAAGCAGAAGAAGTTTATACAGTGTCTACTACTGAATTGGATGAAGGCAAGCTAAAGCAGATTTGTACAGATATACTTGAGTGGGCTGAGCAGCAAAATGTCAATCAGATCATTTATGATTATGCGGCTTTTTCCCCAGACAGTGAACTTGATCTTGTAGCGCGTCACCTTATTGCGCTTGTTTTGATTGGGGATGTTGAAAAGCTCAAATCTTATAAGGAGAGTTTTAGAAAGGGAAATCCTTTAGGTTTTGTGGAAGAAATCTCAAAATATAGAGTTGATAATCTCCTCACTCTTGCACGGGGTTATCGAGCAGGTTTTCCGAAAAATGCACCGATTTTAAGCTTGGATCCGCAAACAGCATCTGTTGCTTCTAAAACAACTTCTGTTGAAACGGCAGAAGAAGTAGATGAAGCAGATGACACTGATGATCGTCTCACCATGGAAAGTGCTCATGCACTTTTAAAAATCCTAGGCTGGTCAACCGAGAAAATCAATGAAGATGACTATATGGCAAGCTATCAATTGGCTGATCGTGAAGTAGATATTCTTTATAACGACGAAATTGCCAAAAACTACCCGCAATTTGATAGCGCCTTTATGATTAGCACGGGCATTCTTTCCGCTGCTTGCAAATTCATTGATCCTACCCACACGGAAGATTTTCCAGATATACAGCTTAATTTTGAAGCCAAGGGACTGGAAATCTTTGAACCAGAAGTCACTGCGGATCGTTTAACACAGGCGCTTGATGATGCGCTAGAATGGTCAGTCAAAGACATTGACCTTTCTAAAAGACTTCGCTCTGATTATGGCACTGCTCCTTGGAAAAAAAGTACTACGTCTAAAGCAAATGATACGGATTATGCTTTACTTCATCTTGGCGCTCTTGCCTTATTGGGTGATGTTGAAACCTTACAATCTTATCAGCAAAGTTTTGCAACAGGAGATCATCTAGGCTTTGACGACAGCATCAACGAAACTCACCTTGAACGGGCATTAGCTTTAGCCAAAGAAGTAGCAAAAGCTAAACAGCTGAGTTACGCTTTGATTGAAAAGGTAGCAGAAAAATTTGCCGACTAACGAGAAGTTTCCAGCAAGGAACAACTCCGCTCTTGGAAGGAAAAAATCATTCAGTTTATGGGGAAAAAAAGACAAGAAATAGCCCTTTAAAATCTCAAAAAGTTTATAGAAAGTAGAGTTTTGTCTAAAGCTTTTATCACTCGTTGAGTGAATCCAATAGCTATGAGATTTTACTGTTGTTACGGGCGGTTATTTCACGCTTGGTGCTGCAGGGCTATCCAGTGGGGTGGCCAGACGCATTTGGTGGCAAATAAGGGCAAGATTAAGTTTCGCATCGATAAGGATCAAGATTTTTAGGACACTGATCGGTTATGCTTTAATTAAAATAGCCCTTGCGCCATTTTCATAAGAGAAGCGATAAATAGAAGTGTATGATAATTGTAATTTATAGACTGTTATGAAAACATCTAAAAAGAGATTGATCATTATAGAGATTAGTAAAATCCCTTTTAATAGGCTTTTGTCAGTTGTGTCAGTTTTGTCAGTTCCTTTTAGACCCTATAATTATTTTTTCAAATGAGTAAAAATTAAAAACATTATCTTTCAATATGTTAATGTTTTTAAGACATAACTCATATCAAGAGTACAGTCTTTAAAGATAACCAATGATGTGAATTGATTAAACCTTGTCAGTTATGTGTCAGTAAAATGAACTGACAAAAGTGATCATTTTAGTGAGTGATTAAAGCGTGTCTTATGAAAAGCATATGAAATTAAAAACTGATTACGTTAGCAAAATCCCTTTTATGAATTTTAATCAGTTCTTTTGAATGATAACCTTATGATTTAGAGAATGATTACAACGTGCTTTATAAAAAGCATGTGATCCTTTAAAGCTTTTCAAAAGCTAGCTTGTAACTCATAAGAGATGCTATCAAGATCATTATAGTTATGAGTTTTGAAGGTATTTTGAGTTTTGACGGTTGCTCCTTTTAGATAAAAAAATAGCAAAAAATAAAAACGTTATATTTCAATGTATTAAGATTTTACAGATCTTAAAAAAACAACCTATATCGACATTACAACCTATAAATTCAACTAATAATATACGTTTTGAAGGTAT
>NZ_JAQITE010000062.1 GCF_028618595.1 Bartonella sp. AU18XJBT | reverse complement strand
CTCTTATGAGTTACAAGCTATCTTTTTAAAAGCTTTAAAGAGTCATATGCTTTTCATAAAATACGTTGTAATCAATTCTCTAAATCATAAGGTTATCATTCAAAAAAACTGATAAAGTTCATAAAAAGGATTTTAATAACGTAATCAGTTTTTACTTTCATACGCTTTTCATAAGACACGTGTTAATCACTCACTAAAAAATATAATTTTAACTTTTAAAAAGAACTAACCAAAATAACAAAAGCCTATTAAAAGGGATTTTTCTAATCTCTATAATTATCAATCTCTCTTTAGATGTTTTCATAACAGTCTATAAATCGCAATTATCCTATATCCTATTTATCGTTTCTCTTATGAAAATGAAAAATGATGCGGTGGCTATAAAGAAGATAACAGTTATAAAGAATGCGTAAAAATATTAAGCTTAAATATATTACAAAACTGCTTTCAAATTAGGTAACCTATTCTTTCTTCTTCTCCAAAACAAAAATTAACAATATCACCTTCATATTTATCAACTAATTGTATAACATCATCTAAAGTGTAAGTTTTCATGAATCTTCCCCTGCGTACTCTTTAATTCTTTTGCAGAGAAATTCATAAAAATTACTTGCGTAATACTGGGGATCGTCAAGTGGAAACTTAAGATAGAGCGGGCACTCTCCATCCCGAAACTGAGTATAATCAAAGTAAAAGCTTTCACCAAAATCAGTTGTGCAGACAACAAGCTGTTTGGGATGCGTAAAACCATCTCTTCTATCGAGTAAATTTCGGTAAACAATATCACCAGCAGGAATACCAGAACAGATTTCATAAATACTGAATATTTCTTCACCTCCTATTTCTCCTCCTCCATAATTTTTTAAAAAACTCTTGTAGGAAGAGCTAAATTGTAAATCGAGAGTGTTCTCTGCTGTTTTAATCCGTACATCATCAGGTGCATTATCTTTAGTCCCAAAATTAATAACATGACTATGCATATCAATATATTGTGCAACATCATCTAAAGTATAACTTTTCATAAATTTTTCTCCATAAGTCACAGCGTGTTTTTACTAATCAATATTTCTCTCTTATAGTTAATGGAATTGGGATTAAATTGATAAAAGCATAAGGGATATTTTCTTGATGGAGCTCTTGTCTCATCTGTGTCGGTAAAATCATCTCGCATGTACAATATATGATGTCATTAAAAAGGATGATCATTAAAGCTTAGAGAGCATCTTTTAGGGACATGACTCCAATATTTGCAATAATGACCTTTTCTTTTTTCCTACTTAGAAATTTTTTTTGAAATCCAACAAATAACTTTTCTGATAAAATTTGTCTTTGGCTTCATATCAGCAACAAAACTTTTGTTTTGATAAAATGAGTAGAGAACCTCAGCGATAGGACTATCTTGTTCTTATGTCATAGGATGTAACATAATAGGCCTACAATCGACTCCAATAGGAGCTCTTCCTGATGCCATTCTTTCCAAATTTGTACCTGTTACTATCTGTCCCTTTTCTTTCCAAGAAGAAACTGTTTCAGGCTCAAACAGTTCATCTTCCTGATAAACTTTTTGACCTTTAAATTCCACAGACTCAGCTGCCCCCATACTGTTTTTCTTTATCCATTTCATGATTCATAAGCCCCTCGGATTTTTTTCAAAATAATCAATGTATTCTTTGTTCTAAATCAGCTTAATAAACTCTCCTTCCAAAAGAGCGAGGTTATTCCTCACTAGAAAGCTCTGAGTGATTGTCAAAATCCTTTGCTACGCGTTCAATTAAAGCGTAACTCACTTGCTTTGATTTTGACACCTCTTTGGCTAAAGCTATTGCCCGTTCAAGGTGAGTTTCGTTGATGCTGTCGTCAAAGCCTAGATGATCTCCTACTGCAAAACTTTGCTGATAAGAATGCAAGGTTTCAACATCACCTAATAAAGCAAGAGCGCCAAGATGAAGCAAAGCATCATCCGTATTATCTGCTTTATCCGTTGCATCCTGTTGCCAAGGAGCTATACCATAATCAGAGCGAAGTCTTTCAGAAAGATCAATAGCAGTTACTGACCATTCTAGCGCATCATCAAGCGCCTGTGTTAAACGATCCGCAGTGACTTCTGGTTCAAAGATTTCCAGTCCCTTGGCTTCAAAATTAAGTTGTATATCTGGGATATCTTCCGTGTGGGTAGGATTAATGAATTTGCAAGCTGAAGCCAAAATGCCCGTGCTAATCAAAAAGGCGCTATCAAATTGCGGACAATCTTTAGCAATTTCGTCATTATAAAGAATGTCTACTTCACGATCCGCCAATTGATAGCTTGCCATATAGTCATCTTCATTGATTTTCTCAGTTGACCACCCTAAGCTTTTTAAAAGTTCATGAGCACTTTCCATATTCAATGGAGCATCTTTATCATCCGTTTCCTCTATCTCCTCTGTCTCCTCAACAGAGGCTGTTTTGGAAACAACAGACGTTGTTTGTGGATCAAGAGACAAAATCGGAGCATTTTTTGGAAAACCCACTCGATAACCACGTGCAAGAGTGAGAAGATTATCAATTCTATATTTTGAGATTTCTTCTACAAAACCTAAAGGATTTCCCTTTCTAAAATTCTCCTTGTAAGATTTGAGCTTTTCAACATCCCCAATCAAAACAAGCGCAATAAGGTGACGCGCTACAAGATCAAGTTCACTGTCTGGGGAAAAAGCTACATAATCATAAATGATTTGATTGACATTTTGCTGCTCAGCCCATTCAAGCATATCTGTACAAATCTGCTTTAGCTTGCCTTCATCCAATTCAGTACTAGAAACTGTATAAATTTCTTCTGCTTCTTTGAGAGCTGTATATTGAGGCATATTATAGAAAATCTCTCTATGAGCACTAGAAAAACCAAGTGTTGAAAGGGAAGCCTTAAATGCAACAATTGGCTCTTTTTCATCACTTTGAAGGCTATACATTATATTGATGATACGGTCTTTACTTATGAAATAAGCATTGCAATTATAGTTTTTATCCTGATAAACTGTCCAACCCATTTGTTTTAATTGCTCTGCAACTTTATTGAAAGTAATCAAAGCTTGTGGACCAAGATGTGCTTCTGCAGCCTCTCTCTCATGAAGAATTTTCAGATGTTTTTCAGCAAATTCAACGGCATGGTTAACATATTTTTCTACGTCATCATCATCCAAATGTTCAGAAATTGTACCTACCGCAATGGAATTTTGATAAGATCTCAGTACATCGATCTTTCCTGTCAACGCTAAACAAGCCAAATGCCAAACTATATCTGTATCGTAACTATATTTTTGAACAACTGTTTTGCTTTCGATCGATGCTTGTAAATCTTGAGCGCGTGCCCATTGTATTATCCGCTCAGAGATTTGTGTTAACTCTTGTTCATTCAATGTCTCTACACAAATATCAATCCCTTTACCAAAACCACTAAAAATCCCTCCCCCAATTGTATTAAAAGACTGATAAATATCCGTAGGTCGTATCCAATTATATTCTCCCCTATAGTGAATATAACGACAAGCTATAGAAATCTCTTCGTTAGAGATCTCAGCTTCAAGACGGACACTGTAATTGTCATGGAGGCGTACAAAACCAAAATCAAACTGAATAAAACGATCTGGCAAAGAGAGCCACATTTTTCCAGGTTCCGTAGAAAACCACCCTTGGGTTTTAAGAATACGGTTTGCTGCAGTAAGGCTCATCTGCTGCTTTTTTGGTTTTTTGCGCGTTAGAATATCGTCTAACTCCCCATTCTTATAGGCTTGTGCAAATAAAATAAGGCGATCAATCCATTCTATGGTTGCATAATCCGCAAATTCTGGAACATGTAATTGGGATGCCGGCTTGTCAGACCTTAAAGCATCAATATCGCCAAGCAATGCTTCAGCAACGGCAGAATGATTGGCAGCTTCTTCGCGCAATTTTTGTTCAATATTCTGCGTTTGTGCCCATGCAATCACTTTATTTAGAGCTTCCTCAATATGGCTTTCAGAAAGATTCTGTGCTATAATTCCGAAATTTTCTTCTGCAGAAATCAACATATCATCATATTTGTAGCGCGACTGTTCACCATTAGAATATTCCCTAGCAAGGCAATAAGCGGCTGTAGTAAGATCAACTGATAGCCGCAACCTTCCACCATCCTCTCCATAATCTACAACATCATAGAGAATGCGTATTATACGATCAGAAAGATGATAATAAGCAAATGTATCTCCAACCTCATGGCGATGAGTCTCCCAACCCAATCTTTTTAAAATCTCTGTTACGTCTTTTGTTTGCATCGTAGTTCACTTTTCTTCTAAATAGCTTGGATATTCGTTGAGTCTATATTTCCGTGGTCCTTTTTCCCATTTCTTATCCAATTGTTTTTTTGGCCACTCTTTATTAAATTCTTCTAGTTGTTTCTCAGTTGGTTTCTCTTTTTCTATAAACTTCTTTAAATTTTCTTGGTATTTATTGAATTTTTCTTTATTTTGCTTAAGATACTCTTTGGCTTTAGGACCACAAAATTTTATGCTTCCTGTTGTTCCACATATTTCTCTTAAACCTTTCTGCCCTGTACTTAATTTGGCTTTACCTGTTTTGGTCTCACTAAATGCTGGTTCACCATCCTCAATATAAGTATTATCAGGACGTGTTCTTACCTTAATTGTACCTTTATCTGTCGGAATTTCAATTTCAATCGTTAATTCTCCTTCGCTTGGTGAAAGTCCTTCCTCTTCTAATCTTTGTTTTTCCTCATCGCGTTTTTTGTCATGATATTTTCTGCCTTTATTAAGCTTTTTACCCTTTCCATCCTTGTCATCGTCATTATTGTTTTGTGGGTCTTTGCTACTCGCCTGAGAATTTTTATTTTTTTCTTCTTTTGAGCTTTGATTTGTTTTTTTGCTATCTTCTGCAGAATTTTTCGAAGCAAACCAATAGGCAAGAAAATCAGCTATAGCCGACCTATTGCTAGGAGATTGAACAAGAGTTGCTCCGCCAGCCATAAAAAGGGACAGAGCTGCCAATTCTTCTGGTGCAAGCGATGCAACGAATGTTACGAATGCTGCTACTGCAGGAAGAAAATTATTTTCCGCAGCATTACCTGCAGCATCCGCGCCGGTATTGACATCACCACCAGCAAGGGCAGCTGCAAAGCCCCCCGCTATGCGGGAAATATCAATGGCATGATCATTAAAATCAGCAAACTGTGCTTCAATCTTTGCATTGATACGCGCTTGTTCTTCTGCCGTTGGAATACGACCATCCAATGCTGCTATTTCTTTTTGTATAAAATTTTTAGACCACAGTTTAAACTGGAGCATTGCGGTTGCTTCGCCTACAGCGCCCCCCACAGCGCCAGCTGTACAATCACCACTCGCTGTAGCGCCAACAATACAGCCAAGACCGGCGTGGGCAACGATCTGTGTGAGCGTATCTATTTTGCCTTCTGCCTTGGCAGTACCAATTTCTTCTGCCAACGATTTGCCAACCGTATCAGACAGAGCGATGCGCAGATTGTTAAAAAAGTTCTTGTCAAGAGAGCCA
>NZ_JAQITE010000061.1 GCF_028618595.1 Bartonella sp. AU18XJBT | reverse complement strand
CCATTACCGGTGCTTTAGGGCTTGGCTCGAGCACCGCCATGAATGCGGCGATACAGGCAGGTGTCCAAGCGCTGATTAACAAAAGCGCTGTGGCTCTTGTCAATAATCGCGGCAACATTGCCGGCGCTTTGCATGAGCTTGGCTCTTCAAAGAATGTTCTCAGCATTGTCTCGTCGATGTTGACAGCAGGCTTAACCAGCCAACTAACGGAAATGGCAGGTGTTGGACAATCTTTGCCAAAAACCGCTCCTTTTGTCGATCGTATCGCCCTTGAAGCGAAAAAGAACCTGATCAAAGCCGCTATTGGCACAGGCGTGCAAACGGCTCTTGAAGGCGGCTCTCTTGACAAGAACTTTTTTAACAATCTGCGCATCGCTCTGTCTGATACGGTTGGCAAATCGTTGGCAGAAGAAATTGGTACTGCCAAGGCAGAAGGCAAAATAAATACGGTCACGCAGATCGTTGCCCATGCTGGTCTTGGCTGCTTAAAAGGCGCGGTTGCGAGTGGCGCTTGCTCTGCCGGTGCTATCGGCGGGGCTGTCGGCGAAGCAACTGCTATGCTCCAGTTTAAATTGTGGGTGCAAGGCATTGTGAAAGAGGAAGTGGGGGACCTAAACGGTCGCACCCCAACTGCGGAAGAGCAAGCCCGCATCACTGCAAGGATTGATGCTGAGTTTGCTGACTTTAGAGACCACACCATTGATGTCGCACGGGCTGTGGGGGGATTTTCCGCTGCCCTTGCCGGTGGCGATGTTGATGCCGGCGCTGATGCCGCTGGTAATGCCGCTGCAAATAACTTTTTGGGGAGTGCACAACGCGCTCAGATGAAGAAAGAGTTAGAAGAGTGCCCTGATGATCAGTGTCGAAGAGAGGTTAACGAAAAATGGTTCGAGATTGATGAACAACAAGATAGAACTTTTGCGACAGGAATTATGGCTGGTCTCATTGCCGATGCACCAATCAAGTTATACGAGTTAGCTGATGGCGCTGTGAAGAACATGATGTTACAAATAATGATATTTGCTATCAATCCATGGGGGGGCGCGAAAAGGGCTGTTAAAGACATTGGAACAGGAGCGTCTTGGGTCGTGAGTGGACATGTGATTGATGATGCCTGGGAAGGTGCTGGTCAATTCTGGGGAGGTGTTGAGAATGCGTTTATAGGGGATATAGATTACGTAAAAGAGAATATTGAAAAAGCGGGGGTTGACGGAGCTTTTAATGCTGGTTTTGAAAGTGGAAGATTATCAGCCGGAGTATTAGAAAACTTTGCTGGAGGTGCTGGAGCAGCCAAGGGAGCTATAAATCTTGGCAACAAGGCTGTGATCAAGTTCATTGCTAGGAAAGATTTTGCCCAATTTGCTTCCAAGAAAAATCTTGCCAAACTTGCAGCTCAAGGAGATCCTGACAAACTTGCGGCGAAGAAAGAACTAACTAAACTCGCTGCTAAAGAAAAAAAGCTTTGGTTAAAAAAGAAACCCACTAAATTTACCGATAGCAAATTTGGACAGACTAACAAAGCCTATCAGAGAGACGATTTGTTTGATCCTAACAGAATTTCTAAATGGACAGTAAACAAAAAAGAAGTGTGGGGCACCAATGTTGAGAGAATGGAAGCAGGAAGAGCACCGATAGGATTTGATGGAAGATCTGTTGAATTGCATCATTTATCACAAACGCCTGAAGGTCCCATAGCAGAAATGAGCAAGGAATCTCATAACAAATATAATTCCGTGATTCATGCTCCTTCCAAAACACATCAATCGCTTATAGAGAGAGACAAGTTTGGTAATTGGAGAGAGGAATATTGGAAGGAACGTGCTAGAGGGTATAGAGAACAAAAAAACAATAATTTAGGAGGAATAATCGACATGAAATGGAGTATCATAGGGATAGATTTTGACAGATGGGGACAGGAGCATCGGCAGTAGTGATCTACCGGTTGGTGAAAAGAGAAAGACAGCAGCTTATAGAATAATTTATGGAGAATAATTGATGAAAACCTATACCTTAGATGATGTTGTAGAATTAGTTGATAAATATAATGATATTATCAATTTTCGTACTGAAGAAAATGCGGCTGATGATCTACGGATTGAAAAGGCGGAGAAAGCTCTCGATTTGCAATTCACATCTTCTTATAAGAGCTTTTTAAAAAAATATGTAGGAGGAGAAATTGGTGGTGAAGAAATCTTTAGCCTTTATAAGGAGTGTGGAGCAGATATCCCTGGTGGTGATATTGTTTTCCAAAACTTAAATGATAGAAGAGATGGTTTTGCAACATCAGAACAGCTTGTCGTGTGTTACGCTGATTTTGATGAAATTTTTTATTTTGATTATACGCAGTTTCGGGATGGAGAATGTCCAATCTATGTTATGTATCCATTGGATAATTGCGAATATTACGCCAGTAATTTTTATGAATTCCTTTGCAAAAGAATTAAAGTACACGCGGGAGAAGAGATACCTGAAGGTGACCAACCGATTGAAAAGACTGAGCACACTCCCACTCCGCAACCTATCCCTTTTTACAAGAGCTTTTGGAAAAAACTATGGAAGAGGTGAAGTTGATAGTGAGGAAATACGGAACGTCTATCACGCACGTTTTGAGGATCATCTATGAAAACCTATACCTTAGATGATGTTGTAGTACTAGTTGATAAATATAGCGATAGTATCGATTTTGGCTCTACAGATGAAGCAGTTGATGATGCACTGATTGAAAAAGCAGAGGGGATTCTTAAATTGCAATTCACATCCTCCTACAAAAATTTTTTGAAGAATTATGGAAGAGCGGAGATCTGTGGTGAGGAAATATTAAGTGTTTATAATACAAATTTTGAAATTTCTCGTAGTGATGATATTGTTTATTATCATATAACGGATATAGAAAATGGTTTAGCAAAACCACAGCAGCTTGTTGTGAGTAGAACTGATTTTGGTGAGACATTTTACTTTGATTATACTCAGTTTCAGGATGGTGAATGCCCACTCTACGTCAAGATTCCATCTGGAGCGTCACATTATTATGCAAGTAATTTTTATGAATTTCTCTGTAAAAGAATTAAAGAGCACGCAGGGGAAGATTTGTGAAAACTTATACCTTAGCTGATGTTGCAGTACTAGTTGATAAATATAGCGATAGTATCGATTTTGGTACTGCTGATGATGGAGTTGATGATGTACTAATTGAAAAAGCAGAAAAAACTCTCGGTTTGCAGTTTACAACTTCCTACAAGAGTTTTTTAAAAAATTACGGAGGAGGAGAAATTGGTTGTGAAGAAATATTTAGCATTTATGGGGATTATGTAGGTATTCCTGCTGGTGATATTGTTTTTCAGAATTTAAATGATAGAAAACGTGGTTTTGTGATAGCAGAACAGCTTATCGTGTGTGAAGCTGATTTTGATGAAACCTTTTATTTTGATTATACGCAGTTTCAGGATGGTGAATGCCCACTCTACGTCGAGATTCCATCTGGAGCATCACATTATTATGCAAGTAATTTTTATGAATTTCTCTGTAAAAGAATTAAGGAACATGCTGGGGGGTAATGACGATGCAAACAAAAGATGTCACAGAGATTTTAAAAAGACTGGGCTGGGAGCCTTATCGTGATAACGTGGGTGATACTTTTGCGCATTATCATCTTCCCGATCGCATTATTGGCATTGGCTATGGTGTAAAAAATTATGGAGAGAGAGGCAAAGAGTTTTTGCTTTCGGCTGATCTCACCACCGCTGCTTATTGTCTTGGCTGGGAATATTCTAGAGGTGAAAAATCACAGCGTAAATATGAAGATGTGCTGTTTTACGCGAAGGAGGATTTTAATGTTAAAGCTCCAGATCTTTCCGAAAGCCATATCACAACCGCTTTAAACAAAGTGGTTGCATGGGCGCAAGCACAGGATATTGAAAAAAAATTACGCGAGGAAGCTACTAATCATTCTGCCGTTGCACAAGCATTACTTGGTGATGTGGAGGCTTTAAGGAGTGATAGATCTACTCCAAAACTATCTGTGCCAGAATTTGCTGATTATAAAACAATGACATCGGATGATCGCCTGCTTTTTTTTGCGCAAGCCTATAAAAATGGGGAGTTGGATGATATTCTAACGCGCAAAAAAACCAAACAGCGCTCGATAAGCCTCACAGCAGCAATGCGCGTTCTCAAAACACAAGGGTGGTTTGCTACGGAGCCTGGAAAAATGTGGTTGATTTTGCCCGACCGCTTTATTCAATTTGATTTTGGTTTTATACGTCTCCATGACAATTACAATGTCCGTATTGAAGCTGAAATATCTAATGAAATGATTTCTGTAGCTTGCAATTGTATTCACTATAGTGAGGAATATTGGTGCGTTTCTCCTACGGGGCTTTATAATTCTTTTAATACGATTGGGGGGGGAATTTTTAGTGGTTTTGGTAAAGGCATTGATATTTGTGTAGAGACATTAGATGAGCAAGAGCTTATCAAAATCTCTGAGCGGATAATACAGTGGGCGCGTGCCCAAGATTTACAAGCATCAATAGAAAGCAAAACGCTTATCCAAAAATATAGCTACAATATACGTATAGTCTGGCATTTGGCTTGTTTAGCATTGACAGGTCAAATTGATGTCCTGAAATCTTATCAAAATTTTTTAGAAGCAGGTACGATTTCTGAGATTTTGGATGACAGTGAAGTAGAGAGATATATTAACCATGCCGTTCAATTTGCTGAAGAATATCTGAAAATCCTTAATGAGCGAAAAGCCATAGATGATCGTCTTAGTTTACAAGATTTGTCTTTTCTTAAGACAGTTTCTGAAGACTTAAAAAGGATGGACTGGACAGTCTATCGTGATAAAAATTACAATTGCAATGCTTATTTTATAAAGAAAGATCGTATCATTAATATAGTGTACGACCTTGATAAAAAAGGAGAGACACCATTTGTTACCTTCAAGGTTTCTCTTTCAACACTTGGTTTTTCTACAGCTTATCGATCTATTTTCATCAATACTCCCCAATATACCGTTCTTAAAGAATCAGAAGAAGTTTATGCAGTTTCTAGTACTGAATTGGATGAAGGTAAACTGAAGCAGATCTGTGCTGATATTTTGTGCTGGGCTGATCGGCAAAATGTCAATCAAATCATCTATGATTATGCGGATTTGCCAACAAATAGTGAATATGATCTTATAATACGCCATTTTATTGCGCTTATTCTTATTGGGGATGTTGAAAAGCTCAAATTTTATAAGGAAAGTTTCAGGGCAAAGAACCATCTAGGCTTTGTGGAAGGTATCACGAAATATACAATCGACAACTCTCTTACTCTTGCACGGGGTTATCGAGCAGGTTTTCCGAAAAATGCACCGATTTTAAGCTTGGATCAGCAAACAGCATCTGTTGCTTCTAAAACAACTTCTGTTGAAGCGGCAGAAGAAGTAGATGAAGCAGATGACACTGATGATCGTCTCACCATGGAAAGTGCTCATGCACTTTTAAAAAGCCTAGGCTGGTCAACCGAGAAAATCAATGAAGATGACTATATGGCAAGCTA
>NZ_JAQITE010000060.1 GCF_028618595.1 Bartonella sp. AU18XJBT | reverse complement strand
TCATTCACAACATCATCGACTTGATTTCTGGCTGGACGAACCTCTGTTGGTGGGTCAACAAGCCCTGTTGGACGAATAATTTGTTCTGCAAAAGTGCCGTGAGATTGTTCTATTTCCCAGCGTCCTGGTGTTGCAGAGACGGCAATCGTTTGCGGGCGCATCGCATCCCATTCTTCAAAGCGTAAAGGACGGTTATCCATACAGGAAGGTAGGCGAAATCCATATTCTGCTAGAGTTGCTTTTCTTCGAAAATCACCTCGGTACATGCCTCCAATTTGGGGAATGGTTACATGGCTTTCATCGATAAAAACAAGAGCATTGTTTGGAATGTATTCGAACAAGGTTGGTGGTGGTTCACCAGGTTTGCGTCCTGTTAAGTAGCGTGAATAATTTTCGATTCCAGAGCATGAGCCGGTGGTTTCTAACATTTCCAAATCAAAAATTGTACGTTGTTCTAAACGTTGTGCTTCTAAAAGACGTCCAGCTGCGTTCAACTCATCAAGACGTTGAACGAGTTCCATTTTGATCGATTTCATCGCTTGGTTAAGTGTTGGGCGTGGTGTTACGTAGTGTGAGTTGGCATAAATTTTAATCGATTGAAGGTCGCCTGTTTTTTGACCCGTTAGAGGATCAAATTCCGTAATTGTTTCCACCTCATTGCCAAAGAGCGAAATACGCCAAGCACGATCTTCAAGGTGGGCAGGGAAAATTTCGATTGTATCCCCTCGAACACGAAAGGAACCACGAATGAAATTAATATCTTGTCGATGATAGTGTTGGGCAACTAAATCGGCCAGTAATTGCCGTTGATTGAGTTTATCACCTTTTTCTATTTTGAAGGTCATAGCAGTATAAGTTTCTACTGAACCAATCCCGTAGATACAGGATACAGATGCGACAATAATGACGTCATCACGTTCAAGGACAGCACGTGTTGCAGCATGGCGCATACGGTCGATTTGTTCATTAATTGAGGATTCTTTTTCAATATAGGTATCAGAGCGTGCAACGTAGGCTTCTGGCTGATAATAGTCATAATAGGAAACAAAATATTCGATGGCATTATGGGGGAAGAAACTTTTAAATTCCCCATAAAGCTGCGCTGCTAGAGTTTTATTGGGAGCTAAAATCAGAGCTGGACGCTGTGTTTCTTCAATGATTTTGGCCATTGTATAGGTTTTTCCTGAGCCGGTAACACCCAAAAGCACTTGCGTACGCTCATCTTTTTGAGTTCCCTCAACCAGAGTTTTAATGGCTTTAGGTTGATCTCCTGCAGGTTCAAAGGGTGTTTCGAGTTGAAATGGAATACCACCTTCAGACTTTTCAGGACGAATAGGGCGGTGAGGTGTCCATAATGCACCATTCTTAAAAAGAGGATTACCTGAAGCAATGAGAGCAGAAAGAGCCTCTACTGTTGCTGTCACACCATTTTTCATTGTTGTATCCTTTGATAGAAAAGTGCTGGTGATTTTAAATAAAATACTAATTTTTACAATTTCATTATGACAACAGAAAAACGTTGTTGAACAGATTTATTTTGGTTTATTGGAGCTTTCATTAGGATATTGATCAAGTTTTTTCTATGAGACGAATTCTCCGAAGTATTTCTTTGGAGGGGGCATATTTGTGGTTGTTCGTGGACACTATTGCATTTTTGCCGTGATGATATTCAAGAGGGCATAAGTTATTATGGCGGTTATGGAGAACAGTCGGTACATTTGGGAACTAAAGACATTGTGTATGTGTGATAAAGATCATTTCCATCTTTAAATGAAAGATAACGAGATGACACCCAACCTATTTGAGTGTTATATCGGATATGGCACCAGTTTCCTTCACAGTTTTTAACAAAAACCAATTCTCCAGCAGAGATTAAGCCGCAAAGTGCATACTGAGTGCTAGGACCTGTTCTAAAATTAAGATTTCTCGTAACAAAAGCATTCGCAGCTTCAGATATTGTTGTGGCTAAAAAGAAAGAGCCAAACATAAAAAAAATGACGATTTTTTTCATTTTTCTGTAAAGAATTTCTTTAGAGATTTTCTATCCTTCTCTCTTGATATCCCATATGATTTCTTTTGCTAGATTATGATAAAACAGAAAAAAATACAATTCTTTCTTTTTTAGGACACTTTAAAGAGAAGAGTGAAGTTTAAGGTTTTAAACACCAAAATGAGATGTTTTAATCACTATTTGTGCATGTTTTGTTTTCTTTATTTATTTTTGTATGGAAAACAGCGATACTGTACTATATAATAAAAAAGATCGTAGTTTTCGGATTCCAAAAGTAATTTTGGAAGCCGTTTTTTGTATTTTTATTAAACCTTCCGTGTAATAGAAAGGGACGGATTATGGAAAAAGTTCCGATGACTACAGCTGGTTTTGAGAGTCTTAAAGAAGAGTTGCGTTGGCGTCAACAACAGGAGCGTCCGCGAATTATTGAAGCAATTTCTGAGGCGCGTGCACATGGTGATTTATCAGAAAATGCTGAGTATCATGCGGCTAAAGAAGCACAAAGCCATAATGAGGGGCGTATAAATGAGCTTGAAGATTATATTGCGCGAGCAGAAGTTATAGATGTTTCGCGTCTTTCAGGCGACAAAATAAAATTTGGAGCAACCATTAAACTCTTGGATGAGGATACAGAAGAAAAAAAAGTGTATCAGATCGTAGGAGATCAAGAAGCTGATGTAAAGGTTGGTAAAATCTCTATTTCTTCGCCTATTGCACGTGCACTCATTGGAAAGCAAGAAGGTGATGTGATTGAGGTGAATGCACCAGGTGGTGCGCATAATTACGAGATCATTAAGGTTCAGTATATCTAAATAACATATGGATTATTATGCGTGTATCTTTGGACGAAACTGAAATTATTGCGCCTCACTTTAAAAGGCGTTTATCGGGAGTAACATCTACGATTATTCAGCTTATTCCACTGCAACGCGAACAGGGTGTGCGTATATCCACTTTAGGGTTTGGTTTACCACAAACTTTGCCGACTCTTGCCTTTAAGGACCTTTTCGGACTTTGGAAAAGTCCGAAAGGGAAACCATTTCGTATTTGGCATGCACGGCGCAATATTGAGATGCTTTGTGGGATCTTTTTGCGCGATATATTGAAAATGAAGCTGAAACTTATCTTCACAACGTCATCATAAGCCTTTTACCAAATGGTTGATTCGCTGTATGGATAGGGTTATCGCTACCAGTACACGTACGGGCGCTTATCTAGAAGTGCCTCATAAGGTTGTTATGCATGGGGTGGATGTGAGGCGTTTTACTCCACCCCAGACCTTTGATGATTGCTTTTCTTCGACAGGATTTCCAGGAAAATATGCGGTAGGATGTTTTGGGCGTCTGCGCTACTCAAAGGGAACAGATTTATTTGTTGATGCCATGATAGCATTATTGCCTGATTACCCCGAATGGACAGCACTTATCGCTGGTCGTACAACAGAGCAATATTATCATTTTGAAAAAGAATTACGCCAAAAGATTGCTAAAGCTGGTCTAGATGATCGCATTATTTTTCTTGGTGAGATTCTGGACATCCCTTTGTGGTATCGTCGTTTAACACTTTATGTTGCACCTTCTCGTACAGAAGGTTTTGGTTTAACACCATTAGAAGCAATGGCATCACAAGTTGCGGTTGTAGCGAGTGATGCAGGATCTTATAAAGAACTGGTTGTAGAAGCGACAGGAACAGTTGTTCAAGCAGGAGATGGAGCGGCTTTAACAGCAGCAATTGAACCTTATTTTGCTGATGTAGAAAAAACATTGGTAGTCGGAAAGAAGGCTTTAACCCATGTTCGTACTCACTTTCCTTTGGAAAAAGAGGCAAGCAAGATTGAAAGTGTTTACAAAGAGCTGTTTGCGGAAAAAATACTTTGATTATGATATCAAAAATCATTCTTGAGGAATGATAAAAGGTGTTTCCTTAAAGGTGTTTCATCGTTATCAAGAAAACAGCTCAATGATATAAATGTTATTTTACAAAATTTATATTGTCTTTAGTAGAACGCTATAAGAAGTTCTCAAAATTTTAGATAAAAGATTAAAAATGTATACGCTTGAGAGCGCTATGTGGTTTATGATAAAGCATACTAGGAGAGAGGAAAGCTACTTTCATTCAGGGATATTTTAGAATAAGAAAATAATGCTTTAACTCAAGTCCAGAGATTTATGCCCTATCTTATGCGGTGTTGTATTGGTATTGTTACATTTTGTAAGACTTAAATAGATAGCAAAAAAACGTTTTCTTGTCTTAAAAAAGATAATGATGGTATTTCTATAGATAAAATAGTTGTAAATATTTTCAATAAATTCATAATAAGATCGATCGAAGATCAATATATATATATATATGATTTTTATAGATAAATTACCTTTTCAATTTGAATAAGAGCTTTGAATACCTTAAGATTTTCTCATGCCAAATCTGTTGATATTAAATCAATGAGAGCTATCCTCTTACACATTACAATTGGAAGAAGGCATGTGGTGGATAAAAACTATTGGAGACAAGGTGTAAAGAGATTTCTTATAAATTGTCTGAAATGCAGGCTGTTACGACATTAACAGAAAGAAAATAATATGGTGGTACTAATTTATATCTTATTTTGTGGTACCGATTTGCGTCTTATTATTATTTAAGTAAAAATGATGGTACCCATTTTATATCTTTCATAAGGGCTGTCGTGAAATGGGGGTGATGAGTATTGTGAGATGTTTTTTACAAGCTTGTGAATTCGTCATATAAGAGCATTAAGGATGTCACTCTTACTATAGACACAAGCATTGTCATAAACTTTAGCATATTGAGAGATAAAAGCCTTTCCATAGACCTCCGCATTGCCATAGACATGACCACAGACCTGAGAAAAATGGCGTATTTTTGCATTTTCATAAACACGGGCATAGCCATAAACCCACGCATTATCATAGACCCAGCAATTGCCATCATGAGAGAGGTTGCTTTCCTTTTCAATAAAGCCGCCTAGATCGCCCGCTTTGATATCATCAAAATCTTTTAAAGCACGAATGCGATAAAGAGTTGTAATCTGTTTAGTAATCCTATCTTTAATTTGTTTAATTTCATTGGTTAATTCATATTTTTTGCACATAAAGATACCCTCACAATCTAATGTGATAAACGTTTGATAAAATTTGGAATGGGAAATTTGAAAGAGGGGCGCCCCCGCACCGCCCGCGTCTTATTTACGCAGCATTATTTTTAATAATCTTTACAACGTGATCGTTTTCATAAATTTCACAATCTTCAGGAATCCCATATGCATAGTAAACGTTTTGTTCAACATATGAATAACCATCTCTTTTTAATCTTGCATTGCCATGGACCAAACCTCTAATGGTGTGATAACCAGTCACTTTTGCATTCCCATAAACAGAACCGTAGACCTTAACATACCCACCCACGCTAGCATTGCCATAAACCTTGCCATAAATTTTTGAAGAGCCACTTACAACAGCATGATCATAAACTACCGCCTTGCTATGAATACGAGCACTTCCTGTTAATTTTGCATTCCCATAAACCCTTGCATGATGATAAACCCAAGCATTATCAGAAAGATGCGCATTATCATAAACA
>NZ_JAQITE010000006.1 GCF_028618595.1 Bartonella sp. AU18XJBT | reverse complement strand
AATCTCTATGGACTATGAGGATGTGCAAGGAGCTCTCTTCATAACAGCACCGTCACATTGATTTATAAAGATAATCCATTATTTTTCATGAGAGATCATGAATAGCATAGGATTTTCTCATGCCAAACCCTTATAGTGAGTCAAACAAAATCTCTCGGCTTACACATCACAAACAGAGTTGGCGTGTGGAGTGAAACTGTACAAGAAAGAAGTAAAATACCTCTCTTACCCCTTTAAGTACCAATGGCTGTCACAACATTGGCGCACTGAAAGCATATACGCTGTTGACAAAGAGTATAATGGGGGTGCTCGCTTACCCCCTTATGCGGCTTATTTAATAGGCTCTAGGGACACAAGCTCTACCCTAAAGACTGACCACACTCTTAAAAAAAAACTGAATATGAAAAATTTTTCATACCCTCCATCACCGCCCTAAACAATAATGTTTACCGAAAATCATGACAAATTGTAATGCACAAATAGGCTTCTCTCATCTGCAAGAGTATCCTTTTATTCTCTTTCAAAAAACGAACACTTTTTGAACATTGTTTGCAGATCCGTATTATTGAAAAAGAGCAAAGACTTTCTCAGCGCTTTTGGGGTTCGTATAACTTTTGTGTAAGCGCGTATAAGCAACAGCTTTTATAATAAACCGGCTGTTGGCAAAATCGTAAAATTTTATCAAATTTATTGTTTGTAAATATCACCACGACCACTGTTCTGCTCTTGCAGACACGCAACCTCAAAAACAACTTTCTCTTTGCTCACAAATTGTCTCTCCAGCTCTCTCTTCCAGTCATAGCCTATAAAATAAGGATAGAGTACTTTAATTGGACACCATCTTCTCTCACCACCACCAACGCCATCATTTATTATATTTACAGCCCTCAACTTTATAGCAACCCTTGTCATGCTTTAAGAAGGCACGTTAACGATGATAGGAACATGTACAAAGAGGATATATCTTTAAGGTATTTATGTTTTAAAGCTTGCACCAAATCATAATTTTTGTGCAGAGCTAGCCAAGCATACGCAAAACTGACACCCTAACCATTTCAAACCGTTCAGCTGTTTTAGCAACAGATAAGCCAAGTTCGACGATTATATCTTCAACCATGAATTCACCGAGGAGCAGAGGATTTTCCATCATTTTTTAGCGCTCCCTCTTCAATGATCCTCTAGACAATCCACTCATTCAGCATCTATACTAGCAAAGCGAAATATTACGTGCTAATTTTCCTTTACAATCATTAACCAAGAACCCTCAAAATAACCTTTTAGTGAATAGAGCTAAAAGGATGAGTCCTTCAAAATCATTTGGTAATATAGCTATATCAAGAGCACCTAAAATACGCCCTAATTGCTCAGTATAGGCGACCTTCCCCCTTTTATCGTATCAGTCTTGTAGAACTTTAAGTCCTTTATGTTTAAATCAAAAAATCATAATTAGATTATATTGCATAAAGATGCTTTTTCTCATTTTTCCATTTAACACACGATAAGGTACCATTTAGGCAGCATGAGAAGCTTTCCCCTTATATCATGATTTCAGAAGCCGCATGAGAAAAACAAAATAAGCCGTTTGGGTATCTCAAGGTCAAGGATGCCGTTAGGCGCAGCAACCTTTAAAGAATTGCCTTGAGCTTAAGGATCACGGCTTGTTAGTCCTCTCATTAACGCGGGTCTGATGTTATGATTTTGGAGAGCGATTATTAAGAATTTGAGAGGCAGATAGCCTCTCATCTTGATTTGTATGCAAACGAATTGCACTCTATTTATTCAGGGAGAATAAGAACATACCCAGGAGGTGCTAAACGGAATAAGAGAGCGTCGTAACCCCACGCAGCAGACAGGGAGCAAATAGAAGAAACGCCTTCAGCAATTGCCATGAGTAATGCGAACGATATACCGGCTTCATCTGCTGTTGCTTCGCGGCGTTCTATGAGATATCCGAAAAAAAACAAAAAGCACCCTATTCCACTCACCGACCCAAAGACTTTTAATGCGGTATGAACCGGTCCACGTATGTTGAGCAAGATAATAAAAATTATGAAAGTAAATACTGTAAAGATCCCTTCGAATACCCCACGCACCATATGGCACAATTTTCGCATCATAATTACAGAAAAACTCTGTTCTGCGTATCGATTTTTTCTTTTAATGCTTGTATTCTTAGAAGATATACTGTTATTCTCAGAAGATATGCTATCCACAACTCCCCCATATTTTAAGACAAAACGCTGTGAAATTAGTTATTCTTAATTACATCATCACAAAATACAAGAAAAATTTATCCATTTTAATGAAAAAATAGGTGTTTTATTGAGATGAAAATCTATTTTTGTTAGCAAGAGTTATTCAATTCGTTCGTCAATAGAAAGGCTCCCCCCATTGCAGAGTAAGCTATCTTGACGCACAAAAACTTCATAAGCTGTATATTAAAATCCACTCAGACATCAAAACTCTCCAATCTACCCGCTTAATCCACCTTTGAAACTGTAATCAAATGGATTCTGCTGATGACAAGCAATGATAACATGAAAAAGAAAAAATATCACAAAATCAAACTCTTCAAAACAGTCTTAGCTTTATGATTTTCACTCACAAAATAAGTGCCACCTCATAAACGACAACACACTAAGATGCTGTGCATTCACAAATTTCCTTTAAAGAACCCATCTCCCCTTCCCGAAATCGCACACCTCTCCCGCGATCTTATATCTCGATAGCACCCCTTAAAGAATTTGAAAATGTCCAAGGAGCCCCCTCTCTGAGAAAGCTTTCAAGCCTAAAACGCCCTCGCCATTTTTATCATGATGAGGGCACCCAAAAAACATGCAGAAACATGCAAAATCTCTCCGCATTTAGGTATAGGGCTTGTGCTTCAAGCGCACGCTTTTTCTTGTTCTGTTGTCCATTGTCCCAAAGCCGCAAGATGATTCATCCGAGCCCGATGACGAAATGCTTTCTGTGCAACAGCAATATTCTCATCTTTTCCAGCCCATGCTTTTAAAGCAGCTGCTTGCAATGCTCGTCCATAGGAAAAGGTCAATTTCCAAGGCAATGCGCCCAAAGAATTCATAGCAGATAAATGCGCCGTTGCTTCCTGATCAGACTGCCCTCCAGAAAGAAAAGCAATTCCAGGAACAGCGGCAGGAACAGTCTGTTTAAGCACTTGGACGGTCCTTTCAGCAACTTCTTCAACAGAAGCCTTGCGCGCATCCTTGCCATCAATCACCATATTGGGCTTTAAAATCATCCCCTCCAAAAGAACACGAGCTTCAAACAATTCTTTAAAGACAGTCTGTAAAACAGCTTTTGTCACCTCAAAGCAACGCGCAATGGAATGCCCACACGATGATCCATCCATCAACACTTCCGGCTCAACAATCGGCACAATATTGAACTCCTGACACAAGGCAGCATAGCGTGCAAGAGCTTGTGCATTTTGTCTTATGGCTCCTCTTGTTGGCAAAGTGTGTTCATTAATAGCAATTACCGCACGCCATTTAGCAAAACGTGCTCCCAAAGCATAATAGTCTTTTAGCCGCTCACGAAGACCATCCAACCCTTCAGTAATTGTCTCTTGGGGAAAAGCGGATAAAGGCTTTGCACCGGTATCAACCTTAATCCCTGGCAAAGCGCCTGCATCCCGAATAAGATCCGTCAACATTTTCCCAGTTGATGCTTTTTGCCGAATGGTTTCATCAAATAAAATAACCCCAGATATGGCACTTTCCATTGCTTCTTTTGTACTAAAAAGCATTTCACGATAAGCACGGCGCCTATCTTCATTGGATTCAACACCAATACTTTCAAAACGCTTTCCAATGGTCGCCGTACTTTCATCTGCCGCCAAAATACCTTTACCCGCATGCACCAAAGCAAGTGCAATATCTTCAAGCCGTTCATTCATAAAAAATTCCTCTTTATTTTGTCTCAAAATTTCATTTTGTCTTAAAACTTCTAAAAATATTTTTTTAATTTCTAAAAATGCGCAACACTATCAAAACACCCTTAAACGACCGTATAGTTTTTCTTTAACCTTCTCTTCAAAGAAACCCTTTAACCCTGCATAAGGGCAAGAATGCCAGGCAGAACCTTACCTTCCATCCATTCCAAAAAAGCTCCTCCAGCAGTCGAGAGATAAGTAAAATCATTGGCAACACCAGCATGATTAAGAGCAAAAACTGTATCGCCCCCTCCCGCAATTGAAACCAACTTTCCTGTCAAACTACGTTCTGCCGCATGGCGTGCAACGGCAATAGTTCCCTTGTCAAAAGGAGACATCTCAAAAACACCAAGGGGTCCATTCCACACAAGAGTAGCAGCTTCATCTATCGCAGCATTGATATGCGCAATAGAGCGCGTCCCAATATCCAATATCATTCCATCTTGTGGAATATCCTCAATGTCATAAAGACGATGCGGTGCATCTTTTTCAAAACGAAATCCAACGACAGCATCTACGGGGAGCAAAAGCGTACATTGACACTCTTGCGCTTTTTTAATAATTTTTTTTACCGTCTCCATCAATGCATGTTCACACAGTGACTTCCCAACAGACACACCTTGCGCTGCTAAAAAACTGTTAGCCATCCCCCCACCAATAATCAAAGAGTCAACTTTTTCCACCAAATGATTGAGCACAAAAAGCTTGCTGGAAACTTTCGCTCCTCCCACAATGGCAACCACAGGACGTGCTGGATTGCCGAGTCCTTTTTCTAACGCCTGCAATTCACCTTGCAAAGAGCGCCCTGCATAAGAAGGCAACAAATGCGTTATTCCCTCCACCGAAGCATGGGCACGATGAGAAACTGAAAAAGCATCATTGACATAGAGATCCCCATTATGAGCCAAAGCTTCCGCAAAAGAACAATCATTCTTTTCTTCACCAGCATAAAAGCGAACATTTTCAAGCAGTAAAACACCACTATTTTGTAATGACTCAACAGCAACTTGCACCGCAGAACCAATACAGTCAAGAGCAAAAGCAACCGGCTGATTAATGATCTTTTCCAGCACTTGCACAACAGGACGGAGTGAAAACTCTTGCTCTACCTTTCCTTTGGGGCGACCACAATGAGAAAGCAGAATAAGTTTAGCACCACGCTTTTGTAGCTCAATGATTGTTTCTTTATGTCGTTGAAGACGCGTCGTATCACAGACCTTGCCTTGCGCCATTGGCACATTAAAATCCACCCGCATAAGAACACGTTTGCCCAAAACATCAACATCATCAAGTGTACGAAACCCCATCACTGCTTCCTTTTCACTTTCCATTGTTTCAAATAAAAACGCATACCCTGCCCACTTTTCTTTCCACTCATCTCCCTCTTTTCTTTTACAAGAGATCCACGACAGCCTATCTCTCCACCCTCTGCTTAAAAAGCCAAAGCTTCATCGTCAAATGTACAAAAGTCCACCATTGCTCTTAACCTTCATATCCCATTGTGGCAAATAAATGCATTGGCTCAACTTGATCTCTATTAAAACTTGCCTTTTACTTCTAGGCAAAAGAGTTTACATCTCCTAATTTTCTGACGTTTTCTCAAAGGGTATCTCGTTCAGATCTTACTTTTTCAAAGTTTACTCTTTTATTCAGCTTTTAAAAGCACGTATTGACACAGTATTAAAACAAAACACATCATCAATTTTTCAATAGTATCTTCTCTCTAGCGCATGAGAACAACAGCTTCTATCTATTTTTCTCAAAATTGCATAAAAATAAGACTTTTCCCTATAAAAAGAGGACCCTGAGGTCCTCTTATATTGTCTTAGCGAAAGCTACAGCCGTATCACTCATACGGTTAGAAAAGCCCCATTCATTATCATACCAAACCAGAACGCGACAGAGCTTACCATCAATCACTTTTGTTTGATCATTGTGGAAAATAGCTGAATGAGGATTATGATTAAAATCACAACTCACGAGTTTTTCTTCTGTAGTGTCCAAAACGCCCTTCAAAGGACCTTGTGCAGCAGCAGCAATAGCTATATTAATTTCTTCAATTGTTGTGGAACGCTGCGCGGTAAATGTCAAATCAACTACAGAAACATTAGGGGTCGGAACACGAATCGATACACCATCAAGCAATCCCTTTAATTCTGGTAAGACCAATCCCACAGCTTTAGCCGCTCCTGTTGAGGTAGGAATCATAGAAAGAGCTGCCGCACGTGCACGATAAAGGTCACGATGCATTGTATCCAACACAGGTTGATCACCTGTATAAGAATGGATTGTTGTCATAAAGCCCTTTTCAATGCCCACCGTGTTGTGCAAAACTTGTGCTACAGGCGCCAAACAATTGGTTGTACAAGAAGCATTTGAAACAACGCGATGTTCGCTGCTTAAAGATTGATGATTAACCCCATAGACGACCGTAAGATCTGCTCCTTCAGAAGGCGCAGAAACAAGAACACGCTTTGCCCCCGCATCCAAATGAGCACTTGCTTTATCACGCGCAGTAAAAATGCCCGTACATTCCAAAGCAATATCGATATCCAAATCTTTCCAAGGCAATTGAGCAGGATCACGCTCTGCGCATACCTTTATTAAACCACCCCCCACATCAATAGCATCCCCTACCACCTTAACGGTCCCAGGGAAACGCCCATGAACTGAATCATAGCGCAACAAATGGGCATTTGTTTCCACCGATCCCAAATCATTAATTGCGACCACTTCAATATCTTTCCGTTCACTTTCCACAAGTGCACGTAAAATATTGCGACCAATACGACCAAACCCATTAATTGCAACACGAACTGTCATTTCACATGTTTCCTCATCAATTTTTTAAGCACAACATTTAAAACACAATAAATGGGTATTTCACCAATCCCAAATCATTAATTCCCCCAATGTCAATATCTTGATTACTCACTCACTTATCCACAATAATGCACAAGATCATCCACAACACTGCACAGAATATGAGTCCCTAAAACCACCCCATTCATGACAACACAAGCTGTCATTTTGTCTTTTTCTCTTTGATCTTTCCAAGTTCTTTTTCAACAGTGGCGACCACATTCTCACAAGTAATACCAAAATGCGCATAAAGGGCATCAATTGTTCCACTTGCCCCAAAGCCCTCCATACCGATAAACACACCATCACAGCCAATAAAACGGTTCCACCCTTGGGCGACGGCAGCTTCAATGGCAATTTTAATCGGTGCATCTCCAATGAGAGCACGCTGATAAGAGAGAGATTGTTGAGAAAAAAGTTCAAAACAAGGCACAGAAACCACACGCGTTGGGATGCCTTTTTCTTCTAAAACTTCATGCGCTTTTACTGCAATTTGCAATTCTGAACCAGAAGCAAACAGCGTCACTTGAGCATCATCGCTAGCTGTTAGAAATTCATAAGCACCGAGCATACAAAGATTTTCTTCTTCATACTCTTGACGCAAAAGCGGTAGATTTTGCCGACTCAAAGCCAAGGTAGAAGGCGTCTCGCGTGCTTTCAGAGCCAATTGCCAACATTCCACTGTCTCCATAGCATCAGCAGGGCGGAACACAAGATGATTAGGCATTGCGCGCAGGCAAGCCAAATGCTCCACGGGTTGATGCGTCGGCCCATCCTCACCAAGACCAATAGAATCATGAGTCATGACATAAATCACCCGCAACCCCATGAGAGAAGACAAACGCATAGCTGGACGCATATAATCAGAAAAGCATAAAAAGGTTCCCCCATAAGGAATAAAGCCGCCATAAAGGGCAAGACCATTCATCACAGCTCCCATTGCATGTTCGCGAATTCCATAATGCAGATAGCGCCCTGAAAAATCTTCAGCAGAGATACTTTTCATCTGGCTGCTTTTTGTATTATTAGATCCGGTTAAATCAGCCGAACCACCAATGGTCTCAGTAACAACTCCATTGATCACTTCAAGAGCCATTTCTGAAGCTTTACGCGTAGCAACAACGGGGCATTCTTCAACGAGTTTCTGTTTATAAGTATCAATAGCGCCATCAAATCCACCCACGAGATCGCCCCGCATCAATCTTTCAAACTCCACACGCTCTGAGACAGGAAGATCAGAAAATTTTGCTTCCCACTTTTGCCGCCTTTTAGCAGCATTAAGCCCTGCCAAGCGCCAATTATCCAGAATATCAGCTGGAATAACGAAAGGCTCAGCATCCCACCCTAAAGCGATACGGGTTTCAGCGATTTCTCGTGCGCCTAAAGGGGCTCCATGAACTTTATTGGTACCCGCTTTATTTGGCGCTCCAAAACCAATTGTTGTTTTACAAGCGATCAAAGTTGGTTTATCAGAATTTTGTGCCGCCTCAATAGCCCGTGCAATTGCTGCTTGATCATGCCCATTGACTTTATGTGTCTCCCAACCAGATGCCTTAAAACGCGCAATCTGATCTGTACTGTCAGCAAGGGAAATCTCTCCATCGATAGAAATATTATTATCGTCCCACAACACAATAAGCTTATTGAGTTTCAAATGACCAGCAAGGGAAATCGCTTCTTGAGATATCCCTTCCATAAGGCATCCATCGCCCACCAACACATAAGTATAATGATTAATGAGATCGCCAAAACGGGCATTTTGCAAACGCTCCCCAAGAGCCATCCCCACGGCATTCGCCAACCCTTGTCCAAGAGGACCAGTCGTTGTTTCGATTCCCGCCACATGCCCATATTCTGGATGCCCAGCAAGCTTTGCCCCTAATTGGCGAAAATTTTTAAGATCTTCAATGCCAATATCTTCATAACCAGAAAGATACAAGAAAGCATAAAGCAACATAGACCCATGCCCCGCCGATAACACAAAACGATCACGATTAGGCCAACGAGGTTTTTTGGGGTCATGAGCAAGGAATTTTGTATAAAGAACCGTAGCAATATCGGCTGCCCCCATGGGCAAGCCCGGATGACCAGAATTTGCTTTTTCAATCGCATCAATAGCAAGAAAACGGATAGCATTGGCCATCTGATTCTGTTGGTGGGTGTTTGTCATGAATAATCGACCATTCCGTTAAATACGTTATTCTGTTGCTTTTTCCGTATTCTCTTAAAATTCTCAAGAAATACTATTTTCTAACCATTAGCGTGAGACTTTTTGCCACCACTTCAATAGCATTAATAACATTCCCCTCACGCGTCCTGTATATCCATGTCATTTATGCCAATACGCACAAAAAATCCAGCTTTTAATTTATATCCATCCCCTGCTTTGCTTGCTAAAATATCCTACATACTTAAAAATAAAATGCACACAACACAAGAGTGAAAGTGATTCGTTTTTGCATAACACATTGATAAAGGATAATTACCCAAAGGATAAAAGCAATGAACCAAGAGACTACAGTTCTACAAGATGCTTTAGAGCACCTAGAAAAGGCACTTAGAACTTTAGAGATCACCATAATAAACCGCAATGCCGTTATTGATAAAAATAACGAATGGGAAGAAGAAATCCAACGAATGAATGCTGACCGCAGCCATCTTGCCCAAGCGCTTGACAAAGCTGAAGCCCAAATTGAACGCTTAGAGTCTGTAAACAAAGAAGTTTCCAAACGTCTTATTAAAGCAATGGAAACAATTCGTGTCGTCATTGATAGATAAAGGTTTGAATGTATGGAAACTGTTTCCGTTACCATTGATGGTAAAATTTATCGCATGGCTTGTGATAAAGGACAAGAACGTCGTCTTATTGCGCTTGCTGCTCAATTGGATCAATATATCACACATTTAAAGAACAATTTTGGTGAAATTGGCGACCATCGTTTATCGGTTATGGCTGGCATAATGATTATCGATGAAATGGAAGAAATAAAACGAGAAAATAAAAAATTACAAGAAGACTACGATGCTCTTTTGCGACTCCACAACGAAAGAGACCGCACCATGGGGAAAATTATGCGTGACACCACACAACGCATTGAAAATCTCACCAACCAATTGCTCAAAGATGATGAAAACCGCACAAACATTCAAGAACAGGAACAGGAAGATTTCTAAAAGCACATCAGCGTGTAATAAACCAGAAATTTGAATTTCCGCCCATACCTCACAGGATAAAAATTCTTAAACCCACACCAATCTGTAAATAGTCCGGTTTTTTTATCAGAGAGGATTCCAGCTACTCACTATTTATAGGATTAACTTAAAACTCAACAAGAAAGCCTGCCCCTGAATATTTCACCCCTGCACAAACACTTCCTATATCAAGAAGGCAACCTTATATCACCACACTTCAAATGAGATGTCTTTTAACAGCGCAACAAGATAACAAAACCAACATCATTGTAAAAAAATCATACAAATGACAACAGCAACAAACAAATAAAGCGTCCTCCAAAAAAAGAGCTATATTCATGTTTCCTATGAATACATACCAAAAGTTCTTGCCCCTAGATAATATCCAGCAGATTCAATATATATTTAAAAAATAACCTTATATATTATACCATAAAATACCGCCATTTGATAATATAAGCACCATGGAATCTTGGCACCTGAAATATCCATTAGAGGGAACCCACCGAGAAGAGCCGTATCGTTTATAAACCAGCGTGAACTTTAGTATTTTCATCCTTTAGAGCAGGAAAAAAGCCAAACCCGAAGAGTATGTTAATCTCATACAACTTCAAACATCATAAATAACAATAATAGCTCTTGAAAACATTCCCTACCACCATCTTTATCCTTATACTCTCTCCTCAGCTCTCAAAACGCCGTGCTTAATAAAAGAAAGAGCAAACCGGTACCATCATTATAACCACCCCCAATATTGCAACAGCCCCTTGGTTCGTAAAACGATTCATAAGATGGACACCTTTCTTGTACAGTTTTTACCCATACCCCCACCCGCTTGTAAGCAAATAGTCATGATTGACAAAACATGCACAAATTTAAAATAAGACAATCTTACGGTATTCAGAATTTTGATAGAATATTTTGATAGAATATAAAGAACGCTATATTATCATTATAAATCAATATGCTTTAAATGTGCCGACAAAGCATATTTTAAAAACACATTCACCCATCATTTTCTTCATGACATACCAGCATGATTTTTTAGGCACATAATTTTAATTTTATTCAATTCTGTTTGCAAAAGTTTAAAATGAGAAAAATTTCAAGGCTCTCCTTCAAAAAGAAAAAGAATGAACTCTCATTATCAATGAACATCTTGCTCGTATAAACATCAATAAAAAATCCCCAATATGCCTCAATGAAATAAAAGGGGCTCTCTCATTAAATGCCCTACCGCAAAAGCAGCTTCCTCAGAACTAAAACAAAAATCAACAGACAACATCACCGCCTCTGCTTTCATCCCCAAACTGGACGACCTAACGCAACACCTTGCTATCTTACGATGAGTGATAAAAGAATAATGGATCTATGGAGGCATTCACAAGAAGCGCACACCCGTTGTTTTAAAGCCTGTTCAAAGGTGCATGAAAAAACACCATGCGTAAATGGCTCAAATCCCTTTCGTTCCATCTTGAGAGACAGAAGCAATACGCAAGAGATTTGTCGCTCCAGGCGTTCCAAGAGGAACGCCAGCTGTCACAAGAAAGCGATCGCCCCCTTTGCAAAAGCCTTCCTGAAATGCAATGGCTGCTGCACGATCAACCATATCCTCTAAACTCCGTGCATCTTGCGTGACCACACAATGAAGCCCCCAAACTAAAGCCAAACGCCGTGCTGTCTCCACAATGGGAGATAAAGCAATAATCGGTCTATTGGGACGTTCACGAGAAGCGCGCACCCCCGTTGTTCCTGAAGCCGTATAGGCAACAATAGCTGCTAATTCAAGTGTTTCAGCAATCTGACGCGCAGCAAGAGAAATCGCATCCGTTCCTGTTGATTCTGGTGCTGGATGCTGTGCCCCAACCTGAGCGGCATAAGTATGATCTTGTTCGATTTGCCGCGCGATTCGATCCATCATAAGCACGGCTTCTTCCGGATAACGACCAGAAGCAGATTCAGCAGACAACATCACCGCATCTGTTCCTGCATAAACTGCTGTAGCAACATCCGACACTTCTGCACGTGTTGGAACAGAAGATGAGATCATTGATTCGAGCATTTGTGTTGCCACCACAACAGGCTTTCCTGCTAAACGACAAGCTTTTATGAGCTCCATCTGAAGTGCAGGAACCCTTTCCAAAGGCATTTCCACTCCGAGATCACCCCGTGCAATCATAATACCATCGGATACATCAATAATTTTCTCTATATGCTCCAAGGCTTGAGGCTTTTCGATTTTTGCCATCAAAGACACCTTGTTTTTCGTCAATCGACGCACCGCTATAATATCTTCTGGACGTTGAATAAAAGAAAGAGCAACCCAATCAACAGGCTGCTGTAAAAGAGCCTGAAGATCCTCCTTATCTTTTAACGTCATCGAATCAAAAGGCAAAATTGTATCGGGAAAACTGACACCCTTTCGATCGGAAATACGGGTTCCAGAAACCACGCGACACTGTATAGAATGACCATCACAAACTTGCGCACGCAGTTCCAGTTTTCCATCATCAATCAACAAGCGATCCCCTGGTTTAACAGCCGAAAATACATCCTCATGAGGGAAAAAAACACGCTGTGCATCACCAAGGACATCGCGATTATCTAACGTAAAGCTTTGCCCAACACGCAAATCTTCTTGACCCTTAGTAAAGCGCCCCACACGCAGTTTTGGTCCCTGAAGATCCACTAAAATACCAATGGGTCGCCGAACTGTTTTTTCAACTTCTCGTATAGACTTGACCAAATCACCCATCATATCACGATCAGTATGGCTCATATTAAGACGAAAAACGTCTGCCCCTGCCCTAAAAAGCTTCTCAATCATTTCACTCGAAAAAGAAGAAGGGCCAAGAGTCGCAATAATTTTTACTTTACGTGCACGTTTCACGGTGGAGAATTTCCTGAAAGAGAAGGGACAACAGAATTGTTTAACAAAGACTCATCCGTCAACTGTACCATCCAACTGGTTTGATTTCCGGTATCGATTTCTTTAAATTCAGCCTTTTGATATCCTCGAGGGAAACAATCATGAACCCCTTGAATGGTAAATTGGCTATCTTGCACACACATGGTTACAGAGCCTGCCCAGTTCCCTTTTTTTTGTGCCCCTTCCGCATAAAAATAATAAAACCGTGAAGCAAGAGGCCCCTCAATTAAGGTTTTACACTCCGTCACGGGTACCGTCCACCAGCCTTCGCTCACCCACCCTGAAAATGTACGATATCCAAGAGCAACCCCTACAGACTGTTGGGTTGTATTACAAACCCTAAAGTCAGCTTTTGCAAAAACAACAAGGGGAAACAAGAGCAAAATGCTCAAAAGAAAAACCTTTAATCCTTTTTGAAACACCCAATATCGTTTTTTTAAAATCACAAAACTTCCTCTATAATGTCAAATTCTCAAAACAAATTACACACTTCTTTTTCAAAAGCTTTTCAAGTCTAAAACATATATTTTTACATTTTTCTTTTTATAGCCCTTTTATCAATGCATATATCTTAAAAATTTTACAAAATATTTAAAGTCAATTTGTAAAAAACTATATAGCTTGATTTACTTTTTGTTTTTCAAGCTTTTTCAAAATAAATTCGTCGTTGAAAAACAGCTTAAAATATATAACTTGGAGAAAAATATAATGAACGATACAGTAACCGATCAAACACACGCTATATCCGTAAACCAATTACGCTCTTTTATCGAACGTATTGAACGACTAGAAGAAGAGAAAAAAACCATTTCTGATGATATTAAAGACGTTTACACTGAACTTAAAGGCTCTGGTTTTGATAGTAAAGCTGTTCGAAGCATTATACGGTTGCGTAAAAAAGAAGAGCATGAACGAATGGAAGAAGAAGCAATCATTGAGCTTTATAAAAATGCGCTTGGTATGAATTAAAGCCATTGATAACATTTGAAATTTTCTTAAGAAAAGAAAATGCAAAAAACAAATGAATGTATAAAAATTGCACCTAATAATAAGCAGTTTGTGTAACTTGTAACAAGACTATCGGTCACAGAATACACAATATTGCAACAGCCCTCACATTAAAAGGATTTATACAGAGCATTTTTATCCTTGTCCTCCAATCATTTTTATCCACATAAACCCTCACTTGTATGCCAATCCAGTTTGTGATGTGCAAGAGAGGTGTTTTTTATGATTAAACATCAATAGATTTGAAGTGAGAAAGTCTTCCGATATTGAGGACTCTCTTCAAATTGAAAAAATGAATGCTGGTGATAAATCAAGTTATTATCTACGAAAAGAAACATATGAAAGTGGTCAGCCGTTGAAATCCGCTAAATGAGAGTCTGAACTATTTACAAAAGAAGAAATGGAGATCTTCGTCTTTTGGAATAGGCAGAAATACGGCATATTTACACATTTGATAAAAAGCCCCTTAATCGAGCTTTTAATAGAACTTTATTCGAACTTATTGACAGACTCGTACAGATTATTGATTCGAGAGGTTAGAATGTGATCTCTCCATTTCCCAGAAATCATCAAATAGTCTTTGGCATAGCCTTCTTTTTCAAAGTGAAGGCGCTTTAATAAACGTTCGCTTTTTATGTTCTCAGGTCTATAATTTGCCATCACTCTATGCAGATGATAAACATGAAAAATATGCCATATTAGCGCCGATAAACTCTCAAACATGAGACCTTTGCCTTGTTGTTTTTCATCAAGAGAAAAACCAAGATGGCAGGCTTGGAAAACACCCCGAACCACATTTGTAAAGTTGACAATACCGATAATTGTGTTTTCATTTTTTAATCGTAGGGCATATCGATATGCTTGTCCTTGTGCACTTTCATAAGAAAATGCATTGGCTCGTGTTTCCCAAGCTGTTAAGCTGTGCTAACCATCAGATCTTAAAGGTTCAAAAGGACGCAAATGATTCGTATTACGGAGGTAATAAGAAGACAGTTCAGCTGCATCTTCTAAACCGATCAATGTGGAAATTGTGCGCTGTGTTTTAATTGCCATCTTTTTCCCCTCCTAGAAATGTTCCAATAACACGTTGATTTATCCTAACAAATCATCACTTTTAAACTTAAATCATAACGTCGAATACAATAAGCTTTTCTCATCACAACACCTCTCACGTTAGAATAAATGAGGATTATTTGCTTTTCCATCATAAGCGGGGGTGGTGTATCTAGAGTATAAGGTAAAGACAAAGGAATGTCTCTTACGAATGCTCTCAAGTTCCAAAGGATCTGCAACCAACATTGGGAACTGGCAAAGTGTGTAATGAAATTGGCATACTTCCATATACGAAATTTTGAAAAAACTCACGACAAAGATAGTTTTGTTTCTTTGCCTTGTAAGCTTAGAGCATACTTGTTTTGCGCTATCATATCACTGCACCCGCATACAAAACCCAATGACCATCACCTTGAGGTGCTCTATGTTACAATACGATCTAAAAAATTTCTGTCATAACTCATCAACAACACTGTTCGCGCCAAATCAGCCATAAACTCTTGCAACAAATCCCCAAAAACGTGATAATGCAATATAAATCTCTTAAAATGTTTTAGATATTATCGTGAACACGCTTCCTTTTCTTCGCGTAAAATTTCAAGTTCTAACCATTCTTCTTCTTTTTGTGTGCAAGTATTTTTCTTTTTTTCCAACGCTGTTGATAAACGCTCAAAACGCTCTTTATCACTGCGATAAAGGGCTGGATCAGAGAGCTCCTGTTCAATTTTTTTGATTTCATTTTGCAAAACAGCAATTTCTCCAGGCAATCTTTCCAATGCATAAACCTGCTTATAAGACAATTTACCTCGTGTTTTTTTCTCCCGCACTATCAAGCTATGATCTGTTGATGAGTCCTGCTTTGAAAACTCTCCCGCTTGAGATTTTGAAGGTGCCTTACGCTGCGATAATTCTGTTTTTTTGCATTGTAAACTCAAAGCATGCTGGTTTTGCGCTATCATATCACTATAGCCGCCCGCATACAAAACCCACTGACCATCACCTTGAGGTGCCAACATATGCGTTACAGTACGATCTAAAAAGTCTCTGTCATGGCTAACCAACAATACTGTTCCCGCAAAATCAGCAATAAATTCTTGTAACAAATCCAAAGTTTCCATATCCAAATCATTGGTCGGTTCATCAAGAATCAAAAAGTTTGCAGGACGTGAAAGAAGTCGTGCAAGCATGAGGCGTGCTCTTTCTCCCCCGGAAAATTCTTTAAGAGGAGTACGTGCTTGTTCAGGCGAAAACAAAAAGTCTTTCATATAAGAAACGACATGCCGCTCTTGTCCATTGATCACAAGAGTATCACCTCTTCCTCCCGTTAAATAATGGGCTAAAGTTTCTTCTTCATTTAAAATACGTTGCTGATCAAGCAATGCCATAGAGAGGTTATAGCCATGCCTCACCGTTCCACTATCCACGGCTTCTTGCCCAATTAATGCAGAAAGGAGCGTTGTCTTTCCGATACCATTGGGTCCTACCAAACCGATCCGATCACCACGCTGAATGCGCAAAGAGAAATCTTTCACGATAATGCGATCACCATAGGATTTTGAAATTTTCTTTGCTTCAAGCACCAATTGCCCAGAATCATGACTTTTCGCTGCTGTCAAAAGTGCATTTCCCGGCTGCCCTTTATAGGTTTGATGACGCTGTCTTAAGTTTTTTAATTCGCCTAAGCGCCGTACATTACGCTTACGCCGTGCGCTCACGCCATAACGCAACCACTGCTCTTCACGAGCAATTTGGCGCCCCAATTTATGCTGCTCGATGGCTTCTTCTTCCAGTGCTTTATCACGCCAATTTTCAAATTCTGAAAAACGCTTTTCCAGTCTTTTGGTTGTGCCACGATCAAGCCATACCGTTGACCGCGTAACATTTTCTAAAAATCGCCGATCATGGGAAATCACCACAATCGCTGAACGCAAAGAAGACAAAATAGCCTCCAGCCATTCAATGGTTGGTAAATCAAGATGGTTGGTTGGTTCATCTAAGAACAAAATATCGGGTTTTGCAGCAATGGCCCGTAACAATGAAATACGTCGCTTTTCGCCTCCCGAAAGCGTTTCCAATTTTTCCGCCCCCGAAAACCCTAAATTTGTGCGAAGTGTATTGATCCACTGGACATCAGATGTATCGTCCAGCCCCGCTTCCATATACGCGTTAATATCTTCAAATCCTGAACAATCCGGATTTTGTGAGACATAACGGAGCGTCACTCGCGGGTGGCGAAAAATTTCGCCACCATGAGGCTCTAATATTCCTGCGGCAATTTTTAACAGGGTTGATTTTCCACAACCATTACGGCCGACCAGCGCAATACGCGCCCCCTGCTCAACCGATAAACAAGCTTGATTGAGCAAAGGCGTTTTTCCAAAATTTAAGAAAATGCGGTCAAGCCGCAAGAGCGGCACCGCCATTAACGAACGTGGCGCGGACAAGGTGCTTTATACATCACCCCTCTTGCATCACGGTAAGCACACAATTGTCGTACAGGAACTCTTTGTGCACAAGGTGCTTGGTAAACATGCCCTCTACGACCGCGATATGTGCACAATTGTGATGCCTGTCTTTGTTGTTTTCTTTGATTTGCAGCCGCGCCTGTTACTGTTCCAGCCAAAGCACCAAATGCTGCACCGGTAAGTGCTGCTCCAGGCGTACTTCCAGCAATAGCAGTTCCAGCCAAAGCACCGATTGCTGCTCCTCCTACGCCATAACGTGCAACGCGTTCATCGTTTGTAGTACAAGCGACTGAACTGAAACCAATGGCTGAAACAACGGCCACTTTAAAAATTGATTTTAACATATCAAAACCTTTCCTTCTCAAGATCAATACATAATATATCGTTTATGTCGGCACTTAATCACTAGTCCCCCCCTGCCTTATTCAAAATATTATTGGAAGAGCTTTACGGAATAGGCACAGACGCTAACAATATAGCTTTTCCAGAACCTAAATGGCAAGAAAAGGTTCCACAAATACGGTTAGAAAGTGTTAAAGAAGAGCCAAATGACACATTTTTGTCACAAATTGGCCATTTTACCCCTGCAAGAGTTAAGCTTTTTAAATCAGAAAAACCGATAATACTAAACAAACATCCCTTAGGCAAATCATACGAACAAGGTCTTGCCAAAACCGGCCAACCTTCTTCCAAACCGCTTGTCAACAACACTGAAATGCCCCTTTCAGCCATCATTAACGCTTGCGTCATATGAGAAAGGCTATGATCACTTCGCTCACCTCCCAAAGCACCGCACAAAATAAGCTTTTTAGCGCCATTTTGCAGCGCTCTTTCACAAGCCAGAGCACTATCTGTCATATCTTTATCAGAGGGAAAAACTTCGCGCGGAACATGACTATATTGGCGTATTAAATTCTCATCTGACGAATCAAAGTCCCCTAACCACAACTCAGGCGACACATCAAGCGCTGCCGCATGACGCATACCACCATCAGCAGCAATCACCCGACTGTTTTGAATTTGATTAAGCAAACGATCAGTGATACGAACATCTCCATTTAATAATATCGTAAATGTTGTCATGCCATACTTTGCCTTTCACAAAATTTCCTTTACAGTGCATCCTTTTATCAGTGAGAGTCATTTTCTATAAACAAAAAGCGTGATATAGCCCAACGAATCCTTATCCCTAATGTCTTTCTTAAAGAAACATACGATACAAAGATACAAATGCAATTTGCCAAATTACTCCGCAGAAATAATGTGCACCATGGTCCAACGCACCCCATTTTTCAAAGCAATTTTCTTTTTCACTCGTGCCTGTATAAAGCAACTTTCATAAGTTTAACGTTTCTCCTTTCAGCTTGTCATACACCCCTTTCTCAAAATGATAGACTTTCTTCCACTTCTTCTAAAACGATCAAACATACCAACAATCACGATATCTATGTCACATTAAGCGCTCTGCAACACCCACGTATTTTGCAAATGTATGGCGGCGCTTATTATAATGCAAAACTTGAACACCTTTTAGCAAAGATTGTCCGTAAACTGACAGTTGCATCCCATAGTTCTCATCAAAGCTATTCTGTAACCATTTTAAACTCAGAAAGCGTTAACGCATTTGCACTCCCCAATGGCGCAATCTACATCACTCGTGGTATGCTGGCATTAGCCAATGATTCTTCAGAAGTTGCTGCCATTTTAGCCCACGAGATAGCACATATTAGAGCCAATCATGGCATTTTGCGCCTGCAAAAAGAAGCCCAATTAAAGATGGCAAATCACGTATCTTCACATCTTCTTTCTTCTATTGGCAAAAAACTTCATACCCCTACGCAAAACAAGCAACAACTCGCGCAATTTTCCCGCAATCAAGAGCTGGAAGCCGATTCCCTTGCACTTGAAATGCTTCAACAAGCAGGATATGATCCATTTGCTTCACCGCGCTTTCTTCAAACAATGGAAGCCTATAGTGCTTTGCGTCATATCTCCGGCACCCAAAATGCCTCTCTAGATTTTCTAGCTTCTCACCCAACCACCCCTCAACGCATTCGGCTTGCGATAGAAAAAGCGTGTAAAATCAGTAAAGGGAATAGTAAAACAACCGATCGTGATTCTTTTCTCAAAAGCATTGATGGCATGATTTTTGGAGGAGGATTTTATACAGGTTTTGTACGGGGCAACCAATTTATTCACCCACAGTTGCGCGTAGCTTTTTCTGTTCCAAACAATTTTACAATAGAACATTCAGCACACACTGTTTGGGCCAGTGGACCAGATAAAATTGCGATTCGTTTTGATGCTCTTCCGCATCCTGCTGGAATATCTGCGAGTGATTATTTGAAAAGCGGCTGGATTATCGGGCTAGACCAATCATCTATCCGCCCCATTACAATTCAAGGGCTCCCCAGTCAAGAGTTTACGCATCAAGGATTTCAAAGCCAAAATTTACTTGGAGCACGAGCCCATGCTACCAATGAGCAATGGCAATTTGATGTGGTAGTCATTCCATTCAACAACCACATCTTTCGTTTTTTGACAGCCGCTCCGCATAATTCTCGAAATTTTGCAGAAGTTGCCCAAAAAACGCTGCAAAGCTTTCATGCTCTTTCATCTTCACAGTTAAAAAAATTGAAGCCCTTAAAAATCCGTGTTGTCCGCGTTAAACAAGGAGAAAACGTTGCAAATCTTGCAGATAAAATGCAATACACACCATATAAAGAAAAACTCTTTCGCATCCTCAACGCTCTCTCACCAACACAAACTTTACCCGCAGGTACAAAAGTGAAAATTATTACAGAATAAACCTTTTTCTCATCTGCTATAGTTTTGATTCTTTTCTATCTGTATAACGCCCCCCTTAAAGCATATTCGCAAATGAAAAGGGCCACTTTAAAAACCTATTTCATCATGCTTTTATAGGCTTCCGTTTGATACATATTTCCTACCAACCAACATCACCCCTATCTTCCTCTGTTTATCAGTAGCACCAAACACATCCCCAAGGAGGCATATTCCTAAACAAATCTGGACATTCCCTAAAACTGACTTCATCATATTCTCATATGCCCCCACTTATACGTTCTCTTTCCTCCCCCCCAAAGCCTTTCACTGCTTATATATCGTAAGCATCTTCTGAATGAACCGTAAGGAGAGCAGAACGTAATTTTTGCAAAGCTCTAGCTTCAATTTGACGCACGCGCTCTTTCGAGATTCCTAACTTTTCACCCAAAACTTCGAGAGTCGCCCCCTCTTCATTTAAGCGACGAAAGCGAATAATTTCCAACTCCCGTTCATTGAGAATTTGCAACGCATCGTAAAGCCACTGTGTACGCCTTTGACCATCAATGACTTGCTCAATTAAAGCATCAGGAAGAGGACTATCATCCACCAAAACATCCATCTTAGCAATGGGATTATCACTGTTCTCAGAAACCGAAACACTCAAGGAATTATCAGAACTGGAAAAACGAAAATCCATTGTTTCAACATCGCGTACGGAAACGCCAAGCTTTTCAGCGATTGTACGAAAAATATCCTGTTTTGACAAAGCACTATCATCTTGTATCAGTTTTGCACGCAAACGCCGAAGATTAAAGAAAAGTGCTTTTTGCGAAGAACTCGTTCCCCCTCGAACAATTGACCAATTTCGCAAAATATAATCTTGAATAGAAGCGCGTATCCACCACGTTGCATACGTTGAAAAACGCACTTCCCGATCAGGTTCAAAACGTGCAGCTGCTTCTAACAGTCCCACATATCCTTCTTGTACCAAATCCCCCAATGGCATTTTAAAACGTTTAAAGCGATTAGCAATAGCAATCACTAAACGCATATGAGCCGCTGCAATTTGATGCATGGCATCATCATCACGTTTGTCTTTCCACCGCAGAGCCAAATCATGCTCTTTTTGTCGTTCAAGATAAGGTGCTTGCATAGCGGAACGCATCATACTACGTCCTAAGCTTTTGTCTGCATCGCTATAATTTTTGCTGCTTTTATAAACAGCATTTGAAAGATTACCCATAATAACCCCTTGCGATTAAAATTATCAAAATTGATTTGGCAACGACATCATTGTTCTCCTCAAAAAGAACGCAAAAGTTGTTAACTTCTGTACTCACTACTTTAACGTGTAATTTTATAATCGCAATTGTTTTTTTCATTATCATGGTAAAACTTTTTATCATGAGACACAATTTCACCTGCAAAATGCCTTTACAATATGCCTTTTAGCCTATGAAATATTTGAAAAATTTTTCTCTTCACTTTTCATGACAAAACAGCAAAAAAAATAAAATGACCATGCAAAACAAATGCTGTTTTTTGATAACCGATACCGTTTCCTTTTAAACTGAAGAATTTATTTATGCTTTCAGCTTTACATTACAACCAATAAGTGTAATTTACAAATATAAAGCACCCAAACTGAATGAAAACTGAATAAAAAAAGAAGCATCCAAGTTTTAAAGGTGCAAAAAGAAACATCAAAAAACGACAAGAGTGATTGAAGCAAACGCAACAAACGTGTTAAAGAAAGAGAGCCATTATGAAATTGTCGCAAAAAGCTTTTGACCAATTTCGCACTGAGAAAGAAAATGATCATGAATAGCAAGATTGTTCAACAGAATGAGATTCTTCAAGATGATATTCTCATTGAAAAACACGGAAGGGGTAAATTTGAAGGTTTTCGTTTTTATGCCAACAAAAATAGTACCGATCAAATAACTGACAAGCAAATTTCAACAGAGAATGAAAATTTGATTCTTGCTTTTTCCAAACGCGCGACACGTTTTTGTGCTTGTGCAAATGGAGATTTTACCCTCAGTTCTGATGGAATTGTGCGCTGGATTGGTCAGCCCGTAGGACAGCTTGTAGCAACAGAAGATTTTTTCAAACCAAAACTGATTGTCTTAGCAGATGAACAACTCACAGGAGAATCCCGCGATAACGTTGTGAAGCGATTAGAACGCTTTGTCACCTTTCATTTTGAAACGACTTTAAAACCTCTATTTGATTTGCGTAATGCTGATAATTTAACGGATTCAACAAACAGTCTTGCTTTACAACTTTTTAACTCTTTAGGGATTTTACCACGCCGCGAAGTCTTAGACATTGTCAAAAAACTTGCACAAGAATCACGTGCCGTGCTTCGGCGTCTAGGTGTGCGTTTTGGCGCTTTTCACATCTATGTTGCCGGAATGCTTAAACCTGCTCCGGTTCAAGCCATTACTCTCCTGTGGAATCTTCAAAATGCGGGACAAGATCAAACTGGTTCGGGTGAAATTTTGTCAGCATTATCTGCTGGTCGAACCTCTTTGATTGTTGACCCTACCTATAACCGCCAATTTTATCAATTAGCTGGCTACCGAATCTTAAGACAACGTGCTGTACGGATTGATATTTTAGAACGTCTTGCCAATCTCATCCGCCCCGCACTGCATTGGAAACAAGGAAGTGATCCCAAACCAGATGGCGCCTATGATGGAAAAAGTTTTTTTGTGACACCAGCCATGATGTCTATTCTTGGAGCCAATGGAAATGATATGGAAGAAATCCTCAAAGGACTTGGTTATCAATCGTACAGCATAAGCAATACTATTTTTGAACAAAATCTCCTTGCACACCAAGCCTCTTCCCCTATCAATGAGACAATGCAAGCTGTTCCAGCAGCAGAATGCGTTGGCAGTCAATGGAAAACAATAAGCAATTCAGAAACAACACAAGAAGAAAAAAATACCTCATACCCAAACACTTTATCCTCTGATATTGAACACCCTCTCCATAAAACCAATCGTTTACCAGCAGCTGAACCTGTTGGGAATTTTGCCAAATCTCCTCTCCCGACAGAAGAAGATAAAGTTATTTTATTATGGCATTATAGGCATCCATTTCACCACAACGCACAAAAAAAACGTGATAAATTAGGAAATAAGTGGCAAAATAAATCGAAGAGCGCTGTAAAAAAAGGGGAACTCACAAATGAAAACTCCCCTCAAGAAGCACCATCACAAACAAAACGCTCTCATAAGTTCCAAAAATCCCAAGGTAAACATGCAAATCATAAGCCTTTTCAAAAAGAAAAGCGCTTTAACCCTGATTCACCTTTTGCGAAACTAGCTGTACTACGCGATCAACTCACCAATCATAAAAACACGCACACACTTTCCTCTAAAGAGAATTAAAGTAACAAATGGAGTTTGATCTTGACCCACGTAGTAACCGACAACTGCATTCACTGCAAATATACGGATTGCGTTGAAGTCTGTCCTGTTGATTGTTTTTATGAAGGGGAAAATATGCTTGTTATTCACCCTGATGAATGCATCGACTGTGGTGTTTGTGTGCCAGAATGCCCAGCAGAAGCGATTTTACCTGATACAGAACCAGGATTAGAAAAATGGTTAGAACTTAATCTTCATTATGCAAACAAATGGCCCAATTTAACCACAAAAAAAGATCCTCTTCCTCAAGCAAAAGAAATGGATGGTGTTCCAAATAAATTAGAAAAGTATTTTTCAGAAAAACCAGGAAGCGGCGAAGAGTAATGATACAGTGTACACCCTCCTCCTTTAACAATTGAAAGACTTCTCTTGTAAAAATAAAAAAATCCTTAAGCGAAATGATTGATTCTTTGGAAGTTTGATGTTAGTGTTATTTTAACATGATCATCTTTCTAAGTATTTTTCTTTGCTTTTTATAGTAAAGCGGTGTATTTTTTTTGGATTTAAAAGTACTCGGCTTTTATGCTCACTTAATTGGTACAATATACTTGGTTAAAGAAAACTCAACCCTCAGGTTTATAACCTGTTTTCCGATACATTTGTTGATCATAAGGGAGTAAACTAAAATATGGCATCCCAACATGGAACGTCTTCCAAGACCAAAGAATTTGCGACCTCTGAATATATCGTCTACCCTACGCATGGAGTAGGACAAATTATAGCGATTGAAGATCAAGAAGTTGCAGGACATAAATTGAAACTTTTTGTCATTCATTTCGCGAAAGATAAGATGGATGTCAAAGTCCCCATTGCAAAAGCCCTTTCCGTTGGAATGCGTAAATTATCTGCGAGTGATTCTGTCGAACGCGCCTTAAAGGTTTTACGCGGAAAAGCACGCGTCAAACGAACCATGTGGTCACGTCGTGCACAAGAATATGACGCTAAAATCAACTCCGGAGATCTTATTTGTATCGCCGAAGTGGTCCGTGATCTTTTCCGCTCTAATCTACAGCCTGAACAATCTTACTCTGAACGCCAACTTTATACAGCTGCCCTTGAAAGAATGGCCCGCGAAATTGCGGTTATTAATAGTCTTTCTGAAACAGAAGCTATCAATCTCATAGAGATGCATCTCTCCAACAAGCCGGCACGCGAGTTTAAAGCTGAGAGAGAAGAAACAGATGAAAACAGTAAAGCTGTCTACGCTGCATAATACACTCTTTCATCATAATGAGATATTTTGATAAAACCAGCTTTTGCTGGTTTTATTTTTTTAACATCCTCTCTACTCTTAAGGACAAAGTTTCTTAACCAGCGCCAATCTACAAACAATCTAACTTTTCGACAAATTCCTCCTCCTCATTTTCTTGCTTCATAGATAAAAAATTGATTAATCATCATAATCTAACATTATTCATATTAAACTAGAATCTTGAATATCGTAAGATTTTTCATTTCAAATTTCTCTCATGTTGAATCAATGACAATCACTTGCTTGTCAATCACAAGCGGAGCTGATCTGTAGGTAAAAACCATACAAAAAGAGCGAGAAGAGTCTTAAGCACCAAAAGATATAGCAACATTGGAATCTAGCAAAATGTGTAAGGCTGCAGGCTTGCTTTTTTATCAAGCATAAAGATCATAGTATCGTTTATACACTACACCGAGACTTTACCCTTCTACAAAACCATTATAACATTCAAAAACGCCACCATAAAATGGATACAACAAATATTGAAAAATATTCCTTTTAAAAAACGTGTGACGGTACAACATAAACATATTTTGTCTTGGGCACTCTATTTTGCATGAGAAACATTTCCCATTAAAGAACGCGATAAACAAAAGCATGAAATAAACCATTATCTCCATTCTATAAAAGGCATTCCAAATACTTTTGAAAGCTGTAAAGCTAATTTTAAAAATAACAATAAAAATGAACGTTGGCATTGCCCCTTGCAACTTCATATTTTTCTAAAATGAGGTTATATTTTCATTTCAGAGATTACGAGATATACGCAAGTATTCTTACTCCAATCAGACATACAAAATCTAGAATGATTCATAGAACTCTAAAAGTCTCAATCTCTGTTTTAAACAGACCGCTGAAAATTGAATATTGATGAACAGATAACAAAAAAATCACAAACTTAGGTAAGCAACACCACAAAACTATTCATAAACCAGCTATGTACCGGAGAGTCATACCAACTTTGATAAAATACTTTGCTCAACCCCATACATAACACATCTGGTTTTAAGTTTACTTATTTTTACAAGCTGTTCGTAACAAATCCCTTATATTCACAAAAATAAGAAAAATATATGGACAATTCTTAGTTTAAAAATATGAAAATGAAATGTGATATTCATAGAAAAGTCTCATGTGCCTTTATCATCAAAAGTACTAAAGATTATTATAAATGTGTACACCTTCTGTCTTGTAACGGTTTTCTCTTTTCTGCTCATAAGAAAGCACGCTGGCATCAGCATACAATTACCCCCCAATGTTACAACAATCCTTACATTTGAAAGTATTCATTATAGACATTTTTTCCTTTCTTATAGAATGTTCACCCACATGCCAGCCCCACTTGTGACCGAAAAGCAAGGGATTACCATTGATTCAACATGAGAGAAATTTAAAATGAGAAAATCCCACGATAGACCTTTCATTCAAGACGCAAAACAACGAATGATCTTTATAAATCAATGTGATGTAAATCTCTATTTTTTTCGGAGAATCACATGTCACAATGTAAGCCTCTAGACAAACCATTGCCTTAAATATTCTCATAAAAAACACCGATATGCTTAAAGCCTTACATGGGTTACCCGTCTTAAACGACGATATTTTACGGTCTAATAGGATTCCCTCTACAGTCAATAAAAATTAAGTGCGATACAAAATGCTTCCATTACTGAGCTAACTTATATCAATACCCCAGCTCTTAACGAAGTCATCATAAAAGACACTGACACAAGCAATCCTTTATATCCTCTCAAGAAAAAGCGAAAAACACATCTTACCAAATGCATTCACGAGTGAATCAAAGGAAACTTACTACTGGAAAAGAGATAAAACGCTAAAGTTTTAACCACTAAAACGGAACGCCCGCGATACATTCCCGTTTTCAAATCAATGTGATGAGGACGACGTAAGGGCACCCCAACACCCACATTAAAGTGAAAATGCACGCCTCAAGCGTGCATTCACGAGTGAATCAAAGGAAACTTAATACTGGAAAAAAGATAAAACGCTCAGTCTTTAACCACTAAAACGGAACGCCCGCGATACATTCCCGTTTTCAAATCAATGTGATGAGGACGACGCAATTCACCAGAATTTTTATCTTCGATATAAGTCGGCGCCTTCAGAGCATCAGCCGAACGGCGCATGCCCCTCTTCGCTGGAGAGGTTTTTCGTTTAGGTACAGCCATAAAAAGACACTCCAAATCCATTAAAACAGAAAAAGCAATGTCAAAAATGACAATGCTTCATTTAAAAACACCATAAAATTTGAAGATATTATACACTGATAAAAAAGAAGAGGCAATGTCAAAATGATCCTCCTCTGACCAAAAATGACCTTCTTTTCATCAAAAATGGTGTCACAGTGATCAAATGAATATCAAAAACACCGCAAAATTTAAGAATTTTATACATCAATGAAAGCTTTTTTATAAGACCTTCATTTAATTTTTATTTAGTTTAAAAATGGATTTGCACATACAATAGAGATATGGATAAAAAGAGAAATTGATTTTTAATAAAAAACGACGCCAATTTATGACAACAAGAAAAAGCGACAACCTTTCTCTCTTTCTCTTAAACTTCTTAATTTCATTTTTGTAAAAACAAAGGAAGCAAGAATGCACGAATTTACCACCCTTCTTGCAAAACATGGACATACCGTTGAAAAGCGGCTTGATACTCTGTTAAGTGATCAAATCCAAAATGGTGAAATTTCACGCCCTAAAAACTTAATCAAAGCCATGCGCTATGGTGTGCTGAACGGTGGAAAACGCCTGCGTCCTTTTCTTGTGATTCAAAGTGCTGCACTATTTGATATTCCTGTAGAACATTCTCTTGATGTTGCATGTGCCTTAGAATGTATCCATTGTTATTCGCTCATTCATGATGATCTTCCCGCTATGGATAACGATATACTCCGGCGTGGAAAACCCACCGTCCATATAGCATTTGATGAAGCAACAGCAATTCTAGCAGGCAATGCCCTCTTAACATTTGCCTTTGAAATTATTGCCCATAAAGCCAGTACTCTATCGACAGACATTAGAATAAAGCTGATCACGTCTCTTGCACAATCGGCAGGGCTTGGCGGTATGTTAGGTGGACAAATGCTGGACCTTGAAGCTGAAAAAAGACCGCAAGAAAGTACTGACATCACCACTCTACAACGCATGAAAACAGCAGCCCTGATAAGCTTTGCTTGCCAAGCAGGCGCCATCATTGGCAATGCATCTAAAGAATTAACCGAAAAGCTTACTGAATTTGGTACCTATCTTGGTTTAGCCTTTCAATTAACCGATGACCTTCTTGATGTCACCGCCAACACACAAACCCTAGGAAAAACGGCTGGAAAAGATGAAACGGCACAAAAAGCAACTTTTGTTCATCTTTATGGCATTGAAGAAACCCAAAAAAAGCGAGATACACTCATCAGTAAAGCAGAAACATTCTTACATCCTTTTGGCGCTAAAGCACTCCCCCTCCAACAAGCAGCACACTTTAGTGCACTACGCAAAAATTAAACTCCATCCGCCCCATTGCACATAATGTACACCGTCATCTGTATTGAATGCATGATAGACTTTTCAAAGAAAAGTTACCATTAATCTTCATCATAGTCCTTATCATGAAATAGGTGCAATAAACCTTGAGAGGAATTTCATTAAAACAAGCCACGTGAATTTATAATACAAGTGCATTCTGGTATCCTATTTTGCATGAAAAATGCCCTCCATTAAAGAATGAAAAAAAGAAAATGTGAAATAATGCGCAATCACTATTCCTTAATAAGCATATAATCCAGCACAATCATTTTCTTTATCAGCGTCCAATCTTGTCAGCAACTCTTGGTGCAATATTCATGAGAAGCATTTTTATTTCTTTTGTAATGATTTTATGCCATGCCCACTTATAACGTACAAGCAGATGACTTTGATTGCTTCAACATACATAGATTTGAAATAAGAGTAACGGATAATATTCTGCTTTCCCATTCAACATGCAAAACAATGATGCGCCTTAATAAATAAAAGCCTTGATTCACTATAAACTCCATGAAACACACGTGAAATACATTACTATTTTCACTGAGCTTTTTTGAAAGTTCCTTCTAAAAAAAACATTGCCAACAGGTAAACCAATAAATAAATACCCAAAATATAAACGAGTGAGAAAAAGCCAAATATATCGACCATATACGCACTCATGTAAAAAAATACCAAGAGGCTAAATCTCCCAACGGTTGACAAGAAAGATTCATATGTAGCCCTGAAATGATCACTAATACTATCATGCAAAACAACTTCTACACGAAGATATGTATACCTAATTAAGTAAAAAATCATACAGACTAAAATAACAGCAATTTCTTTTTTCGGCTCAAAGAAAACCACTGTAAAAATCAGTGAAACCAAAAGAAACAGCAATAAAACAAAATTCACCCTTTCACTTAGTTTTGTAAAGAGAAAACTAGCCAAGAGCTGAGAGAGCAATATCAGTGAAAATGTTACACCAAGATCAAAATAAGTGACATTAATATGATGATCTTTAAATATCCACTGCCAATACTGCGAGAATATATTGGAAAAGATCAGTGAAAAATAAAAGCATAAAGAGATATAAGGAACCTTAATAAAAATAGACAACATCTCCTTAGCATCATAAATGAGAGAATTCGCTTTATTTGGTTTTTTCTCTCCTTTCAGGTCATCAAGAAAAAATAACCCAAAGAGTGTTGTCATCGACATTAAAAACGCCGCAATATACCATATATATTGGCTCGAATAATCAGCAAAATATGCGCCAATTAAACTGAATATAAACATGCCGATGTAATTATATTGAGAGCTCGCTCCCAGCACTTTTTTAGTCGATGTCCCTTTTGCTTTTGCATATTGAACAAGTAAAGCATTATAAGCCCCCGCAATCAATGTCAGCGATAAGGCATTAAAAGATTCTGCCAAAAGAAAACCATAAAAGCTTGTAGAAAATCCCATGAGACACAGCCATGTAGCAGCAAAAGCTGCTGCCAAAACGATCGATATTTTATAACTTTTTCTATCGGCAAAATATCCCAGAGGAATATCTGTAACCATCATAATAAAAGCCTGAAACGACTTAATGATCCCGATATCAATAAGAGTTAGCCCTTTTTCAAGCATATAAAATACAATAAAGGCACCTGTTAAAATTCTTATACCGTTAAATAAAAATCCAAATGCTAATATACTTGTCATGCATCCCCCAATAACGCCAAAAAAGGGCAACCTATACATCCTTTTATATAAAGATAAAAGCTTAAATTTTACGACAAATAGGGTAATAACCGCTATACGGATCTCCAATCCTATCAATTTTATAGCTGGAAAAATTAATAAGTAATGTTTTTTCTATAATTTGACATTTGTCAAAATCCATTAAATATTTTACTGCCTCAAGAGCAGCCAAAAAATCAGCAACCGCATGATACGGATCTATCAAAGTATTCATATAGTTTTGCTTAATACTCTTAACAAACTAAAACGAATCGATATCCTTTATAGGCTTCTGATTCATAACATGTATAACCTCTGATTTACTTTGAAATAATAAGCAGCCCAACAACAGTATTGACCGTAGCAAAAGCAACATATTGATTTATAAAGAGTATTCATTGTTTTGCATATTGAATGAGAATCCCGAATATTATAAAATCCTATCATTTCAAAACTGTTTTGTTTTATGTTGAATCAAAATCTCTTTCACGTCACAAACGAGAGAGCCCATGTGGAGTAAAAATGCCTTTTATGAAGTGTCTCAAATGTTAAAGACCCTATAGGGGCAGGCAAATATATTAATGGTACCGACTTGTTACTTATAAGCGTAAAGAGGGTGGATATTCTATAAGTTTTATATTATTCATGAGGAAGCTTTACCATTATATTCTTCACAAACATCGTCGTGAAATGGACTTAGGGATCTTAAGAGGTGTTTTTTAAACCTGCTCCTCTTTTTTTTAACTTTATGAGATTGTTTACCTCACCCCTGTCCAAAGCGTGTATGAATATAATTACTCAAAAGCGCTTCAAATTCTTCAGCAATGTGATCACCCCGCAAAGTTTTCACCTTTTGTCCATCAATAAAAACAGGAGCCGCAGGACTTTCCCCCACTCCAGGCAAAGAGATTCCAATATCCGCATGTTTGGACTCCCCCGGTCCATTGACGATACATCCCATCACGGCAACCTTCAAACTTTCAACGCCAGGGTATTTTTCACGCCAAACAGGCATATTTTTGTATAAATCTGCTTCAATTTTTTGCGCCAATTGTTGAAAGACCGTTGAGGTTGTACGCCCACAACCAGGACAAGCCGCAACCACAGGCAAAAATTGCCGAAAACCCATTACTTGCAAAAGTTCTTGCCCCACTTTTACTTCTCGTGTCCGATCACCACCAGGTTTTGGTGTTAAGGAAATTCGTATTGTATCGCCAATCCCTTGCTGTAATAAAATGCCCAAAGCCACCGAAGAAGCAACAACGCCCTTTGTTCCCATCCCAGCTTCCGTTAATCCCAAATGAAGAGCATAATCACAACGCGCAGCCAGGGTGGTATAGACAGCAATAAGATCTTGAACATCACTCACTTTAGCAGAAAGAATAATTTTATCACGCCCCAACCCCATCTCTTCAGCGCAAAGAGCCGATTGCAGAGCAGACTGCACAACAGTTTCCCGCATCACTTCAGCAACCGATAAAGGATTTTCTTGCTGTGCATTTTCATTCATAAGCCGTGTTAACAATGCATTATCAAGAGACCCCCAATTCACGCCAATGCGAATAGGTTTATGATACCGACAAGCAATCTCAATAATTTTTGCAAATTGACGATCTTTTTTTGCGCCAAAACCAACATTTCCAGGATTGATGCGATATTTTGCAAGCGCCTCAGCACACGCAGGATGATCAGATAAAAGCTTGTGTCCAATATAATGAAAATCCCCAACCAATGGCACAAAAAATCCTAACCTCTCCAATCGCTCCCGTATTTTTGGTACAGCTGCCGCGGCTTCATCGCGATCAACAGTAATCCGAACCAATTGTGAACCAGCTTGCCAAAGAGCAGCCACTTGAGCAACAGTTGCATCAACATCAGCTGTATCTGTATTGGTCATTGACTGTACAACTATCGGGCTCTGCCCCCCAACGATCACATCGCCAACAGCAACACCAACAGAGCGACGACGCTCAAGTGGTTTAGATAAAAAATAGGTCGTACTCATCAAGTCCTCAAATTTTTAAAACCTGCGCTATCAATCATCATTTACATTGACTTCCTCCGCGCTTCAAAGGACGAAAATTACACCGCCTACCAATCTTAACAGATTGCTCTCAAAAGGTTCCACCTACTAACACTGATGCAATACAATTCATAGGTTGATTCATTCTATAGACGCATCGGATAAGTTCTACTACTTCTGTTCAAATCTATACTTCTATACTTGGTTGATTCAAAAAGAAACTGAACCAAACAGAAACAATACTGTATTTTTAAGTTGCATTCCTATACCTTACACCAACGTCATCGCAAAACAGTGTTTTACAACACAACAGATAACGCCTAAGACAACGCCTATCAAAGCGCAATTTTTAAAAATTGCATGAAAGACACCGCCAAATTAATCCAACATGTTGATTTATAATAATCTATTTTTTACAAATTTGGATAGCAAACCAAAATATCGCAAGATTTTCTCATTTTAAATCTTCCTAATTGAATCAATCAACACCACTCCCTACAACCACAAGAGAACATGTAGATAAAAATTCCTTATAAACTATTTCAAGTGCCAAAAACTACCCTAACACTTTAAACAAACAAAAAAAAATGAATCTCACACCATTTTGTAAAAATTTTTATCTTACATCCTTAACAAACACCATCACAAAATGGGCTCGAGCACATTAAGAAATACCTCATTAAACCCAAACTCTTAATTCGCACCTCACCCACACGCGGCATTATCAATGCAACCTTTCAATTTTCAAGCCGTTATAGCAAAACCCCAAACACAATTCCAACTGTCACACAACAATTTAACACATGAAGGAGTCAATAAATGTGTCTATTTTCACCCCATAGAAAAAATGCTAAAATTAAAAAACGTATAGCACAATTAAAAAGAGAGCTGGTCCCCGTAAATCATTGGAGTTCTCAAAATGATAGCTTTGAAAACATTTCTGAGCTGTTTAACACATGGAAACAAAAAGGCCGTCACGCGCTTTATCACCTCAACGAACATGCTACAGAATTAAAGAAAAAAGCGAAAGAAAATCCTAAAAAAACCCTCGCATTAGCAGCAGGAGTTGCTTTAGTAAGCTTCTTTCTAATCCGTAAAAATTAACAACACAACCAACAACCTTCCCTTTTAATGCCCGACTCAAAGCGGGCATTTTTTATGGTTTACAAAATATAAACTTTACGTCTTCCCCCTAACTTTACGCTCCCTCCCAAAAGGATAAGTTTTCTATCCATCCGACCAGTCTATAATCCAGCTTTTGTCTATCGGAAACCTATCCACGCATGCGATTCACATCACCACACCTCAAAGGACGACATTTCTAAAGGCAACAAGCAAGCCCTACGATGAATGTGCTCCCCACACGAACAACTTAACGTGTCAAAAAGACGTCTGATACAACACCTCAAATAAGGATATTCACGGTACCATAAGATAACAACTCAAATATTCAATCCCAAACTTCCCCTAATTTCGCAGACTTCCCAAAACTTCATTGTGTATAGAGACTAAAAACAACAAATTAATACTGCAAAAACTTATACTTTTACTCTATGTATCTTTGATTGTCATTTTAATTGGGGAAAGGGAAGGATATTTTGATATTGAAAACCTACACTCCTCTCACTAACAGATGTTTTTACAAAAAATGCCTTTAAACAAAAGAATTTTTTCTCAACGACAATCGTTGCATTTTCCTTTGAATTTCAAACGAACGCATTTGCAATAATTATTCTATTTTTTTCAACTCATTTTACCAGAACATAGAACAAATTAAACAATTAAAACAACAGATTGCACATTTTAAAAATCTACTCGATGAAATAAAAAACGACATGGTTTCTTAAATAAAACACCCGCAGCTCTTCAAAGAACATTCAAAAAGCAAAAAGGTCATGACCCCCATCGCACTAATTTTAGTCACTTTCAAAAATTGACAGGTAGCAGCGACAGCGAAAATACTGAAAAGAGGAAAGAAAAATGTTTATACAAAGAGCCATTGAAAAACGCAAAATCAAAAGGCCGCAGTTGATATTTTTGATGAACAAAAAGTCAAAGCACAACATAAAGCAAGCTATTTACGAAAAAGCGCGTGAAAAACAAAAAACCATCAAACAGCTCATTGACCAACTTAAAAATCCTAAAGATACGGATCAAATTCAGCCCATTCAAACACCCTACGCAGCCCTACAGATTCACGAATAAGAGTTCTACAAATGGAAACATCGGCAATAATCCAACAAAAAAAGAAGAACGTGAAGCGAAAGAATTTAGAAAACGACACAAAGGTTATACCCCACCACTCTGTGGTCATTAAACTGGAAAAAGGAGAAAAATCATAACAAAGTCATTATTACAACACTGCTACTCTGCACGGCTCTTGTCTCTGCTGGTTGCGAAAGAACCTATAGCGTAGCAGAATTTAAAAAAGATAAAAAATGATTCGACGAATGGGCTATGAGATGTAGATAGTCAGGAACTTCAAAAAATTGTGAAAACCTACGAATAGCTGATCACAAACTTGCCATAGAACGTCAGAAAAAAGCAAAAAGAAGAGGCAGCTAAAAGAAAAGCCGAATATGAAATGGGAAGCTGGAGATGAAAAACGGAGAACCGAAAGTGAAGCTAGAGGAGGAGCTAAACTTTAAGAATTACAGCGACTATAAGAAGAGAATATTCGTAAAATGTTTGGAACTTAAAAACAAAAAGAAAACGGCTAAATCAGAAAAACATTCATGTCAGCATTGTCTTTAGCCTAATTGATCAGAATTGATTACAAAAATTATAACAAAGCACAATTTAAAAATTGTGCTCAAACTGCATAAAACTGAAAGAAATAGTTCTTTAAGCACTCTTCAAGAAATTATCAAAACACACAATAAATATCTTGGTATTTAAATGGCAACAGAAAACGAAGGGATATTGACTTAGATAGATAACGATTTAATCCCTTACAATAACAAATAGACAACACCATTCACATCTTTCATCGTCTATATCCTCCGGTAACTACATTTTATACGCTCTATAGTGTATAATATTATGTACGGGCGTTTTTTAGCTGGATTATTACAACAGTTTTCAAACTTAGCATCACTGTTATACATGCAATACACATTGATAATAGCAACACATGTATCAGAGATACATTTCCCAATGATCTGCCTCACATCATTGCAAACATCACACAAAGATTACACTCAGATAAAAAGAAGCACCTTCTTTCCATGCCTCAAAAGATGATGTTGCTAGAAACTACAGGCAAAGCTTCTAATATTCCCCCCCTACTGAGTTATTTCAAAAGAAATAGAAGTGAGTAAAGATGCATGCGCTTTAATATTCTAAGGAACATTATTTTACATCATGACATAGACGAGTAAGAAGCTTAAGAGTTTCAAAAGATGTATTATAGCAAACCAAACGAAATCTTCCAATGTGAAGATCCATTTGCTATACGTAAATGACGCAAAAATTAAACTGAACAAACCCAAAATTTCATCCTCCAGAATCGACCCGCTGCGAAGTATCCACATACGTAACCACAGACATCCCAGGAATGAGTTTTTCAATTCCCTCCTGCCCAGGATCTAAAGCAATCCGTACTGAAATACGTTGCGCAATTTTGATAAAATTACCAATTGTCGTATCTGTTTTTAACAATGAAAACTCAGAACCCGTTGCTGGAGCAAAACGAACCACACGTCCTGTTAACTTTTTGTTGTTCAATGCATCAACAGAAAAAACAACCGGTTGTCCCACACGCATCTGAGAAAGCTGCGTTTCTTTATAATTAGCAATAATCCAAATATCATCAGAAATCACAGAGACCAATTGCGTCCCCGGCATAACATATTGCCCTACCCTAGCGCCAACCAATCCAATATAGCCTGTTCTAGGAGACAAAATCTTTGTATGATCGAGATTAAGTTTTGCCAACTCAACACTCACCTTCGCTCCCGAAACTTCTGACTGTAAACTTTGTTTTTCAAGATTTAATTGTTTTTGCAATTGTCGTTTTGTTTCTAGGGCTGCCAAAAGTTGTGAAAGAGGGCGAGAAACAGAAATTGCCGCATCACCAAATCCTAACTTTTTACTATCAGGAACAACATTAGAGAATGCTCGTGAACGCGCTAATTCGGCTTCTGCAGCATTAACTTCTCCCTGTAAAATCTGAGCTTGCAATTCAATACTGGCCAATTTTGCATTTTTTGAATCGAGAACAGCCTGTGCTCGTGCAAGCTGCTGACGAAAAAGAGAATCATCAAGCTCAAAGAGCAGCATTCCTTTTTCAACACGTTGATAATCTTGCACATAAATCCGTGCAATCACCCCAGAGATCTGTGAACTAACCAGAGTAACATTGCCCTTAATGGAAGCATTATCCGTTATTTGAATATTATTTACAAAAGGAGGAAGTCTCCAAGCCCACAAGATTAGCAAAACCCCCGTAATACCTGACAGGAATGCAACAATCGTAGCTTTTGACCGTAATGCTTTTATCATTTTTTGCACCCCTCTTTCTATGACATTACTCTACTTTTCTAATGCACGCAAAGAGCATGACTTAACAATCATTGTGACAAGAAAAATAACGAATACAACCATTGAAATATAAAAATAAAGCCGAAAAACGTCATCATAAGCAAAAATATTTGCTGTTAACTTAAATTTTTCTATCAACATAGAAGTACCCTGCTCACTTCTCAAACCATTGGGAACAGAAACACCATAAGAAGGCGAAAATAAAGTATTCATCTCACCAGAAATAAGCGGATCAGTAATAATAATATTTTGTGTTAAGGACTCAAAGTTTTTATGAGCAAAATAAAACTGTAGGCTGCCAAAAAAAGCTGATCCCATTAATCCCCCTGTCACTTGCGTTAACAAAAAAACAGCAATAAAACTTAAAACGTAACGCGGTCCTCGCTCACCAGCGATCACAAACCCTTTGCAAAGAGCAGGAGGCAAAAAAAGTGCATAACTAAAACTCACCAACCCTTGGCTCAACATCATATCTTTCGGACGCGTTAAATGGTTTACATGACTGTCTAAATAAGCTCCCAACGCCAAACAACCTAAAGATAACAAATAAAAATAATCCTCACGCCCCGCCCGTAAAAAAAAGACACAAACAGCCCCCCCTAACAGAATCCCTAATGTCACCGCAAGATACATGGGCGCCATCTCACGATTAAGCAAACCAAAAAGATTAAAAAAACCTACGGGCAAATTTGACCGCTCCAATAAAAAAACATGAAAGATCAATAAAATAAAAACAGATTGGATCATTTCTTTACTGAAAATCCAACGTAAATCAATCAACGGTTTTTCTCTATTAAGCTCAATAATAATAGCAAGTGCCAACGAGAAAATAGCAAGTGCGAGCCCCCAACCAATCCATGGTGCTTCATACCACCAATACAATATGCCAACAGACATAATCACAGCATTTAATCCAAGACCAAGAGCAATCAAACCATAGCTAATCCAATCTAATTTTTGAATAACCTTACTGCGCACAACAGGAGTAAGAGGTAAAGTATAAATACAGACCAAGCTGATGAGAACCAACCCCATTTCCAGAGCAGAAAGACTGGAAAAACCACCATTTTCCAGCAAATCAGGAGAAATCAAACGCGATAAAGGTGCCGCTAAAGCTGCATTCATATAATTCAAACTAAGACCAACAGTAAACTTCTTTGCTGGAGCAAAAGCCTCCATCATATAAAGCAGCGCAAGCGAAGCCAAAGGAGCAGCAGCAATCCCAGCAAAAAAGCGAATAATCAATGCAGAACGCAAATCCGTCACAAAGAGCTGCAACACGCAAACCAAAACAAAGCCAAGAATTGATAATTCAGCAAAAGCGCGCAGCCCAAATTGATAGCGGATTTTGATCAACATAATCGCTACACTCACATTTGGCGCCATATAGGCCGCTACCAGCCATGTCGTTTCAGCCAAAGTTGCATGAAAATCACCCGTAAGATGAACAATGTTAGACTGAACAATATTAGCCCCTAGACCATAAGCCCATTGCAAAATAAGAGAAGCCAAAATATAAACAAAGCACTTTGGCAAAGGTCCCGCAAAGACACGACCAGGACGAGGAAAAGGTTTTGCGCTCCTTTTAGCAGACACAACCGTACTCTTTTTTCCGCTCATGTCACCTTTTCCTGTATACTTTGCTACGCTTCTATCAATACAGCACCATCAGCTGACAACTGCTGGAAAAAAGACTCTATTTTATGATTGTCCTCATCACTTGTCCCTCCTAACATCGCCTGAATCTGCAAAATTTGCTGTTCTAATACATCAAAAGAAAGGTGCTCTACAGCCACAATGCGCTCTACCAATAAAGAGCAGCCAGAAAAGGTAATACTTGCAACACCCCCGCATACAGCAAATAATTTTTCACCCAAAGAGGTACGAACACGAACACTGCCCAACACAATACTTGCCACCAATGGTGCATGATGCGCCATAACTGTCAAATACCCCGAGGCTGAAGGAAGAACAACAGACACGACCTGCTCTGAAAACACAATTTTTTCAGGCGATATAAGCTCAAATAAAAAATGCTCTTCTCTATTGTTTTCCACAAAAGTCTCCACAATACCCGATATAAGGACTCTCTGTTTTCTTCAACGACTTGTCCTTTTTAACGAAAAATACCCATGACAGCTATGTTCTTGAATAAGAAGCTTCTTATTAAGAAGCCTCTGCCATGAGACGCTTTCCTTTTTCAAGTGCTTCATCAATCGAACCAACCATATAAAAAGCAGCTTCTGGTAAATCATCATAATCACCAGCACAAAGACCTTTAAAGCCTTTGATTGTCTCTTCTAAAGGAACGAGTTTCCCCGGCGAACCAGTAAAGGCTTCCGCAACATGGAAAGGTTGCGAAAGGAAACGTTCAATTTTACGCGCCCGCCCCACCAGCAATTTGTCATCTTCAGAAAGTTCATCCATTCCAAGAATAGCAATAATATCCTGAAGCGCTCTATAACGTTGTAAAATGGTTTGCACTTGACAAGCAACTGTATAATGCTCTTCCCCCACAATCAATGGATCCAACATACGCGAGAAAGAGTCAAGCGGATCAACCGCCGGATAAATTCCCTTTTCCGCAATAGAGCGCGAAAGAACAGTTGTTGCATCCAAATGAGCAAAAGATGCTGCCGGCGCCGGATCCGTCAAGTCATCAGCAGGAACATAAATTGCCTGAACGGAAGTAATAGAGCCTGTTTTTGTACTAGTAATACGTTCTTGCAGTGCCCCCATATCCGTTGCCAAGGTAGGCTGATACCCAACAGCAGAAGGAATACGCCCTAAAAGAGCCGATACCTCAGCTCCTGCTTGCGTGAAACGGAAAATATTATCCACAAAGAAGAGAACATCTTGTCCTTCATCACGGAAACTTTCTGCAATTGTCAATCCTGAAAGAGCCACACGCGCACGCGCTCCTGGTGGTTCATTCATTTGCCCGTAAACAAGAGCACACTTTGACCCTTCCGTTGAACCATTATTCTCTTTTGGATTCACATTCACGCGGCTCTCGATCATTTCATAATAAAGATCATTTCCTTCACGTGTACGTTCTCCAACACCAGCAAACACAGAATACCCACCATGTGCCTTTGCAATATTGTTTATAAGCTCCATAATGAGAACGGTTTTTCCAACACCAGCACCACCAAACAAGCCAATTTTACCTCCTTTAGAATAAGGAGCTAACAAATCCACGACTTTAATACCGGTGACGAGAATCTCCGAAACTGTCGATTGCTCAACATATTCAGGTGCCTCTTGGTGAATAGAACGTGTTTTTGTCGCAGGAATTGGTCCCACATTATCCACCGGTTCTCCAATCACATTCATGATACGTCCCAAGGTCGCTTCTCCTACAGGAACGCTAATTTGCGTACCTGTATCCACAACCTTTTGGCCCCGCATCAAACCATCAGTGGTATCCATAGCAATCGTACGCACAGTATTTTCACCCAAGTGCTGCGCAACTTCTAATACCAAGCGATTGCCTAAATTCTCTGTTTCCAAAGCATTGAGAATATTTGGCAATTCACCTTCAAATTGCACATCAACAACAGCACCAATAACCTGCTTGACCTCACCAACAGCGCCTTTTGCACGCTCTTCTTTTTTTGCGGATGTCTCTTTTTTTACAGGTGTATTTTTAGCTGCACTACGCGCAGACGCAGAAGAAGCCTTTACATCCGCTGAAGCCGTTACATCCACTTGAGATTTCGAAGCGGCTTTTTTCACGCCGGAACGAGCAGCTGGTTTCTTTTTTTCACCTTTTTCTGTTCCTTTGCTTGAGGTTACTGCTTTTACCATCAATCCTTACCTTTTCCATTTAAAGCGCTTCAGCGCCCGCAATAATTTCGATCAATTCTGTCGTAATCTGTGCCTGACGTTGACGATTATAAGCTACCGTCAATTTATTAATCATTTCACCTGCATTGCGCGATGCATTGTCCATAGCCGTCATCTTGGCGCCCATCTCACCAGCAATATTTTCTAGCAAAGCCCGAAAGATTTGCACCGAAAGATTGCGTGGCACAAGCGCCTCTAAAAGAGAAGCCGCATCAGGTTCATACTCATAAACAATTGATTGTGAACCTTTACTATGATCTGTTTGCTCCTCAACATCGAGTGCCTCAACAGCTGCTTTTGGAGCAATCATTGGAATCAAGACAAAAGCTGTTGGACGCTGATTAATCACAGAAATAAATTCAGAATAAAACAGCGTACAGACATCGAAAGCGCCTTCATTGAATAAATCAACAATTCGTTGACTAATCATCACCGCCTCTGCAAAACCAATTCGTTTTACAGCATGCAAATCGATATGATCAATTATCAAGCCTTTGTAATCACGCGATAAAATATCCGCACCTTTTTTGCCCACAGTGATAATTTTCACTATTTTATTAGCCGCCAACAATACTTTAATCTGTTCACGTGCACGACGAGCGATTTGCACATTAAAAGCACCACACAAACCGCGCTCAGCAGTACACACCACCAAGAGATGCACATCATCTCGCCCCGTACCACGCATAAGAGCAGGCGCATCAACACCATCTACATTAGCAGCAACACTGGTCAAAATATCAGCCATCTTCTTCGCATAAGGACGCGCAGACTGCGCTGCCTCTTGAGCACGATGCAACCTCGCCGCTGCAACCATCTGCATAGCTTTGGTAATCTTTTGTGTTGCTTTAACCGAAGCGATACGGTCTCTAAGATCTTTTAGTGAGGACATTCAAGCATTCCATCAATTCATCACGAGAAATTTTTCGCATAAGTATTAAGAACAGTTATCAACTTATCTTTCAGCTCGTCTGTTATTTGCTTTTGCTCAGCAATTGCCTTTAAGAGATCTTGATAATCACTCCGCAAAAGCACCAAAAGTCCCTGCTCAAACCGCGCAACATCAGAAACCACTAAAGCATCAAGATAGCCATTCACACCCGCGAAAATAACCACCACTTGTTCTTCTGTTTTGAGTGGAGAAAATTGTGGCTGCTTCAACAGCTCTGTCAAGCGCGCCCCCCGATTCAACAAACGCTGGGTTGACGCATCCAAATCAGAGCCAAACTGCGCAAAAGCTGCCATTTCACGATATTGCGCCAATTCACCTTTAATCGAGCCAGCAACTTGCTTCATCGCCTTAATTTGTGCGGCAGAACCAACACGCGACACAGAAAGACCAACATTTACAGCAGGACGAATTCCTTGATAAAATAAATTAGTCTCTAGAAAAATTTGTCCATCCGTAATCGAAATCACATTTGTAGGAATATAGGCAGAAACATCATTGGCTTGCGTTTCAATAACCGGCAAAGCTGTCAACGACCCAGATCCATTTTCCGCATTCAACTTCGCAGCCCGTTCTAAAAGACGCGAATGCAGATAGAAAACATCTCCCGGATAAGCTTCACGACCTGGAGGACGACGCAACAAAAGAGACATTTGACGATACGCCACCGCCTGTTTTGACAAATCATCATACCCGATCAAAGCATGTTGCCCATTATCACGGAAATACTCACCCATAGCACATCCCGCAAGAGGTGCAATAAATTGCAATGGTGCTGGATCAGAAGCGGTCGCTGCAACAATAATAGAATATTCCAGCGCTCCACGTTCTTCTAAAACTTTAACGAATTGTGCCACCGTCGAACGTTTTTGACCGATAGCCACATAAATACAATAAACTTTGTCTTGCTCTCGTCCAGCTCCTTTTTCATGAAAAGGTTTTTGGTTTAAAAATGTATCGAGCAAAATTGCGGTTTTTCCTGTTTGGCGATCACCAATCACCAATTCACGCTGTCCCCGTCCAATAGGGATAAGTGCGTCAATCGCTTTCAATCCGGTCGACATCGGTTCATGCACAGACTGACGCGGAATAATTCCAGGGGACTTAACATCAACACGACGACGCTCTGTTGCTTTAATGGGCCCCTTACCATCTATAGGGTTTCCCAACGCATCAACCACACGCCCGAGCAAAGCGGGACCCACAGGAACATCGACGATAGTGCCCAATCGCTTTACACAATCGCCTTCACGAATATCACGATCTGAGCCAAAAATGACCACACCAACATTATCAACTTCCAAATTGAGCGCCATACCGCGCACACCATTTGGGAAGGCAACCATTTCCCCTGCTTGAACATTATCCAAGCCGTAAACGCGAGCGATACCATCCCCCACAGAGAGAACCCAACCAATTTCTGAAACCTCAGCCTTTTGGTCAAAGTTTTTGATTTGCTCTTTTAGAATTTTTGAAATTTCAGATGGTCTAATATCCATCAGCTGACCTCTTTTTTCAATGCAAGCTTAAGCGAAGACAATTTTGTGATAAGTGACGTATCAATTTGAGACGACCCCACACGAACGATTAATCCACCAAGAATTGTTGGATTTACAATGATGTGTAGCAAAACCTTTCCCCCAACGACACCTTCCAAAGCCTCACACAATTCTTGTCTTTGTTGAGAACTTAAGGGGCGCGCAGAAACAATTTGCGCAGTAACCTGCCTACGAGCACGCGCAACACAATGCTGGAAAGCATGTAAAATACCAAATACAGCACTAAGCCTACGGTTTGTTGCAATAACGCGTAAAAAATTACCAATAACCTGCCCTGCGTTTTTATCAGCAAATTTGATGTTTGCACAAACAGATTGCATCACCTTAATTTGCTCTTTAACTGAAAAGAATGGACTAAGCACAAAGCGTTTTAAATCTTTATTTTGCTCCAAAACAAGCAAAAGATCTTCCACTGCCTTTTCAACCTTTTCAACGTTTCCAGCTTCTTGAACGCAATCAAAAAGCGCTTGCGCATAGCGTTGATCTACCAACGGCAGCGGTATGAGAGAAAATGAATCCGACACGAAATACCGCCTCTTTCCCTTGAGCGACTCTCTGATAGTTATCAGATGAAATGAAACAGACATTCTCAATCTTAAGAATCTTCTTCTTAAAACCTAGAATAAAAATCACTTGGTTTCTAGCATAGACATAGCCGACTCGCAACACCACAAATCGCTGCTTTTTAAAAATTTTAATAAAATATTCAAAATATTTTTGAAAAGAATTTTTTTTAGATATACAGGATGGCATCACAGTTTTTTTATGCCTCTTTTTGACATTCTCTGAGCGATTTTTTCACTCTCTTTGATTTTGCTTCAAACGTTCTTGCCACCATAACAAAATACTTCTTCTCTAAAAAACACTCCCTTTATCACCACAAGACCTTTAACGAGATGCGAATGCGACTGAAAAAGTCTATTATTGCAAACTGATAAGAAAAAAAGTAATGAATATCCTCCTAAAAATTAAAAAAAAATTGATCTTTTTTCTTCAAATACCCACTCCTTTTAAAAAATTTCACCAAGTATATTTTCTTGTAAACACACTCTTTAAGTATACAATACATTGATTTATAATGATAATGTATCATTTTTCATACCAGATGAGCCCCACACATCGAAAGATTCTCTTATTTCAAATCTTTCTATCAAAATCACTCTCTTGCTCCATCACAAACAAAAAAGAAAATGATTAAAGAAAAAAACACCTCGTATAAACGCTCTCAAGTACCAAGAGCTTTATAATACAATGGCGCCATTTGATACCTTTATGAAATAAAGATAGTGATCCTTAACGCGGTTTTTTCATTCATGAAAGCTTTTACATTCTACACTCGAGAAACATCGTAAAATGAATTCAAGCATGTTGAGAAACATTTGCTTAAACAAGCATATGAATATAGTAATACAATAGATGTTCGGTAATTTCCGTTTTGGGCGTTCTGCTTTACATGAAAAATGTGCCCCCTTTAGAGAACGAAAGTAACAAAAGCATGAAACAATGGATAATCTCTATTTCACGACAGCGCCCATGAATGCTATATATAGTAACCTCATTGAGCAGCCCCATCTTTACACTTATGAAAGAACAAGCCAGCACTATCACATACTTTGCCATCTCCCAATTTTACGACAGCCCTTAACACTTGAGAAGATTAAGAATTTTAGTCCTATCTTGTATAGTTTCACTCGACACAGGCTCTCCTATCTGTAACATGCAAACGAATGGTTTTGATAGATCAATATAACCAGATTTGAAATAAGTGAATCCTACAATAGTTGAGATTCTAATACGAATAACAGCATATTATCATTATAAGTCAATATTTTATTATTTATAAAAATTATAATTATGGACGCTTTTGAAAATTCTAGAGCCATAAATAAGGACGACAACGATAAATACGCATTTTAACCTTTACGCTCCAAAATGAATCTGCATTCTCATCAAAGATAAATAAAATGGATATATGCAATACGCTCGCCTTAATCTAGCATACAAAAGCAGGTGCGACTCGTACAGCGCTGATACATCTTATGAACGCTGCTTCATAAGGTTTTAAGGTCAAACAACATCAAAAACACGACTTTCATTAAGTCCACATAGCTTCACTTTATATGGCACTATATTATATGGCATTATGTTGCACTAATTTTAGAAAAAGCATAGATCAATATCAATTTGAACCCGTATAAAATTGGATATTTTGGGGTGTACAGCTAAGCATTTTCAGCCCCTATAATCCGCCTTTATAACCTATAATCCGCCTATAAAAAGGATCCTGCCCCTAACACAAAAAAGGAGTAAAAGCCGAAATGATAGCGTCCTCAAATAAGAGAAGCGCTTCTACTGGTTTCATAATAAAGATATTTTTTCCCATGGCTCTGCTTAATGCAATGCACATGTATCATATTCTGCTGCTAGGATGTTTATTCTGAATAGATAGTATTAAAGTAAAGCATCTTAAGCAAAGAGACCCTTCACTTTATGCGATACTGATTTTAGAAAAAACTTTGCGGATCAATATCAATTTGAACCCGAACAGAACTGGGCATTTTGGGTGTACCACTAAGCATTGCACGTATAAACCCTTGTATATCAAAAGAGCGCTGTCCTTGCAGTAAAAGCCGAAAACGATAACGCCCCCGAACCAAAGCCAAAGGAGCTTCTGCTGGTCCCATAACCGAGATATTTTTTTCCCGTGGTGCTGCTTGACGCAATGCGCGCGCATAATGTTCTGCTGCTTGGCGCTGTTGTGCAGAGACAATCAAAGAGGCAAGCCGCCCATAGGGGGGCAAATGATAATGCTGACGCGCTGCAATCTCACGTGTGTAAAAATCTTCTGGCTGGCATGAAAGTAAGGCTTTGATGACCGGATGCTCTGGTTGATAAGTTTGCAATAATCCTAAACTTTCCAATCCCACACGCCCTGCTCTTCCGGTAACTTGAGAAAGCAGCTGGTAGGTACGTTCACTTGCGCGTAAATCGCCATTGGCAAGACCAAGATCAGCATCAATAACGCCAACCAGAGAGAGCCTGGGAAAATGATGTCCTTTAGCGACCAACTGTGTTCCAATAATAATGTCTACATCGCCATTTGCAATGGCTTGTAATTCGCTTCGCAATTGCCCAATCCCCCCTTTGAGATCTGCTGAAAGAATCAATGATCGCGCTTGAGGAAAAAGCATTTGTGTTTCTTCTGCAATTCTTTCCACACCCGGTCCACAAGCCACGAGATGATCTAATGTCCCGCATTCAGGACAGGCTTGAGGAAGTGGTTCATGATATCCACAATGATGACATTTCAGTTGCCCTTGCGCACGATGTTCTACCAACCAACTTGAACAATCGGTACAATGAAAACGATGTCCGCAAATTCGGCATAAAGTTAAAGGTGCGTAACCACGGCGATTAAGAAAAAGCAGCGCCTGCTCGCCTTTCTCAAGCGTTTGTTTTAAAGCCTTTTCAAGAGCAAAGGAAATAAAGCGCCCCTTTTGCACCCCTCCTTGACGCATATCAACCACCCGCAACTGAGGAAGTGCAACTTCTTTAAAACGAGAGGGTAAATGCACCTTTTGATAACGCCCTTTTAAAACATTGGCTTGACTTTCAATCGACGGTGTAGCTGAAGATAAAATAACAGGAAAATGCTCAAAAGAGCCCCGTGCAACTGCCATATCACGCGCATGATAAAAAATGCGCTCTTCTTGTTTATAAGCGCTATCATGCTCTTCATCAACAACAATCAAGCCAAGCGCGTGGAAGGGAAGAAAAAGTGCCGAACGAGCCCCCGCAACGACACGCACCCGCCCTTCTGCAACTTGCCGCCAGACGCGTTCTCTACGACGTGGTGTCAAATCGGAATGCCATTCTGCTGCCGCAGCGCCAAAGCGTGCATAAAAACGATCTAAAAACTGCTGTGTTAAAGCAATTTCCGGCAATAAAATTAAAACTTGGCTACCCCCTTTGAAAGCTTGAGCAACTGCTTCAAAATAAACTTCTGTCTTTCCTGAACCCGTAACACCATCCAGCAAAAAAACTTGAAACTGAGAAGACAAAACCCCTTCCCGCAACAATGTTGCTGCCTCATTTTGTGCGCCCTGCAATTGAGGAGCGCAAAAATCAGGATCAGGCATGCCCACAAGATCAGGAGCAGGAACCTTAACTTCTTCAAAAATTCCTAGCGCTTTTAACCCTTCAACAACAGAAACAGAAGTTCCAGCCGCATGCGCAAGCCCCACACGTGTCCATATTTTCTCATTGCGCACCAATTCCAAAACCCGTAAGCGCGCTGGTGTGAGACGTTCCACATCTCCCCCACAATAGCGCAATCCCAGCATCTGCGCTTCCGGCTCTAAAGCGGCCGGTACGGATAAAACCAATCGTGCAACAAGACCAAAAGGCGTCATCGTATAACGACTCACAAACCGCAAAAATGTAATCATTTCTGCCTTTAATGGGGGACAATCAAAAACATGAAGCACAAAGCGTAATTTTTCACGCGCCACCGAAACAGACCTTTGTCCATCCTTTGCCTGCTCTCCCACATCTACAACAAAACCGCAAAGCTCACGCCCCATAACAGGAACACGAACAAAAGAACCAAGTTCCACCTCCATAGAAGACGGAACTTTATAACTATAAGCATGCGCAACAGGAAGAGGAACCAATACAGAGACAACCTTTTCCTCTATCATGTTTGAATTCATCTTTTTAACCAATCTACAATCCCCCCCTTATCTAAGATCATCTTATCTACGATCCTTTTGAGCACCAACAGATCTACACTTTATCTTTAAGCACCCTTATAAAACTTACTGCGGATAAAATTCATTACGAGATTCAATCACTCTCCCTTTACGACAATACTTTTCTTTCAAAAATTCTTTTTCATACGCATTCCATTTCTAAAACGCCAACAATAAACACAACGTCAACCTCTATAACAAAAAAAGCGCCGTTCCTCTGTGCAAATAAAATCCATCACGATTAAGCTCTCAACATGATATCGTAAATGTTCCCCTCAACAAAGCTACCCCATAGTGTGACTTCATGCCCAAGATACATACTTTTATTGTCTTTCCACCTCACATCTCAAATTATTATTAAGGTATTAATTTATAAAGATAAATTATTTTTCCTCTCCTAATAAAAACGCTCAACATGAGAATTTTTCCATTATAAATAAATTGAAAAACTTCACACGTAAAACGCACCCCTTCTTTAATGGTGTTTTACGACACAAAAATCCATTCACTGACAAGCGACAAGAAAAACTAAATGTACCCCCCTGAGAAAAGGAAACGTCAAAATTCTCAGGTATCAAGAACAATCACCAACGAAAAACGAACAAAGGGTGTGATAATACTCGCCTATTGCCATAACTATAAAGCTATCGCTCTGCAAAGATGCCGATAGGCAAAAATGCCAAGATACAAAAACGTTCGTGCACAATGAATCCTATGCCTTATTACGAGCAACGCCATGAAAGAGACATGGAAACAACACGAGATCTTTCTTTACAGAAAGTAGATCCATGATGAATATCATGGCATTCTTTTTCATTAACACCATCTTCATTAACACCATGACATTCCCATTTTCTAAAGAGATCTTCATTCTTGCTCTTGCTTTTGCCATCAACAATAGCGCATAACAAAAAACAGGATAAAATGTGAAAAGCTTTGAATAAAAAAGCTAACAAGAAGAGGTTAGAGATGAAGTTTTTTGTGGATAGCGCCAATATTGAAGAAATCCAAGAGTTACAGAATTTAAGCCTTGTTGATGGTGTCACCACCAATCCCTCTCTTATCCTAAAATCAGGACGCAATATTCTTGATGTTACAAAAGAAATTTGTGCTCTCATTAGCGGACCTGTTTCTGCTGAAGTTGCCGCAACGGAATTTGAAAGCATGATGAAAGAAGCGGCTGTTTTAGCAAAGATTGCCGACAATATTTGTATCAAGCTTCCTTTAACACTCGATGGTTTAAAAGCCTGTAAAGCCCTTACAGCAGAAGGACTAAAAATAAATCTCACCCTTTGTTTTTCTGCCAATCAAGCCTTACTTGCTGCCAAAGCAGGTGCGACATTCGTTTCGCCTTTTATCGGGAGACTCGATGATTGCGGCATAAATGGCAGTGAACTACTTCATGAAATTCGCACAATTTATGATAACTATAACTTCGAAACACAAATCTTGGCAGCATCAATTCGCACCGTTAATCATGTCAAAGAAGCAGCCCTCAGCGGTGCTGATGTTGCAACAGTTCCACCAGCAATTTTAAAAGCCCTCATCACACATCCCCTCACTGAGAAAGGATTGCAAATATTTCTCAACGACTGGAAAAAAACTGGACAAAATATTGCCTAGTGACTAGTGACTAGTGACTAAGAATTTTATGAGAAAGATCTTTTGAAAGTAACAAAAAAATCTGTTCAGCAAGCTCTTCTGCCGCACGCTTTTTTGCATCTTCTTCAGCTTGCATCGTTGCATATTCTTGACGAAGCCGCTCAAAAGATGCGTTCATCATTGCTGTTCCTTGTGCAACAGAGATATTTTTCATATCCTGCAAGGTATAGGAAGCTTTGCTCATAACAGTTCCAACAGAAGGGCGTCCTTTTCTCTTTTTCTCAAGATCAACCTCTATCTGCATCGATTCTCTTGTAAGGACGGATATCTGCAATGCCAATCGATAAGTAGGTAGAAAAGGCTTACCACCTTTTCCATACAAAAGGAACAGCAGATGATTGCGCACCATTTGTCCAAAACGATCCGAAGGCTCTTCCACAACAATAGAGGCAAGCTTTTGCGCAAGCCCCAAAGAAGCGTGCTGAGAAATAGAATCCCCATAAACAGCAGAATTCATTGCGCTTAAACTCTGCGACTCTTGACGGTAAAGCGGTTCAACTTTGCACCCACACAACAATGTGAAGACACCCGCTAAAACGACAAGCAGAAAACTTTTAAAGAACGACATTCACAATCCTTTGTGGAACAATAATAATTTTTTTCATAGGTTTTTCAACCAGCTGCGCCTGGACGAAATCTAAAGCCAAAACGGCTTCTTTAATCATCGTCTCACTCGCTGTTGCTGCAACGCTCACCTCACCACGTTTTTTACCATTAATTTGTACTGGCAAAGTATAGCATTCCGCAACGGTTAACGCGCTGTCATAAACAGGCCAAGCAAGCGCAGACATTAAAGTTTTTCCTCCTAAAGCAGCATGACATTCTTCCGCTAAATGGGGCATCATCGGTGCAATCATGGCAAGAAAAAAATCCATAGCTTGACGTAAAGAAGCTTTCATTTCATCGTCAACACTTGCTATCTTGTTGAGCAACGGTGCCATAATATTCAAGAATTCATAAAGGCGTGCAATAGCCCGATTAAAAGCAAATTTTTCCAAATCATCTTCCACAGCGCAAAGCGTGCAATGTGCGACCTTTGAAAGTTCCAAAGCTTCCCCCTGATGCCCTGCACAAGGCGCCACGTCCTTTAAAACAGAAGCACTCAAAGCCACATGGCGCCAAACACGCTGGACAAAGCGATGAGCTCCTTCAACACCAGATTCTGTCCAGATGACATCCCGCTCGGGGGGAGAATCTGACAACACAAACCAACGCACAGTATCAGCGCCATAGGATGCAATAATATCATCAGGATCAACGACATTTTTTTTGGATTTCGACATTTTTTCAATCGAACCAATCATCACTTCACTTTGATCAGTCAATTTGTAAGCCTGTCGTTTTCCATCCTTTTCAACAATGGAAATTTCTGCTGGAGAAACCCACCCTTGATCATCCCGATAGGTTTCATGCACCACCATACCTTGGGTAAAAAGCCCCTTAAAAGGCTCATCAACAGTCACATGACCGATCAATTTCATGGCACGCATAAAAAAGCGTGCATAAAGAAGATGAAGAATGGCATGCTCAATTCCACCAATATATTGTTGCACAGGCAACCATTCAGAGATTGCTTGTTTGTCAACAGGTTCCTGCGCAAAAGGAGCCGTAAAGCGTGCATAATACCAAGAAGAGTCAACAAATGTATCCATGGTATCGGTTTCACGTTTGGCAGGTTGACCACAGGAAGGACAAGTAACATTCTGCCACCTTTCATGCCGTGCAAGAGGATTTCCAGGTTGATCAAAAGTAACATCATCAGGCAACACAACTGGCAAATTAGTCCGTGGTACAGGAACAACGCCGCAAGATGTACAATGGATCATCGGAATGGGGCACCCCCAATAACGTTGACGCGAAATCCCCCAATCACGCAAACGAAATTGCACTGTTTTTTTCCCTTGCGGTTGCCCATTGAGCATTTGTTCTTCAAGCCTTTTGGCTGCTTTTTCAAAAGCTTGTTGGGGTGTCAAACCATCCAAAAAGCTGGAATTGATCATCACACCATCACCCGTATAAGCTGTTTCAGCAATGACAAAATCTTCTGCTTGCTCTCCTTTTGGCAAAACCACCGGTTTTATTGGAAGATCATATTTACGCGCAAAATCAAAATCTCTCTGATCATGAGCCGGACAACCAAAAACAACCCCTGTTCCATAATCCATAAGCACAAAATTCGCGATATAAACAGGAATATGTACTGTTGAATCAAAAGGATGAACTGCCAAAAGGGGGGTGAGAAACCCTTGTTTTTCAGCTGTTTCAAGTGCTGCTGTTGTCGTTCCACCACACCGACAATTTTCGATAAAAGCACTCAACGCTTTATCTTTCTTTGCTAAAGCTTGTGCAATAGGATGATCAACAGACAGAGCTAAAAAAGAGGCGCCAAAAAGTGTATCAGGACGTGTTGAATAACAAACAACCTCATCAAATGTCTCACAAACATCATCAACACCACTTGCATCATCAGTATCCGCAATCGACTTTAAAGCCCAACGAATCAGCAAACCTTGAGATTTCCCGATCCAATTTTTTTGCATCGTGCGAACTTTTTCCGGCCATTGATCCAGTTCTTCAAGCCCCGCCAAGAGATCTTCACTAAAATCGCTAATTTTGAAAAACCACTGGGTCAACTCACGTTGCTCAACCAACGCGCCTGAACGCCAACCCCGTCCATCAACAACCTGTTCATTGGCCAAAACAGTGTGGTCAACCGGGTCCCAATTGACCTTCGCCACTTTACGCGCCACCAACCCCTTTTGATAGAAATCAAGAAACAGCATTTGTTGGCGGTGGTAATATTCCACATCACAAGTCGCAAATTCACGCGTCCAATCGAGTGAGAGCCCTAATTGCTTTAATTGCCCGCGCATCACAGCAATATTTTGATAGGTCCAAGTTTTAGGATGCACTTTACTTTGCAGAGCAGCATTTTCAGCCGGCATACCAAAAGCATCCCAGCCCATAGGATGAAGCACATTAAAACCCTTTGCCCTTTTATAACGTGCCACCACATCTCCCATGGCATAATTGCGCACATGCCCCATGTGAATGCGGCCTGACGGATAAGGAAACATTTCTAAAACATAATATTTTTCACGAGCATCTTCTTGAACAGTCTGAAAAGTTTTCTTTTCATCCCAAATTTCTTGCCATTTTTTTTCTCTCGCACGCGGATTATAGCGTTCGCCTATATTATAATGTTCAATCGTCATTCCCATTATACTCTTTTAATAAAACTGCACCAAAAAACTTGTTTTATTATGCTTGACCATGGATTAAGCTCATCGTCAACATTTTCGTGAAATATTTCCCTAAGTATTTTATAAAACTTTTAAAAAAACGACCAACTCTTAAACAAAAAAGGTAAAGCACAAAAATATGAATACACAAACGCCCCTCGATGCCCCTTCCATTGAAACATGGCAAAACCTTCAAAAAGACATTGCTGAAACATGTCAAGAGCTACAACGCCCCGTAGAAGAAATTGAACTTATCGCTGTTTCAAAAACTGTTTCTGCCGCTGATATACGTCCCCTTTTGCAAGCAGGCCAATCTTTATTTGCAGAAAACCGCGTACAAGAAGCGGCACAAAAATGGCTCGAGTTACGTCAACAATTTGAAAATATTAAACTTCATCTCATTGGTCCCCTACAATCAAATAAAGCCGCTGAAGCTATCAAAATTTTTGATGTCATTCAAACAGTTGATCGTGAAAAAATAGCCAAAATTTTGGCGGAAGAAATGCAAAAACAAAAAAGGCATCTTCCTTGCTATGTTCAGGTTAACATTGGCTTAGAACCGCAAAAAAGTGGTATCGCACCACAAGAAGCAACATCTTTTGTCAACCAATGCAAAAACAACTATGGACTTAATATCATCGGTCTTATGGGCATCCCCCCTGTCGATGAAAACCCCGGACCCTATTTCGCGCTGTTAGCAAAATTAGCAAAACAAGCCGGTCTTCCAAAGCTTTCCATGGGCATGTCCAGTGACTTCAAAACAGCTCTACAGTTTGGCTCTAACGTCCTTCGCATTGGCTCTGCTTTATTTGGAAAACGCCCTGTGTAAAGCAATTTACCCTCATATAAATTTATTCCCCCCTTCATATAAATCTCCATTGAAAATTCTACGAACAAACCCAAAACAACAAAAATGAGAAAAAATATTCCCCTCAAGATCAATATAAAAAGAGCAACTCTAGCAAGAAAGATTCCAATCCCTCTTTCACCCTGTTCGCAAAATAAGCAAAAAGCTAGTCTTCTCAAATTTCTCACCAGCCCTCCTCAACCCATAAAATGACTTCAAAACAGCCCTGCTTAGGCTCTCATAGTCTCGCATATTGGCTCTACTTTACCCCCCCTCTGACCGCCTCTCCAGCAAAAGCAACATAAAAAATAAATCCTTATATAAAGGCAAAATGATAAGAGAGGCGTTGCGCATTCATGAAAAAACTGTCGCAAAATCACTAATAGCAAAAGAATATTCAATAGGATTGTCGCAATGATTTCCATTAAAAACCATGAATTCTCTTAACTTCTCCAACACGCGTAAACAATTTCCTCACATGCTAATGGCGTAAAGCAGGCAAAAAAGGCTTATGGCTGCGTAATACAGTAACAAAACTCTTTCATGTAAGTCACTTGAGCAAAATAAACATCTCAAATGCCCAATAGAGCACCAAGAGCCGCGCTAAACAACATGACAGCAATCCTATAAGATCACAACGATAGCATAGAGGCTTTCTATGTTCTACAAAGCGTGAATACAGTCAATATCCGCTTGAAAAGTAAAAGAACGAATCCCATGTATATGCGCATAATACATGCAGGCAAAACAATGGCAATGAGACCGATTTCAATAACGATATTCCTTTATCGTTCGCATAAATAAAGAGAAAAACTTCAAATTTTCATATGCCCAATTTTTCTAAATTTAAACTTTAATTAAGAAAAAATATGGTGTCATTTCTTATATTTTAAAAACTTATAATTAATATTATTATCTTATTAAGAATAATAATTTCATATATACATAATTTATATATTATTTATACAGTATTTTTATTGTTATTTTTAAAGTTTATCTTTGACATTTTTCTAGAAATACGCGATAGCCATTTGAAATGTATCATTGTGATACTACTTTTAATGTAGAGAATTAAGGAGAATTAATATGTTTGGTTCATTCAACACATTCGGTCATATGGTGACAAAGCCTTCTTTTGGTCATTCGCACAATTCAAGACCTACTCATGGAAATGCATGTAGTCCTAATGCTTTTATGTCTCACATGAATGCACAAGGGTTCAACACAGCGGGACCGGCAGGAGTAGGCGGAGCAATTCTAGGTGGTATATCTGGAGGACCAGCGGGGGCATTTACAGGTGGAGTTGCAGGTTACACATCGGGATTCCTAGGAGGTTTTGTTTGGGGCTTTGCACAAAAAGCTCATGAATGTTGGTTCTAATTTATAGAGAATAGCGACAAAGATATCTCTGAAATTAGTATTTTTGTAAATATATTCGAAAGAATATACCAAAATAAATATTGCTGGATGAAATAATTTTCAGAGATATCTAATAGTATCAGATAATATAACTAGGATTTTACTATAATGAATATTCGTTATGAAATCGTAAGAATGTTTTGTATGCTTGTTGTATTTGTATCTCTCTATACTAGTATTATCAAAGTATTCTGTGATCGGAGTTGGAAGTTATCTATCATAACATCATTATCGGGAGGAGTTGTGCTATTTATTTTTGATAGTTTGTGTAGATACTTTGGTTTATATTAATATTTATCGGATGAGTTTCGAGTACACTGAACAAATTTTTTCAAAAGTATTTATTAATCTCATTACTATAACTAGGATTTTGTTATAATGGATATTCATTATGAAATTGTAAGACTATTTTTCATGCTAATTATAATTACTCCTATAATTGCCATTCCTTTTAAAATATTCAGTGGTGTGAGTTGGAAATTGTCTATTATAATGGCATTATCGTCAGTTATTATTTCCTTTATTTCTGATATTTTGCGTAGATATTTCGGTTTATATTAATCTTCATTGGATGAGTTGCGAGCACGCTGAATAAAGTAGCGACGATACTATTAATGAGTGATTATCATTTATAATGACAGATTTTACTCATAAAATTATTGAATCGCTTATAGCAACGTTTTTTTCTGGTTTAATATATATTTTTTATTATAAGTTTATTTATTACAGTTGGAAAGATTCTCTAAAAAATCATTATTAATAAGCTCAATATTCTCTCTTGTTAGTCTTTTATTTAACGATATTGGTTTATATCAACTTGTAAGAAATATTTTATAATAGACATTTTTAAATGTCTTTATGCGTTTATAAAAAGCTCTATACCGCAATAGGTTTTACCACATTTGAGTATCCTAAAAGCATAGAATACCCTCTTTAATATCATCACATCAGATTTTAAAAATTGACTATTCTAATCTTTGTCATTTAGTCTAATCTCACAATGAAAAGCTTTTGGGAAAACTCTGCCACAAATATAAAAATACAATGGCTGATTTTTCTAAAAAATAAAAAGAGGGAAGCATGACTGAAAAAATCTATCTAGTATCAGAAGAGATCAAAAAAAATACTTTACTCGATGAGGAAACTTATCAACAATGGTATCGAGAAAGCATCGATGACCCAGAAAGCTTCTGGGCCAAACATGGTCAACGCATTGAATGGTTTAAACCTTTTACAAAAGTAAAAAACACTTCTTTTAATGATGATGTATCAATTCAATGGTACGAAGATGGGATAACAAATGTTGCCTATAATTGCATTGATCGCTACCTGAAAACCCATGGAGACAAAATCGCGCTCATTTGGGAAGGGGATAACCCCTATCATGATAAAAAAATAACCTATAATGAGCTTTATGAACATGTTTGTCGTTTTGCTAATCTTTTGAAAAGTCGTGGTATTAAGAAAGGCGATAAAGTAACCATTTACCTCCCCATGATTCCCGAAGCAGCCTATGCTATGCTCGCGTGTGCCCGCATTGGTGCTGTTCATTCGGTTATTTTTGCGGGCTTTTCTGCTGAGGCAATAGCAGGGCGTCTTGTTGACTGCGAATCAACCTTCATCATTACCGCTGATCACGGCTTGCGTGGCGGCAAACGGATCAACTTAAAAGACAATGTTGATCATGCTATTGAGATAGCAGCGCGCCAAAACGTGCATGTAGACCAAGTCATGGTTATACGGCGAACTTGTGGACCCATTCAATGGATAAAGGGGCGTGATTTTTGGTACCATGAAGAGATAGCTCATGCCAAAACAGACTGTCCACCAGAACCCATGAACGCTGAAGATCCACTTTTTATTCTTTATACTTCCGGCTCCACCGGCAACCCCAAAGGTGTTTTACATACCACAGCGGGCTATCTTGTTTTTGCCTCGATGACACATCAATATGTTTTTGATTATCACCCCAATGAAGTTTACTGGTGCACAGCTGATATTGGTTGGATTACCGGTCATTCTTACTTAGTTTATGGACCTTTATGCAATGGTGCGACTACTTTAATGTTTGAAGGCACACCAACCTTTCCTGACAAAGGAAGATTTTGGGAAATTGTCGACAAGCACCAAGTCAATACACTCTATACCGCACCAACAGCTATACGCGCCTTAATGGGAGCAGGAAATTCGTTTGTTGAACACTCAAAAAGAACATCGTTGCGTCTTTTAGGAACAGTAGGAGAACCTATTAACCCAGAAGCATGGGAATGGTTTTATCATACAGTTGGAAATGACCGTTGTCCGATTCTCGATACATGGTGGCAAACAGAAACAGGGGGGCATATGATCACGCCCTTGCCTGGTGCAACACCCCTTAAAGCAGGGTCAGCCACACGTCCTTTCTTTGGTATTCAACCCCAAATTGTTGATGCTCAAGGCAATGTTTTAGAGGGTGAAGCAGAAGGCAATCTTTGTATCGGTGATTCATGGCCCGGACAAATGCGCACACTTTATAAGGATCATGAGCGCTTTATTCAAACTTATTTTTCCTCCTATAAAGGAAAATATTTTTCAGGCGATGGCTGTAGGCGCGATAGCGACGGCTATTATTGGATCACAGGACGAGTTGATGACATTCTCAATGTCTCGGGACACAGGTTAGGAACCGCTGAAATTGAATCAGCCCTTGTTTCTCATCCCGCTGTATCAGAAGCAGCTATTGTGGGTTACCCGCATCCCATTAAAGGGCAAGGAATTTATAGTTTTATCACCCTCATGGAAGGGACAGCTCCAAGTGAAGAGTTACAAAAAGAGCTTATTAAACATGTAAGACAAGAAATAGGCTCTATTGCCATATTAGATAAAATTCAATTTGCCCCGCAGCTTCCCAAAACGCGATCAGGAAAAATTATGAGACGTATTTTACGAAAAATCGCCGAAAACGATTTTGATACTCTCGGAGATATCTCAACTCTTGCCGAACCACAAGTTGTTGAAGATCTGATTGCTAACCGACAAAACTAAAAAAACACGAAGAAATATAATATACGGTGGTTTTTGTTTTTCTGCTAAAATTATCCTCGCATTGTTACGAAAACCACCCATGAGAACAAAAAACGAAACAACGCATATGCTCTCCCTAACAACAAACGCTTTTCTTCATAACAAATAAAAAACAATAGAAGAAAAAACTTCACGATTGGAAGATGCTAAGATTGGAATATGAATGCGAATAAGAATAAGAAAGTGAGATAAAAAGAGCAACATAGCTTTTTAAAATCACCAAGTACCCACTCAATGCAAAAAAAACTCTGAGAACGAAGGAAAAATAGTTCTGATGTTTATGCTAGAATCACTTTGAAATTCCTGCTAAAATCATAAATAAAGCTAACAAGAGAAAGTATAAATGATAATATTCTTGAGCAAAAATATTTATCTATAACGAGGATGTATAACAAATATTAAAAACCATGAAATCTAAAATAACCAAGCTTACAACAAAAATCTAAAGTAATGAAAGTAAGAGTTCTTAGAATAAATGATGCAATATAAAATCAGGAGTAATAATAAAAAGTGATTCATTTTGAAAATGTCGGTCTACGCTATGGAATGGGACCTGAGGTCCTTCGTGATATTAGCTTTCATATTCCTCCTGGATCATTTCAATTTCTCACTGGCGCCTCTGGAGCAGGGAAAACGTCGTTGATGCGTCTTATGTTTTTGGCACTCAAACCCACCCGCGGTCATATTGATCTCTTTGGAACAGACACAGCATTACTCAAACGACAAGAGCTCCCTGCGCTGCGACAACGTATCGGTGTGGTGTTTCAAGATTTTCGTTTACTCGACCACATGACCACTTATGAAAATGTCTCCTTACCTTTACGCATTAAAGGACAAGAAGAAGCAACCTATCGCAGTGAAGTGGAAGATCTTCTCTGTTGGGTAGGTCTTGGAGATCATATTCATGTTTTACCACCAGTTCTTTCTGGCGGAGAAAAACAAAGGGTAGCCATTGCACGCGCGCTCATTGATCAACCTGAAATTCTACTTGCCGATGAACCTACCGGAAATGTCGATCCGCCCTTGGCAAAACGCCTACTGCGTTTGTTTATTGAATTAAATCGTTTTGGAACAGCTGTTATCATTGCTACCCATGATATTGCCTTAATGGAACAAGTTGCAGCACGACGTATGCTTCTCCATAACGGACGGATGACGATTCATGAATAAATCTTTCCCCATTTTTACAAGCAATAAAAAAAATACAACAGCGATTATTCCCAGTGGTAATATTTCTGGAAAAGCATTGGTTGCCGTGATTGCTATTATGACGTTTCTTTCAAGCCTCACCTTAATCGGTGTTGATTTAGTCCAACGTGCCGCCCAAAATTGGAGTAATCAGATTAGCTATGAAGCAACAATACAAATACGCCCCATTGATAATGTTGATATCAACAAAGCTCTCCGTGATGCCGTACAATTGGTTAAAACATTTTCTGGTGTGCAAGATGCAAAAATTGTTGACCAAAAAGCTACAGAAAAATTACTGGAGCCATGGCTTGGAACAGGCTTCAATGTCAATGAACTGCCCCTTCCCCGCCTTATCATTGTGACCCTGAAGAGGGATGAAAAAATCAATTTTGCAGCCATTAATCACGCCATTAAAACCCAAATTCCAGGAGGTCAATTTGATGATCACCGTGTTTGGGTCCATCGTTTTGCGACCATGGCACACACCACTGTTTTCATTGGTTTTTCAATTTTAGCATTGGTTCTAGGCTCTCTTATTCTTACCATCATTTTTACCACCCGCAATGCATTGGCAGAAAATGCGCATATTATCAATGTCTTATATTTCCTTGGTACTGAAACTATTTTCATTGCCCGCCAATTTGACTGGCATTTTTTTAAAACTGCACTGCGTGGTGCTTTATATGGTGGTCTCACAAGCATATTTCTGTTTTCAGCCTTTTGTCTCTGGACGAATTATAACTTGGGAAGAGTGGAAGCTAGCCAAGTAACAGCTTTGTTTGGACATATTTCCATAAGTTCCATTCCTTACGGAAAAATCATTCTTCTTATTATTTTCGTTTCTTTTCTTACCACCCTTACAAACCGCATGACTATTTTAACGCAACTGAAAAAAATTGATCAATGTGAAAACGGTTTATTTTAATTTTATGACTCACCACTCCTACCATTCCAACTCATTGAGGCAAAAAAATTTAGAACGTCCTCTTCCAAAACAACCCCATTATCGTTGGTCTGTGTGCTTTTTATTTCGCTATTTTCCACCGACAACACTTACTCTTGCAATCATTGTTTTCATTTTCTGGGGCGGTTTTATTGTTTTTTCTGAAAAAACTGAACGACTTGTCCCCCCAAAACCTCTCCCCAAAGCGGATGCCATCATTGTGCTAACAGGCGGAGAAAACCGAATAGAGACAGGTCTCAATCTCTTACAAAGGGGGATTGGTTCACGACTCCTTATCAGTGGCGTAAACACCACAACCAATCTGAAAGGTTTCATGCATAACATGCATATTACCCCACGGCTTGTCTCCTGTTGTATTGACATTGGGCATCAAGCGATTAACACCAGAGGAAACGCCGAAGAAAGCGCTGCTTGGATCAAAAAACACCACTATAAAACCCTTTATATCGTCACCCATGATTACCATATGTGGCGCTCGATGCGAGAACTTAAATATCTCATGCCTGATATCCATTTCATTGCCTATCCTGTTAAAAAGAGCAATGCTGAAAGCGCAATACAACAGATCAATCAAATCCGCATTCTTCTATTCCAATATATTAAAACGCTCCAAGTCTATCTCAGAACCGCTTTCTGATCTTTATCCTTCTGACTTTTTTAAAACCTTGCCATCTTCTGACCGCTTCATACCGCTCTTTCCATACCCTTCCACACAAGATTGCCTCTATAAAAGCTCGAACCGAGCTTACTCTCATACAACATAGAACACCCCACACGTGTCACTGTATTGCACGTTCACCCAAGACATCTCTTACATCCCAAGATATCTCTCACAGCACGAGATTGTACATGCCATCCGAATATATTAAGCTCTTGTAAATAAAGCCGCCCAGACAACTATAAAATCTTCAAACTTGCTATAAAGATCTATTTATACCACCATTTTTACGCTTCATAAAAAATAAAAATCGCCCCACCTATATTTTTCCGCCCCCCAATATTACGATAGCTCTTAAGCCACTTGGGATGTACCGTCTCAAGTGCCAAGAGCTGTCGCAATACCCACGAGCTGGCAAAGTGTATGATAGTGCCAGTTTGTTACGACACAGCGCTGTTTTACCGCACAATGGATAACTTAACCTTTTCAGTTTTTCTCACTTCCAATTTTGGTAGACTACGAACAATTTTCATTGTTTCCAAGCTTACAGTAATAACCCGCTGAAATAATTCCAATGGATAAGCTGGATTACCCACCGTTTCAACAGCATAGCGATTAGCATCATTAACAATCCCACTCGCTTTATCCGTTTTGACAATCTGCCGCTCCATAACCCATTCAAGAGCAGACCTGCCATTGACCACATAATCATAAGCTTCAAGAGGAATATTCTGCATCGTGATATGTGCGTTATAAATCACTGTGCTCTTATCAATAGCGCCACGCTTACCAGCAAATTTCATCGCTTCAACACGATAGAAACTCTTCTCATCAGAAATCATCCAAGTTCTTGGATCACCCTGTTTATAGGTAACGGGATAGGGCTCAACCTCTTCATAATTCATATGCAAATCACCAAGCTTTCGCCCCGCTGTTACAAAAGCCCAAAAATCCTCTACCTTTTTAACTGTTGGAATACGTGGCAATTCTTTAGACAAATTATGCGCATAACGCGCACGATAATCTTCAGAATGCAAAATCCCATAAACATAATAAAACAAATCATCCTTTGTTATCATTTCACCAGGATATACTGCCTTAAAATGTGCCAACCCTTCATCCGTGAGAGCATCACGCCGCTGCAAACCAGTTATTGTGATTTCTACTATAGCATTCTCAAATAAATGAGACTGATTATCATTTTGATCTTTCAAAGATACAACATTTTCATAAATATACCTTGGAAAACACTGACCAGTATCCATTGTATGAAGATTGGGTAAACTCTTAGTCAACAGAACAGAAAAACCACTACTTGCTCCAACTCCTGTAATTTGTATTACCCTATTTTCAACCGCTTTTTCTAATGGAAAAATACGCGACATTTGGTAAATCATTTCATTAAAAGCACGATTATAATAGAGCCACTGTCGTGTAAAAGGACGGTATGAACTCTGAATAAGACATGTCTGTTTAAGTTCAAAAACCTTTTCTCTAGCTAATTTTTGTTTAAGTGCACGACTCCAACTGATCTTTTTGGCATCCGTGTTAACAAAATCGTCTACAGCACCTATACGTGTTTTACGATCAGAATGTGCATAAGCATAACTAAAACGCTCTACTTCACCGTTATAAAAAGCAATCATATTGCTCATATTTTTTAATAAATCTTCATGACTAGAGTTATATGCCCAAGCATCACGACCAGTTTGTATGCCACGAGAAAAAGTTTTGAATAGCTTTTTATCACTGCTCTTCTTATCACCTAAGGCTAGAAATTTTTCAAAATCACTATTGCGCTGATCCAGCCAATCTCCATGCTCATCTGGTGTAATCATCTGCCAACCGTGTTCACACTTGATCCCACCAACACTACTCAACCGCTGAAGTTGAAATAATTTCTCTTTTGTCGTGAGATTATTTCCAATATCGTAATAGTGAATTTTGCAATGCTCCGTGACATTTGGATTTTTAACAAACAATGTCACAGCAATTCCTGCCATACTTCCACTTCCGAAAACATTTTGCCCTTCTTGAGCACGTCCTTTGCTCATCATATTTTTGCGAATATCACCACGCAAATTGAGAACATAAATGCTCGAAAATTCTTCATTCAATACTTTTCGTAAACCACTCGTAGAATATCCATTGATAAAACCTGAATTTGTCACAAAACCAATAACACCACAGTCTTTTATGCGATCACTTGCCCAACGAATAGCACGAATATAACTGTCATAAAGTCCATTAACATTGCTCGCTTTGGATTGAGCAGCATAAGTTTCACGAATGCGGTTATCCAATTTAGGGTAATCAATATTTTTCGCATTATCGTTTTCGCTTTTTTGCCCCGAAGAATAAGGAGGGTTGCCAACAATAACACGAATATCCAGTTCCTTCTGGCGTGAGCGACGTGTGCTGTTATCCACCAGCAAATCACTGATCAGGTCTTTTTCTTGCTCATAAAGCTGGAATGTATCGGTTAAACAAATTCCCTCAAAGGGAACATAACCTCCCCCCATCAGACCATGATAGGTTGTCTCAATATTAATGGCTGCAATATAATAGGCTAAAAGCACAATCTCATTGGCATGAATCTCATGACAAAATTTGTGTTTCATCTCCTCTGGTTTTATCAAACCTGATTGTAAAAGCCGCGTGATAAAAGTCCCCGTTCCTGTAAAGGGATCCATGATGTGAATACCAGATGAGCCAAGCGTTTGCCCAAATTCTTGCTCTAAAACATCATTAACAGAGTGAATGATAAAATCCACAACCTCAACGGGGGTATAAACAATGCCAAGTTTTTCTACAGTACGTGGAAAAGCATAACGAAAAAATTTATCGTAAAGCTCTACAATCAACCTCTGTTTTGCTTTTGGATCCGTAATGCCACTGGCGCGTAATTTTACACTTGTGTAAAATTTCTCGAGATCTTTGGATTCCTTATCAAGATTCGCCTCATCAAGTACATCAAGCATACGCTGCATAGCACGCGAGACAGGATTCTCACGTGTAAACTGATACCCTTCAAACAACACCTGAAAGACAGGACGCGTGATAATATGTTGTGCCAACATCTCAATCGCATCAGCCTCTGTAATCGTGTCATTTAAATCATCACGCAGTTCTGCCACAAATTTATCAAAGGCTCGACGCGCCTCAGTCTCTGGCTCTGCAAGTATGCCTGTTAAGCGTGTGATATGATTCTTAGCAATTTCAGCAATGTTGCTCGCCCAATCTTCCCAATAATCACGTGTCCCACATTTCTTGACGATCTTTGCCAAAATCGCACGAGAAAGTTCATCCACTGGGAAAGAAAACTCCTTGTTTACCTGATCTGTAAAAGTAAAATCATATTCCGGTGTTCCAATTCCCGCTCGTGCGGGTTGTGCGCGTAGTGGAAGATTGTCTACAACAGCTGTAACAGCCTGTAACTCAGTGCTCTGTGTCACACCAATAATCTCAATCACATTGCTGATATCTTGCCCTAGCGATGCCTTATTAATCGTCGCATCAAAACGATCATCATGCGCACGCAAAGCATTTAAAATTTGCCAAACAACCCGATATTTATCATTGTTGTTCAAAGCCTGTTCCACTGGAATCCCAGAGGGAATACCGATTGGCAAAATGACATACCCCATCTTTTTGCCCTCAGAGCGACGCATCACCCGCCCAACCGCTTGCACAACATCAATCTGGCTCTTGCGTGGATTTAAAAACATGATCGCATCAAGAGCCGGAACATCTACCCCCTCAGACAAACACCGTGCATTGGTCAAAATACGACAAACATCCTCACCACTATCAGCTTTCAGCCAATCAAGTAATGCACCACGATCCTTCGCATTGAAAGTGCCATCAACATGTTTAACTTCACACTTCAGAAAGTGCTCATTTTCCGTATCCTCTTTCGTATAATCAAGATATTCTCTAACAACCGCAGAAAATTCATCACGGACTAGTTCAGAACTTTTAATAGTTTTACAAAACGCTAAAGCACGATGCATAGGGTGTAGATCCGCCCCAACATCAGCCTTCAGATCTTGTTTTGTCAGCGCCTTATAACAGCCAATAATCTTCGTTGCATCATCAAGAACAAGCTCAGACTGGTCATCACTAAGACGCTTCTGAACAGCTGAACTGATCAATTTTTCGTCCATTGCTAAGACAATAACCTTATAATCCGTTAAAAGATCATTCTGTACTGCCCATGAAAAGCCCCGATAAAAAAGTGTTTTACCAAAAAGCTTTTCATCATCCATCGAAGCGAGAACAACATTAGCTTCATTCGCGCGACTTTTTGCGTTATCACCAAAAATACGTGGTGTCGCTGTCATATAAAGGCGCTTCTTAGCACGAATAACATCATTAGAATGCACCTTAACAAAATTGGATTCATCCTCTCCAACCAGCGTTGCCCCTGTTGTACGGTGCGCTTCATCACAAATGATAAGATCAAATATTGGCAAACCATACTTTTTCTGAGCATCCGCAACCACCTGAATGGATTGATAGGTTGCAAACACAACGGTCATCCTATCTGCAACACTCTTACCCACCTGTTTTGCAAGTTTAGCAGCATCGGTTGTCGCCGGAAAAGCAAGATCAAACACATCAATTTCAGCAACATCATCACTATTTTTACGACGCTTTCCCACTTGTGTATCGGAACAGACAGCAAAGGAGCGCAATCCGATTTCTGCATCCGTTGTCCATTCACGAACCGTCTGTGACATCAGTGCCAAGGAAGGAACAAGAAACAAGACAAACTTGCCTTCACCCGCCAAATCCTCAGCAATTTTGAGACTGGTAAATGTCTTACCAGTACCACAAGCCATAATAAGCTTACCCCGATCAGCCTCAGCAAGCCCCGAACGCACAAAACACAATGCCTCCAGCTGATGTGGACGAATTTTCTTTTTATCCTCCAACACAACTTTGCCCTGGGCTGCAAAAGTTTCCCAACGAATCGGACTTTGTTGTATATTGGAAAGATTAATCCGTATAACAGGAATATCCTGCCCCCGTATCATTGTTTCAGCGTTATCACTCCAAGCACCTTCAGTACTATCTATAATAATACGCCGCTTGAATGGAGCTTTCCCTGATGCCGAAATAAAACTATCAATATCTGCTTTTCTAATCCGATAGGCTGCATCATAAAATTTACATTGGATTGCCGCAAAACCCTCTCCATCACGAATCTTTGCCACAAGATCGATACCGGTATCATGAACATCCCAATCATTTTCACGAGCCCAATCTTTAAAGGTTTGAACCTTTTCATAACATCCAGACTGAAGAGGATCATGTGTCAGATAAGCAAGAGCAAAACGCTCAAAATATGTACCTTTGTCCCGTTCGGTACGCGCTTCATCACGATATGTCTGTAAAAGCGATTGCAGCGTCATGCTTCTCCCCAATGAAAAATACCTTCAACTATCGAATCTAGACCAATTCGTCAATGCCTCTTGTTCCACTCAAAAGGTTTTAGATGACTCGCTTTACTGAACGAACTGACTATTTACAATAGAATATTACACGCAGCAAAAGTGTAGAATCTGCTCTTCCCCTATCCCTAATAAACATCATGTAATCACTCACAAGAATGTAGAGATTTGCTTTATTATTTTGATAAGTTTCTTTTTGATATTTATCTATTGAAAATAGTTTAAGCTCATACTCAGGAGATGCTAAACGCAATAAAAGCATATCATAAAACCAATAACCAGCTATATGGATACACGTAATAATGAATACAGCAATTAACATTCCCAGCAGCATGAGCCCATAAGTGTATTCATCTCGTTCTCCCTACAAAACTGGAGATTCGTGAAAACCTATATCTCCGTCGCATAAAGCTATAAAGAATCTTAAAACAAAACGCTACTAATACCAACGCCCCTCCCTTTGCAACACAATTTGTGAGAAACAAACAGGTGCATGAATAAAAAAAGAAAAGGAAAAAGTGTATAGACCAACACGCCTCATATACCCGTTCGTTTTTTGGATATATGCTGCTTTTCATTTAAACTTTCCTCTTTATTATTTTGCTTATTAACAGATATTACACTCCCTACCCCTCCTATTTTAGGTAAAAACCCTAAAGCTACCGCACCTTGTATTTTGTATAGCTATAAAAATACAAGGGAAATTTATTCATGATACGTTGTGCCGTAAAACTTCATCCTTTAACATTCTATAAAGCATGCTCCACTTAACGAAAAAAGCGTTTTCTAAAATAGAACAGCGAATCATGCTAAACTTTTCTCCTCCATGTTTCGCTTCATAGACGTTTTATCCAAGTGGAAAACATCACAACAAACATGCTCCAATTGATAAAGCTTAATCGCGTGAAAGAGCAACAACAGGGTCAAGCCGTGAAGCTTGCCGCGCTGGAGAAAAACCAAAACATATTCCAATAAGGGTCGAAAAAGTAAGGGATAGGATGATCGAATCAATCGTATAAACCAAGTGGATAGGCGCCTTAAACAGAAGAAATAAACCACCAATAGAAAGCCCAAGCAGGATTCCCAAACCACCACCAATGACACAAACCAACACCGCTTCAATGAGAAATTGCTGCAAAATATCACTCTGGCGTGCACCAACTGCCATACGCACACCAATTTCATTAATCCGCTCAGAAACGGTGACCAGCATAATATTCATCACCCCAATACCCCCCACAATCAATGAAATAGCTGCAATTGAAGAAATTAAAAGTGTTAAGATATGTGTACTCTCCATGATACGTTCACGGAAGAATTCTGAATTTCTAATGAAAAAATCTTCTCCACCATGCCGCATAATGAGAAAACGTTTTACCATGTTTTCCGCTAAATGTGAATCAACATCATCAGCAATCCTAACGGTAATCGCACGAACTTCTGTTGTGCCAAGAAAACGCGTTTGCACTGTTGTATAGGGCAAATAAAGCTGTAATGTATTCGATGTGTTTCCACTTACTTGGTTTTGCGAATCAACAACACCAATAATACGCGCTGGAACATTACCCACAAGCACCACTTTTCCAAGTGGGCTCTCATGACTATGAGGGAATAAAACAGACAATGCCTCTTTCTCAATCACGAGATCAACCGCCCGATCATGCACACTTTTTTGATCAAAAAACTGTCCTTTGAAAACTTTAAGCCCCTGTGTCTGAAAGAATTGTTCTCCCACCCCCACAATAACGGCATTGACTTCAACTGCGCCAAAACGCACTTTCGAGCTTGTTGAAATCTGAGGTGTTACACCAGAAACATAAGGTAACCCAGACAAGGCTTCTGCATCAGCTTCAACAAGAGTTGTTATTTTGTCTGCTTGGGGATCAGAAAAACTTTTGCCAGGTAAAATTGTTAATGTATTAGCACCCAAGCTTTTAAAATTTTCCAGAATCTTCTCTCGTGTACCATTTCCCAAAGCCACCATAGCAATAATCGCCCCAATGCCAATAATCACCCCAAGCATTGTTAAAAAAGTTCGCATTCGATGTGCATTCATTGCCAACAAAGCCATAACAAATGCCTCACGAAACCGCTCAACAAAAGACCGAAAAGAGCCAAGCTGTTGTTTGACTTTTAGTTTCTGTTTTTCATAAAAAGATTGACTATCCGTTTTTATTTTTGCCTCCGCTGCTCTTTTCTTTGCAACCTTTGTCATACTGTCAGCAATAATTTCTCCATCACTGATTTCGATAACACGCTCTGCTCTTTTGGCCACCTGCATATCGTGGGTTACAATGATAATAGTACGACCTTCTTGATGAAGCTCATCCAAAATACGCAACACTTCCTGTCCACTCTGTTTATCCAGTGCACCGGTTGGCTCATCTGCAAGAATAACCTCTGCATTATTCATCAATGCTCGAGCAATAGAAACGCGTTGTTGCTGACCACCTGAGAGTTGATTTGGACGATGATTGACCCGATCGCCCATGCCCAAGCGCGTTAAAAGATCTTGTGCACGCTTTTTCCTTGCTTCCACAGCACATCCTGCATAAATAGCCGGAATTTCAACATTCCCAAGAGCTGTCAATTCATTCAACAAATGATAGCGCTGGAAAATAAAACCAAAATGATTGCGCCGCAAAGCTGACAATTCATCAGCTGAAAGAGAGGCTGTTTCTTTCCCTGCAATCCAATAATGACCAGAAGCTGCCCGATCAAGACAGCCTAAGATATTCATCAATGTGGATTTTCCTGAACCAGAAGCTCCCACAATCGCTACCATTTCACCGCGCTTAACGGTAAGATTGATATCCTTCAAAACAGTAACAAATGTTTCGCCTGCAGGAAATTTACATACAATATTTTCCAACACAAGGACAGCATCTGCTTGGTTCGTGTTCATGGTTTAACTCTCGTCTTCGCTATGCATGTTAGAAGGTTCTGGCATCACTCCATCAGACGAGCCGGTGATGACGACATCACCCTCGTTAAGTCCTGAAACAATCTCTGCCATAACCTTGTTATTCAACCCAACAATCACCTGTTTAGTAACCACCTTATTTTCCCCCACCAAAACAGAAACCCACGCTTTACGCTCTCTTGTCTCATCGCGTAAAGCATCACTTGGAACCAACAAGACATTCTGCGCGCGCCCTAAGATAATATGAACTTGAGCAGTCATATAGGTTCGCAAAAAATTGTCCGCATTATCAACATGTAGAATTCCATTGTAATAGATAGCCGACGATATTAAAGCACTAGAACCACCTACCATACCAGGATTAATACTCACATCAGCACGAATTGCCTCAGGAGCCGGTTCTACCTTTTCTAAAATGCCTTGATAACGACGCTGAGAATTACCTAGAACTGTAAAATAAAGAGGTTGTCCAGCCTGAACTTTAAGAATATCGGCTTCTGAGATTTGCGCCTTGATCGTCATCTTTGATAAATCACCCAAAATAACAATTGTTGGCGCCGACTGAACCGCATTCACATTTTGCCCTTCTTCCACAACTGTTGCCAAAACCGTTCCCGCTGAAGGGGCAGTGATGCGTGTATAACCTAAATTGACCTCTGCACTCTCCACATCAATTTGTGCTTGCACAATCTGCTGACGAAGTTGTTCAATTTGCGCCTCGCGTATTTTCACCTGTGTTGCAGCCTCATCGAGGTTCGCACGTGAAATCGCACGTGTTTCGATCATTTTTTTCTGACGCTCTAAATTTTTCTGTGCAAGAGAAAGATAGGCTTCTTGTTCTACCAAACTCGCATAATAATGCGATAATGCTGCTTTTTTTCTTTTTAAATCATTTTCCTGATCTGTAGGATCAATTTCTGCCAAGAGATCGCCTTCTTTCACAACACTCCCAGGGGAAACGCGCATTGACACCACACGCCCTGTTGCACGCGCACCCACAGCCACCAACCGATAAGGACGTACAAGACCAGAAGCTAAAACACTTTCCTCAATATCCCCACGCTTCACCACCGCTGTTATATAAGTTGGAGTAGATGTTCCAAAAAAAACAGAACGTAACCACAACAAGAGAATGAGAAATATAGCAGTTAAAAAGAAGGAAAGTTTTTTGTGTTTTGTAATGAAATTTTTAAGTAAGCTTTTTTTCATTTCCCTACCTTTGCACGCGAACGAGGTGCACCATCAACGACTTCTGGACGCGATACATCAACAACGCCATCCCATCCCCCGCCCAATGCTTTCATCAACGTGATATATTGCGTAACCAAAGAAACACGGCTATCTTTAAGTGCCATTTGTGCAGAATAATAAGAGCGATCAGCATTTAACAATTCAAGAAAACTGGTATTTCCATTCTCAAAAAGGCTCCGTGAAAGTTTTAAGGAATGAAGAGAAGCTTTATTCGCAACGATTAGCTTTTCTAAGCGTTGATGTTCCTTCGTTAATCTTACCAGCGCATTTTCTACATCTTCTAAAGCCTCCAACACAGCAGCTCGATAAGTAATAAAAGCTTGATCACGCTGTGCACGCGCTACCACAATAGAAGCCTCAACCTGACCTCCATTAAAAAGAGGAAAACGCAGACCAGGTCCAAAAGACCAGCCAATCGTTGAATTTTTCCATAACTGATCAATTGCCGTTGCTCCTGTCGAAATATTACCTGTTAAAGTCAGTGATGGATAACGATCTGCTTCACGTTGACCAATCCGCGCTGTCGCTTGCGCATATTGACGCTCTGCCCGTCGTAAATCCGGACGTGTTAACAAAATATCAGCCGGAATTCCTGCTGGTATCGGCCAATGTGGTTGTGGAATCTTTGCATGCTTAGCATTTTTTTGTAAAAGATCCTTCAATGCCGTAGGCACACAACCAGTTAAGACAGAAAGGCGATGAATGCTCATTGCTAAATTCGCTTCCATCTGCGATATATCTGCTTCTGTATTTGCCATTTGTGCTTGCGCATTTGAAACATCAAGCTCAGAAACATCACCAGCTGTTAATCTAGCGCGCATCAATTCATAGGTTTTACGTTGTGATATAGCAATTTGCCGCACAATCAACAATTTTTGTTGCCAACCACGCATTTGTACATAATTTGTTGCCACATCTCCCAGCAATGTCACCATGGTAGCGCGCATATCTTCCACAGCTGCATCAAGACCATAACGTGCTGCTTCAACTGCTCGTTTATGCCCACCAAAAAAATCAAGCTCCCAGCTTGCATCAAAACCACTATGATATTGGTTTAATAATGCATCAGACTGTCCAGAACGACTACGAGTTCCTGAAATTGAATTGGACACATTTGGCAAAAGAGTTCCCACAACCTGTCCTAAACCCGCACGCGCCTCACGTACCCGCGCTTTGGCAATAGCAACATTATTATTTCCAGAAATCGCATAATCCATTAATGCATCTAGAACAGGGTCATTCAAACGCCGCCACCATCCGGCAAGCGCAACTGGCTGCCCTGCAGTCTGTGCAGATTTTTCTCCCCAAACTGCTGGAACACGAAAAGATGTCTTCTGGTAATTAGGACCAACCATACAGCCTGACAAAAGCAACCACAACAAGACACTAGAAAGTAATCCATGAGAAGCGCCCCTTTTGAGATTTCTGATATACATCTACTCTCCCGCATTCTTTCAGAATCATTATTTAATATTAATACTTTATTTACTTCTTATTTCAAACTTGACGTGAAAAATCAAATACAGTTTGCACAGGAATATGATCTGAAGGACGTTCCCATCCGCGCGCATCACGAAAAATCGAAAGATCTACAACAAAAGGTGCTAAATCTTGAGAAGACCAAACATGATCAAGCCGCCGTCCATAATCGGTAAATGCCCAATCGCGTGCACGATAACTCCACCATGTGTAAAGCTTGGTAGGAACAGGGATATGCAACCGCATCAGATCAACCCATCCACCTTGACGGCATAAAGCTTTTAAACGCTCAGTTTCAATGGGAGTATGGCTTACAACCTTCAACAATTGCTGATGAGACCAAACATCTTCTGCTAAAGGAGCAATATTCAAATCGCCCACCAAAAGAGAAGAAAGACCATCTCCTTGATCCGCACGAATGGCGGACATTTCTTCTAAAAAATCAAGCTTATGACGAAATTTTTCATTCACATCAGCATCAGGAATATCTCCCCCAGCAGGAACATAAAAATTATGAATCTGCAAGCTTCTCCCATGGACTTCCACAATAACTGAGATATAACGGCAATCTTGGTTTTGACAAAAGAAACGCTTTTCTACCTTTTTAAAAGGCAAACGAGAAACAATAGCCACCCCGTTATAAGATTTTTGTCCACTCAATGCGATATGCTTATAACCCGCTGCTTCAAAAGCCTCCACTGGGAATAAAGCATCTGGACATTTTGTTTCCTGTAGACACAAAACATCTGCGGAAAAGAGTTCCAAATACTGAAAAACCTGCGCAAGACGTAAACGAATAGAATTAATATTCCAAGTTGCAATACGAAAGAACATCCATTTCAATCCCAATGAAACAACACAGCACTATTTCTTCGAAGGAAGTGTAAACATTCCATTAGCGAACCGGACGTCTGTCCGCACATTCATAATCTGCACAGTAGTTTCCAAATTTTGTTGGTCAACAATTGTCCACTGTCGCAAAGCAGAGCCTTTAGAATCAAAAACCATCCTTATTTGCCCTGCCCCAATCGTTTTATCACGCAAAACAATCGTCACAGCCCCTGGATCTTCGCGAAATGCGAATAAACGCCCAGCAGATACATCAATTTTATCATCTAGCAAAAACTTCATTGGCGTTTGCGAAAGTTGTGAAAAGTTCCAAGTATTCAAAGCCCGATTGTTAATACCTACAAATTGGCCATCTGCAATAATCTGTAAAGGCATTTTTTTGTAAATGAAACGAATTTTCCCTGGACGCTCTAGGTAAAATGTCCCCTGAGACATTTTTCCCTTTGGACTAAACTGGATAAAATCACCTGTCATTGTTTTGATTGCCGCAAAGTGATTTACAACATTTTGCGCCTTTATCACTTTATTAGACGCTTGCGAAAAAACAGGAAAAGTTAAACACCAAAAGATAATAATTATCACCAACCCAAAGACTCTTCTTTGCAGCAAAAAAGACGTTTTCATAAAAAATGCTCCCAAGCAATACTTAATTGACTTTATAATTTATAACTTAAGTAATCAACGATGAATAAATACCCTTCTTTATAAGATAAAGATATTGTTTGAAAAAACTATCAAAATATTTTTAAAAGTATTCTTCTTCGACAATCTCAAAACTTTCCGCTAACCCATATCATTTACTAGACTAATGATACCTTCTTCTTCCATCTTTTCAATCAATGTTATGGCACGGTTATAACCAATGCCTAAACGCCGTTGAATATAAGAAGTTGAAGCCTTACGATTACGAAGCACAATAGCAACAGCTTGACTATAGGGATCATCTGCTAAAGAAAAAGATAAAAAACATCCTTCTTTATTTCTTGCAAGCTCTTGCGGTATCATTTCCAAATAATCAGTCTGCGTTTAAGTTTCCGAAAGCATCCAAATTCCTGCTTTTCTGCTGCTTTTCTAAACGCATAATATATCTTTCCCACTCCTAATCTATGAAACAACATAGATTATAGTCAATACATAACAGATTAAGTACTAAACATATTGCTCGCGAACCTAAAAACTCTTTATAAGTTGCAAAAATGCTTTTTTGACTTCCTTCCAACCCAAAAGAATAAAAATTTCCACCCGAACCAATCTGTAAACAGTTTGAAGTTTAGCAGATTTCACTTAGCTTCCTACCCCATAGATTCATTTATATAAGGCTCCACAGATAAGCCTTGCCCTAAAATTTAGAGCGCACTTTAAAAGACACTTAAATATCAAGCCTTACATGCTTTTATACCTCTACATTCGCAATGACATTATTTTATACCAAGATATTGATTTATAATAAATTATCCTTTTAACTTAAATCATAACGCCAAATACAGTAAGATTCTCTCATCATATACTCTCTCATATTGAATCAATTCAAATCATTTGCTTGCACGTTACAAGCAAGGTTAGTGTATGGATAAAAGTTATATGAGATATAAGAATCCCCTTATAAAGAGTCTCAAGTGCCAAGGAGCTATCGCAAATCGAGAACTGGTATGTGAAAATGCAGACTTTCTACGATACAGTAGAATAAACACTTGTTTTATAAGATATTATAAAAAGCAACTATAAAGATTTTTCAAAAGCGCTCTTCTTCGGCAGGCACTAAAATTTCTCGTTTCCCTGCGTGATTTGCTGGACTAATGATACCTTCTTCTTCCATCCTCTCAATCAATGTCGCAGCACGGTTATAACCAATGCCTAAACGGCGTTGAATATAGGAAGTCGAAGCCTTACGATCACGAAGCACAATAGCAACAGCTTGACTATAGGGATCATCTTCTGAAGGAGAAGCCAAAGAAACATCAGCACCATCCTCTTCAACTTCTTGTGTAACTGTGTCCAAATAATCAGGTCGAGCTTGCGCTTTGAGATGCGCAACAACCTGCTCCACTTCGTCATCCGCAACAAAAGGCCCATGCACACGCTGAATACGTCCTCCTCCCATCATAAAGAGCATATCTCCTTGTCCCAATAATTGCTCTGCCCCCTGTTCACCTAAAATTGTTCGGCTATCGATTTTTGAACTGACAGAAAAAGAAATACGTGTAGGAAAATTGGCTTTGATCGTCCCAGTAATAACATCGACGGAAGGACGCTGCGTCGCCATAATTACATGGATACCGGCAGCACGTGCCATTTGTGCTAAACGTTGAACCGCGCCTTCAATATCTTTACCAGCAACCATCATCAAATCAGCCATTTCATCAATAATGACAACAATATAGGGCATAGGACTAAAATCAAGCGTTTCCGTTTCATAAAGAGGCTCACCGGTCTCGCGATCAAATCCAACTTGAATTGTCCGCGCCATTGTCTCTCCCTGACTTGCTGCTTCCCTAAGACGTGCATTAAACCCATCAATATTACGAACGCCCAATTTTGACATTTTACTATAGCGCTCTTCCATTTCACGAACAGCCCACTTTAAAGCAATCACGGCTTTTTTAGGATCTGTCACCACGGGTGTTAATAAATGAGGAATGCCGTCATAAACCGAAAGCTCAAGCATTTTCGGATCCACCATAATGAGACGACATTGTTCAGGTGTCATACGATAAAGCAATGATAAAATCATTGTATTGATAGCAACAGACTTTCCCGATCCTGTTGTACCAGCAACCAAAAGATGGGGCATTTTTGCTAAATCTGCAATAACAGCTTCCCCCCCGATTGTCTTACCCAAAGCAAGTCCTAGCTTTGCTTTGCTGTCAATAAATTCTTGCGCCTGCAATATTTCTCGTAAATAAACCATCTCACGCTTTGCATTAGGCAATTCTATTCCAATCACATTACGTCCTGGAACCACCGCAACACGCGCTGAAATGGCACGCATCGAGCGTGCAATATCATCTGCCAAACCAATGATACGGGAAGACTTAATGCCAGCAGCCGGTTCAAATTCATACAAAGTCACCACCGGTCCAAGACAAGCATCAATAATTTGCCCCTTGACCCCAAAATCTAACAAAACCCCTTCAAGTTCCTGAGAATTTGCTCTTAAAACAGCAGGAGAAAGTTTTGCATCCCGAACAGACGGCGGTGGAACCGAAAGATAATCTACAAAAGGAAGAACAAAACCACCATTTGAAGAAGCTGTTAAAGACTTTCGATTTTTAGCAGGAGAAACATAGGCTTTATTTTGATTTTCCTTATACTTTACTTTTTCACCCCAAAAAGTTGGCTCAATCCGATCAAATGACTTTCCTTGCCCTTTACTTTGAAAACGCTTTTTGAAACAGAATAAACGAAAAAAACGCGCTTGTAAAAAATAAAAAAGATGTAAAAGAGCGCCACAAGTTGTCGCAAAAAAACCATGATTTTCACGTTCATCCTCTGCGGCATATTCCGTATCTTCTTCCAACTCAAAAACTGGATTAACGATTTCGTCTTTTGGAATGCTTTTTTCTTTTCTTTTCTTTGTTCGACGCCGCCATATCACATTGCCAGCAAAAGCAGCAGTGAAAAACCCTAAAAGAATAAAAACAACACTAAAAAACACCGTGTAAGGAGGAGAAAGAAAAAGAGGAAAGACTGAAGAAGCAACACTTAAAGCTTTATCTCCTAAAACCCCTCCCAATCCTATTGGCAATGGCCAATAAGTAAAAGAAGCAACAGGTGACATAAGGGCAAAAGCAATTAAAAAACAAATCGTTGATAGCACCCATAAAAAAAAGCGAAAAGTCAAATTGTAGATATTCTTTTGCGCCAACAAGAGAAAAGACCAAAATAACGGCGGCAACAAAACAGCAAGACTTGCCAAGCCAAAAAACTGCATAATAAAATCTGAAAAAATTGCCCCCATCCACCCCATAAGGTTTGTAACCTCATTTGTACTTGCATGGGTTAAAGATGGGTCCGCAACATTCCACGTCGCCAAAGCAAACACACAAAAAATAATAAAGCCCAAAAGCCCAAGCCCAATAAATACCCCTATCTGACGTAAAAACATCTCAATAAGACGCGAACCTTGAGAATTTCGCACTTCTAATGAATCATAAGGAGAAGAACTTCGGTGCATCTATCAATTCCAAATACAAAACTTTCATATTTTAAAGAGTTATAACTCCCTCTCTCTATTAAAAAAAGATGAAGCTTAAACTCTGTACCGATCTGTAAACAAATAGCCTGTAAACAATCCGACTTCTTATCTAGCACGTTCTACCTTCTAACCACTTCATATCATTCATATACCACCACCCTAAGAGACAATCCTTCATAAGGCAGATAAAAAGCTTTCCCTGAATATTTATCACACGATCAACAAAAAAATACCTCATGTGTAAAGTGTTACATGGTGCTACAGCACCTTCCTAAACAGATGATGTTTTTTACGCTACATCATGATAACAGCAAAATATGAATACTGTTTTAACCATCACGAATGAACACAATTTTTTATTATCATACTCACTAAATGTCCCTCTTCAAGACAGGTAACACTAAAGTAACTCATACGACTTAAAAAAATACACGACCATCTTTGTTTGTTTTTAGTTTTCTTTTTTATCAACCAAGTGTAAAAAGAATTGAAGAGGATATTCAAAAAAGCTTATCCGATAAATCTGTAAAATGAATTACATAAATGATTAAGCAGAAGAACTCTGAAAAACCAATCTATCATCAGATTGGGGCTAAAAATAAACCTCGCTTTTGTAAAGCAGAAAGAAAAGTAAAAGTTAAGCTATTTTAGGCAATGTAAAAAGATATTCTTTTTAAAAGAAAGCAAACTATAAACAATGGAAGAAGTATTGTGTGTTCTAATCGCAATAAAGACGTACAACCCAATAAAAAAATTAAATCTCATAAAACGAAACAATGTGATCTGCTCATTGCAGGAGGGGCGGCTGTCGGTTTAACCCTAGCGATAGCACTCAAACAAACAGCCCCTAATCTGAAAATAAAAATCGTTGATGCTGCTCCACAAGGAGATACCCCTGCTTCTAACATACGAACCATTGCCCTTGCTGCCGCTTCTATTCGTATGTTAAAACAATTACAATGTTGGGAACCTATAAAACCTTATGCGCAACCCATTCATTCAATGATCATCACAGACACAAGCACAAGTGATCCTGTCAAACCCACCCTTTTAACCTTTGAAGGCGACATTAACCCTGGTGAGCCCTTTGCTGCTATGGTAGAGCAGAGAGAACTCATCAACACTTTAAAAAAACGTATCAAAGATCTCAATATCCCTGTTATTGCAAACACGCGTGTCATTGATTTTCATCAAGAAGACCAACATACAACTGTCAATTTAAATAATGAAGAGGTTTGGCAAACAAAATTGCTTATTGCAGCTGACGGAGCCCATTCGAAATTACGCCAAAAAGCAGGTCTTAAAAACTTTTCTCATCCCTATAAACAAACAGCAATCATCTGCACAGTTGAACATGAAAAACCCCATAATGGTCAAGCAATTCAACATTTTTTACCTGCTGGTCCTTTTGCTCTTCTCCCTCTCAAAGGCAACCGATCCGCCATTGTGTGGAATGAAGATCATAAAACTGCGCAATATTATCTCAAAGCTGATGCCCTTATTTTTGAAGCAGAACTCGAAAGACGCATTGGCCATCGATTAGGCAAACTCTCTTGGAATGGCGAACGTCAAGCTTTTCCTTTGAATCTTTCTTTAACACGTCAATGCGTTAAACCACGTTTTGCTCTCGTTGGCGATGCCGCCCACACCATCCACCCCATTGCAGGACAAGGACTCAATTTAGGATTACGCGATAGCGCTGCCCTCGCTGAAGTGATTATTGAAACAGCACGACTAGGTCTTGACATTGGCTCCCTCACTGCTTTAGAGCGCTATCAAAGCTGGAGACGTTTTGAAATTGTCCGTATGGCTTTAAGCAATGATTGGCTTAATAAACTCTTTTCTAATGATAGCCTTCTTTTACGGATGCTCCGCGATACCGGCCTTGGAATCATTAATCAAGCGCCAAAAATGAAAAAATATTTCATTCAAGAAGCTGCCGGACTCACTCCAAATGCCCCACGTCTCCTACACGGCTTCCCACTTTAAGAAAAAATTCATACTATTTCACTTTTTTACAACCTTTGCCTCCCTCCTTCAAAGAACAAAAAACTCCTATCTCATCCAATCTGTTTACAAACCAGATTCCTGTCGAGTAATTTTCTCTTGACTTCCCCTTCCCATATTTCACTTCACATAAGACTCGACAAGCAAGCTACATTCTAAGAATATTCACCACGCACTGAAAAAAACGTCTCAAAAAAGTTGCCTTATACCTCCACACCTCAAAAAAAACCATTTCACAGCATAACAAAATAAACAAGGCTTTTTAGCACACAACACTTTTATTTATAATAATAATTCATTATTATTATATTGAATGAGAAATCTAACGATCATAAAATACTCTTATTTCAAATCTCTCTCATGTTGAATCAATCAAAATCATTCGCTTACACATCACAAGCGAGAATATCGTATAAATAAAAACAATTAAACAAAGCTAATAAAAAGCCTCTCCCTCTCAAGTACTAAGGGCTTTAACAACATTGGAGGCAAATAAAGTGTATAATATCAGGATTGTTCTACAGAACAATATTTCGAAAATATAAGTATGCTAATTTATTAACATACGAATTGATAAAATTATCATTTTGCATATTGAGTTAAAATCCCTATGCAATATTATTCTTATTTCGACCTTTTTTTTAAGAATCAATAAAACTCTTTATTTGCATAGACGAAAAAGAGCAATGTCAATAAAACGATAAAAAGAAGCAAAATATCCCCCTCTCTCAAATGCCAAAAGCAATTACAATATTTAATCTGGCATTATCATTATGCTTGCCAGATTATAACAACAAGACCTTTTGCATTTAAATAAATTTGTTCATGCTCCCTATCATTGTATTTGGTCACTCAATACTTTAACATATTTGTTCAGTATGTTTATACAATCAAATTACCCAAAAGAGCATACTTCTTGCATTTACATTCCTTGGTATTCCCTTATCTTGTAAATATCGCACATGTGTTACGTTACTTCAAGTTCATCAAGTGTATACCCATTCTCCAACCACTCTTTAATCCACTTAGGTCTACGTCCACGCCCATTCCATAATTCCCATTGGTTATTGGGATTTCTATAATGGCGCTCTTTGCTCACAAGATCAGCGATATCAATTCCATGGGCATTAGCAATTTCAAGAATTTTTCGTCGCGCATTTTGCTTTTCCTTTGCTTGCCGTTTTTTTAATTCCACATCGATTTGTGTACGCATCTCTTGTAGTTCATCAAAATTCATATTCTTGAGATCATTCACCTTAATTACTCCCCTTGCAAAAAAGAATCTTTTCTTGCCATATTTTAAACACAATTATAGACAATTTTTGTCTATTTATTATCGAAATTAAAATTACGATACATATATCACTTTGACGGAGATGTATTTTGGACCACAAAGAGCTGTTTATTGGTATATCAATTACCACCACTGCATCTTTTTTCAGTTCAATTGCTGGAACTACTAAATGCAGTGCTCAAGCACCATTACACCTCTCTGACTCTCATGAATCAGGTGTCAAAAGTAAATATAAATCGTCACTCTATAAATTATGGCAATACGCAACAAAGAACAAGCCCTCTCTGTATAATGATGGTGTAGTTCATTATAACAATAAAACCTCCGCTCACACACAACGGCTTTTTACCTCGTATAAATGTTTTTTGAAAAGATTTTTTCAACTAGAGAATTATATAAAACAAGCAGCTTCAATACAGTATCAAAGATTATTATTTTGTAAAAACTCTGTCTTTTCTCGTGATTCCAATAATATTGGTTGGCGTAATGCGCTCTATTTTGTTCCACACTTTTATCTTGTTTGTTGGATATTCGCATATATTAAAAATGTTCTTAGAAGAGAACAAAGCAATAATCACACGGGATATTCTAAGCTAAACAATCTCATCCTGCAAATTTATAAAATCAAAAGACAACGAGAGAAAGCGCCACAAAGAATTAGCCTTTCTACTAATAAAATTCTTCATAATAAGGTGTATTGCTAATGATTGTTCCAGACTTCACATTTTTTGCTGCTGCATACATGTTCAATACGCCCCCCATAGCATTTTCAGTTATCGCCGAACAAGAAGTGCAGGACAGTGTCTATGTAACAGGTGGAAAAGATAACTTTTTCTATCAATCATCTCAGCTTGAAAAAACAATCGCAACAGCTGAACAGTTTAAACAGAATAAACATAATTTTGACATAATTTCAGGGCAAATTAATGCTGGAAATGTGAAATTGTTTTCTCTTTTTGATGCATTTGATTTTTGCAGAAATATTAAAGCTGAACAAAGCGCTTTAACTTACTGCTATGAACAAATAACACCAAGGTGCATCTTTGAAAAAGCGACTTTGCAGTCTGTATTGAATTTTTACGACACAAAACATTCAAACAACATCTCTATACAGAAAATTACTTCATATATTGGAGCAAAGGCTGCTGTACGAGGAAATGAAGATTTGCAGGAGCCTGTAAAACTTAAAAAAGAAGAACCAGAACAGACAACTAAATTAGATTCTCTTCCTCTTTCTTCAAAAGGAGAGGAAGATGCATTTACACATAAAGAAAGTGGCGCCAGTGATGCTTTTTCGGCTGAAGATTCTTCTTCATCGAGAAGCTCGCTAGAGTGACAACTGATATTTTCATGAAGCCCTAAAATTTTGATAGGATATTATAATGAAAGGTAGATAAGAAAATGTTAAAGCTCTAATTAGTAAGATTGGACAAAATCTCTTCTAATTGAGGGCAAAGATAATGAAAATGATAGAACAAAACAGCGTTGACATAGCATTTAGTCAAAAAGCAGCACGTGAGATTACAGTCGTAATGCTTTCAGAAAGGGAATGGTATTTCACGTTTATTTCCGATGATCCAATCACCGGAAAGCCAAATAAATATACATTACTTACACAAAGAGGAAAGCTAAGAACTTGGGCTGATCCAAAGTATCTTTTTAAATTTCTTCATGAGAGGGGGGTTATTTGTGGCAATTTTAATCTTAATGAAGGCAAGCAAAATGAAACAAGAAAATATTCTTCACAAAACAGTTCGTAATAAAGCTACTCAAATTTCTGCAGCTGTAGCTGTGTTTTTTATGACTTACCCTGCGTGGGCCCAAGCACAGGGCTTGAAAAACGCAAAAGATGTTTTAGAAAAATTCAAAACAGAACTAGGAACAATTATTCCTATCGCTGCTGCTGTTGTGCTTTTGTGTTTAGCAATCGGTTATGCAGGACGCTACATTGAAAAAGATACGTTCATACGATGGGCAATTGGCGTTATTATTGCTGGTTCAGCAGCCGAACTTACTAATATGTTATTCACAAAACCATAAAATCTCTTTATTATTCAAAGACAAACCTAAATTTCAAAAATTATATGCATATCAATAAAAATCACATAAAAAAGATAGAGCTTTCATACCAACTGTAATCTAAATTGGGGTAAACAATATGCAACAATCAAAAATTCTTCAGCTAATGGTTAATAAACCTATTTCAATTTCTGCTCTGATGACTGCTTTTTTTCTAGCGCATCCCATATATACCCAAGCACAAAATTTAGATACTGCAAAAAACGCTTTAGATACCTTCAAGACTCAATTAATCGGAATTATCCCTATCGCTGCTGCCGTCATACTTTTGTGCTTAGCAATTGGTTATGCAGGGCGTTATATCGAAAAAGATACGTTTGTACGGTGGGCAATCGGCGTTATCATCGCCGGTTCAGCCGTCGAAATCGCAACTTTATTGTTTAAAGGTAACTAGTTGATAATTTAAACATAAAATATTTCTTTGAGGCTAAATCACATGAAACAGTTAATTAATTTCCAATCAAAAAGTAATAACAGGATCACTGCGATTTCTGCAACTATAACTTTATTCTTTATGAATAATCCTGTATACGCTCAAAATGGACCTTTAGGAAACGCTAAAAAAGCTTTAGAAGGTTTGCAAAAAGAGCTTATCGAAAAAATTATTCCTATTGCTGCTGCCGTCATACTTTTGTGCTTAGCAATTGGTTATGCAGGGCGCTACATAGAAAAAGATACATTTGTGCGTTGGGCGATTGGCGTTATTATCGCAGGCTCAGCAACCCAACTTGCTACCATGTTACTCAAACCATAATCAAATGCAATACAAAACATTGTTTATGAAAATATCAGAGTAGAGAATGCAAATGTTAAATAATCCACAATCAAAAAGTGACAATAAAATCACCGCAATTTTTACCACTATAATAGTGTTTTTTATAACATACCCCATATCTGCGCAAGCACAAAATTTAACTAAAGCAAAAGAGGCTTTAGAAAAATTTAAACAACAATTGGATGTGATTATTCCTGTTGCCTCTACCGTTATACTTTTGTGTTTAGCAATTGGCTATGCAGGACGTTACATTGAAAAGGATACTTTTGTACGGTGGGCAATCGGTGTTGTTATTGCTGGATCAGCACTCCAGATTGCTAATATGTTATTTAAGCCTAATTGAGATTAATTATAAAGTTTTTATAAGAACATAATAAGAGTAAAAACATGAAAAAATTAATGTATCTTCAGTCAAAATGTAACAATAGAGTTATTGCGATTTCTGCAACTATAAGCACATTTTTTATGACACATCCTGCATATGCAAACCTAGAGAATGCTAACAAAGTTTTAACTAAGCTAAAAACAGAACTCTCTACTAAAATTATTCCTGTTGCCGCTGCCGTTATACTATTATGTTTAGCAATTGGGTATGCAGGGCGCTATATCGAAAAAGATACGTTTGTACGGTGGGCAATCGGCGTTATTATTGCTGGATCAGCAACCCAACTTGCTACGATGTTGTTTACATCTAATTGATATTAACCTAGATAAATATAATACTTAATGTTTTTTTAAACTGTATGCATTGGTTGTAGGTACTATAATAATGTTCCTCATACTGCAAAAAAGAAAATATTATTTATGCTGCTTTCAACCAAAACGAGGGTGAGAGATATGAAACGATCAAAGATTCTTCAAGCAGAAACGTATAACAATATCAGTGCTATTGTTATCACTTCAATTGTATTCTTCATAACTCAATCTGCATATGCGCAAACGGCAACAAAGAGTTTAGATATTTTCATAGGAATGCAATATGGTTTAAGTATGGTTATTCCTGGCGCGGCTGCTATCATTCTTTTATTTCTTTTGCTTATTTATATATTTCGCATCATCACAAAAGCTACATTTATAAGATGGGCATTCAGTGTTATTATTGCTGGTGCAGCTTTCTATATTAGCCACATGTTATTTTACATCCAATAATGAGAACTTCCTATGAAATCACAAGAACAAAGAGAATTCCCCCTATTCAAAGGAGCGACCCGTGTTCCAACGATATGGGGTGTCCCCATGATGCCATTTATCGTTATGGTTATGGGGGTCGCTGTTATTGCTATGACGGTAAGTATCTTTTTGTGGATTATTGCGCCTCCATTATGGTTCATTATGGTGCAAATTACTAAGAACGATGATAAGGCGTTTCGTATCTGGTGGTTATGGATCGATACTAAGTTTCGCAATCGCAACAAAGGTTTTTGGGGCGCATCAAGTTATAGTCCCTCTCATTATAGTAAAAGGAGATAAACATGACAGCTGTTGAAAGCAGCAAACGCCTTGCATCAGAGACATCTGTAAGCCTGTTTCTGCCTTATTCACATCATATTACAGATACGATTATCTCTACTAAAAATGCAGAATATTTGTCAATTTGGAAGATTGACGGTCGCTCGCATCAAAGTGCCTCAGAAGAGGATATTTTTCAATGGACAAAAGATCTTAACAATATGCTGCGGGGTATTGCATCTGCTAATTTATCGCTTTGGACTCATATTGTGCGCCGCCGTGTTTATGAATATCCTGATTCAACATTTGATCAAATGTTTTGCTATCAGCTTGATGAAAAATATCGGCAAAGCTTTACTGGTTATAACTTGATGGTCAATGATCTATATCTGACTATCGTTTTTCAACCAATTGCAGATAAAATTATGTCGTTCTTTTCTAAACATGAACGTGAAACGCTTGATCAAAAAAAGATGCGACAAGACTCGTGTATCAAAGAACTCAATGACATCAATCGTACTTTAGTCCAGTCTTTAAACCGTTACGGTGCAGAACTTCTTGGTACTTATGAAAAAAATGGGCATGTTTATTCTTCTGCACTTGAGTTCCTTGGAATGCTTGTCAATGGTGAATATCGCCCTATGCCCATTTGCTATGACCGTTTTGCTGACTATATGTCTATCAATCGACCTTTTTTCTCAAAATGGGGTGCGCTTGGTGAATTGCGAACAAGCAGTGGGATGCGTCGATTTGGAATGCTGGAAATTAAAGAATATGATGCAACAACCAAACCAGGACAATTAAATGTTTTGTTGGAAAGTGACTTCGAGTTCGTATTGACACAGAGCTTTTCAGTGCTCTCCAGACATGCTGCTAAAGACTATTTACAACGGCATCAGCGTAATCTTATTGATGCACGAGATGTGGCAACGAGCCAAATTGAACAAATTGATGAAGCACTAAACCAGCTTATCAGTGGGCATTTTGTCATGGGAGAACATCACTGCACATTGACTATCTATGGTGATACAATTCAACAAGTTCGCGACCATATGGCCAAAGCAAGTGCAGCATTACTAGACGTTGCGGTACTGCCCAAACCTGTAGACTTAGCGATAGAGGCTGGCTATTGGGCACAACTTCCTGGCAATTGGAAATGGAGACCACGTCCTGCTCCGATTACATCATTGAACTTTTTATCATTTTCATCTTTTCATAATTTTATGTCAGGAAAACCCACTGGAAACCCATGGGGACCGGCCGTCACAATTCTTAAAACAACCAGTAAAACACCGCTTTATTTCAATTTTCATGCCTCCAAACTTGAAGAGGACTCGACAGATAAACGTTTGCTTGGTAATACCGCACTTATCGGACAATCTGGTTCCGGTAAAACCGTGTTACTTGGCTTTTTGTTAGCACAAGCGCAAAAATTTAGTCCAACAACTGTTGTTTTTGATAAAGATCGTGGCATGGAAGTTGCCATTCGAGCGATGGGGGGAAAATATTTAACATTCAAGCCAGGCAGGAGAAGTGGTTTCAATCCTTTCCAACTCCCACCCACACAAGAAAATCTGATTTTTCTGAAACAATTTGTTAAAAAATTGGCAGAAGCTGGTGGTGAGGTCACGCATCACGACGAAGAAGAAATTAACAAAGCTGTTATGTCTGTTATGAGCAGTAACATTGACCAATCACTCCGTCGTTTGTCCTTTCTGGTACAATTTTTACCAAATCCACATTTAAGTGATTATAATACCCACCCATCTGTTCATGCTCGCTTACTAAAATGGTGTGAAGGTGGTGATTATGGATGGTTATTTGATAATCCCCATGATGCTCTTGATCTTTCAACACATCAAATTTACGGCTTTGATATCACGGAATTTTTAGATAATTTTGAAACTCGCACTCCAGTGATGATGTATTTGCTTTACCGCACAGAAGGTATGATTAGCGGACAGCGATTTATGTATATCTTTGATGAGTTTTGGAAGCCTTTGCAAGATCCGTACTTTGAAGATTTAGCGAAAAATAAACAAAAGACTATCCGTAAACAAAATGGTATTTTTGTTTACGCAACACAAGAGCCTAGCGATGCCTTGGAAAGTAATATTGCTAAAACACTCATTCAACAGTGTGCGACTTACATTTTTCTAGCTAATCCCAAAGCAAACTATGAAGATTATACAAAAGGCTTTAAGCTAACAGATACCGAATTTGAACTCGTTAAAGGACTTGGTGAGTTTAGTCGCCAATTCCTCATTAAGCAAGGTGATCAATCTGCGCTTGCAGAACTGAATCTTGGTAAATTCCATCTGACACGCGATGGAAAAACTATCGAATACGACTTTAGTGACGAGCTCTTGGTGTTATCAGGTACGCCCGATAACGCAGAATTAGTCGAAAGCATTATCGCGGAAGTTGGTGATGATCCAGCAATATGGTTGCCAATTTTTTTACAGCACGCAAAAAATGACAGGAGGGAAACATGAAAAAAAAGATCATTTCAATAGCAGTAACAATAACTTTAGGATTTTCGAACTCAGCCATGGCTTGGAGTTGGGGAGCTGGAGCAGCAGATTTGGGAGCATCAGTTTCAACGTCTTGGTTTAATTGGTCATCCCCAAGATCAAAAAAACCAGCCAAAAAGCCAGCGTCGCCACAGCAAAAGGAAATAAGTCTTAGGGAAATCCTCGAAGTCGTAAAAAAACAACTTGAGGAAACGAAAAAAATACACCAATCTATAATGGGAAATCGAAAATTTGAAATTAAAAGTCCCACAGAGATACAAACAGATCAAAATAGTTTTTTTCTTAAAAATCCAGAGTTGATTTATAATAAAACTGTTCGTTCAGCTATATCTGCGTCACTTAAAAATATCTTAAACGAAGAAGACATATCTACCTCTACTCGCGAGTCTCGTGATTCTATTGGTAAGCGCATGCAATATGCAACTGCCATTGATAAAGCTGTAAGTTTACAAACTTTTCAAGAAACAGAAAATCGTTTTAAGAAAATCTCAGAACTTGTAGAAAAACTCGATACAACAACTGATCTAAAAAGTATTGCTGAATTGCAAGCACGTATAAAAGGTATGCTTGCCATGATCCAAAATGAAGCTACAAAATTGCAAATGGTTGCATATTCACGCAATGCAGAACGAGCACTTATTAGTCAACAAAAGCAAAAACGTAATATAAGAATTCTTAACAGTGAAAATAAAGGGATGCCGATAATACGGTCTATACGATGAGAGTTTATCATAACTTGCTTGTATTATCAGCTTTCTCTGTTTGTGTTTGGCTGCACTTTTTTAGTAATCGTATTCAGCATTATTGATTAAGTATCTTTGTAATTTACCAAAATAATCTGAAAATGCTCAAAAGAGAAAAACAACATGAGAAAAACTATTATTTTAATAGCAATAGCTGTCACGTTAGGGATCCAAAACTCAGCAATGGGTGTTATAGTTGGAGGAGTCTTAGATCCATCCAAAACGCTAGATTTGTGGAGTTTCTTTTTTGGCACAAGTACAGCTAAAACCCCTACTAAAGGAAGTAAAATCCCTCCTCAAAACAATACCCCCCTTCCACAAAAAAATAAAGAGATCAAAGAACCCCTTAATATAACATCATTTCTCGATACCTTAAACGCACAACTTAACACAACAAAAGAGCAAATTAAAGAAACAGAAAAAATATACCAATCTATAACAGGTCCTCGTCAAGAGGATATTGTACCAAGAATTAGTTTAACTACTGGTTATTTTCGAAATCCAGAGTCCATTTACGGCAAAAGTGGATTTACAAAGGACAGTTTTTTAGAAAATAATATAGGTTCCTCAAAAGCTGTAGAGGAAAACATTGTTATAAACCAATATCTTAGCCGCCTTTCAGTTCATGAAGCACGTCAATTTATCGAAAAGCGCAGTCAATACGCAGCAATCGTAGATAAAGCCGTAAGTTTGCAAGTTTTTAGGGAAACAGAAAGTCGTTTTAGAAAAATTAAAGGTGCTTTCTCCGTGATACCAACTCAGCTAGATCTGAAGGGCATCCTAGAATTACAATCGTACATGGAAGGTACACTTTCTATTTTCAAAAATGAGGCTACAAAATTACAAATGGTTGCGCATTTACGGAATGCAGAGCAAACACTGATCCGCCAACAAAAATATAAACGCAACATAAGAATTTTAAATCATAAAAACAAAGGCATGCCACAGGTGAGATACGCTAGCGCTACACAATGAGGTTTTATACGGAATTAATCATAACTTTCTTTGATCGTGAAAAAAATGAATGCATCATTCTCATACCATCTCAATACGATGAAAAATATTTAGAAAACTTTGAACAATTTCATACCCCAAAAAATGTTTTTGACAAATCGTATCCTAAAACAATGGATAAGTGAAAATTCGTGAAAGAAAAATACCATGAGCTTCCAAATGTTCTCAAAACTATTCAATGAAATTGATCAAGCAACAAATACATATGTCATGGATATTTCATCAAAAGCGATCGTTGCAATCACCCCCATTGTATCAATCGGTCTCACGCTTGGTTTTATCATCTATGGATGGCTCGTTATTCGTGGTGCTATAGATATGCCTCTCGCTGAACTCGTAAACCGTTGCTTTCGAGTCAGTGTTATTACTTCTATTGCCTTAACCGCAGGGCTTTATCAACAGGACATTAAAAATCTTATAATGGAAACACCTGATGATTTAGTAAAAGCACTTGTGCAAAATTCACAAAAAAAAGATCAATTAGCCAAGCTGATCGACACAGTGGCTGAGAAAGGATTCGAATGTGCAAGCAAAGCTTTCGAAGAGGCAGCTTTCTTAGATGCTGATGGGCTCCTTTATGGTCTCTTTGGTATCCTTATCTTACTTGCAACAAGCTTCCTTACCGCTGTCGGTGGCGCATTCATTTTGCTGGCAAACGTTGCAATTACACTTCTTGTCGGGCTCGGGCCATTCTTCATCATTGCTTTGCTTTGGCAGCCAACCTATCGCTTTTTTGAGCAATGGATAGCTCAAATCTTAAGCTACACAATTCTCATTTTTCTCCTAGCAACTATGTCTAGTTTATTAATGAATATCTTTGCCAATTACATGGAAGATTTTAAATTTGATGGCAATCAGAATATCAGTTATGCGCTTGGTGGTGCTCTCATCTTGTCCATTATCTCTATTGTGCTGTTGTTTAAGCTGTCAAGCATAGCCAATGCTTTAGCAAAAGGCGTTACATTGGGACATCTATGGAGAATTAAATCTTACAAGAAATAATATTTCCGTAAGCGCCGCACAATCAAATAAGCGGTTAGCATTTAGCACTAGGATCCCTGCACTAGAACTGAATTATTTTTAGAAATTAAAAAATGAAATTAAGAAAAAAGAAACTGTCCAAAACTATACACTTTACTTTATTATTAAAATTATAATAATGATAATAAATGTTAGACTTTATTTATTGAAAAAAATAGAGGAGCATTAAAATGAAAATGATCATTTTTATGATTTTGATTGCAAACCTTTTATCAGCTTGTGCATTAGCACCAAAGCTAAAGCAACCAAATAACTGGAACCGCGTACCCATTAATAAAACAATCCCGGCCGAAATTAAGCGAGGAGCCATATGAAAAAGATTCTTATTATAACAGGAATAATCATGTTCTTTGGAATGCCACGTTTAGCTATGTCATTTATAGGACAAGATGAAAATGTAATGGCAGCGAATTCTTCTTCGCTAAAAGAGAATCCGGAACTTATTGAGTTATTAAAAAAACAGCTTGATAACACGAAGGCGCACCTTCAGCAAATTACAAAAATACATGAATCTATAACGGGACGTCGAATACCAAACGCCGTCATGAAAAATGATGATGATCTTCTACTTACGGAACCGCAACACATTTATGATGAGAATAAAGAAGAAACGATTGATCCGAAATTTCCTCAATTGATTGCGGATATAAGAAAACAAGAAGAGTATTCCGCAAAATCTATCCACGAAATACGCGCACTTATTGATTTACGTAGCCAATATGCTTCTATCATGGATAAGGTTGTAAGTTTGCAAGTTTTTGAAGAAACAGAAGAACGTTTTTTGCGAATCGCACAATATTTAATGGCACTTAAGGATACACAAGATTTGAAAGCTGTTGTCGAGGTACAAGCGCACATTAAAGGCATGCACGCCATGGTCCAGAACGAGGCTACAAAATTACAAATGGTTGCGCATTTACGGAATGCAGAGCAAACACTGATCCGCCAACAAAAATATAAACGCAACATAAGAATTTTAAATCATAAAAACAAAGGCATGCCACAGGTGAGATACGCTAGCGCTACACAATGAGGTTTTATACGGAATTAATCATAACTTTCTTTGATCGTGAAAAAAATGAATGCATCATTCTCATACCATCTCAATACGATGAAAAATATTTAGAAAACTTTGAACAATTTCATACCCCAAAAAATGTTTTTGACAAATCGTATCCTAAAACAATGGATAAGTGAAAATTCGTGAAAGAAAAATACCATGAGCTTCCAAATGTTCTCAAAACTATTCAATGAAATTGATCAAGCAACAAATACATATGTCATGGATATTTCATCAAAAGCGATCGTTGCAATCACCCCCATTGTATCAATCGGTCTCACGCTTGGTTTTATCATCTATGGATGGCTCGTTATTCGTGGTGCTATAGATATGCCTCTCGCTGAACTCGTAAACCGTTGCTTTCGAGTCAGTGTTATTACTTCTATTGCCTTAACCGCAGGGCTTTATCAACAGGACATTAAAAATCTTATAATGGAAACACCTGATGATTTAGTAAAAGCACTTGTGCAAAATTCACAAAAAAAAGATCAATTAGCCAAGCTGATCGACACAGTGGCTGAGAAAGGATTCGAATGTGCAAGCAAAGCTTTCGAAGAGGCAGCTTTCTTAGATGCTGATGGGCTCCTTTATGGTCTCTTTGGTATCCTTATCTTACTTGCAACAAGCTTCCTTACCGCTGTCGGTGGCGCATTCATTTTGCTGGCAAACGTTGCAATTACACTTCTTGTCGGGCTCGGGCCATTCTTCATCATTGCTTTGCTTTGGCAGCCAACCTATCGCTTTTTTGAGCAATGGATAGCTCAAATCTTAAGCTACACAATTCTCATTTTTCTCCTAGCAACTATGTCTAGTTTATTAATGAATATCTTTGCCAATTACATGGAAGATTTTAAATTTGATGGCAATCAGAATATCAGTTATGCGCTTGGTGGTGCTCTCATCTTGTCCATTATCTCTATTGTGCTGTTGTTTAAGCTGTCAAGCATAGCCAATGCTTTAGCAAAAGGCGTTACATTGGGACATCTATGGAGAATTAAATCTTACAAGAAATAATATTTCCGTAAGCGCCGCACAATCAAATAAGCGGTTAGCATTTAGCACTAGGATCCCTGCACTAGAACTGAATTATTTTTAGAAATTAAAAAATGAAATTAAGAAAAAAGAAACTGTCCAAAACTATACACTTTACTTTATTATTAAAATTATAATAATGATAATAAATGTTAGACTTTATTTATTGAAAAAAATAGAGGAGCATTAAAATGAAAATGATCATTTTTATGATTTTGATTGCAAACCTTTTATCAGCTTGTGCATTAGCACCAAAGCTAAAGCAACCAAATAACTGGAACCGCGTACCCATTAATAAAACAATCCCGGCCGAAATTAAGCGAGGAGCCATATGAAAA
>NZ_JAQITE010000059.1 GCF_028618595.1 Bartonella sp. AU18XJBT | reverse complement strand
TTCCCCTCAACGGATACTGCCAAACCCTCAAGGCAAGTATCCAAACTGTAGAGGGTGCACTCCAGCCCTCAAAAAGAGTGCACCCTTCCCCTCAAACGGATACTGCCAAACCCTCAAAGGCAAGTATCGAAACTGTAGAGGATGCACTCCACACCTTAAAAGAGTGCACCCTTCCCTTCTCGGGTTTTACTCAACTTTCATCGCATCTCATTTTTATGAACCCTCATTTTTATGAATCCTTGGTCAAAAGTACAAAAGAGAAGTTTGCTAGCAACTATTGTATCACCCACCTTATGGGCTTCCACTTGCCTACAGAGCTTTCAAACTTTTTTACGCCTTCATAAAATCGAATCTGAAAGAATTCATTAAGGCAATTAAGGGTAAATTTTGTCAAAATATAGACAAACTTTATTCTTTTTTGTGATTGTTGTATTTTTACTATAGTTATTTAAATCGAATTTATATATGATACGTATCGATATTTATTTATCGAAATAAATATAGGAGAAAAAACTATGAATATCAGATATTTTTTCATAGCGGGGGCGATTACAAGTGGTTTAGCTCTTGCGATTCAAAAATCTGATCGTATAGTCAATAAAGAACCCTCTCCTATTGTTGCACCTTATACTATTGAGAAAACAAATTTACAGTTTGTTAAACAAGTAAGGGACACATCGGATACATTGAATATACTGAGAGTCAGTAATAGAAGCGCCTCAGAACAAGCATCAATAAACGATATATACGAGAAAGGAAAAAGTTTATTGAATGCAATAGCTGGTTTTTTAGGATCCATTATTATATATTTTATACAACTGGTTTCCACTAGAGTATAAGATACAAAAAGTTCTTAAAATAAGGTTATATACATTTTGTGTATATTGTAAAATTTAAATAAAAAGGCCCTTTTTAAATGGGGCCTTTTTTAGTTTAACTGTTCCAATGTTTTAATTTAATTTTTCCAGTGTTTTTATTTTTATTGGCTAAATACCACCGCCTTCAAAATGACATTTTTACCCTTCCTCACATCTCAAATGACAAAGGCGCTCTCCTTAAGCTCCTCCCCATAGTGCTTTAGTCGACGGATCTTCCCTATAAGTGCTTTAGTCAATGAGACTCCATAGTCCTTTTGTTCTTTTTGTTCTTCCAAAAAATTACTCTATTTTCAAGAAAAAGCCCCTGCAGCCCCTACGTCATCGGATTTACTTCCAAATATCCATAAAGCAGACTTGAAAAACACAAAATACCATAAATTTTTGTATCAATATCACCATACTAAAACGCTGTTGAGGCTTAGCAAGTGCTGCTTAATTGGCAAAGACTGCTTAAAAAGACAAAAAAAACATCTCAAAGGCAAAAGAGCTTAACACTGCCAAAAATGACATTTTTTACCCTTCCTCACATCTCAAATGACAAAGGCTCTCCTCTTAATCTCCCCCCCAAAGGCGCTCCCCTTAAGCTGCCCCCAGAGTGCTTTAGTAGACGGACCTTCCCCATAAGTGCTTTAGTCAATGAGGCTCCACAGTCCTTTTGTTCTTCAAGAAAATTCTCCTATTTTCAAGAAAATGATCCTGCAGCCCCACTTCAATAGGATTCATTTCAAAGCTTGAATAAACAAGGCACCTAAAAATACGAAAACAACCCATATACCGCGACTACCTGCTCCCAAATCCGTTCCTTCCTCACATTTCAAACAATGAAGTAAGTCCCAAGCGCTCACTCTAGGCTCTAAATCCCACTGGCTCTTATTCCCTTTAATCAATAATGATCCATAATCGAACGTTCTTCCACTCAATGTTATCCTCAACACTGCTCCTTAGAGCAATATTCACGGACACCCCATGAAAGAGCACCAAAACATCTCAAAGGCAAAAGAGCTTAACACTGCCAAAAATGACATTTTTACCCTTCCTCACATCTCAAATGACAAAGGCTCTCCTCTTAAGCTCCCCCCAAAGGCGCTCTCCTTAAGCTCTCCTCCCCATAGTGCTTTAGTCAATGGTCTTCCCCATAGTGCTTGAATAAGCGATAATTCATGAGTATTTTCTAACAAAAAGGAACCGTCTTTTAAAAGATAGCAGTATTTATAATCGATTTTTCTCCGTTCTATCAAACTTATGCAAATATAATCATTTCTGATTAAATATACTGTTGATTTCCTGCTTCTTCGAGGCTGGTTTCACCAAAGTCACAGGACATTGGCCAGAATCCTATTTTTGAAGATCAAGCCCTTTTCAATCTATTTTTTTAAATCTTGGCTATTATTCTTGATTTTTCAAGCACTTTATTTTGCTCTGGTGTGAAAGATGTGAAAGCGCCTCAATCATAGTGCTTTCACATCTTTCAAATAAAGGGGCTTTTCTTCAACAGGAGAGTAAACTAATCAATTTTTATATCCATAAATGCGATTTTACCATCTTTGATATAAGTAATATCAGGAGCATGTTTTACCCCCTCTGCTTCAAGCGCGACGAGCTGTTCATCACTCACAATATATCCTTGTTCCCTTAATTCTAGTTTTTTCTCCTCGACTATTTTTTTATGAAAATCTCGTTTTTGATTACATGTATTAGGAGATCTCACTCTGAAAAGCTGATAGTCTATGGCTATAGACCACTTCTCAGCAACCGGTTCCAGCAGATCGTAACTGAAATTTCCTGCCCCTTTCACTTCTTGAGCGATCGCTATCGCGCGTTCCAAATGAACTTTTTCAATGGTTTCATCAAAGCCAAGCTGGTCCCCTGCCGTAAAACTTTCATCATAAGAAGCTAAAGTCTCAACATCGCCCAGCAAGGCAAGAGCAGCAAGATGCAGCAAAGCATAAGGTACAAACTCTACGTCCTCTACGTCATCATCCGATGCCCAAGATAAAGAGTCTTTTTCCCAAGGGGGAAGACTATATTGAGAGCGAAACATTTCATGCAAAGAATCATCTTCCATTGTCCATTTTAAAGTTTTATCGAGTGCTTTCTTTAAACGCTTGGCGCTCACTTTTTCTTCAAAAATTTCCAATCCATTGGGTACAAAATTCATAAATACCGTTGGCAAAACCCCAGAATTATGAGGATTAATCGTCTGACAAGCCGCAGCAAAAATACCGCTCATAATTAAAAGTCCGCGATCAAAAGGCGAAAATTCTTCCACTCGTTTCTCGTTATAGAGAAACTGCACTTCGCGATCTGGTAAAAAGAAGGTTGCCAAATGATCTCCTTTGCCCTCGATTTCCACCGACCATCCCAAGCTTTTTAAAAGCCCTGTTGCACTTTCTATCGTGAGAATTTCATCATCATCATAATCGACAGAGAACTCTTTTTCCTTTAGTTGCAAACGCCTCTCCTGCACCACGGCTTCATCTTTCCAAAACTGCTGCGTTGCAAGATCATTTTCTTTAAGCACTCTTTCCAGCTCGCCTTTCACTTGGAAATTCATTTTCATCCGTTTAAAGACAGAGGTATAAAGAGCCAAAATAAGCATGATAATGATCATGAAAATAGCAATAAATACCCAGAACTCAGGATCTAATAGAAGTACTGCTATAGGACCACTGTTCATTTTTCCCTCTCAGTCTTTAAAAAGCCCATGCGACAGAGAGCGTATATGCTCTCCTACAGAGATTGCTGCTTCTAGTTTCTGAATATTTTTTCGCAGCTCACACGTCACTTTGGTGCGAAGCCGTAACATAACCGGAATAAAAATAATGACACAGACCGTTATGGCGAGAGTCGTTTTAAAGAGAACGGCATGCACAACATATTGCCACCCTGTCAGCTGCCAATTTAATACACCTGGTATTTCGAGAACCATTCTCCACATGATAATGACAACAGCAATAGCGAAGATAATTTTATAATCCTTTGCTGAAAGCAACGCTTGCTGGAGCGAAAAAGAATGCGCTCCTTTATGCGTTTCTTGCTTTGATGTCCAATTTTGCTTCTTCATGTATTCCCCTCTCACTCGTTGAAAAAGCCCGTGCAATAGAGAGCCTATGTGCTCTCACACAGAGATTGCCTCTTCTCGTTTCTGGATTTTTTTCCAATTTACGCATTATGATGATGCAAAACCCTCACATCACCGGAATCAAGAAAAGTACACAGACCATCATGGTTTGCGTCATAATAAAAATAATAATATTCGTGGTATTGTGCCACCCTCTTACCTTCCTCACACCTCAAATAGTGAGATTTTCAAACCGCACTAAATAGTCACAATTCAGCTTTTTCTGCAAGAAAATTCTCCTATTTTCACGAAAATGATCCTGCAGCCCCTACGTCATCGGATTTACTTCCAAATATCCATGAAGCAGACTTGAAAAACACAAAATACCATAAATTTTTGTATCAATATCACCATACTAAAACGCTGTTGAGGCTTAGCAAGTGCTGCTTAATTGGCAAAGACTGCTTAAAAAGACAAAAAAACATTTCAAAGGTAAAAGAGCTTAACACTGCCAAAAATGACATTTTTTACCCTTCCTCACATCTCAAATGACAAAGGCTCTCCTCTTAATCTCCCCCCCAAAGGCGCTCCTCTTAAGCTGCCCCCAGAGTGCTTTAGTAGACGGACCTTCCCCATAAGTGCTTTAGTCAATGAGGCTCCACAGTCCTTTTGTTCTTCAAGAAAATTCTCCTATTTTCAAGAAAATGATCCTGCAGCCCCACTTCAATAGGATTCATTTCAAAGCTTGAATAAACAAGGCACCTAAAATACGAAAACAACCCATATACCGCGACTACCTGCTCCCAAATCCGTTCCTTCCTCACATTTCAAACAATGAAGTAAGTCCCAAGCGCTCACTCTAGGCTCTAAATCCCACTGGCTCTTATTCCCTTTAATCAATAATGGTCCATAATCGGACTTTCTTCCACTCAATGTCATCCTCAACACCACCATTTAGAGCAATATTTACAGACACCCCATGAAAGAGCACCAAAAAATATCAGAGGTAAAATGGTATAGAGAGCAATCCCTATAAATGTTGAATCTCTCATAATTTCTTCATTATTTTTCCCTCTCATGACTTCTCAAACGCTGTATCCTGTTCTTGCAAGACGTTTTTCAGTTCTTTTTTTAAGCAGTGATACGTTCTCACCTGCTTAAAGACAGCATAATAAAGTTGTAAAATCCCCATAGGAATACAAGCAACTACCAATGTCACGCACATAAGCACGAAAACAAATATTGCAATAAAAATATTGTCCATTTTCCAATTCATACTTTCTTTATACCAATCTTTTTGGTGATCGGTTATTTTACCCCGTTGCTGATTTATTTCTTTCAATTTCCGAATATTTTTTACCAACAAAAACCACAATGTGATCCAGAGTATGTACAGAACTGGAAACAAGACCAAAACACACACTGTAATAACTTGCCAAAACGCACACAGAAAGAAAAAAAAGAGTGTATCCTGCCACCCTGTCAAGTTCTCTTTGCGACCTAAGGATGAGAGAAAGAAAATCCTGTTGCACAACTCAATAATGAGGGGAAGGAAACAAATGACAACATGCTCTCGCACAGAAAAATAATCTTTCCCAAAAAAATGGCGTGGTTCATTATAAAATGCTGAATTTTTCCCCTTCATTGCTCTTCCTTTTTTTTATGAAAAATGCATTTCTTTATCTCATGCTCGCTTTTTTAAGAACCACTAAAAGTGCGATGCATAGCGCTTCCCTTA
>NZ_JAQITE010000058.1 GCF_028618595.1 Bartonella sp. AU18XJBT | reverse complement strand
AATAGTGAAAAGTGCTGATCATTTTACGATTAGACATGCGTTTAAATCGACAAAAAGGTACCTTACAAAGCGATTTAAAGATTTTATGATAAATCAACATCTACAATATAAAACGCTCTGTATGATCAAATTTAAGACAAATAGACCAATTGGTAAAATTAGGATTAAAGCATGTTCATTTTTAAACATTTATTCTTAACAATCCGTAAACAACCCATGCGAAAAAAGTGGGTTGCAACAGCTGTTGGTTATGTTCCTTGGGGGGACGGAGCAGAGGAGTATTTTTACAACCTCTACGAATATGAAGACGGTACAAGAGAGTGTGAAAAGTTTGATGGTGGTCAGTATTACGATACACCAGAAAATGCGGATTTTAGTACCAAAGCGCAAGTGAAAGCTTGGGTTTACGGTGGTGCTATTCCGAAAAGCATTCTCAATTACGAACCTCTTATAGACGAGATCAATAAAGAGATCAAAAAATTATCAAAAACCGCAGGAAATAAATATGTTTACAGATAAACAGCTAAGAGCCTTGTTTGGCATTATAACTTTTATATTTTTATGTTTTTTAGGAATTAAAAAAAATCCCTACTTTATTCAAAGTATTTTGATATTTGCATCTTTTGGTTTGATAATAATAACAAATATTTTTGTAATTTTATGCAATTCTCATATTCCTTCTGAATTGCAAAGCAACCCAAAATACAAATGCGGAAATACAACAGGTTGGGTGAAACTAACACGTGATTTACAACAGTATATGCACAGACTTTTAAAGCTAATAAGTTTAGCGCTTGTCGTTTTAATTTTCCCAAGTAGTTATAAAGAAACGGTTTCTTTATCTGTTATTTCTAACTACGTAGAGCATAAGCTTTCTTTTTCATTGGATACCGTACTTTGGTACTCAGATATTGCTCTTTGGTATTCTTTTTTAGTCTGTGTATTGTTCCTTATGTTACGTACACGCAGTTTAATAAATATATCTATTTACACACTACAGTGTTCAGTTAAAAACCAAAAGTAAAATTTCCGATTTTATAAAACTGTTCAGATTAAATGGCGTTGTCTCTTCTCAACGTTCGATAAAATCAACAAAAACATCAAAAAATTATCGGAAGCTTCTAAAAAAACAATGATTAGATGCTAACTCATATCAGGAACAACTTGACAAATTTTTAAAAGCCATTAGGTTACAAAGCAGGCTTAAAACACCTGTAACCAATCGGTTCAACAGTATCCCGAAAGATCTGTTGCTCTTCATTTTATTATTCCAGGGTCTTCACGTGTATGTCCAAGGGTAACCTAAAGATGTGAAGGACTGAATTGGTTCGGTTGTTTTAGCCCTGGATACTTAAACTTTTAAAACAAAGGAACCAATATTATGAACACACTCATTAAAATATCAGAAAAAATTATTGAACAAGAAATTGTGCAAACGGTCAAAGCGCGTGAGTTACACGCATTCATGGAAATAGGAAAACGTTTCGCTACTTGGATTACAGATCGTATTAATCAATATACATTTGAAGAAGGTAAAGATTTCATAAAAACACAAGATTTGCGGTTCCCAAAATTGGGAAGCGCAAAATCTAGAGCTGTTACAGCAATAGAATATCATCTCACCCTAGACATGGCGAAAGAGCTTTCCATGGTTGAACGCAATGAGAAAGGACGTCAAGCACGCCGTTATTTTATTGAATGTGAAAAGAAACTAAAAAGCCAATTTGTTGATTATGACCATGATACACGCTTTGATTTCCCAAAAGATTGGGATAAAATGTCTCCAACTAAAAAGGCTGTTTACATTTATGGACCTCTCCACATGCATCTTGTAAAAGCCTTTACGTTGGTAGAAGAAAGCAAACAGTATAAAACACACATTGAAGAAGCAAAACAGGTCTTAGAAAAATCTGTTGTAAAAGTTGCTTAGATTTAAAAACGTGACTCCCCTTTCTTCTCGTCTTTTATGGCGAGGAGAAAAATGAGTTTATCGCATTGAACGAAGCATAGCGTCACGTAAAATGGCGTTAATCCGCGTTTGATATCCTTTCCCTTGACTTTTAAGCCACGCTAGAACGTCTGAATCCACACGTACTGTTGTGACAGTTTTGGTTGGTTTATAGAATGGATTGCGAACAGCGTTTTTCCAGAACGCATCATCTAGTGTTGGAATATCACTATGATCAATTGCACTGTCCGGCATTGCAGCCAGTTTATCAACTTCAACTCTCTGTTTATCTGTCAAAGGTGATAAGTTACCTACATCAATTTCATAACGAACTTTCTTCTTCATAATGTTTCCTTTCTTTCGAATTGGCTCGCCGCGCTGAAATAATACGGATTACTTCTATACCATCTTTATCATCATGGACAGTATGCGCCACGAGCAGCAGTAAAAAACCATCCACAAGCCCTAAAGTTTGCCAACGATATTCTCCGTTTTCAATACGGTCTTGTTTAACCATGGCGAACGGATCTGCAAAAACACGTGCCGCTATTTCAAAACTGACACGGTGCTTTCTAAGATTACTTTTTGCTTTAGTTTCATCCCATTCAAATCTTATTTTCATATCTTATGTTAATACATTTATGTATGTATATCAAGGGTTTTAAATGAACACTGAACTATTTATGTTTTTTTGCATAATAAATATAATGTAAAACTTTAAAAACTGTTATTAATAAACTGAAACAATTGAATAAATAAGCAAATTATGCTAAACAAAGTGACGTTAATCGGGTGCCCCTCTTTAAACATCTCATTAAAATTTTATTGAATATTAGATTAGGGAACTACCTATGACCAATACAACTATATCTAAAAAATATGAAATTACTGACGAAATCAAAGAAGTTTGCGATGCTGATACACGTCAACCTAAACACTTTTATCGCATTCGTGCATCGTGCATTAAGAGATTTCGATGATGTCAAGGCGGGGGATCTTGGCGGGTTTATTGAAAAGGAAAGCAATTTATCCCATGATGGCAATTGCTGGGTCTATGATGATGCTATAGTTGCATATGATGCTATTGTTAGTAAAAATGCAAAGGTACGTAATGAAGCCGCCGTTGCTGGTAATGCAAAAGTTTATGGTAATGCTATAGTGAGTGGTAAAGCTAAAGTTTATGGTCATGATACCCATGTTTATGGCAATGCACAGGTTTCTGATAATGCGAGTGTTAATGGTAGTATGTGGGTTCGTGGTAAGGGAGTCGTTCATAGCAAGTGCGTGGTTAATGACAATGCCAAGGTTTATGGTGATGCAAAAGTATCAGGGTCTGCTTATATATATGAGGGTGCTCATATTTTTGATAATGCAAGAGTTTATGGAAAAGCGGTTGTTTACAAAGATGTCAAGATTTATGGGAACGCCGCTCTTAAGGAAAAGAAAACATTTCGTGATGATGTTTGTAGTAATGATGCCATTAGTGAAAAAACAGCGTAAATAACGGCGCGGGGGCTCCTGCTTTAAAATAGAAAGCCATGTCATTTGCGTGGTGTGGCTTTATGTTTATCAAAAGATAAAAAACATAATTTTATATGTTAAAAAACAACAATATCATTTTGAAATAATTGAAAAAATAAGCAAATCATGCTAAGATTTTTCATGTGTAAATTGCAAATCTAATGGGGCTATAAATATGCTAAACAAAGTGACGTTAATCGGGCGCCTTGGTGCTAATCCCGAAAGCAAAACAATGACTTCTGGAGCAGAAATAGTCAATTTTCGTATGGCAACTTCTGAGAGCTATACAGATAAAAAAACTAATCAAAAAGTAGAAAAAACTGAATGGCATTCCGTGGTGATTTTTAATCCACATTTGGCAAAAATTGCTCTTCAATATCTCAACAAAGGTTCAAAGGTTTACATAGAAGGAAAATTACAGACACGCAAATGGCAAGATAAAAATGGTGGTGAACATTATACAACAGAGATTGTTTTACCACAATTCAAAGGCGAGTTGTATTTGCTTGATGCCAAAAAAGATCAATCGGCATCCCCTACCCCTTCACCCATTACTTCTCAAAGTTATGCTGTTGCTTCAGGGGCTGCTGATCATAGTGCATCTCCTAATAACAGCATACCATTCTGACCATTCTGATTGAAAAAATATGACAAAGAGAAAAAAACGTGCAAAACGCGGACGTCCACGGATTAAAGGATGTATCAGAGAACCAAATGGACGCATCTCACGAGCAAAAACACCGCATGAACCCATGGATAAATTGGCAATTGAAATGCGTGCCAAACGCTTCTGTTTGACCATAGAAGAGGCTAAAAATCCGCTTTCCGGCACCTATATCGGACGGCTTTATTTGCAAGGCGAAATCAATCAAGACCAATATGATGCTGCACAAAAATATCTTGAAGTGAAAAACAATTACCTCTGTGCAAAAGCCTTACCAAATGCAATTTATGATGACTTTACTCCATCTTTTAATGAAGAGGCAAAAAAACAATGGATTGAAAAAACTACTCATTACTATGAAGCAATGAAAGAGGTGCTAAAAGAAGCGCAATGCCTTTATAGACAGCATAACCTTTATGCCGCACTACAGTATCTTGTTAGTGAAGATCAATCACTGCCACATCTTGTCGGTTCGCTGTATGTTGCTCTGAATGCACTTCATAAACATTTTACAAAAAACCGCTAAATTTTAAGCAGCATTTTGAACATTGATAGTGATCTCTTTTCCAAGAGCAATGAGAGTGGATTCTAAAGCATCTAATTTTGTTGCGTGGTTTAAATCCAACAATCGGTCAATTTGTATTGGGTGAAGTTTTAAAAGACGTACAAGATCAGCTTTGCGTAAGTCTTTTTCAACCATAGCGTTATGTATTGCGATCTTTAAAGTGACCAATGAAGATACTTCAACAAAAGGATAAGCAGTATCACGAACTCCAAAAGAAACGACTTCACGATCTTGAAAACGACCCATAATGACTGTTAAAAGCGCGTTTTTAGCATTTTCTAAAGCTTCTTTTTCGTCGTTACCATAGGTAATAAATTCCTGAAAATCTTTGCAAATGACAAGAAGAGTATCATTGTCATCTCTGATAAATTTAAGTGCATATTTCATTTATATCTCCATATTCAGACTTACTTTAGGTCAAGATCTTTAAGAATCTTTTGAACTAATCCTGTTCCTAATTCTTTCCGCGCACCATGCATTGGCAAAACCGTTTTTTTAGAACCACGCTTTACAAGCAAATGGCCGCCTTTCCCTGAGATAAAACTGCAACCATGTTTTGTAAGATATCTTTTTAATTCTTGACTGTTCATAAATATAATATAACATCTAAAATGTTTAAATGCAACAAATATGTTGTTATTTATAGAAAATTAAAAAGCAGCTTTTAAAATACTAAGTTTTGATCAAAAAATAAAAAAAATACAAAATATAGATTTTTTCTATTGACAATGCATGAAAAATCGTATTTAGTGACAACATGGCAGTAGTCGTATTGCGTCTAAAATTCAAAAATATCCCCTAAAATTTCAGTAAAATATCAAGCCTTTAATGTGGCTAGAAAGCCCTGTTTTCTTGCTAATTCTGACTAATCTATTTTTCAAATAACAAAAATCAATATTTGACTAATGATGTCATTAATTATGACTCAAAAGGAGCGAAGATGAAAGCAATCATCACGAAGCCAATGTGTGTTGTTGGAGACAATAAAAGCACTGTTCGCTTTGAACCATCAACACCCAATAATCCATTTGTTGAAGTTTCCAATCAAGTCTACGCACGTCTCAAGCGCGCTAATGCTGTAAAACCTTTTATTGGAGTCAAGACAACAGCAAAAACAGACAAGGCAGTTGAACAAATTAAGC
>NZ_JAQITE010000057.1 GCF_028618595.1 Bartonella sp. AU18XJBT | reverse complement strand
GATTTATCAAACGGTTTTGGACAGAGATAGGGGCATTTGTATATTCAAAGGTGAGTGTTGCAACCCAGTGGGTGATGAATTCTTTGTTGTTGTCGTTGTTACGCACAGTTCTGTAGTAACGCACTTGGGCAACTTTATCGTTGATAAAGGAAATTGATTTTATAGTGATTGTTGCAATGGCATTTTTGTAGATGATTTGTGGGCTCTGGGGATTTTTTGCTCCGTACCATCCAGCAAATCTTTCTCGTTCTTCAGGAGAGGAGAGGAGAGAGACAGTTTCGAAGTTATTTTGCGTTTCTTCTACGGCAAAACCTTCACGAGAGCGGACATATTTTGCGGCAAAATAGCGTGTGATTGCTTCGTCGACATTGGTGGGACCTTCTTTTAAGGCTTCCACAACTTCAGTGATGCCGGTTGAATTGTCCACACGGATGACAAAAGGTTCTACGGTTTTAAGGGGTGTGAGGGTGATGACCGCGAGAGAAGACATTATTGCAACAGCAACGGCGATGCCGGCAATGGCAAGCGAGACGCGGGTGGTGCGGCGTGAGGCGAGCATGCGATCTTGATCGAACGAGCGTGCTTCAGCAATGTATTGTTCTATGTCTTTTTCTTTCATGCTTTTTGCCCGCAATTTTTGTAAGATTTGATTTCTTCATCCGTTAATTTTTGTGCCAGAAGCGTTTCCAGCTTACCTTCTTTTAGGGTTGAAGGGGTGTTGTTACTGATGATAATGGGTGTGGGCGTGGGTTTTTTCCCTTCCCAATTCCACATTGATCTGTTGAGTGGACGCTTAGAATATCCATCACACTTTGGGAGTGACTTCAGTGTGTTTGGTGAAGACATACAGCCACTGAGAAAGAGAAATGGTAAGATGACCCCAATTTTTTTAAATTTCCGCATTTTAAATTTAAACCTTTGGTATTTTTTTTAATAGTGATGCTAATTTTTTTACGCCACCCGTTATTGTTTTAGCTCCTCCTGAGCCTGTAAGGGAAGCCCCCCCAGAAGCTAAAGCAGATGCCATGCCAGGTAAATTGAAGAAAAGAAAAATACCCCCAATGCCAACCGCAAAGAATTCGCCATAGGCTAACACGAAATCTTTAATGTCTTTTGTAAAGACGTTCATTGCAAGTTCGACATACATACCCCCAAGCAGCACGACTAATACCTGCAAAATGACAAAATTTGCCACTTGCCCTAACCATGCTTCTGTAAAACTCCTTGTTGCTGAAAACATATAGAGGCTTATAAAAAGTGGTCCTAATGATAGGACAAGAAACAACCCCAGCTTAGCAAACATTGTGACGATAAAACCAATTAGGCAAAAAATAATAGCAATTGTGTAACAGGCTGAAGCATAAATCCATGTAACAAGATACGATCCCAGTGCAACCCATGAAGCTTTTTTTGCTTCATCAAGAATATGTGAAACAGCTTTATTTAACAGATCATCCCATACATTTTTATCTGAGTGTATTGTCCCTTGTGTGGCCTGTGCAATGGCATTCGGCAGGCTATTGAAAAATAAATCCCCGACCCACTCATTATAAAGAGCAGCCTTTGTGGCAAGTGCAACAATGATGCCAAGTTTGAAAGTTGTTGCTATAAAGTCCCACAATGGCATGGAAGAACGCCCTGAGATGATATTGTACCCTATAAATATAATGTAAATGGTACAAGATAGTTTAAGCGGACCACTTAAAGCCGATGAAAGATGTTCAACGGAATCATTCATTATTTTCATTATAGGTTTCGTTAACATATTTTCTACCATGGTAAAGTAAGCTACTTCTTCGAATGTCATTGCACGTCCATTCTATCTAATTTTTGCAAATATGATTATTTCTGATTCAATTATTATCCTGTTTTTGTTTAGCGCGCTCTTCTGCCTCTCTTTCGGCTTGTTCTTTTGCTTTTTCTTCAGCCTTTCTTTTTTCCATTTCAGCTTTTAGTTTTTTTATTTCAGCTTGCCTTGCTTGATGTTGAGCTTCCATTGCGGCTTCATATCTTTCCATCGCTTTACGATCTTCTTCTTTGCGTTCACGCGCTCTTTCTTCAGCTTTTGCTTCATATTCCTTTTCAAGTTCAAGTTGTGCTAATCTTAGGTTTTCACAATTTTTGGCAGTTCCTGCGAATCCACATTTAGCATTCCACTCTTCCATCAATTTTTTATCTTTTTTAAATTCTGCGACGCTATAGGTTTTTTCACATCCAGCAGCGATAATTCCAGTGCAAAGTAGCAATGTTGTTATGAGAACTTTATTCATCAATATTTCCCCTTTTTCCTTTCAGTTTTACAAGTTTTGAACACAATCTTTAAATTATGCTATGTTCTGGTTTTTATAACCAGTGATGATAAATCTAGGGCAGCGACATAATCTTGCCATAAATCTATTGTATAGTATGTAAGGTTCTTTAAGTTGAGCAGCTAAAGCGCAGTAGTGATGTGTAATGGCGCTATCCATTGTCTTTGTAATGGGATCCATTAACATATTGTCGATATAAGAAAATACGCCTTTGCTTTCTACTGCCATTGAGATGCTCCGCTCTTCATTATGTCTTAATGGTTATTTTGTTTTTTTTCAGCGCGCTCTTTTGCTTCTCGTTCTGCTCGTAATCTATTAGTATCAGCTTCAATTTTTTCAATCCAGGCTTTTTGTTCAGCTTTAAATTTTTCATCTATTTTGCGATTTTCTTCTTCAATTTTTGCCCGACGTTCTTTCTCAAGTTCAGCGCCTGCTACTCTTAGGTTTTCACAATTTTTTGAAGTTCCTATCCCTCCACATCTCGTGACCCATTCATCAAATAATTTTGGATTTTTTTTAAATTCTGCTACGCTATAGGTTTTTTCACATCCAGCGGTGATGAGCCCTGTGCAAAGTAGCAATGTTGTTATGAGAACTTTATTCATCGATATTTCCCCTTTTTCCTTTCAGTTTTTGAGTTTTGAGCACAATCTTTAGATTATGCTATGTTCTGGTTTTTTATAACCAGTGATGATAAATCTAGGGCACAGACATAATCTTGCCATAAATCTATTGTATAGTTTATAAGGTTCTTTAAGTTGAGCAGCTAAAGTGCAATAGTGATGTGTAATGGCGCTATCCATTGTCTTTGTAATGGGATTCATCAACATATCATCTATGTCAGTAAAGATGCCTTTGCTTTCTACTGCCATTGAGATGCTCCGCTCTTCATTATGTCTTAATGGTTATTTTGTTGTTCTTCTGCCGCCCGTTCTTTTGCTCTTCGTTCTTCTTCCGCGCGCTCTTTTGCTTTTTGTTCAGCAAGGAATTTTTGATTCTCTTCTCTCATTTTTTTAATTCTGGCTCTCATTTCAGCCATATCTTTTTCATCTCTTTTGCGATTGTTCTCTTCCGCTTGACGTTCTCTTTCTGCTGCTTGTGCTTGACGTTCCTTATCAAGTTCTAAAAATGCTAATCTTAGATTTTCACAATTTTTTGAAGTTCCTGCAAATCCACATCTAGCATCCCACTCTAGGCGTAATTTTTCATCTTTTTTAAATTCTGCGACGCTATAGGTTTTTTCACATCCAGCAGCGATAATTCCAGTGCCAAGTAGCAATGTTGTTATGAGAACTTTATTCATAGTATTTCCCCTTCTTTCTTTCAGTTTTTGAGTTTTGAGCACAATTTTTAAATTATGCTAGGTTATTGGTTTTTTATAACCAGTGATGATAAATCTAGGGCAGCGACATAATCTTGCCATAAATCTATTGTATAGCTTGTAAGGTTCTTTAAGTTGAGCAGCTAAAGTGCAATAGTGATGTGTAATGGTGTTATTCATTGTATCTGTAATGGGATCCATCAACATATTGTCTATCTTAGTAAAGACGCCTTTGCTTTCTACTGCCATTGAGATGCTCCGCTCTTCATTATATCTTAATGGTTATTTTGTTGTTCTTCTGCCGCGCGCTCTTTTGCTCTTCGTTCTTCCTCAGCACGTCGCTTTGCTCTTTGTTCTTCTAATTTTTTTTGAGTCTCTGCTCTCATTTTTTCAAGATCAGCTTTTTGTTTCGCCATAAATTCTTCATATCTTTTGCGATCGTTCTCTTCCGCTTGACGCTCTCTTTCTGCTGCTTTTGCTTCATATTCTTTCTGAAGTTCTAAAAATGCTAACCGCATGTTTTCACAATTTTTTGAAGTTCCTGCAAATCCACATCTAGCATCCCACTCTAGGCGTAATTTTTCATCTTTTTTAAATTCAGCGACGCTATAGGTTTTTTCACATCCAGCAGCGATAATTCCAGTGCAAAGTAGCAATGTTGTTATGAGAACTTTATTCATGATTAATGATTGTCCTGTTGTTGTTGTTTAGCTTTAGCGCGCTCTTCTGCTTCTCTCTTGGCTTGTTCTTTTGCTTTTTGTTCAGCTTTCCATTTTTCATGTTCAGCTTTTTGTTTAGCCATAAGTTCATCTATACCTTTCCTATACTCCTCTGCTGCTTTACGGCTTCTTTCTGCTGCTTTTGCTTCATATTCTTTCTGAAGTTCTAAAAATGCTAACCGCATGTTTTCACAATTTTTTGAAGTTCCTGCAAATCCACATTTAGCATCCCACTCTAAGCGTAAATTTTTATCTTTTTTAAATTCTGCGACGCTATAGGTTTTTTCACATCCAGCTGTGATGAGCCCTGTGCAAAGCAGCAATGTTGTTATGAGAACTTTATTCATGATTAATGATTGTCCTGTTTCTTTTCAGATTCTTGTTTATCGTCATTTGTAGAGCCAGTTCTCCCCCATCCCCATGTTGGAAGACTCTCACGATAAGCTTGCTCTGCGTTTTTACAATTTTGCGAATCGAGATCCCCTGATGTCATACATTTCATTTTCCATTTTTCGTATAATTTGTGATCTTTTTTAAATTCTTCTACGCTGTAGGTTTTTTCACATCCAGCTGTGATGAGCCCTGTGCAAAGTAGCAATGTTGCTATGATGATCTTGTTCATGTTCAAGCCCCTCTTTTTTACTCTTTATTGACCACGCAGTTTTTTGGCATAATCTGCATATCGCGCTGCAAATTCTTCGTAAGCTCGTTGTTCGGCAGCTTTGTATTCCGCTTGTTGAATCATTGCGGCGGCTTGCATTTGAAGGACTTGTGTTTGGAGTTTTGCTTGTATCGCTGATAATTGCGCTTGAATGCCTTGAATTTTACCCGCATCTTCAGTACTTCCAAGTTCGTCAAGCAGCTTGTTAATGGTTTTTTGTGTTTCACTGGCTTCTTCGTAGACATCTTGGCCTTTTGCTGCTTGTCCTACTACGCGCTGTTCGGCTTTTTTCACTTCCTGTGCGTAAAAAGCATCAACTGCCTCTTTTGAATCTGCTCCGCCTGAGGGCTCTTTGTATTTAAGTTCTTCTTGCCATTTTTGCGCGTTTTTGCTGCTGCTCCCGCCGCCACTGCCACCGCCGCTGCCCATCGATTGTTGAAAGTGGTTAAAGTCAGAAGGGAGGGCGCCACTGCTCCCTTGCTTGTTAAACATTTCTTTCAATCCCGAGATGTCAGGCTTGACATTTAAAGAGTTATATAATTGTTTTGCTTGATCGAGTTGGCTCTTTAATTGCTCAAGCTGTTGTTTGCCTTGTTGAATTTGTTCTTGCAATTTGCCAAGCTGTTGTGTGCCTTGCTGGACTTGTTTCATTATTTGTCCAACAGCTGTGGGATCAAATACCACGATAGCAAAGGCATTTGTTTGAAAGCCAAATGAAGCTGCACAGACGGCTGTTGCCAATAAAAGTTTTTTCATTGTTTTGACCTTTCTTGAAAAATAGGAAGCCATTTTTCTGGAGATTGTCCAACTTCATCCATAATGGTCTCTAGGAGTTCAATATTCTTGGTGGTGCCGCTTAAAATGGCTATTTCATCATCAAAGCCGCGTAAATTCAGTTCTGCTACAACTGAACTTTGCCCTTGTTTGATGAGAAAACGCCGTGACTCACG
>NZ_JAQITE010000056.1 GCF_028618595.1 Bartonella sp. AU18XJBT | reverse complement strand
TTTCCAGTGTGTTTGGATATTATGGTTACAGAAGCCGTAAGGATACTTTCATACTTTAAAACCTCTACCTCTAAAGCAAACACATAAAAAGCTGCATGCATAGTGCAGCTTTTTTGTGAAATTTTCTGATTACCCTTTTGTATCATATCTCTCATATCAGACAACTTCGCCAGCCCATAATCCTTCAATATTCCCCTTTCAAAAAACATAAGGAGCTGCTCATCACTGAAAATAGGCATTGTGCTTATTTTAAAGAGAGCTCTGAAAACTTCCTTTCTCAACTGATCATCAAGAAAAACTAGACAAAGCGCGGGATAACCCATAAACACGCAGAAGAAAATATACCTTTAGTCTCTTGGGGAGGAGCATTGTGATAAAGAAAAAATCCATTATTTTCGCTCATATGGAACTTTTGTTCGTTTTGTCTCTTAGCAGCTTTGCCGATGAAACGGCTCAAGTCACATTTGCTTTACACTTAGCAGAAAGCACAACTTCTATTTCAATGCTGCTTTTTGCAGGGCTTATCGGGGCGATTTGTGCCGGACCCATTGCACCACGTCTTTTGCATCACTTCCAACCAGTACACACAGTCACTGTTGTTTTATTGGTTTGAAGCGCTTTTCATAGCCACAGCTGCAATCGCCAACCAGTTTTGGCTTTATATTGCCCTTTCTTTCGCACTAGGCTGTGCTGGTTCAATCTTTTGGTCTGCTATTCTTGTTGCGGTACCTGACTTCGCACAAAATGAACAGCAATTAGACCGTATCAATCGCATTATCCAAACAGTGCGTAATCTTGGCTATATTGCCGGACCACTGCTAGGAGGTGTATTGTATGGAATATCAAACGGACAAAAAGGACTCTTTGCATTATCAATCATGGTTCTTTGTGCTACCTTTATCACTCTCTTCTGTTTTAAAAGTTTAAAAATTCATACACAAAAGACAGATACATCGCAGCAAACCAAAAAAGGACTAGATTTAGCGGGTCTCTTGCGCAAAAAAAATGTCGTCTATGCTCTTGCGCCCCTCATCATCACTATTATCCTCACCTCTGCTCTCAACGTCTTGTCGATTGTCCGCATCCGCACCGAGCTGAACTTAAGTGCTGAAACCTATGGGGTGATCACAAGTATGCTAAGCCTAGGCTTAGTGGTTGGTCCACTCTGCTTCTCCAATCTTTTCCACCATTTTGGCAATGCCGCTGGAGCATCACTAGCTGCCGCAACCATTGGCTTTGCAATTTTCTGTTTTTCCTTAACAAACTTCACATGGCTGATGATGCTATCATTTTTCATCCTTGGGAGTGCCAATGGTGTGCAAAATGCCTTAATGGCAAGTTTTATGATGAAAGCCATCCCCAAAGAACAACGAAACAGTCAAATGCCTGCCTATATCTTCATCATACAGACATCCGTATGCCTTGGCTTTCTAGGAGCCGGTTTTGTAAAAGTGCACCACACCCAAAGCACACTCCTTATCATCGGCATCGCCACAATGATCGCAGGCATATTAGGTTTTATTGTGAACGGTGCCGTACAAAAAAAGGAACAGAGAGAATTTGAGAATGGTTAGTGGACGAGGCGTTTTTCTCAAGCAAACCATACACCCCAAAAGGACATGACAATCACCGCCCTATCAAATCCTAATAAAATCCCTATCAAATCGTTGTATCCCATGCAACCCCATACCAACCCAATAGGACTTTGATAAACCACTCTTTAATGTAGAGCAACGAACACCCCTCCCCAAAACTTGATATTTTAAAGCAAAAAAAACGATAACGTCATGCAACAAGATCCTATAGGCTTAAATTTTTACCATGGAACAGGTGGTTATGTGTGGCAACTGGCAGACTATATGCAACATGACTTGAATGAAAACATCCACATCCTTGCCTTACAAAAACCCACACCACCCATAGCAATCAATTCTTTTGCCGTTTACCCACGTACATTAGCCCCCCTAGCACACGTTCAATGGGCAAAGAATATACAAATCATAAAAAATAAACCGGCACTCATTGGCAAACGCCAAGTTCAGCCTATCACTGTTGTTTCCACAAAAAGCTGTGCTTTTGCTGGATTTGATTTGCCAACATTTGCAGCACTTCATGAGGGCTGTTCTGTTCAATCCTTGAAAGAAATCAAACTCAATGGTTACCTTTTTGAGGTGAACAGTCTTTTAATATCACTATTGCGACACGGTCTCATTCAAACAGATCAAAAAGCCTTTTCACCAAATCATGCAACCGCTCTTTTACGTGAACCAACATGCCGTATTGTTAATTCTTCTCTTGGTACCCTTGCCATTAATCAACTCAATGGGCGCACAATCCGGCTGAATGAAAAAACCAAACCTCTCTTACAAAAAGCCACAACAGAAATGCATCTTCAACACCCCATAGAACAAACAACAACATTTTTCATCAAAGCAGGAATGCTGCGCTTAATAAAAGGATAAGGATCAAAAGATGGCTCTGATAAGACCCGGTATGGGAACAGAAAACAGTATTGAACTTCTTTACACGCTCATTCAAATGGCAAGACCACGCACAGTCATTGAAATCGGTGCGGGGGATAGTACGCGCTTGATTGCTAAAGCACTGCAAAAAGCAAAACAAGCATGGCAACAAGATAAAAAACTTTTAGAATCCTCCACTTGGGAAGAACGTACAGCTTTACTTGATCCTTCAGGGATTCCTGAAAATTACGAACCTCGACTTATCACCATTGATGATTTTTCAGCAGAAGGCCAATCAGCCGAAGAAGCATGGCAAAAACTGCTTCAAGACGGTATTGAAAAAAACATGGTAACATTTATTCATGAGAATTTCTTCTCTCTCGATGATGAAACACTCAAATCTTGGGGACCAATAGATTTTGCTTGGCTTGATGCTGGAACGCCCGCAGATGATGTACGATTTGTTATAACCCTTTGGGAACACATCACCACTGGTGGTTATCTTTGTTTGCATGAACCAACCATGACAACAACAATTGCTCTCAATGGGGCACAGCGGGTGCGACGTGTCAGAACTCCTATCTGGGAAGAAATCCTCTATCGGCTTGATGGCTCCTATGAGGCTTTAACCCTCCCCGAAAACCACAAATATCGCCAAAGTGGTCTGGGGATTATTCGCAAACGCACCCCTGCCGAACAAATTGTACGCGCACAATCGCTCCAAGCAGAACTCATAGAGATCAATGAACTGCCCATTCGCAATGATCTTTTGCCCATGGGAAAAGAAACACTACACAAAAGCAATACCCGCAATTCACTGATCTCTGCTATGACCTCACCGACACTGCGCGCTGTTTACGCCGCCATTATCCTTGGCGCAAAAAATCTTTCCGAAGTCCTCAAACATGTCGATTCAGATGCCAAAACCATTCATAAATCCATCAATCGCCTTTTGAACCTCGGACTTATTCACAACACAACAGAAGGATTTCAAACCGAAGAGACACCGTGGAAAATGCTAGGAAATAAACATGAGCGGAATAGGGAAAATTTAAGCGACCGCCATTTAGAAACAGAAGAGATGCTATCAAAAATTGGTGAAGCCTTTCAAAAGGAAAAAATCTATAGCGAAACGGAAGTTTCCAAGATATGCAATCTCTTTACGGTAGACTTTGCCCGATTACGACGCACTCTTGTTGAGAGGGGTTTTTTACAACGCCATGGAGGAAAATATCAACGCATGCGCTAAAAGAGAATTGAAAAATGTTAGCGAACGCTATCGTTTTTCTTCTCTATTTCAAGAGAATGAATAAACTTCCACTAAAAAATATAATTTTATTAAAAGGTTATAAAATCATTCATCCCACTCATATGTTGACAATCTATGGAGATGAGATTAGCGTCCTCTCTTCGCAAGAGATGCAATGAGAAGAAGCAAGAATGCGGGGTATCAGTTGGTTATCAAATACGATTAGAAACAGTCAAAACCATCAGGAGAGGATATGGGGATTAAAGTCTCAATGACCTGACGATTGTTGCACAAACATCAAGGTATAGTGTTGTTTCTCAATCCAGATCATGCTCGATATTTCTAAAAACATCGTAGAAAAACAAAAAATAATATTCTTGCAGTGGACTGTCCGGTAAATCAAGAAAGATACTATTTCAACGAAATGTGTACAGCGGAAACAGGGCTCTTAAGACTTCCTCAAGAGATACAACAAAATGCATTTGATCATTTAACGACACTTCTATGGAAATTCCATGGGCAAAAATAAAATAACTTTTTTTATCTATAGCGCAGTTTTTCTTTCTGAATTTTCCTTTTTCTTTGTACTCCCTTTACTTGGAAACTCTACTCTCATAACAGCTGGAAATGTTGCGTTTTATCTCGCTGGATCACTAATCCTTGAAAGCATTCTCATGATAACCACAACGGGTTTATTAGAAAGATTTTCGCGTAAACTCTTAATGGCTACCGCCTTTATTTTAAGGAGTATTGCTTTCCTGTGTATTATCCTATCGCTCATGCCTTCCGCATGGTTGATCTTTTTTACCTTAATGGCTTTTTCGAAAGCAATTTCAAAGCCATTTTTGAGAGAAATTTTATCAGAACATCTCAATGGAAGTACTCTTAAACGCGCATTAACTCTCTATTCTTTTTTTCAAAACGCTGCTGTCGTTATAGCCCCTCTCGTTGCAACGAGTGCTATAAAATACAATGCATCAGTTTTTTTGATGGCTTTTTTTGCATTTATTAGTTTGTATCTTTGTGTTTTATCCATTCAAATTGTTTATCACTACCCCCATAAAACATTATCTCTTGAAAAGAACGAAAAAACAAAAAAACTCTTCTTTTTTCTTTAAAAACAATAATACATAATCGTTCTATTGCTTATTTGTTGGTCGCGGCTTTGCTCTGTGCGTTCCTCATGGGAATTTTCATCACCACCACAACACTTCTCAATAAATTTGACAGCAATCTCGCCCCTTATAGTGGGATTTTCTTTTCAATTGTTGGCATCAGTATTTGTATCTGACAAGGAATAATCAATAAACATCTCAGCCTTTCTGATAAATCAACTTTCTACCTATTATGGCTTATGGGAAGTTTCGCCGCATTTTTCCTCATGGGTGGCGCCTTTACCGCTATGACTGCATTAATTGCCTACAGTGTCTATGAATCTGTTATGATTCCAGAAATATACTATCAAGCAGAGAAAACAACGGCGTCCCTCTCTGCCAGTGTTCTTTTTAGTTATATTCTTGTTATTTCAAATATTGGCCAAGCTATAGGCTCATGGACAAGTGGATGGATCATCAGCTATTTCAACAATCATATCGCTTTGCTTTTTTGCATGATTGTTGGTGTCTCCGCCTTTGTCTTTTGCCTTTGTCTCATGCAAACTAAAAAATAAGGAACTTCCATGTCACATATAATTTTTGAAAACCAATAGCACAACAAGGATGCCCAAAACACTTCGCCATAAATGGCTCAATTATGAGTCTGTAACACACTCTGCGGCAAAAAAACTCGAAACGGTCTTTAAAGATTGCTCTGCAAACTCTATTGCCAATTGCCTCACAGCTGGAGGATTGTGGGGTGTTTTTTATTTGCACATGAAATTTGTCGCCTTCTCAAAGTAACATATTATCCATTTGCCTCTATGGTTGATCCTGAAACTCTGAGTTCAGCTATCGAAGAATTCTCTATCGATACCATCATATACCTGCCAAGTTTTGCGGATAAACTTATTACGATATCTCGGAAGCAAAAATTAAAATGTCTAAAAAACCTATTCTATCTTGGAGAAACCTTTCAAGCTTAAATCTATCTTGAAAATAAAAGACTTAAATCCCTGAATTGCATATTAAGCCTCTTAGCTTTACCACAAAAGAAACTAGTCCAATAGGTTTCCAGTGTTCCGAGATTAATGGTGATATTTATCATCTTTATGATCACATTCAAGTAAAATCAAATCCTGAAAATGATGAATTAATTGTCTTTGTTTTTTTATCCTGAAGACGCACCATTACTCGAACAAGCCACAAGCGATGTTGTTCATATTGCATAGGATCAATCATGCGATTGTGGCTATCATGGCCATACCTTACACCTGAAAGGAAGAACACCAACTTTTTATAATATTATGGGAACTTCAATTTCTGTACACGATTTTATAAATGTCTTAAATCTTCAAGGTTGCACTCTTTCGGCGAAAGACCATGCAACTCATGATAGTCAATCAATTTGAGAATGGTATTGGCGTTTTATTGTTTATTGATTTACGTTATGACATTGAAAGAAATGCCCTTGTATCATCCTCTCATCCTCTTATCTGATAAAAGACATTATCCATAAATCACAATTTTTCCATGTTTGCTTTATGCGGAAATCTCAATTTATTCGCACCTCAAGCTCTGAAAAAATAAAATCCTTTTTT
>NZ_JAQITE010000055.1 GCF_028618595.1 Bartonella sp. AU18XJBT | reverse complement strand
TTAATGGTGTAAATCGCTGTGATACGAAAAGATTGCTGGTTGTCCTTTCGCGTGTAGATGATGGGCTGCCCAAAGGTGTTGCGTACATCTTTAACCATTTTGTTGAGCAGCCCGTGCCAACGCATGTTATTTCGCTCCAATCACGGCTTTAAACAGCATTTCTGGGCGTGTACAGATGTAAAGCGGATAGCTATAGACCTCCGGTTTTACCCATGCATTACGGTCGTGGTCGACGATCAGCATGGTGTAGAGAGGTTTTCCAACCGTGTTGGCAAAATCCAAGCTTTCACCAGGGGAAAAGGTTTTTTGGAATACACCAGGCGCATCAACAGGAAAGAATTGACATTCATCAGGCTTAATGCCTATGGCACGCTTTGTTCCAGCCTTCGCACTCACATTATAGTTGTGGATACTCCGGTAATTAATGAAAGTGACACCTGCAAAGTCAAAACTGCCAAAGCTTCCCGCGCCAATTGCGCTTGGTGTTGCAACACCTCCGGCGCTATTGAGTGTTTGTGCTAAGGCTGTGTTGAGATAGGTCTCACGAATTGTTTTATGGTTTTTCAACTTGGAAAAGAATTCATTTCCACAAAGCCCAATAATCCGCGAACGATCAGAAAATGCTCCTTTTGAAGCCTCAATCATCCTCATAATGACCCGATCAACATTGTCAGCAACATTGGTTGTCTCATTATTCAGTTTAAAGTCAATGGGCTTTGGGGGGGTGATTTCCCATTCTTTGTACCAGTCAACAATGACAGAGCCATCAGCATCAAGGACAACACCTTGAACAGCGCCAAGCTGCATATTTTCCCATGTCAATTCGATTTCAGAAATCAGTTTCTTTTGTTTTCTAGCAATATATTTCATTGCTGTCTCGAGTTGATCTTCTGTGCCAAATTCACGACGGTTCTGGATTTCTTCTGATTTTACGGTATCACTTTTGGCAATCCGTGTTGTTTTGAAAAACCGAAGATTACGACCCTCTCTATCACCTTCTGCCAAAGGTGCGCCGCGTTCACTGGTTTGAATAAGCGAAAATGTATTATCACGCCGTTCAATACCAACCACTGTGGTACTGGTTTCAACTTCCTCAAAAAGATTAAGAGAGCTTACAAGACCAGGTTGAAACTCATAGTTTTCAATGGCTTTCATCATTGTGATGCTTGAGAAAGCATCATGTTTAAAAAAATTCATATCCATGTGTGCATTCTCCTATCGCAATAGAATGTTGTTTTTGTCTTCGAAAGACTGAATGGCCGCGTTCTTTTGCTCATCTGTGATGGCGTCTGGCCATAGCAGTTCAGAAGCTTTCACAGTGCATAAGCGTGCTGTAATCACGGCGCGTTGATCGGCGCCTGTTGCGTCAACAGTGGCAAAAGAAATCCCTGCCGGTGTTTGGCTGCCATCTGTTGCTGCTGGATTAAGGGGGATATATTTTTCTGATGAGGTTATCTTTCCCATGACAGTTCCCGCTTCAATGAATGCTCCTGATGCAAACACCACTTCTTCGTTTGACATATCGGGGTCGTAGGGTCCAAGATAAGCGCCATTGCGTACGTCTTCATAAACAATATTCATTTCACTGCCCTCCAAGCTGCTTCCCATTTTGCGTGAATCTTTGCCTTGCTTGTCCCATCACTATGAGGGGTATAAGGCGAGACTTTTAAAGACGCGCTTTGAGAGCTAGCAGCCGTCAACACACACTGGCGTGCTTTTTCGAGACTCATACCGTTTTGAATAGCTTTTGCTGCGTCAAAAGAAACGCCTAATTGCTTTGCTTGCCTTTCAAGGTTGGTCAGTGCTTTTGCGCGCTTTCTTTCTTTTTCAAGCACGGCTTTCATATCTTCGCGCTTGTTTTCATTGTCCTCATTGTCTTCGTCCTCATCTTCGTTTTCTTCGTCGTCAAAGATTTCGGCGTTTTTGTCGACGTCATTATCGTCTTCGTCCTCTTCCTCGTCATTGATGATGTCGACAATCTTTTCGTCATCCTCTTCCTCAGCGCGGTATTGTGTGCGTGCCATGTGTTTTGTCCTTCTTTTGTTGTTGATGTTGGGTTTTGTGATATGGAATCCGTTAAGGCTTCCAAAGCTTGCGCAAGGGTGCCTTGCACATCTGCTAATCCAAGCGCAATAGCTTGGGTGCCTATAAAAGTTTCTGCTTTTGTGTCACGAATTGCATCAGCATTTAGGCGTCTGTTTTGCGCCACCAAATCGACAAACATCTCGTAGAGCAGGGCGCAATCGGCTTGCATTTTTATCTGTGCTGTATCGCTCAAGGGTTCATGAGGGTTGCCATGAACTTTGTGATCACCTTCAAAGACAAAGGTCCATTTATGCCCGTGTTTTTCATCTGCACGGGATTGGTCAAGATGGGCGCAAACGACACCAATCGAGCCCACAACACCCGTGCGAGCAACCCATATTTGAGAAGCAGAACAAGCAATGGCATAAGCTGCTGAACAGGCAAACTCATTGGCATGCGCCCAAATGGGCTTTTCGTATTGTTTTGAGAGTGCTTGAAACTCTTCCACAAGATCAAACACACCGCCCGCTTCTCCACCGCCGCTGTCAATATCCAGTAAAACAGCGCGAACATCAGGTTGTGCAATGGCTTCACGAAAAGAAGCCCCCAAACCTTCATAAGAGGTTAATCCCGATAAAGCCCCAAGCCATGCACCACGGCGCACAAGCGTGCCATGAACTGGTATGATGGCAATATTGTTTTGTACTACATAAGTTTCAGGGGGTCTGAAAGCTTCTGTATCCCCTTGTCCAAATGCCCCAGTGGCAAACTTTTCTCCTTCAAAAAGGCGTGGTGCAAGAGCATTGAGAATGACATCAAGTTTTGTCGAGGCAAGCATATGAGGAACACCAAAAAGCCGTGATGCCAAAAACGGCATGTCGAGATTATTCACCATTTGTATGTGCCTCACTGCCTTGGTTGCTTTCATAAGTGTCAGAAGTCTCTGAATCTGCGGTATCAATTACGTGATTGCTACCAGCCGGTGCCGCCATATCGGTGTCAAAAGATAAACCACGCGCACGAGCATCTGTGTGTTCTTCTTGCATTTCGGCATGAATGCTGTCGATATCAAAGCCGCGCTCGGCAAGAGCCATACGTCGTGTTTTCAAGCCTGCACGGATTTCTTCTTTTTCCGCTGAGATATCCTTGTTTGGGTCAATCATTTCAAGCGGGGGTGCAAAGCTTTCACATTGAACCCATGGCAAGGGATTTTCTTCCCACCCTGGCAAATTGATGCATCCAGAAAGAACCGCCATTTCAACAAAGCGCTCCCATATAATGCGATTAAACTGAAAAGCAATGATATGTTCACGCCATTGTTTAACATGCCGTCTAAACTGAATGATGGAGGTGCGCACATTTGAAAAATTCCCCCGCGTAACGTCTCCTGTCACAACGGCATAAGGCATATTAAGTGCTGCACAAATTTTCAAGATATTGCGAAATTGAAAAGCCTCATAAGAGCCACCAACCTCAACAGGATTTGAGAATGTAACCTCTTTATTCTCTCCTAAATAAAGAGATGCACCGGGCGCAATGACAGGTGCTTTGTATTCTTCTTCAACGTTGTTTTTATCACGATTATCGGATAATTTTTCGACGTTTGGTGAATTGTCCTTGACAAACGCCGCGAAAAGAGCCGCCGTCCTTTTTCTATCGAGTTCTGCGTCGTCATAGGATTCGAGTTGAAAGATCTTTGTCATACAGCGCGTTATTTTGGGTGAACCGCGCAATTGTCCGGCAATACGGCGCTCTTTGATATGCAGGACCATTTCAGCAGGGACACGTATGCGCTCTTGACTCTCAAAGACTATCCTTGCAGAACAATCATCATAGGGGTGATGTTTCCAAAAATGATAAGCAACACGCTTACCACTGGCATTAAATTCAATTCCCATACGAATGTAATTGCCTTCAATCTCAGCCGGTCCATTGTAGGAAAGGTCTAGCATTTCGGTTGGATAAACTTGTAATTGAAGCGGTACACCAGAGCGCCCGTAGAGGTCGACATAGTGTAGTCTTACAAAGCATTCTCCAGTTAAAAAGACCTCTCGTGCAATGGTTGCTTGAAGTCCATAAAAATTGGCATCTTCATCATAATCGGCTTCATCAACCCATTGCCACCATAAGTCTAAAAGCTTTTTCTTTTCTTCTTGAAAACCTTCAATACGAGGATAGGGTTTAATCCCATCACTTACAGCCGCAGAGACCCATTCTTCTGTTGCAGACCCATAAAGAGCTTCATTGTCATAAAGCCATCTTGAACGGGCAACAATGGTATCACCGCATTCCTCAATGGCTTTATTAATATGTTTTTTTGCGGGGTCAAAACCACCCATACGGCGGCTTTTGCTTGCGGCTTCAAAATGGGGGTTGTGTTGACGAGAAATTGTAAAAAAGCCTGTGAGTTTATTGATAAAACCAGCCATTAATAGCCTCGTGATATATTAAAATAGAAAACGCGTGAACGCTTGCGTCCTTCAAGGTTGGCTATTTGTGTGTTCAGCATCTCAAGCGCTCTGCGCAGTTCCTCAACAGAGCGGTTGCTGACTTGCTTATCGCCATGGCGCACCGATTGTGCTCCCGAATAAAGAGCTTCTTCAATTTGTTCACGCCGCTTTTTTAAACTTTCCAGTCTGTCAGTTTTGCTGTTTACTTGGTTCAAGTCTGTATCCATAAATTACCTCCAATCCCCTTGCATATAAGGATTCATCACCGTTCTGGATTGTTTCCTTTGAGGTTGTGCTGTCTGAGATCTTCTTGGAGAAGGAGAGGGGGCATGTCTTGGTGTTGGCTGCTCTAAAGAGCCCTCAATTTTAAGTTTTTCCAAACGCTCTTCTAAGATATCGACTTCTCGATTAAGGTTTATTCCTGCCGAAATCAGACCTTGTAAAGCTGCATAAGCGTAGACCCTACAGTCCAAGGCTTCATTTCTTGCCTTTTCGCTTTTTTGCCATTCAATACGCTTAAAGCCTTTAAAATATTTGATGACTTTTCTTTCAGCGGTTAGCTGGTCAAAATATTCCCGATCAAGGTTTTTGTGAAAGTGTGTTGCACCAGCCCCCGATGCTTCAGGACCAGATTTTTTAAACCGTGCCGTGATAATATCTTTTGCTGCATCAACACCAACAATATAGAGATTGATCTGTCCTTTGTTGTTTCTACTTGGACGGCGTGGCCATACCGCACGCCAGCCAGCTTGTCCCTTAATGCCCCAGATACGTCGTCCCTCACGGGGGCGCACATAATTATAAACCGCCTGTGTGTGTCCACCACCGGTATCAATACAAGCAGCCGTTATCTTGATGCCGTCTTTGTAACCTAGATGCGGCCAGCGTCTTGTAAGATATTCATCCAATTGGTCCCATACTTCAAAAGAAGAGGGGTCACCAGGAATGACGTGATAATCAATATGCCAGCTTTCTTCACTGCGTCCCCATCCCACCACTTCAAGCTCTAACCGGTCATTTTGCACATCAATGCCCGCTGTCAACAACACGGCTTGTTCTGGTGCAAGGGAATAATCTTCACGTTTTGCATAGAGGCTATCAGGGTCAACAACTTCGCCTGTTCTGTCTTCCCATGGCTCTCCAAGCACTGTGTTAATAAAAACTTGCAAAAGAGCAGGGTCTTCTTTGGCTCTTAAAAATTCGCGCGCACAATCGCCCCAAGTCAGCCATGGCGAATAAAGCGCTGAAATATGGTAAGAACGCAGACGAGGCTTACTTGACTCCTGTGTTGCGATCCAGCAAGCACCGTTTTCTTCTGCCATTAAGGTGGACTTACGATGTTCGGCATGTTCATGACCACAATGGGCACAAACAAACACAGCTTTTTCGGGGGCGCCTTTTTGCCACTTGATTTGTGACCAAACAATCGGTTGTAGCGTACCACACGCATCACAAGGAACATTGTAATATCTTTGATCACCAAGCACGAAATCCTTGGCTATACGGCTTGTGTCACGGTGTGTCGGCGTGGACAATTTAAAAATTTTACGTTGAATAAAAGCAGAGGTTCGTTTTTCAGCAATTGTTACAGGATCGCCTTCATTATCGACATTCAATGGGTAAGCATCGACTTCATCCAAAACCAAATAGCGAATAGGAGAAGAACGCAATCCAGCAGCACTATTTGCTCCTGTAATCATCAATGTTCCCCCATAAAATTCCTTTGAAAACATTGTATTTCCACTGTCTCGTGTACGAGCAGGGGCAATGCGTTCACTTAAAGCAGGGCTAGCTGAAATCATCGGATCAAGACGAGACTTTGACAGTTTCTTAGCGGTCTCAACTGTCGGCATCACATACAGTGCTGGTCCTGGACTATGATGAATGGCATAACCACAAAAGTTCAACGCTGCTTCCGACATTCCAACCTGAGCCCCCTTCATCACAACCGTTGTTTCAGTCGGATCATAAACAGAAAGATTATCCATGATCTCTCGTAAATAAGGGGTGCGTATAGTCCTCCATAACCCAGGCTCTGCACTCGTAACTGTGCTTAAATAACGATTTTTATCAGCCCACTTAGAAACAGTATAAGGCGGGTCAGGATGGCGTCCTTCATTCGCATAGCAAAAAAAGAGCCCAGCACCAGAGGATGAGGGCGAAGCATTACTTATCATGTTCTGGATTCTCTTCTAAAATATTGGGATCGTGAAAAGAGACAGGAACGACATTTTCCATTAAAGCTTTGCGCATATGATGATCGATAGCTCCAATAAGGCTCGCAGCATCACATCCCACTTGCGCCGCAATTTCAGCACCAAAGCGATAGGCAAAATTGAGCATTGTATCTCGATGCGCTCTTCCAAAGTGCCATGCTTCTTTTCTCACTTCTTCTCGATCAACAGTTGTTTCGCGTAACTTTTCCAGAGCAATCTTTTCTTTTGCTA
>NZ_JAQITE010000054.1 GCF_028618595.1 Bartonella sp. AU18XJBT | reverse complement strand
CCATGTTTCCACCCACATACGCGTTCACCTAGATTATTGTGCTTTAAGATCTCTCTTGCTAAGTTTGAACTGATGGCGTTCAAATCTTGCCGGCTTAAATAAATTGGCAACCAGCCAACACAAGAAGAAGCATATTTATTTGTCGCGCAACCAATCAGAGAGAGCAGCACGCACATCAGCATCACTTTTTTGATTAACTTCACTTTCCACCTCCAGACGTGTTTTGGCTGCTTTTAAAGCCTTTTCTGTTTGCTTTTGTTGCTCTGCTTTTTTCCCAAGAGTAAAAGCTCTTGCTAATGCAATAAAAAAAGCGGCTAAAGCCGCGCCTGTTACCATCAGATTTCTTTTCATCCATAAGATCATAGGCGGTGCTCCTGAAAGCGTTTAGCAACAAAGAAAATACCAGCACATGCGGCTAAAACCATAATGGTGGCCAAAGCCCATTGGATTGGTCCATTTCCTGCTAACAAACCACCAAGCCCAGAAAAAGAGCCAATAATTGGTGCAAGGGCTTCGGCTTTGAAAACCCCCGTTGATGCTTGCGTTTCTACTGTTTGATAATTGGAGGAAACATAAGCCCCTTTTGCCCATAAGCCTGTTTCTGCCGCACGCCGGTGTGCGAGACCTTCAAGACGCTTACCGCCTGCTTTGGTCCATTTCTGTAGCTCTGCAGGGACAACTTCATATTCACCTTGATTGAGCTTTTTTAACAGTGTCGAGTTACAAAAAGCATCTGTTCCTACATTATAACAAAAGGACACTAACGCTGCGAATTGTTCATCCGTTAATGAAACTGTAACAGCACGTTCAACGACATTTTCAAATTGTCTTAAGTCTTGGCAAAGAAGTTCTTCTGCTTGCTTTTCAGTGATTGTCATGCCTTCGTAAATAAAAGGCTTTCCAGCACTGTTTGTATGTCCATAACCTATTGTCCATACCCCAATGGCATCTTTATAGGCGTTCAAACGCAAACCTTCCCATTGTTTGATAAGTGCAAGTCCTTCTTTTGATATTTTTCGCATATGATTCTCCATAAAAAAAGCCCCACACAAGGCGGGGATGCGTCAAAATCTAAAATTGTAATTATTGCGTATTATTAAAAATCTCGTTTCATGTAACTTTTTTCTGTGTTATACGTTACATGAAACATAATGGAGATTTTATTATGGGTACAATGCACGTTAATGAACGTGTTCAAAAACATCGCAATGCACAAAGAAAAGCAGGTTTGCGCTTAATGCAGATTTGGGTTCCAGATACACGCCAGCCGTATTTTGCAGAAGAATGCCGCCGTCAGTGTCGCGTAGTGGCAAAAATGGATAAAAAAAATACATCTATGCAGTTGTTTATGGACCAATCTTTAATGGATGTTGATGGTTGGACAGAATGATGCGTGGTTCTCTGGTAACAATAGCGATACAAGGTGATTTTGGTAAACCAAGACCCGCATTGATCATTCAAGCTAATCAATTTAGTGAACATACCAGCATGACGGTTTTACCAATTACAAGTACACTTGTTGATGCACCATTACTCCGCATTACGATTCAGCCAAACGCTAAAAATGGTTTGCAAAAACCTTCGCAAGTAATGATTGATAAGATTATGACGGTAAGATGTGACAAAATGAGTTCCATTTTTGGCTCTCTTCAAGCAAAGGAAATGCTAGAGATTGAACGTTGTTTGGCTGTATTTTTAGGAATAGTAAAATAAAAATTGGATTTCTTTTTTCGGAAAAGAATATGCTTTTTATCATCATTAGATAAGATAGCTTTATTCATGTATCCTCTTCATCCATATGGATTACGCCTTCGCCTTCGTCGCATGCGTCTGGTGGGGCGTTTGGATCAAGGGTATCATCCTTGTCTGGTGTTGTGTTTGCAACGTTTCCAGCCGCATCTTCTTGCGCTTTATCAAAAAGTTCGCACTCTATTTTTGTGGTGTAACCACTCGTTTTATCAAGTTTGTGCTTAACACTTTTGATGCGCCATTCTGCTGGAATATAGGGGCGGAAAGGGGGCTCTTGAACAAGCTTTGCTTCTGCTTGTACAAACGGATCACCACCGATATCACATGAGAAAGAAGACTTACCGCGTGATGATTTATTGCGATAAGCAGCAATGGCCGCAACAGCCTCTGATTGGTTATGGTAGGTGTATTTGAGTTCATGAAACGGCGGATTACCAACTTTGACTTCTTTTTTTTCACCACTGCGTAAGTCATGATAGGTTGCGAGAACACCGCCTTTTTTCTCTTTGTCTTCTTCTTCTTTCTCAGGTGTTGTTTCTGCTTTTTCCGATTCAGATGATGATGGTGCTTTGTCACTGTCATCCATATGGATAAAGTTTTCATCATCATCAATCTCTTCTGGTTCTCGTGCATCAGCCGCGGCTTTTTGGTCGTCTCCCACATCTGTTTCTAAGCCATTGGCTGCACCTGCTTCATCACGCGCACTGTATTTAAAATCCCAAGAGGTGCAATGTTTTTCATGGATAATAATAACGGGGAGTGTTTCACCGGTAATGGCTTTGCCTTCACCCCGTTTGGCGAGCACAAGTTTGCCATCAACGGGCTTTGCTACCGCATCATAGTCTTCTGCAAGGCGTGTAGCAAAAGCCATATCGCTTTCTGATGTTTGGTCAATGTGTCGCACAACGATTTTTGCAAGAGAAGGATCAACCTTTGGCGTATAGCCATTACGCTCTGCTATCTCTTGAACAATACTGCCAAGGGTTTGCTGGTGATAGGATTGGCTTTTGGGGGTTCTGTAAGACGTGTTCATTGATGCGGCGCGCCCTGTCACGCTTAAGCTTTGTGGTGGGCTGCTTACAGAGATTTCGTCTATCAGATAGGCTCCCATATCGCGGTTTTTTCCGCCTTCATAGCCAAGTTTTACAGAAATGACTGTCCCGATAAGAGGAATATCAAGAAAGCCGTTATCACTGTCACGCGCACGGTCATCAAGCTCTATGGTAATACGATCACTTTTGTTTTCTGCTTCATCGGTAATTTCAATCGATAAAACATAGTCCATGAGCGTTTTTGTGATGTCTTCTCCATTTGCCAGAACCATGCAAAAAGGTTTCATGATTTGCTACCCCAAATTCTGATTACTGGTGTGGCTTTCGGATAGGGGAGGGTTGGTAAGAGTATCGTGATGCCTGCTTTTAAAATGGGTCCATAGTCTGCAAGCCCAAAATTAGCTGCATAGACGCGTTCAACAGCAAGGGCTTGTTGACCCTTTGCATAGTATTTCCAGCAAATGGCATCAACCATATCACCATCTTTGGTCATATAAAGATCACTCATAGGTCTTCACCATATTCTCTCAACTTTATCGTAAATTCTTGTTTTTTGGGGGTGCCGTTATGATGAAAAACACTTTGCTTTTCCTCTACAGAAAGAATGACAAACTTACCTAAGATTTTGCCTTGACCAGTCACAAGAATGTGAGGTCCCATATGCGCTATTTGTCGCAAATATTCGATTTGTCCGTGACCACCTTTGAAATCTGGATAAATCACGCCTGCTAAAGAAAATTCCGCATTTGCAACAGCAGGCAATTGAAGAGCAGCTTTTCGCCCCAATCGCCCTTGCTCTACCCATGGAACTCCATAAGACATATCAAGTGTTTGATAAGCTGCTGTTTCAATGGAAAAAATAAAACCACCCAAAGCTAACATCATGGTATTTAATCCGAAAGGCTAGAGGCTATGGCTAAACGTTGCTGTTTTGCATAGCGTTCGAGTGCTTGATTGACAGCGTCTCTGATTTCGTCCTTGAGACCATTTGGTACTGAAATATTGAGATTTGTAATGGTTACACGGGCGTCTACTTCAACGGGTTTATGAACCGTAATGGGCTTTGGAGCTTTAAAGGCACCCACTTTATTTGTTGCCTGCATTTGTCCTGTTTCAACGACACTTGTATTAAAACCACTCTTGCGTTTTTCAGGCGGGGTATTTGTAACCACTGCTGTATCCAGCATTCTTTTTGCACGTGCATTGGTTTCATTGGTAAAGGTTTTAATCGTCTCCGTTGAAGTCTTATTGATTGAGACATTAAAGCCTAACTTTTCTTTCATCCAATTAGGCATCCAGCTGGTTAACTTGCTTATCATGCCGCTAAACCATTCAGACAGAGCATTCCATTTGCTTTTGATGCCGTCCCAAAGTCCATTAATAAGATTTGAGCCTACTTCCATTAAATCGACACCAAACAGCCATTCAATGAGTTCATTGATTTTTTTCGAAATCCAAGAAAGTGGTGAAAAGTTTTTAAAGAGCGTCAAGAGGTTATTGAAAACGTTACTACATAAGCTCGCAAAAGAATTCCATAAGTTGCTTATGAAGCTTACTACCGTATCCCAATTTTTGTAGAGAAGATATCCAACTCCAACAAGGGCAGCAATACCAGCCATTATCCAGCCGATAGGAGTGGTCATGATTGCGATACCAAGCGATATAAAAGCAGAACTAACGGCAGTTATTGCCGAAATCAGTGTCCCTACAAGAGTTAAAGCAAGACTGGCAACTGCAGAAGCAGCTGAGGCTAATGCTGAAAGCAGTGATCTTCCCAGAGTAGCAGAAAATCTAATAAAAGCTTTATCTGCTGCGATTATTTTTGAGAGCAGGGATTTTCCAAGATTTGCAGCCAGACCGGTAATTTTAGAACCAACGGAAGTGAAGGCTGAAAGCACTGGTCCTGAAAGAGCGAAAGCAAGCCTGATAAAAACTGCGCTTACTATGGCTAGTGATGTAAGCAGCCAGCCATTGATTTTGTCCCAATTTTTGTAGAGCAGATATCCAGCTCCAACAAGTGCCGCGATACCACCAAGTATCCAGCCGATAGGTGTGGTCATGATTGCATAGCCAAGCGTGACAAATGCGGCTCCTACGGCTGCTAATGCGGCAATGAGTGGACCAAAAATGAAGGAACCAAGTGCCACAAGCCCTACCTTAAAGAGGGTTATTTCACCAATTAGAGGTTCTAGCCAGAAAAACCAGCTTTTAATTCTCTCTGTGAGATCACTGATACCTTTTCTTAAATCAGAGGTAGGATTAAGCAAATCATTAAAGACTTTTCTTAAGGTTTTCGCCCAGCTCGCAACGGTTGTTTGAATGAGGTCGCGGTTTTCATCAATCAGGCGAGAAAAACCGTCAATCATGTCATTGATCACGGGCATGAAACGCGCGCCAATAAAGCTCGCGATACCGCCTATTTTTTTCTTAAAGGCTCCCATTTTGTCACTTAAATCTGCTGCATAGCGTGCAACATCGGCACCTATCAGCCATTTTCCTTTCCGCGCCTTTGCAAAGAGCTCTTTTATGGGAGCCATGCCTTGTGCAAGCATGGTAGCCATTTCTTTACCATCACCACCAAACAACAGAGCAGCAATATGCTGTCTTTGTGCTTGATTTTTCATCTTACTCATCTTGTCGGTAATTTCTTCCAACAAGACAGAAGTGGATTTGAGTTTTCCAGAAGTGTTTTTGACAGAAATGCCAAGCGCTTCAAAGCCCATCATGCCTCTTTTTTGTCCAGCATAGGCTTGCGCAGAACGCCTATTTAAAGTTGCTAAGGATTGTTGAAAGAGTTCGGCGGAAGTGCCTGAATTATCGGCTGCATCACCCCATAATTGAAGTGATGCAACACTCATATTTAAATGGCGTGATGCGTGATAAAGACTATCGCCCAGATGCATGGTTTTCATGGTAACGGCGGTCACACTTGCCACAAGACCACCACCAGCAAGCCCTAAAGCACCAGTAAAGACCGAAGCACGGCTTGCCGCCACTCCAAGAGCACTTTGAACACCTTTCAAACTTGACGTCATGTTTTTGACAGCAGCAGAAAAGCGCGGAATACTTAATCTCAGTGAGAGTGTTTTTGACAATGTATCGAATTTTTTTTGAAGATGTTTAAGAGGTGCGGTGAGTTTATCTTCAAGAGATAATCTCACCTTTGCATCAGCAACTTTTTCACTCATTTTGTCTTATACCTTTCTGCTGCTTGTTTTCGCCAGAATATGAGTTCTTGTGGTTCCATTTCCATCATGTCTGAAAGGGACCAATGGAACACAATGGCAATATCGGCTATGAGTTTTGCGGCGGTTTCCCAGTCGAGGTATCCCGCCGTTTGGTAAAAGACTCCAAAATCTCTCCAAGATTTGCCATGTCGCCGCCATCAAGTTCCCCAACAGCTTCATATGGCCATCCCGAAAGGCGTGCGATCATAGTTACCACCTGATCAGTGCCTTCCTTTTTATCAATGGCTTGCATGTCTTTTACTTTGATGCGCCGTAAGGTGATTTCGGTGTGTTCTTTTCCTTCAAAGGTAACCGGTACAAGTAATTTATGTGTAATGCTTGTTTGTACTGTCATTTTCATAATCCTATGTTTTCTCTATGATCTGCTAATTGATTGACGCCATTAAATTTTCTGATGAGGTTTAGGACGTCTATCTCAACGATTTCAACGTCTTTCTGGACATATTTGAAATACTGTAATGTGAATGTTGCTGTGGATGTTGCTTTGCTCCCCGGTTGCCATTCTGCTATTTCAAAGCCTTTGCATAGTCCTCTCATGGTAATGACAACACCTTCTGCGGGTGTGCCTTGCGCTTGCATTGAACTGCGTAATGAAATGTTGACATCAGTGCGCCCCAACAGTGCCATCAACTCTGGAGAGCAATCAGAAATGGTCATGGTGAGAATGAGAGTTTCAAGACCAAGGTCAACTTCAATGGAGGAATCCATGCCTCCGCCACGATAACTTTCAACAACCAAACTCAAATTTGGTAGTGTTACGCTTTCACATTTTGCTTGATAGGGAATGCCGTCAACAAAAATGTTAAAATATTTCAAAACTCTTGGTAAAACGGGGATAGCCATTAAAAAATCTCCTCTAAGTAATCATTCACAATGCGTGAACGGAATGTGATGTGTTCTGCTGGTGTTGTTGGTGTGAATTCGACATTGAAATAGACTCTGCCGCTTTCAATAGCGCTTGCTGTATTCAACTCTAGATCAGGTGTACAACGCCCACCAAGAATGGCGCCTTGTGCTTTTAAATCACGCAAATAGGCATTGACGCTTTCACTGACATCACTCATGTAGGTTTTTTTGATATTGCGGTCGACAGCCCATAGATGCCCGCGCAAAATGGCATCATTGATCATATCTGCGGTTCTCACCACCGA
>NZ_JAQITE010000053.1 GCF_028618595.1 Bartonella sp. AU18XJBT | reverse complement strand
GAGTTTGCTGACTTTAGAGACCACACCATTGATGTCGCACGGGCTGTGGGGGGATTTTCCGCTGCCCTTGCCGGTGGCGATGTTGATGCCGGCGCTGATGCCGCTGGTAATGCCGCTGCAAATAACTACCTCAGCAGTGCTCAACAAGCTCAGATGGAGAAAGAATTAAAGGAGTGTCCTGACCTTTTATGTCAAGCAAAAGTGATTGCGAAATGGTCTGCTATTAGTTGGGGGCAAAATGCAAGCTTTACGGCAGGTATGGTAGCTGGTGTCCCGGCTGAAATATACGATACGGCTGATGGTTTTTTGCAAATAGCCACACATCCCGAAGAGACTTTGAAAGCGCTCAAAGATTTTTTCAGCAGTGGTGAGATTTTGGCAACAATTGGTCGGACCCTTGGACAGTCCTATGTAGATCGCATTAATAAAATGGAGGAGGAATATGAGCGAGCCGGTGCTGGTGGATCCTTTAAAGCTGGACTTGAATTTGGAAAATTATTGACTGAAACAGCATCCCTAATGACAGGAGTTGCTGGAGCAGCCAAGGGAGCCATAAAGCTTGGCGAAAAGGCTTGGATTAAATTCATTGCTAGGAAAGATTTTGCCCAATTTGCTTCCAAGAAAAATCTTGCCAAACTTGCCGCTCAAGGAGATCCTGACAAACTTGCGGCGAAGAAAGAACTAACTAAACTCGCTGCTAAAGAAAAAAAGAAGTGGTTAAAAAAGAAACCCACTAAATTTACCGATAGCAAATTTGGACAGACCTACACAGTTTATCGGAGAGACGACCTGTTTGATCCTAACAGAATTTCTTACTGGATGATAAAAGGGGAAAAAGTGTGGGGCACTAATATTGATAGAATGAAAGCAAGAAGAGCACCTATAGGATATGATGGTAAGTCTGTTGAGTTGCATCACCTAAATCAAACCCCTGATGGCCCCTTAGCAGAAATGAGCCATGAATTTCATAAAAAATATACTTCTGTTATTCATGCTAATCCAAAAACACATCAATCACTCATAGATAGAAAAAAGTTTGAGAAGCAGAGAGAGGAATATTGGTATAAACTTGGTAATGGGTATGGAGAACAAAAAAACAGTAGTTTAGGAGGAATAATCAATATGAAATGGGGCATTATAGGTCTAGATTTTAACAGATGGGGACAGGAGCATCAGCAGTAATACTCTACGGTTGATGAAAAGAGAAAAAACAGAGATTTATAGAATAATTTATGGAGAATAATTGATGAAAACCTATACCTTAGATGATGTTTTAGAATTAGTTGATAAATATAATGGTGATATTATCAATTTTGGTACTGAAGATGATGCAGTTGGTGATCTCGTGATTGAAAAGGCGGAGAAAGCTCTCGGTTTACAATTTACATCGTCTTACAAGAGTTTTTTAGAACATTGTAAAGGCGGGGACATTGGTGGTGAAGAAATCTATAGTCTTTATGATAATCCTATGGGTATTCCTGCTGGTGATATTGTTTTTCAGAACTTAAATGATAGAAAACGTGGTTTTGTGACAGCAGAACAGCTTATCGTGTGTGAAGCTGATTTTGATGAAACCTTTTACTTTGATTATACGCAGTTTCGGGATGGTGAATGTCCAATCTATGTTATGTTTCCATTGGATAATTGCGAATATTACGCGAGTAATTTTTATGAGTTCCTTTGTAAAAGAATTAAAGTACACGCGGGAGAAGAGATACCTGATGGAGACCAACCAATTGAAAAGATTGAGAACACTCCTACTCCGCAACCTATCCCTTTTTACAAGAGTTTTTGGAAAAAACTATGGAAGAGGTGAAATTGATAGTGAGGAAATACGGAGCTTTTATAACGCACGTTTTGAGGATCATCTATGAAAACCTATACCTTAGCTGATGTTGCAGTATTAATTGATAAAGTGAATAAATATGATGATGAGATTATCAATTTGGGTAGTGAAGATGATGAAGAGAATGAAACAGATGATTTACAGATTGAAAAGGCGGAGAAAGCTTTGGGTTTGCAATTCACATCCTCTTACAAAGTTTTCTTAAAAAAATATGGAGGAGGAGAAATTGGTGGTGATGAAATCTTTAGTCTTTATAAGGAGTGTGGGGAAGGTATTCCTGCTGGTGATATTGTTTACCGAAACTTACTCAATGGAGAACGTGGTTTTGTGACACCAGAGCAGCTTTTCGTTAGCAGAACAGATTTTGGTGAAACCTTTTATTTTGATTATACGCAGTTTAGGGATGGAGAATGCCCACTTTATGTCAGGCTTCCATCTGAAGATTGCGAATATTATGCCAGTAATTTTTATGAATTCCTTTGCAAAAGAATTAAAGAAAGCGTGGGAGAAGAGATACCTGAAGGTGACCAACCGATTGAAAAGACTGAGCACACTCCCACTCCGCAACCTATACCTTTTTACAAGAGTTTTTGGAAAAAACTATGGAAGAGGTGAAATTGATAGTGAGGAAATACGGAATGTCTATCACGCACGTTTTGAGATTCATCTATGAAAACCTATACCTTAGATGATGTTATAGAATTAGTTGATAAAGTTGATAAATATGATGATGATATTATCCATTTTCGTACTAAAGATAATGCAGTTGATGATCTCGTGATTGAAAGGGCGGAGAAAGCTCTCGGTTTACAGTTTACAACTTCTTATAAGGATTTTTTAAAAAATTATAAGGGAGGAGAAATTGGTTATGAGGAAATTTTTAGCATTTATAACGCAAGTTTTGAGGATCATCCTGCTGGTGATATTGTGCATAAAAACTTATATCATAGGAAACATGGTTTTGCGACATTAGAACAGCTTGTTGTCAGTAGAACTGATTTTGGTGAGACATTTTACTTTGATTATACTCAGTTTCAGGATGGTGAATGCCCACTCTACGTCAAGATTCCATTGGGCGATTCTGAATATTACGCCAGTAATTTTTATGAATTGCTCTGTAAAAGAATTAAAGAGCACGCAGGGGAAGATTTGTGAAAACTTATACCTTAGCTGATGTTGCAGTACTAGTTGATAAATATAGCGATAGTATCGATTTTGGTACTGCTGATGATGGAGTTGATGATGTACTAATTGAAAAAGCAGAAAAAACTCTCGGTTTGCAGTTTACAACTTCCTACAAGAGTTTTTTAAAAAATTACGGAGGAGGAGAAATTGGTTGTGAAGAAATATTTAGCATTTATGGGGATTATGTAGGTATTCCTGCTGGTGATATTGTTTATTATCACTTAACAGATATAAAAAATGGTTTTGCGACATCAGAACAGCTTGTTGTGAGTAGAACTGATTTTGGTGAGACATTTTACTTTGATTATACTCAGTTTCGAGATGGAGAGTGTCCGCTCTATCTTAAGTTTCCACCTAGCGATCCCCAGTATTACGCAAGTAATTTTTATGAATTTCTCTGTAAAAGAATTAAGGACCATGCAGGGGAAGATTCATGAAAACCTATACCTTGGATGATGTTATACAACTAGTTGATAAATAGGATAATTGTTATTTATAGTCTGTTATGAAAACATCTAAAGAGAGAATGATAATTATAGAGATGAGCAAAATAGCTTTTAATAGACCGTGTCAGTCTTGTCAGTGTTGTCAGTTCTTTTTAAAGCCTATATTATTTTTTTTTAATGAGAAAAATTAAAAACATTATATTTCAATAGGTTAATGTCTTTAAAACATAACTCATATCAATAGTACAATCTTTAAAGATAACCAATGATGTGAGTTGATTAAAACTTGTCAGTTATGTGTCAGTAAATTGAACTGACAAAAGTAATCATTTTAGTGAGTGATTAAAATGTGCTTTATGAAAAGCGTATGAAAGTAAAAACTGATTACGTTATTAAAATCCCTTGTATGAATTTTTATCAGTTTATTTAAATAGATAACCTTATGATTTTAGTGAGTGATTAAAACACGTCTTAAAAAAGCATGTGATCCTTTAAAGCCTTTCAAAAGAAAGGGGGTATAATCATAAGAAATGCTATCAAGACGTATTTATAGATTTAAAGGTTGATACTTAAAAAATAATAAGAGTAAAAAGTTATTTTAAAACATATTAAGTGAATTTTCAAAAGACAGTTTATAATGATAAGAAATCCTATTAAGACTATTATGGTTATGAGTTTAGGGGGTTATGGGGGTTTTGGGGGGTCTTTTTACCCCCCCCTTTATATATATTTTTAGTCAAAAATAAAAGTTATTATATTTCAATAAGTTAATCTTTCAAATAAACAATCTATATTAAACACAATACATAAATACAATCTTTAATATATATTTAAGAGGGTTTTGTCGGTGTTTTGGGGGTTTTAAAAACAGACAAAACCTATAAGTAATATAAGAAAATGAATATACATAACTCTTTTTAAACAAAGCTTTTGAAAGCTATAAAGCTATCATTTGAGATTGCGATATAATCTTTTAAAGGCAATCCAAAAGAAGCGTATTCTGTTTAAGAGTGGATTTCTTATAAGTCTTAAAGCAATCCAAATGAGAGTATCTAAAAGTGCAAATGATTTCTTTTTAGAATAACGCATGATAAATTATCCTTTTAAAGATTAAATGTAATAAACTTAACAAAAGAGGTATAGATTATGGTTATAAGCTCTATACCCCTTATGCGTTTATCATACCCATTATGTGAGCATGCTTTATAAGTTATTCAGTTTCTCTTATTTCCAATTTTGGTAAGTTTTTTACGATTTTCATTGTTTCTAAACTTACGGTAATAACCCTTTGAAACAACTCTAGAGGGTAGGCAGGGTTGCCAACGGTTTCAACAGCATAACGATTGGCATCATTAATAATACCACTCTTTTTATCAGTCTTTACACATTGACGCCCCATAACCCATTCAAGAGCGGGTTTACCATTGACGATATACTCATAAGCTTCAAGAGGGATATCTGTCATGATGATATTACTGTTATAAATAACAGTTGATTTATCTTTCTCTTTACCTATTTTTGCGAATTTCATTTCAGTCACGTAATAAAACTTTTCTGGATTAGAGATGTCTGTTAATTTTGGATTACCTTTTTTAAAGGTCACTGGATAAGGCTCTACATCTTCATAATTCACGTGCAAATGACCGAGTTTACGCCCCGCTGTTACAAATTTCCAAAAATCATCAGCACTCTTTACACAAGGGATACGAGGCAATTCCTTAGAGAGATTATCAGCATAACGAGAGCGATAATCTTCCGAATGAAGTAGTCCGTAAACATAGTAGAATAGATCATCTTTAGTGATTTTTTCATTAGGGTAAGCAGCTTGAAAATGGGCTAATCCTTCATCCGTAATGGCATCACGACGTTGTAAATCAGCATTGATGCTTTTTTCTATAGAATTCGTAAATAAATGAGTTTGTTTCTTGTTTCTATCTTTTGAGACCATAGTGTCTTCATAAATATAGCGTGGAAAGCATTGACTAGTATCTATTGCGTGAAGATTGGGCAAATCTTCAGACATAAGTACAGAAAAACCACTTCTTGCTCCTACAGCGGCAATTTTTATAACTCTATTTTCAACCGCTTGTCCTATGGGAAAAATACGTGGAATTTGATGAAGCATTTCATTGAAGATACTATTATAATAGAGCCATTGTTGTGTAAAAGGACGGCATAGACTTTGAGTAAGATACACTGCTCCAAATTCGAAGGTATTGCCTTTTACCAATTGTTTTTTAAGATTAAGGCTCCAACTTATTTTTTTAGCATCTGAATTTACAAAATCATCTACAGCATTGGTACGTGTCTTGCGGTCAGTGTATGAGTAGGTATTATTAAAACGTTCTACTTCACTATTATAGAAAGTAATCATATTACTCATATTCTTTGCGAGAGCTTCACGGCTTGAATTGTATGCCCAAGCATCGCGATTGCTCTTAACACCATATGAAAAAGTTTCAAAGAGCTTATTATCATGCCCTTTTTTAACACCTAAAGCTAGAAACGTCTTAAAACTATCATCACGTTGATTTATCCAATCGCCATGCCCGTCTGGTGTAATTATTCGCCAACCTTGTTCACTCCGTGTAATGCCATTAATACTACCAAAGTCCTTAATTGTCTTAAGCTTTTTTTCTCTTGTGAAAGAATCTCCAATATCATGATAATAAATTTTACACTCTGCAGAAACATTAGGATTTTTGATAAACAATGTCACGGCAATACCCGTCATACTACCATTACCAAAAATATTCTCACCTTCTTGAGCAGTTCCATTGCTTAACATATTTTTGCGAATATCTCCCCGTAAATTAAGTACATAAATGCTCGTAAACTCTTTGGCTAAAGATTTTCGTAAACCGTCCATTGTAGACTTTTCTATGTAACCAGAACCAGAAACAAAGCCGATTACTCCAGCATTATCAATACGGTCACTAGCCCAGCGGATAGCACGGATATAACTGTCATAAAGTGCTTGCATATTAGTTGCATTTGACTGAGCAGCATAAGTTTCACGAATACGATCATCTAATATGGGATAAGGAGTATTCTTTGCATTATCATTAGCGCTTTTTTGTCCTACCGAATAAGGGGGATTGCCCAAAATAACTTTAATATCCAGTTTCTTTTGATGTTCTAAATATTCACTGTTTTCTTTAAATAATTTTTGCAGCAGATTTTTTTCTTCAAGCATCCGAAACGTATCGGTTAAACCAATATGCTTGAATGGGATATACTCACCTTTCATAAGACTATGATAAGTTGATTCAATGTTAATCGCTGCTATGTAATAGGCAAGTAAGACAATCTCATTGGCGTGGATATCATGACGGAACTTATATTCCATATCCTCTGGTTTGATGAGATTCGATTGTAATAACCGTGTGATAAAGGTACCCGTTCCAGTGAAAGGGTCAAGAATAGAAACACCCCGTGAACCAAGGCTTTTTCCAAATTCATTGCGCAACACATCATCAACAGAATGAATGATAAAATCAACAACCTCAACGGGCGTATAAACAATTCCAAGCCTATCCGTGGTTTTTTTAAATGCCTTGGCAAAAAAACTTTCATAAAGGTTGATAATAAGATTCTGTTTTGCATGAGTTTCGGTAATCCCTGCTGTACAGAACGTGACACTTTTGTAAAATTTATCAAGATCTTTGGTTTTTTCTTCGATATTGGTTTTATCCAGTTCCGTTAAGATCTTATCCATGGCTTGCGAAATGGCATTGTTGTGGACAAATTCATTGCCCTCAAACAAAGCTTCAAACACGGGACGCGTGACAAGATGTTGGGCTAACATCTCAATCGCTTCTTCTTTTTTTATTTCACTGTTGACGTTGTTCTTTAATTCCTTATGGAATGCATCAAAGGCATGAAAGGCTTCACTGGTTTCATCAGCAAGCAGGTTTTGAAGATGCGTAATATGGTTTTGAGCAATCTCAGCAACATTGTTCGCCCATATGCCCCAATAATCCGTGATTTTAAAACTATCCAGAAAAATGGCTTTGACAAAATCAAAAAATTCAGAACGGCGGAATAAGTCTC
>NZ_JAQITE010000052.1 GCF_028618595.1 Bartonella sp. AU18XJBT | reverse complement strand
AGAAGTTGAAGTTAATCATCCATCAAAAATGGTATCTTCAACAGGTGAAGGATACCTTCACCAGTCTTCAAGCACCACGCCTTAATTGGGCTTTGCGTAATGCTCTAAACACCTCTGCAAAACAAGTGGAACGCTTTGCAGAAAAACAAATTGCTGATGTTACATCAACCCAATCAAAGCGTGTCAGAAAAGGCGTTTATATTAAAGGAAAGGCTACAGCAAAGCTTCTCGAGACAGATATCATTGGTTCTGGAACACCGATACCTCTTAAATTTTTTCAAGCACAAGAAACAAAACGCGGTGTGACTTACAAAATGTTTGGAAAGAAAGAAATCTTACCCCATGCTTTTATCAAAGGTGGGAGTTTTCCAAAGCGTGTTGAATTAAAAAAGCTGAATGGTAATGTTTTTCAAAGAGATGATGGAGACCAATTTCCCATTGCAAAACAAGAAGGCCCCTCAATTGCTGGAGTGATGTCCAAGCCAGAAATTGCAAGTGCTATTGTAAAAAAAGCCAATGAAAGATTAATTGCCAACATACAGTACCAACTTGCTCGTCAAAAATATGCCGCCAATAAGAAAGCTAAATAATGTTCTTAAGCTATGTTTGCTATACACTGAGATTTTCTTTCTTGACAAGATTCACGGAAAACGTATATCGTTAAATCAGGTGCCTAGAAAACACCTTGATAGATAGCGGATAGATTGCCGACACAATCTCTTCTCCGCACATTAAAGCTTTGACTCATTCTATGCTCGTCGCATATAATGATCTTGTCGGGTGTAGTTATGCTATACAATACCCTTTTGGGAAAAGCACAACGACGGACTATCTACCGTGTTTTCTAGCACCCGATACCCCTTGGGGTTTGAATAGAAAACATCTAAGTAGATAGGAGTTCGTTATGAAAAATTTAGTAAACGCCCAAACCACTTTAACAATGTCTAGCCGTGAAATTGCGGAATTATGCGATAAAAGGCATGACAATATTGTAAGAGATATTCGACAAATATGTACTGACCTCAAAATTGAGGTGAGTAAATTTCAAGGAAATTATAAGGATTCTACAGGACGTAAATTAATCTGCTATAAACTACCTAAGCGTGAATGTCTTATCTTAGTTTCAGGGTACAGTACAGTACTGCGCGCTAAGATCATTGACCGCTGGATAGAACTCGAGAGTCAAGAGCAGACCAATTATGATCGTGATACGCGCTTTGATTTGCCAAGCTATTGGGAGGGTATGAACGCTGGTGAAAAAGTTTTGTATCTTCTGGGTCCAATTCATGTTCGTCTTCTTGATTCCTTCAGAGTAGATGAAGAGAACAGAAAATACAAAGCTCTCATTAAGGAAGCAAAACAGGTTCTAGCAAAATCTGTTACGAAAGCCGCTTAGATTTAAAATATGATCTCATCTTCCCTGCTTTCAGAGTGGGGAGGATATTAATTCAAAGGAGATTATCGATTATGCTTCGCTTTTTCCAGAAAAAATACAATAAAATCAATTCAAAAGGTACTTCCCAGCGGGTTGGGTCTGTTGCGGGGCAGGCTAGCGCAAACTATTGCTAGCGACAGAATTTTCAAATTGACTGTACATTGTACACTTAACTCATTGATAAATAACGATTTAAATATGTACACTGTACAGTATGCGATTATTTTTTAGAAAAAGATTACATTGCCGCTTGACAATATGGCGGCAATATGAATTTGAAGAGATAAATGATTTTATAAAAACACAAGATTTGCGGTCCTCAAAATTGGGGAGCGCAAAATCTGGAGCTGTTACAGCAATTAATCATCAAGTCTCGCTCTAGATAGCTTTCCCTGATTGAACGCAATGAAATAAAGACATCAAGATCGTCACTATTTCATTGAGTGTGAGAAAAAATTAAGAAGCGAATTTGTTAATTATGATAATGACATACGCTTTGATTTACCAAGCCATTGGAAATGGCATGAATCCTACTGAAAAAGCTTTATATCTTTTAATTCCTATCCATGTTCGTCTTAATCTATTCCTCCAGAGTAAACAAAGAAAACAGGAAATATAAAGCCTTAATTGAAGAAGCAAAGCAGTTTTTAACAAGATCTATAGTAAAAGCTGCTTAGTTTAAAACATGATCTTATCTTCTCCATTTTCAGCACAGAAAAGATGTTAATTTAAGTAATGAGATTAGAAAAAAATGTTTAAATTATTTATTACTATAATAATTGTTGTGTTTTCACAGCATGTCTTTGCCGATGACAATGATAATAATACAGTTTATCGAGCGGTTATGCAGTCTCCTAAAGAAGTAAAACGTGATGGCGGTTTCCTACCACGAGGGATGGATGGAACACGGCCTAATCAACCTCCACCAGATATAAGTTTATGGAATCATGTACATGGAACTGCAACAGGAATGTCACGCTATAATTCTGGCTATGTATCTACAACAAGACACTTCCCTATTGCAGCTAATTGGGTATATGATTACCTTAATCATGATGGTTATATTTATCATATCAGAGTTACCCCTAATTTCATTGATGTTAATGCATCGTTAGGGAGATTTTCTCCATATGAACATGAGCGAGAAGTCGCTGCATTGGGTGTAATTCACTGGGAACAAATTATTGGGTGGCAAAGATCGAGCGGAGGAGTTGTTGGTCCATTTGTTCGGAATCCAGATTACAGAGAGCAATTATATGCGGGCCTTACATCAGGAGGAGCTCAACCGCAGCTAGCCGCTTTCCCTATTGAACATCAAGCTTGGAATCTAGTGCCATGGGTTACATATGCTCACTGCCAGTTAAGATCATTCTGTTCCCCCATAAAATCAGCACAGATTTTTGGAACGGAGTGGTTTTGGAAATCTTATTACACTATACTTGCAACACCATTTATTTATCTTGATTAAAATAAGATTACAAGCATATCTACTTATACCCTAAATTATATATTTTATTTTACAATAACACATAAATAAAAAGAATAATCTTATTATTCATACTGTAAAGCCTCGTTCTTTAGAGCGTAAATATAAAAACAAATACTATAAACCCATTGGATGTAGGACTTGCTGCCCATAGAACCGCCTATAAAGTGGATTACATAAGCAATCAGCAGTAGAAACTCACCGAAAAAAGCCAATCTACTTATATATTAAAGATCCCAGAAATCTTTATCCTTTAGGGTAAGGATAATATTAAATTCTACTAATTTAAATTTTAAAGGAGAAAACAATTATGAAAATTAAAGAAAAAATATTTCTACCCTTGATAATGATAATATCAATGATAAAACCCTCCATCGCTGGACCTTATGTAGAAGAGGGTCATATAGATTTTGTTACAATGAATATGAGTACATATTACTGCACTTTACGAATTAATAGACAGTTAGGGAATTGGTACTGTAATAACATTGCTGGAAAAGCCATGTTTGATTTGGCTAAAATAGCTCACATTCTGAATAAGAAAGCAAAAGTAACATTTATGAGCGGTTACATTGAATCGAAAGATATATTAGACATTACTCTAGAATAACGTCAATATAAATTTACGTGTACCGCTATCCCTGCAAATACTTTAGATATTATTTTCCTCTACGCTATAGTAAAAAAATGAGTTTACAGGTAGAGACTATTTTTTCACAACCATAGTTTTTACTGCTTGACAATGTGGAGACAATGTGAATAATCGAATCAGGTGCCTAACAAACACCTTAGAACCATAAGCGGATTGGTTGCCGAAATAATCAGTCTCCTATACATTAAAGACTTTGACTCATTATATGCTACATGCGTATAATAATATCTGTCGGGTGTGGTTACGCTATACAATACCCTTGCGGGGAAAGTGTAACGACGGACTTATGGCCGTGTTTGTTAGCGCCCGGCACTCTTTTTGAGTGTCATTAACAAACGTCTAACCATAAGGAATTCATTATGAATACTCTTATAGAAATTAGAGAACAGGTTATTGATCAGGAAACTGTTCAAACTGTTAACGCGCGTGATTTACATGCGTTTTTGGAAATAAAGTCTGAATTTAGAAATTGGATTAAAAATCGCATCAACAAATATAATTTATTAGAAAATCAGGATTATTTAGTTTTCACCAACTTTGGGGAAAACCTCCAAGGAGGTCGTCCCTCTAAAGATTATCATCTCACTTTAAGCGTAGCCAAAGAACTTTCTATGCTTGAGAATAATAAGAAAGGTAGAGAAGCTCGTTTATATTTTATCGAATGTGAAAAGCAGTTAAAACAAGTAGCAACACAACATATAGCTGCACCACAAATAGATTACTCAACTCCTCAAGCATTACTGGGCGTCTTGAATCATCTACAAAATCAAATAGAGCATAAAGATCATGTTATTACTGAATTAGCACCAAAAGCAGAAGCTTTGGAAGGTTTAAAACGCTCTGATGGTTTGTTTGGTCTTATTGAAGCAGCAAAGATGTTAGAAGTGCGACCAAAGGATTTAACGGATTATTTTTATAAAAACATTACATTGCCACTTGACAATGTAGTGACAATATGAATAATCGAATCAGGTGCCTAAGAAACACCTTGATAGCAAGCGGATTGATTGTCGAAATAATCAGTTTTCCGCACATTAAAAAGCTTTGACTCATTGTATGTTACACGCATATAATGACTTTGTCGGGTGTAGTTACGCTATAAAATACCCTTTTGGGAAAAGCATAACGGCGGACTTGCTACCGTGTTTCTTAACACCCGACACTCTTGTAGAGTGTCAATAAGAAACCTCTAAGTAGCAAGGAGTTCTTTATGAACAATCTCATAGAAATTAAAGAACAGGTCATTGATCAGGAAACTGTTCAAACTGTTAATGCGCGTGATTTGCACGTATTTTTGGGAATTACATCAAAATTTGCAGACTGGATTAAAAATCGCATTAAAGAATGCAAATTTCGAGAAAATATAGACTTTATAACGCTTTCTAAAAATTTAGAAAACGGTGGGAAAGTTAAAGAATACCACATTACCTTAGACATGGCTAAACACCTTTCCATGATCGAACGTAATGACAAAGGGCATGAAGCGCGTCAATACTTTATCAAATGTGAGTGGCTTTTGAAACAAGTAGTGACACCACAAGTTGACTACTCCAAACCGGAAGCATTGCTTGGTGTTTTGAATCACTTACAAAATCAAATCGAGCATAAAGATCATGTTATCGCTGAATTAGCACCAAAAGCAAAAGCACTTGATGGTTTAAAGCGTTCTGATGGTTTGTTCGGTCTTATTGAAGCAGCAAAGATGTTAGAAGTGCGACCAAAGGATTTAACAGATTACTTGCGTAAACATGATTGGGTCTGGGCTCCAGGGGCGCCTCTGTTGCCCTATCAAGACAAAATTAAGAAAGGATTTATGGACTGTCCTGCTATTACCATTCAAAGACCGGACGGAACAGAAAAGGTGCTGCCTTCAACGAAAATCACATCTAGAGGATTGGCATGTTTAAGAGAACAAATCCATGGAGGTGTACAATGAAGAAGATAGATACTAACTTCTTATGCGATTTGTGGATGGCATTATCTCAATTTTCTAATCATCAAAGCGTTGGATATGGGGATTGTAATGCGCTGGTTCAGGTCATGGGCATGATAGAAAAAGTATTGATTTTAAAACTTCAAGATGAGTTGCCGAATGCACTCAAGATTCTAGCAATTCTTACAGATTTTGGATATTCAGAGTTTCCTACAGTTATGGTGCCTTTATTGAAAACTTACGAACCAAATTTGGACCCCCCTATTGTGAAAGCCGCTTAAGTAAAAAATATGCCTCCCCTCCCCATTATCAACAATGGGGAGGTGGTTAAGAAGGCAATAAAATTAAGGTGCACTATACCAAGTTGATCGTCCCCCACCATGACGTATCAAAAGGCCTTTTTCAACTAATGATGTAAAGGTTACTTTAAGTGTATTAGGGCTTGCACCAACCTCACGCACCATATCGCGGGTTGTAACACGTCCGTGATTACGCACATAATCAAGAATATTAAGAGCCAATTCAGATAAGGAAAAAAGAGCTTTTTTTTCACTCTCTATTTTTATTTCTAATTGGCGTTTTTGTTTTTGTAGAGCACGTAAAAAAAAGAGTATCCAAGGTTCCCAATTGGGTGTTTTAGTATAAATTGTTTTTTGAGTTTGATTCAAAGCTAAGTAATAGCTTTCTTTATTATTCTCAATAATGCTTTCAAGTGATGAATATGGTACATAAACATAACCTTTTTTTAACAAAAGAAGGGTGGTTAAGATACGGCTTAAACGTCCATTTCCATCTTGAAAAGGATGAATAGCTAAAAATGTAACATTAAAAATACCAATCGTAAGTAAAGGATGAAGATCCTTTAATTCATTGGTTTTATTGAACCAAGTAATAAGCTCTTGCATTCGGTATGGTGTATCAAATGGTGTAGCTGTTTCAAAAACAATGCCAACCATTTTTCCTTGAGAATTAAATGCTGCTACATCATTGCGTAAAGTCTTATATTCACCTCGATGTCGTTGATCTTTCTCACTATTACACAAAAGATCACGATGAAGTTGTTTAATATGATTTTCAGTAATAGAAATATCACTCCAAGATTGAAAGATTGTTTCCATAACCTTGGCATAACCGATAACTTCTTGTTCATCACGACTCTTGAAACGTTTAATTTCTAAGTTTACCAAAAGCTGTTCGATTTCGCGGTCTGTTAACTTACTCCCTTCAATGCGTGTAGAAGATCCAATACTTTCAACAGTAGCAATATGGCGAAGAGCGTTCAATCGCTCAGGTGCAAGAGTAGCAAGAGCGCGCCATGCCCCTTTGAACTCATCAATCTCAGTAATGAGAGCCAACAATTCTTGTGTAATTTGGAGTGTATCTGTTTTCATACCGGAATATATACCCGATTATACCTGATTGTCAATCATTCGTAACACCGTAAACTCTTACTTCTTATGGCAGAGAAGAAAGCAAGGAGCAACTATGAATAAGAAAACGCGTGAGGGTCTATCGGTTCGTGCGTTTGCGAAGAAGATGGGTGTTTCACATAATGCGGTGATTTCTCGCTTTAAAACAGGTAAATTTGATGCGGCTCTTTTTGAAGATGGTTCTGTTAATGAAGCCCTTGCAACAGCTATCTGGAATGAGAATCCAACAAAGCGCCCTGCCCCACTTTTAGCGCCTGATGGAAAGGTGCGGACAAAGATTAAACAAGCCTCCACAGATGGAGCCAATGAATACAAGATAAAACTAGAGCGAATGCAAGTTGCGCTAGCAAAAGAAAAGATTGCTCTGGAAAAGTTACGCGAAACAACTGTTGATCGAGAAGAAGTGAGAAAAGAAGCATGGCACTTTGGAAGAGCGCATCGAGATACAATGCTCAATTTTGCCTATCGCTTTGGTGCTGAAATTGCGGCGCAAGTGGGATGTGATGCTGCGAGCCTTATTGGAGCTATCGATCATCATATGCGCAAAGCTTTAATGGAAAATGTCGTTCCTGTCTCTTTTCACGATCCCAATATTTTAGAAGAGAATCCAGAACATGATAAGT
>NZ_JAQITE010000051.1 GCF_028618595.1 Bartonella sp. AU18XJBT | reverse complement strand
TTCTTGAAGATGCCAAAAAGTATACGGATAAGCAAGTTTCTAATATTGTAAAAGACGGCGTTAGTGAGGCTAATTCGTATACAGATATGAAGTTTGAGGCGTTGAATTATGCTGTTGAGGATGTTCGAAAAGAGGCAAGACAAGCAGCTGCTGTTGGTCTAGCGGTAGCTGGTTTACGCTATAGTGATATTCCTGGAAAATTAACAATCGCATTTGGGAGTGGTTTGTGGCGCAGTCAATCTGCTTTTGCTTTTGGTGCAGGTTATACTTCAGAGAACGGTGATATTGGTTCCAACTTGTCAATTACCACTTCTGGAGGGCACTGGGGTATAAGTGCAGGGGTTAATGTGATACTCAACTAATAAACGATTAAATCCATAAAATTGAATTGCCTTTTTCTTATTTAAGAAAAGGGCAAATTTTTTACCTTCTTCCAGAGTTCTCTAAAGCTATTCTAAATGTAAAAACTCTCGTAATTATATAAAATCCGAATAGAAAAAACCTATGACAACTTTTGTTGAGCATCAAAGAGCTTAGTGGAAAAGATTCAAAAAATTGATTGCTATTTTTTTGATAATTAGGTAACGAGCTTATTGCTCTATCCTGTTATTTTGATTTATTAAAATTCCTAAAGTAATGTAAATACGAATATGCCTTTTATTAAAAGAAGACAGTTTTAGCTTTTATTTTCGTGTAGTTTTAAACGTATGCTTTATATTAGCGTCGTTATAATTTTTCATTGAAAGTCTTATTGTTTAAATGACAAATTATCTTAAGAAAGTATAGTTAAAAATATTATGTTTTTTTAATCAGTTGCCTTATGTCCGGTAGGGCTGCTGGCATTTGGGGTATACGTCTCTTCTGCAAGGATCGGCTAAAAACACCAAATATCAATGGAAAAGTAGGAAAGGTGCAGAGCGAGTATTGGTATTCCTAGTAAGAACATAACGCGACAAATTATAGGCGTAGCAGCTGGTAGCAAACCTGCCGCTGCAGTGAATCTTAGACAGTTGCAAGATTTAGAAGAAGCCGTAAGAAAAAAGGTTGGAAACTGCCTATTGCTGTTGAAGTAGCTAAAGATGTGGGTGCTAGATAGTACATACATTTTTCATTTGGAGGAAGTAACTTCAGGGTTAAAAGAGATAAGGACGATGAAAATAAGCTCATATTTGGTTTGGCTAATGACATAGCATTGAAAAGCCTAACATTAGGAGAGAAAACAAAAGTAGATGCAACAGGCTTAGTAATTACTGATGACCCGCAAATAACCACCGGTAGTATTAATGCGGCAAGTAAACAAGTAACAAATGTTGTAGAAGGAACGAGCAATACTGATGCAATGAATTTTTCATAACTGAAGGGAATAAAAGAACAAGTAGTAGTGAGTATTTTTGTAAAACAGGATACAGCAACGAGACACATTACCATTAGTAAGGATATAGATGAGGCATTTTAGTAAAAAGCTTTCATAAATCCTCTAATGAAATAAAAAATCTTATTCATGAAAAATAAATTGATGCCTAAACGGATAATCAATAGGTACAGAAATTATACCTTTTTCAAAGAGGTCAAAGCTAAAAACGAGACACAACCTTTGATAGAAAAATGAAATCAATTCTAATATTAAGTATTTTTTTACCTTCCTTAAATTGACTTTCACGAACCTGCCCCTAATTACCCTCTAAAGACGCTGTAGAGACAACAGTTTATGTCTTAATTTTATTTATGTCCTAAAACACGCTGTAAAAGCAGGAACACACAAGGGAAATAAGAAAGCTCTAGAGCTCACCTTTTTTGTGTTTTTAATCTATTATTATGAGGGGGTATTATGAAAAAATTATATACTACACAAAATCTGCGTGATTTGAGTTTTTCTCGTTCACATTATCGATCATCATTGTTTAAAGTAGCTTCGTTGGGAACTGCGGTGGCATTGTTTTTATCGAATGCTGCTCCTGTTTTTTCAGCAAATCTCGATTTAAAAAAAGCATCTCTTGAAAGTATGAAGAATGCTGCCGTGGTTTATCCGCAAAGCATCATCTCTGCGTATGATTACTATGATGGTGATAAGGAAAATTATTTAACAGCATTGAATGTGGCAATGATGCTAAAAGTTGACGCTTCTGATGACGATGCAAATTTTTTAACCAAAACCCTTTCTAATATAAGTAATGATGATCCTATTGTGAATGTTTTAAGGGCAGATGGTAAAAACTCATTGGAAAGAACATTAGATGCAGGCGGGCAATATCAAAAATCGATCATCAGTTCACAGAATGGTGAGAATACAGCGATTATTGATGCATTGAATCCTTCGCACAATGACTCTATGGCTAGAATGCTGCGCGAGACAGATATGCAACGTGATGTAGCAGGTACTAATGTCATATTTGGTAATGATATAAAAAAGGCCGACAAACTCCATAATAATAGTGATATTACTGCTCTTGGTGCCAAAATAATAGTCAATGCTGCCGATGTGGTTGCTGTTGGTTATGGTGCGCAGGTGGATAATAGCTTTACTGTTGCTGTAGGTCATTTGGCGTATGCTGTAGGTGAAAAAAGTATTGCTATAGGTAGTGAAGGTAGAAGTGGTGATAAACCGATTCCCTCTGAGGCGCGTACAATAGCTGCGGGCAAAGAATCAATTGCTATTGGACATCGTGCTAAGGCGAACGCTGAGGAATCTGTAGCTTTTGGTTCTTATTCAACAGTGACGACACATTTAGGTGTTGCTCTTGGGAGCGAGTCTGTGGCTGATGTTGCTGCTGGCAAGCTTGGTTATAATCCTTTAACTAAAGACACGTCAGCTGACGATATGATATGGGCAAGCACACTAAGTGCAGTGAGTGTTGGTGATGTTAAATCGCAAAAAACGCGCCAGATTGTAGGGGTGGCAGCTGGTAGTAGCGACTCTGATGCTGTTAATGTTGCACAGCTAAAATCATTACAAGCATATGTAGATCAAGGTTGGCAGCTGTCTGTTGGGGGTGAAAATGCTAAAGCCGTTGGTATAAAAGATACTGTAGATTTGTCAGTTGCAAGTGACAACCTTACGATTACAAAAGGTGAGGAAGACAATAATGTAAAATTTGATCTAGCTAAGAATATTACAGTGCAGCGAGTTACCGCTGGAAGAAGCTCTATAAGTGATGATGGCATTCTGTTTGCTGATGGGGCTAAAATAACTGTGAACGGTATTGATGCTGGCAATAAACAGATTACAGGAGTTGCGAATGGAGAAAAACCTGATGATGCAGTGAATTTTGCGCAGCTACAAGAGATAAAAAATCAAATAGCAGCAAATAGTTTTGTTAAGCAAGATGGTGGAGAAGAAGGTCGTATCACCATTGGCATGGCAACAGGTGGTTCTGAAATCAATGTTGCAAACAAATCGGGTGAAGATAGGACAATTTCCGGTGTAAAGGCTGCTGTAAACAATAATGACGCTGTTAATAAAGAACAGCTCGATGGTCAGATTGCAGATGTTGTTGACACCATAAAAAGCAATAGCCTTGTTAAGCGAGAAGAAGAGACAAATCGTATTACCATCGGTAAGGAAATAGAAGGCACAGAGATTAATGTTGCAAACAAGTCTGGTGATGCTCGTACAATTTCTGGTGTGAAGGCAGCGGTTAAGGATGATGAAGCCGTTAATAAAAAACAACTTGATGGTGAAATTGCAGATATCACGGACAGTATTAAGGTCATTAAAGAAGCAAATAACTTTTCGGTTCTCTATGATAAAGAAAATGATACTGTTAACTATAATAGTATAACTTTAGGTGGCGGTAAAAGCACTGGACCAGTTGCTCTCCATAATGTACAAGCTGGTACAATTGCAGAAGGGTCGAATGATGCAATTAATGGCAGCCAGATTAATAAAATATCCGGAGATATTGCAAACTATTTAGGTGGTGATGCCTCATTTGAGAATGGAGCTTTTGTAGGACCACAGTATAATTTATCTACAGTTTCTGCGGATGGTTCTGGAGAACAGAAAATCTTCGATAATGTTGGTGAGGCTTTGACAGGGCTTGATGCAAATGTAAAGAATGTGAATAGTCGCTTAACACACGTAACCAATGAGTTTACTCAGAAAATTGAAGGTGTTTCTAAAGATTCTCTCTTGTGGAGCGAAGATGAACAAGCATTTATTGCTCTTCATGGAGCAAACGGAGAGAAGGCAGACAGCAAAATCACATTTTTGAAGGATGGAGACATTTCTGCTAACTCAACAGATGCTATAAATGGTTCGCAGCTTTTTGCTACTAATCAGAATGTTACCAATGTTGCGGATAATACATCTAAATATTTTGGTGGTGGTGCAGATGTATCTAACGGCAAGGCACCAACGTATACTATTCAGGGCAAACCACATAATAATTTTGAATCTGCTTTTAGTACAGTTGATACTTCTATCACGAATATACAAAATCAGATTACGAATGCGACAAAAAATAGCATTGTTAAACAGGAAGGGGAGGCAGATACTATCACCATTGGTAAAGCAACAGGTGGGACTGAAATCAATGTTGCGAACAAATCGGGTGATGCTCGTACAATTTCTGGTGTGAAGGCAGCGGTTAAGGATGATGAAGCCGTTAATAAAGGACAATTGGATGGCCGTATAGCAGATATTAGTAACAGTATTAATAACATTAAAGAGGGAAGTGCTTTTGCAGTTCTCTACGATAAAAATGCAGATGGAACTGTTAATTATAATAGTGTGTCTTTGGGTGGCGGTAAAAGCACAGGACCAGTAGCTCTCCTTAATGTCAAAGATGGCAAAATTGCTAAAAATTCGTATGATGCGATTAATGGAAACCAAATTAATCAAATCTCCCAAGATATTGCCAACTATTTTGGTGGTGATGCCTCATTTGAGAATGGTGCTTTTAAAGGACCAAAATATAGTTTATCTAATATTTCTGTAGATGGTTCCGAAGAACAGAAAACCTTTACTGACGTTGGTTCGGCCTTAACGGGTCTTGATGCCAATGTGAAGAATGTGAATGATCATTTAACGAATGTGGCAAATAATTTTACACAACAAATCAATAATATTACACAAGAAGTTAAAGGGGATGCCTTGTTGTGGAACGGGGATGAGCAGGCATTTGTAGCACGGCATGGAGAGTCCAATAGCAAAATTAAGTTTCTTGCCAATGGAGACATTTCTAAAGATTCAACGGAAGCTGTAAATGGTTCGCAGCTCTTTGCCACTAATCAGAATGTTATCACTGTTACGAATGATCTAGCACAAATTGCTCAAAATACATCACAATATTTTGGTGGTGGTGCAGATGTATCTAATGGTAAGGCGCCCACTTACACTATTCAGGGCAAACCACATAATGATTTTGAGTCTACTTTTAATGCTGTTGATAATTCTATCACGAATATACAAAATCAGATTACAAATGCGACAAAAAATAGCCTTGTTAAGCAGGAGGAAAATGAAGGTACTATCACCATTGGTAAAGCAACAGGTGGGACTGAAATCAATGTTGCGAACAAATCTGGTGATGCTCGTACAATTTCCGGTGTGAAGGCAGCGGTTAATAATGATGAAGCTGTTAACAAAGCCCAGCTTGATAAAAGTATAGAGAAGATTTCTAATGATATTAATCTTACAAGTGCTGCTGCAGTTCTTTATGATAAAGAAAACGGTGCTGTTAATTATGGTAGCGTAACTTTAGGTGGGATGGATAACCAAGGCCCCGTTGCCCTTCATAACGTTAAAGATGGCATGATTGCGCAAGGATCGCATGATGCAATCAATGGGAACCAAATTAATAAAATATCTGGAGATATAGCAAATTATTTTGGTGGTGGTGCGTCATTCGAGAATGGTGCTTTTGTAGGACCACGGTATAATTTATCTACAGTTTCTGCAGATGGTTCTGCGGGGCAGAAAATCTTTGAAAATGTGGGTGAAGCGTTGAGTGGGCTTGATGCAAATGTAAAGAATGTGAATGATCATTTAACGAATGTGACAAATAATTTTACACAACAAATCAATAATATTACACAAGAAGTTAAAGGAGATGCCTTGTTGTGGAACGGGGATGAGCGGGCATTTGTAGCACGGCATGGAGAGTCCAATAGCAAAATTAAGTTTCTTGCCGACGGAGACATTTCGTATGATTCAATGGATGCTGTAAATGGGTCGCAGCTTTATTTTATGGGTGATCATCTTGCTTCTTATTTTGGTGGTGGTGCTGGATATGATGAAAACGATGATTGGAATTCTCCTACTTTCAACGTAGCGCAATTCAATGCTGATGGCAGTTCTGGTAAGAAGAAGAGCTATCATGACGTTGCCAGTGCTTTTGACGGCGTGAGTGAGAGTATGTCCAAGATAAACAAACGCATTCAAAATGTTGAAAAGAATGTCTCTTCCAATGGTTTAAATTGGAATGAACAGAAAGGAATGTATGACGCTAGTCATAAAGGTAAAGCGAGCAAGATTGATAATGTAGCTGATGGTAAGGTTGAAAAAGGCTCAAAAGAAGTTGTAAATGGAGGACAGCTATGGGAGACGAACAAGAAGGTCACAGAAGTTGAAAACAGGGTAGACACAATTGAAAACAAGGTTGATAATATCCATCAACATATCCAAGATATTGAAATTTCAGTTGCAGATGGTGCGGTTAACTATGATAAAGATGGAGAAGGGAATAAGACCAATAGGATCACTTTAGCGGGTGGAGATCCCAGTGAACCTGTTTTAATTGATAATGTTGCTGATGGCCGTATTGAGAAGGGATCGAAAGAAGCAGTGAATGGTGGGCAACTGCATGACTATACTGAGCAGCAAATGAAGGTTGTTCTCGATGATGCAAAAAAATATACGGATAGTCGGGTAGATAATATTGTTATTAATGCCATTGATGATGCTGTTGATCGGTCTGACCGATATACAGATATGAAGTTTAATATTTTAAGTTATGACATTAAGAGCGTACGCAAAGAGGCAAGACAAGCAGCCGCTGTTGGTCTAGCAGTTTCCAACCTCCGTTACTTTGATGACCCAGGCTCTTTGAGCGTCTCATTTGGTAGCGGGGCATGGCGTGGACAATCCGCATTTGCTATTGGTGCTGGTTATACATCTGAAAACGGAAAAATCCGCTCTAATCTCTCTGCCACGAGTGCTGGTGGTCATTGGGGAATAGGTGGTGCAATCACTCTGAAAATAAAATAATACGAACAACGAAAACTGAACAAAACACTCACCCTCATTTATTGAAATGAGGGTGATTTTTTTTAACAGACGCACTCTATTTATCTAGAGATAAGCATAATATTTGATGAGACTATAAACTTTTAGGTTGTAGAAAATCTTTATATGCTTTTATTGCAAAAATATCACAATAGAATCCATATTGCTAAAAAGTTATATTTTTATGTTGCTATTTTCTTGAACAGTCTATAGTGCTACGGAGATGTATATTAGTAAGACTCATTTTGATAAAATAACTTTCAAAGGGGGGATAAGCAATGCGTCAAGATAAAAGGCACATCACAGAACCGCGCACATATTATTATATGATATATTAAAAACGAACAGTCTGTTATCCAAGACGAGCTAGATTTCAAACATATTACAATTTCGTTTTACTTTACTTTTTATTAATAAAACAATGCTTTCTAATAAAATCAAAGTATATAATTAGGAAAATACATACTAAGAACTTTTTCAAAGTATTTTATAGCAACGATTACCAAGTAAAAAGTAATATTAAATATGTAAGATCTCTTTCTCAGTTAGGAAAAACAGCACACTAAAACCATTAGACTCTAAATGTGTTATCTTTATGTCCACAAAACATAACCAAAGAAAAAACATTTAGATCTCAATACAGAAAGCACAAACAAAACAAAATTAAAGACTCAATATGTTCACATTCTAAGCAATGATCCTCTATTTTAAATACCAAAGAGATCAATAATGCTAAAATATGTCTTTTTTATGTTTTGGAGGTGTTTTTAAGTTTTTTCATTGGAGAGTTTGTTATGAAAAAATTATATGCCCCACAAGCAACGAGTGAATTAAAACGTTCTCGTTTTTCTTTTGTTAAAGTTCTTTCGTTGGCTACAGCGGCTACATTTTT
>NZ_JAQITE010000050.1 GCF_028618595.1 Bartonella sp. AU18XJBT | reverse complement strand
TGTTAATGATGATGCATGGGTTTTCGGTGCAAATGCTCATGTTTATGGCAATGCAAAAATTAATGACAATGCTATCGTTCGTGGTCAAGTTTATGACAATGCCTTTGTTTGTAATAAAGCTAATATCATTTTTGATGCAAAAATCTCTGACAATGCGAAAATTGCTAATAATGCTTATGTAAGGGGCTTTGTTTATGGCAATGCAAAAATATTAGGCTCTGCTCGTATTGATTGGGCTGCTCATGTTTACGATAATGCCGTCGTTTCTGACAATGTATATGTTTGTTACTTAGTAAAAATCTTTGGCAATGCTATAGTTGATGGCAATCAAAAAATTTATGATGATATTGGGAATAATAACAAAACCATAAATGAAGCTGCTTAAATAAAGCATGGGCGTTGTGGGGGCGCCTGCTTTCTAATCAAATTTTCCATTCCAAATTTTATCAAACGTTTATCACATTAGATTGTGAGGGTATCCCTATGTGTAAAAAATACGAATTAACCAGTGAAATAAAAAAAATCAAACATGCTCTTACTCGCAATATTACAAGCCTTTATCGCATTCGTGCTTTAAGGGATTTTGATGATGTCAAGGCTGGCGATCTTGGGGGTTTTATTGAAAAGGAAGTTAACCTATCCCATGATGGCAATTGCTGGGTTTATGATGATGCTTGTGTCTATGGTCATGCCCGTGTTTATGATGATGCAAAAATACGCCATTATTCGCAAGTCTGTGGTCTGGTTTATGGCAATGCCGAGGTCTATAGCAAGGCTTTTATCTCTCAATATGCCAAGATTTATGATCAGGCTTGTGTTTATGGGAGTGCTCATGTGTATGGCAATGTTTATGGCAATGCTCATGTGAGTGGTGCTGCTCGCGTTCTTGCTGATGCTCATATTTATGACCATGCCCATGTTTCTTATGATGCTACGGTTTTTAGTTATGCCCGCGTCTATGGTCATGCCAAGGTTTGTGGCTCTGCTTGCATTTATAGCCATGCGAAAATTTATAATTATGCTGTTATTAAGGGTCGTGCAAAGATTTATGGCAAGGTCTATGGCAATGCGCGCGTGGGGGGCTCTTGTGAGATTTATGGCTCTGTTTATGGCAATGCAAAAATCTCACATTGTGCAACGATCTGGGGGCGTGCTTATGGCAATGCAACAATCAACACAAAAAGCAAAGCAAAGTTGGTTCCAAAAAATTATGAGGTTTATGAAAACAATAATGTTGTTAAGATTATTGATAAAACAGAATAAAAATAGGTATGGGAGCACCTTCTTGATGGCTATAAACGCATCATAAAAGAAAGAATTCATAAAAGAAAGCCGTGCCAACTGATATGACGCGGCTTTCAAATGTCTATCCTTATGAATCAACCCTAATTAAGGTAATAACGCGTATATACAAAACGTATTATATTACAAGCGCTCTATTAGAGATATGAAAACTTATCAAAAGGAATGTAAATGATGCGTATGATCTTTAATCACTCGTTTGAATGAGAGAGCCTATAAACGCTTTTCGTTTCTCTCAAACGTATTAATCATAACACCCTCATTTGTGAGGTGGTCTTTTGAAATAAAGCACATGATCAAAATGCTTCTTTTAAAACAAGCTCTCATAAAGACAATAAACAACCAAACAACCGCTTTTATCAAACGCAAGGCTTTAAAAACTGTTATAAACATCAGTTTCAAACGTTTAAACGTTCATGTAGAGAGGTTCTCATAAGCGTATTTTTACTTTTCTTTAAATGTAACTTTTTACAAATAAGCTGGCTTAATTTTGAGTTGGAAAAATCAACCAGCTCAAATTCGAGCTTGTTATCTTTAGAATAGAGCATTCTTTAAACAATGGCGTTTTGTCTAAAAATTTAGAAAAATTCCGTACCTTATGATGTTATAACGATTTTGCTATTCGCTTGCTTGCCTATATCATAAAGGCTTTCAATTTCATAAGATATGACGTTTTGAATTTCATTACCTTGATTTCCTACCTCGGTAAAAAAATACCGTGGTTATAAAATCAATCTTGTCTTTAAATCCTTTGTGCAATCTTTATGAATTAAACCTATAAGCTTATGAATGCTTCAAACCGTTAATTGCTTTAATGCCATTTTAAAGGTTTTTCCCAATTTTGGGGAAAACTATATGATCTCTATTTTCTATAAATGCGTATCTTTTAATACAATTTACCTTATAACAGTTTCAAACGATTACCTCTAATAGGTAATAAAATATTGCTATAAGAGATATAGATTTTTGCTCCCCAATTTTGGGAAGCAATAATTTTGGTTTTATACGATTAAACAATCCAATCTTTAAAACAAGCTGTGATCTTTAAACGTATGCGATTTATGTTATCGATAATTCCAAACGACTAAATTTTTAAACAATGCGATTTCTGCTGTGATAAAAACGTATCATAAAATTTATGAACTGTTATGAATGATAGCTGCTTTTCATTTCATATGAACGTTTACATGCGTTATAATATTTGCACCATGATTTGCTTTTTATGGTCTATTCATACATGCCAATCTTATATAAAAAATGATCAATTTAAACACGTATAAAAAGATGGATTCTTGAGTGGATTCATATAAAATAATTACAAACAAACTATTGACTTTATTGTGTTTTTTGATATTATATCTCACATTGTCTGACCAGTTGATCTCAACACGCTTAATTGCCTCATTGTCTGAAAAGCGAAACCGCTTCTCAACGGGGGCATTCTCTCGCAATGGGTTCCATGTCACCCATAACTCTGCTCTCCACCCCTCTCCCTCTTCACGTAAAGTCGGTATAAGCGTTTGCCAAGCCGTCTCTGTAACGGGCTCTGCCTCATCAACCCAACAAAGCAAAATACGCCCCATAGACTTGATACTTGCAATATTGCGGTCAAGACCAGAAAACTGAAAGGCTATACGACCATCTATCGACTTAATCGAAGATTCCCCAACCTTGTAATATTCCTTTAAAAAGTCATGCGCTTCAATGGCGCGTTTAATCTCCTCCAATGAACTTTCTGCCAAAGAATTCTGAAACTGTCGTGCACAAAGGATAGTGCCCGATATCCCTTGCATACCAAATTGATAGCCTTTTAAAGCCGCCATCAAGGCAAATGATCTTGTCTTTCCAGATCCTCTCCCTCCCCAAGCAGCACGCACCAAAGCCTTCCCTGTAAAAATCGGTATAAGCTTTGGAACAATATTAATCTGTCGTGTTGTCATGAACTAAAGGCGCGATTTCCACACGCGTTATCATCTTAATCGCCCCGCCATCTTCCCCTGTCACTTGAAGAGGCAAAATCTTCCCCAACAATGCCAAATAAGCAGCGGGGCATTTGATTGCCTGTTTTTCTAGATAAGAGACCAAACCATCATCACCATATTTCTTACCAGCGCGCTCTGCTGCCTTAAGCACTGCTTCTTTCAAAATACGTGTCGTTTTATTTGGCACGCCTTTTACCCGCCCTTGACCTGCCTTTGGGGGCGTTCTTTTTGCAAGTTTTTCAGTGGTTTTCATGTGTGTTTCTTTTTGTAAACAAGACAATAAAAAAACCCCGCAAAAGCAGGGCTCTGAACAATCAGATAAACTTATAAGAAAGGTTATACCTTTACCGTAATTCTAGACGCAATTCGACTAGTACAGCAACGCCATAAAACACTATTTTTCATATCCTGTCAACAAAAAAATCACAATATTGTGTATTTTTTATTTTTTTACCTAAATCTAGTGTCTTTAACAACCAACCACTCACAATTGTATCTTCTAAACGAATCAATTATATGGAAGCACAAAGTTATTGATTAGCAAAAAGCGGGGGGCATTAATGTTATTTCTCAAAAAAGCAGATTTATGCAGAATTAAAAAGATATTTACACTAATTTTATTTTTACCATTCTCTGCTATAATTAGTCTTATGTTACTTGCTTTTAATCCCTTCGGATTAGACAATCAACAACAAGATAAATTAATTGTACCAATATTTGTAGCATTTGTATCGTATTTTTTGATACTAAGTGCATGTGCAAGAGAAGAAAAGCTAAGTTTAAAAGATGAAAATATTGACAGCGCATTTTATGAGCTCTTATCCCTCCAATTCCAAACAGCGGCTTGGGCGGCTGGGTCGGCAGTTTTTGTGTTTTATCCTGTAATAGGAATAGCATTTTTAGGAGTGTTAATTTTTATTGGTATTTTTATTACTATAATAGAAAATTTAGATGAAATTGTAGGAATCGTAGCGATTATAGCATTGATATTAATTTGTCTTATAGCGCTGGTAGCGTTGATCAAATTTATTTGGAAAATTGTCTAACAATCAAAATATTTATTAAGTCTTTTTCCCTAATCTTTAATATATACTTAAACTCCAACCACAAAAGAAATAATGAATTACTTATCAGCAAAAAAAATAATTTACTTATTAATCATAGTGATCAGTGGGCTTTTTCTTTCTGATTATGCTAACAGTGAACAGATTCTTACTCATTACAAGTCTTCTAATACTGATGAAAATTTACATGAAAAAATTAAAGTTTTGCAAAAGCAATACGTAGTAGAACAGCACCCAAACAAGATTTTATCAGATAGTGGAATTAATCAATATAACATTTCGTTTTCCACTGTTTCTGATTATGAAAAACCTCAGAGGCGCATAACATTTGATGATTTCATCATTATATTCATCATTATAACAGGAATATTCATATTTATTAGTATAATGTCCATCATCATTAACTTACTTTGGCGCTTTAAATTGAAAATTCCTGCTTATTTCTTTTTATTAACAACTGCTCTAATTAGTTGCGCGGTATTACTCCTTTTAATTCTTGATTAAGAATCAAAATATTTTATAAAAGATTTGCCTTAGCCTTTATATATGCTTTTTCTATGTCCAATAGCCAAAACTAATACGACAAGCTCCTTATCATAGAGTTCACAAAGTATCCTGTAATCTCCTACACGATATCTCCATAAACCTGATAACTGTCCTTTTAAGGGCTTACCTATTACACGCACATCTTCAAGAGGAGCAACATGTTGATCTAAAAAATCAACAATCCTCCGTGCTTCTTTTTTATCGCATTTTTTTAAAAAACTAAGAGCTTTTTTTTCATATCTAATCGTCCAAGCCAAGCTCTTTCCTCACCTCTTCAGAGCTATAAAAAGTACCCTCTCCCCTTCGAACGCGCTCTCTTACTTGTGAAGCTAAATAATAATCCTCTGCTTCCTCTATTCCACGTTCAATAATCTCACGCAAATAAAAAGACTTTGTACGTCCTGTCTTAGCAGCTAAATTATTCAAACGTGTTTCGAGATCACTTGGCAATCGAATAGATATCGTCATAACACAATCCTCATATTTGTATTCACTGTAATACAAATATAACGAATTGTACAGAAAAACGTTTCGCGTCATAGCGAAAGAAACAACATAAAACATTTACCATTTAGTTTTTCTGTCAAAATATTTATGAAGCGCGTTAAGAGCGACCCGCAATGAATTCACAAGATGTGGTAATGTTTGGTCTTCGATAACAATATATTGTATTGCTGCATAAAGATTATACTGTCTATAGAGATGTTGTGTTTCTTTTATCACCTCTTGCATATTAGAAAACTGTTCTGTTGCAAATTCAACCCATTTTTCTCTTGCTTTGTCATCAGAAGATGATGGTATTTCATCATAAACAGCGCTTGGTAAACCTTTTGCACACAAATAGTCATTTTTCACTTCAAGATATTTTTGCGCAGCATCATACTGGTCTTGAGTAAGCATGCCTTGCAAACACAGCCGCCCAACATAAGTACCAGCAAGCGGATTTTTAGCCTCTTCAATAGTCAAACCAAAGCGTTTAGCACGCATTTCAATTGCCAATTGATTAACAGGATCTTGACGTACTTTCACTTGTGAAATGTAAGCATCTTTCTTTTTATTTTTTTTCACTTATACCCCCAAATGTCTGTCTAATATCTTGCCCAATTTTATCTGATGCTAAACATGTTTCTTTATCCAAAATAAATAACCACGTGGATAAAGAGAGACCTATAATTATAGTTAGTACACTTATCTTTATTTTATCATTAGCCAGCCCCCAAACGAATACAACCAATGTCAACATAAATACAATGATTATTGCTATTTCAAAACCAGTAGCAGGTACATCATTACCTTTATTCTCTAACAACGCTTGTTGCATAAGCATATTATTCTGTATAATTATTTGCAAAGAATTGGATTGACTCATTAACATCAAAAAGGAACCTCATCATTTATAACAGTATGAGGCGTATCAAGAGGTTGCTGGAAACTTCTGTCATAAGAAGATAATGGCTCTTGATTATCATTATTTTTTCCGTCTAAGAGCTTTAACTCGCCTTTGAATTGCGGTAAAACAATCTCTGTTGTGTAACGGTCATGCCCATTTTTATCTTGCCATTTGCGTGTCTGTAATTTTCCTTCTACGTAAACTTTTGAACCTTTGTTTAGATACTGAAGTGCAATTTTTGCCAAATGTGGATTAAAAATCACAACTGAATGCCATTCAGTTTTCTCTACTTTTTGATGAGTATTTTTATCCGTATAGCTTTCAGAAGTTGCTATACTAAAATTGACTACCTCAGCTCCAGAATTCATTGTTTTGCTTTCGGGATCAGCACCTAAACGCCCGATTAACATCACTTTATTTAGCATGTTTTTTCTTACCTTAAATTTGTATTTTAATACATACAAAATCCTATCATGATTTGCATATTTTTTCAATTATTTCAAAAGGATATTATTGTTTTTTAACATATAAAATTATGTCTTAAAGCACTCTTTGATAAATAATCAATTGACATAAATGCATGGTGTATAGTATCAAGTATCAAGAGGGTATATATGGCAATCGTTAGTTTTAAGCATAAAGGGTTGAAATTATTCTTTGAAAGAGGAGTCTGCAAAGGCATACAACCCGCGCATGCTAAAAAATTAGCAAACATTTTAGTAATTTTAGATACAATATCCGCGCCTGAACAAGTTACTCTTAAATCGTATCGTCTACATGCGCTTACGGGCGATTTAAAAGGTTACTGGTCAATGCGTGTCAATGGAAATTGGCGTGTTACCTTTCGTTTCATTGGGACAGACGTTGAACTGATTGATTATCAAGATTACCATTGAGTTTTGAGGTGTTATTATGATGTACAATCCTCCACACCCTGGCGGCATTTTGAAAGAAGAATTGCTTGATGAATTAGGGTTAACAGTAACAGAAGCTGCAAATCGTCTTGGTGTTGCACGTTTAACTTTATCCCGCGTCTTAAACTGCCATGCGGCGATTAGTATTAACTTAGCTTTACGGTTAGAAAAAGCGGGTTTAAATGATGCGGAATTCTGGCTTAAATTGCAACAAAAGCATGATTTGTGGCAAGCTCGGCATAACAGCCCAATCCCACATATTTCACCTTTAGAGCAAGTAGGGCATCTTTAAAAAGACTTAGTCCATCTTTCTTCACACCTAGAGGTCATGTTCTTTAAAATCAAGCAGCTTCTGATAGTTTTTTTATTTCTTTGTTGATTTCATCTATGAGAGGCTCAATATTCAGAACGCTTTTAGGAACATTACCACCGTAAACCCACGCCTTCACTTGCGCTTTGGTACTAAAATCCGCATTTTCTGGTGTGGTATAATACTGACCACCATCAAACTTTTCACACTCTCTTGTACCGTCTTCATATTCGTAGAGGTTGTAAAAATACTCCTCTGCTCCGTCCCCCCAAGGAACATAACCAACAGCTGTTGCAACCCACTTTTGTGGTATAATACTGACCACCATCAAACTTTTCACACTCTCTTGTACCGTCTTCATATTCGTAGAGGTTGTAAAAATACTCCTCTGCTCCGTCCCCCCAAGGAACATAACCAACAGCTGTTGCAACCCACTTTTTTCGCATGGGTTGTTTACGGATTGTTAAGAATAAATGTTTAAAAATGAACATGCTTTAATCCTAATTTTACCAATTGGTCTATTTGTCTTAAATTTGATCATACAGAGCGTTTTATATTGTAGATGTTGGATTTATCATAAAATCTTTAAATCGCTTTGTAAGGTACCTTTTTGTCGATTTAAACGCATGTCTAATCGTAAAATGATCAGCACTTTTCACTATT
>NZ_JAQITE010000005.1 GCF_028618595.1 Bartonella sp. AU18XJBT | reverse complement strand
CGTTGCTGCTTCAAGGGTTCCGTGGACAAATCAATGGACCATGGAAAGCTTCTACCGTCACCCACTGCTATGAAAAGCAAAGCGGATATACCACAGAAATTACACTTGAAGCACCAGACAAGGGAAACAAAACAGGAGAAAAGGAAACCTCTGAGTGACAGAAAATCAAAAAGGCAAGTTGACTGAATTGCTTAAACGTTTCTCTTTTTAATAATGGGCTTGAATAATGGGCATGGGATAGAAAAAAATTATCAGTCAATTTACGCTAAAAGAGATCACCACATCTTCGTGCTATTTTTCTAACAATGCGATTCCGGCTAAGAAATTGATCATCTCAAATTGTGATTTTTAGCAGAAGAGAAAAAGATTCATTAAAGAGGTTTTAAATGACCTTTGAAAGGTCTTTGAAGACCCTTTGAGAACCCCTTAAAAATCATGTGAAACAAAATAAATTGCTACAAAATCTACTGGCAAATTATACAAAACACGCTGGCAAGCTACAAACACCAATCGGCTCTTACACACCAGATGGGGCGGTATTAGAGCGTGAGGGCGAACAAAAGCTTTATTTTGCGCATTTTGCGACTCTTGAGATGAGTTTTGAGTGTAGTGCATAGCCGGTGACAAATTGGCGTGAATATAAGCTTACTTTGTCTGAAGCGGCGCATGAGTTTTCAAGTGCTGCGGTGGTTGTTGCAGAATGATTGGTGCATGAAATACTTAAACCTAGGCGCGGGGAGGACAGCCAAACTTTTTATATCAAAATAATAAATTGACAAAAGCTAGCTAAAAAGTAGCTATAATGTGTACTTCATGTGAAATTTAATTGTTTTTATTTAATACAGGAGGTAAAGTTATGAAAACTAAAAATGTGTATAAACCACTGAAAAATACAAATTAAGCGGGGTGATGTTACTTAGCTTAAAGCCCAAACAAATGAGCAGAAAATGACTGCTCGACGCTCCTTTCTGAATTGAGGTTTTAAAATATATAAAGCTGGCGGCAAAAAAGCTGCTAGCTTTATAGCTTTTGGATATATTAATGACGATAGATTATGAAGTTAAAAAGCTGCTTTATGGTTGTGCGGCAATGAGCGGGGTTCGGCTAATTACAGGTTCTTTCCATGCTTTCTTTTTCTTGTCTATGGGCGTTAGTATAACACAGTTAGCTTTATTGCAAATTGTGTTTAGCGTGGCTATTTGTATTTTTGAAGTGCCTTGTGGGATTTTAGGAGATAAAATCGGTGTTAAACAAAATGTTATCTTATCATGTTTCTTTTTTTCGCTCTTTTTCTTTTTATGTATCTACGCGCCTAATCTTTTTGTCTTAATTCCGGCAGAAATTATTTATGCTTTAGGCTTTGCTTTATGTTCTGGCGCTGATAGCACATGGATTAAAGGCTTAATCGACGGCGGTGGTTACAAGGGTAGTTTGATCTACCACCAAGTAAACGCCTATAAGCGGGAACTAACGGCATTCATGAATACGGTTGCTGGTGCGCTAGGTGTTCTTATTGTTTTGTGTATGGATAATTATCAGTCGGCATATTATTTTTGTTCTTTCGGGTTTCTCGTGCTTGTATTCTTGTTTAGTCGGGTGACGGGGATAGCTATTGTATCCGTTTCGGGTAGTCAGCCAATAAAATCGGGTTCTTTGTTGCATGCAACAGAAGCTTTTGCTTATTTAGTTACCTCAAAAATCGGGTTATATTATATATTGATATGTGGTTTTATTGTTGCTGCATTGCAGCCAATATTTCATTTTTGGCAACCTTTTATTTTGGGACAAACAGGAGTATTAGACAATGCAACAGGAAAGACTAAAATTCTTATTCTTGGCCTGTGCTTTGTGTCTTATACTCTCGTAAAATACTTATTTAATCGCTTTGTAATTAAATATCTTATGCAAAAATATGCTCCTATGGCGATAACTTTGTGCTCACTCGTCCTGAGTGCTGTTGTTATGCTTGCTCTGCTTCTCGTTGCAAATAGTTGGGCCCCATTATTTTATTCACTGTATTTCACAGTTTTTTTTCTGTCCCTATGACGCAGTTTGAAGCAGAATTTTTTAAACATATTCAACAAAAGAATGCAAATACGATTTTATCCATTGTTAGTTTTCTTGCGCGTATTTTTGGTATTTTAGCGCTTGTGCTGATTGGTTTGTTGGCGAATAATGTTTGTATAGAAGCAGCTTTTTGTTTCGCCTTTCTTTGTATATGTTTAATTATCCCGCTTAATTTGGCCTGGCTTTATACTGATAAAAAGTTAATAAAAGACGAGGAGGTTTGAAAGTGAAGATACAGTTAAACAGAACCCTGCCTATGACTTACATAAAGACACAGGAAAAAAATAGTGTGTGGGACATCTTATATGGATTGAGTCGAAATTAATGGCTATCCATCGTTTTTAGTAGAGATGCTTACTGATTTGAATGCGCCAAATGATTGTGCGGCTATTAGCCAGAAATATCGCGAACGAGCATATCAAGAGGCTTATGATATTGATGTTTTGCTAAATAGTGGGCGCGTATTAGATTTTGCAAAAAAAACGCAAGCTTTTTTAGAGTGCGCGGAGGAAATCCTCGATAAAGCGTATGTCAATCTTACTATTGCTGGTATTAAATATTTAAAACTAGCTGACCAAGACTATAGTGTGCAAGAATGTTTTGCAAGTAGCCAACTTTTGGCTAATTTAGAGCGTACAGCTCTGGTGAGTGAGAAGAGTGTATATGATCATGTGGTTTATAAGAGTAATATTGAGAAAGAATTTGCGCAAAATTAATGATAATGCCTCCGAAGTAAAATTATTTTTTAAATTACCAAGAAGCTTTAAAATCGTGACGCTCATAGGCTCTTAAACGCTGGATTTGGAGGTGTTTTAGAGTGAGATGGCGCGCAAAAGCTTTATTTTGTACTGGAAACAAAAGGAACGAATAGCGAGTTTGATTTGCGCCTTAAAGAAATGCTGAAGATTAAATACGGCAAGGCGCATTTTACTGCCCTTGAGACTGGTGTGGTGTTTAACGAGGCACCGGTGATGAGTTGGCGCGATTCTAAGCGGGGGATGATGGTAGAGAGAGTGAGAGGGGCTGTGGTAGGAGTGGGTGGCTCGAATGACGCTGTCTTTAGTTGCGTACCGCCAAGCTAATTTTTAATTTTGTGCTTTGTGAAATTCGCCAAGGCTTTTGGACGTACCGCGTTTACCGCGTAATAAAATCTTATGAATATCATGCAGAAGGCGCGCAGAAATGGGTGATTGCGTGTCTAGCTTCCCAATGCCGTAATTAAGTACAGCCACATAATGAGATAGCTCTTCAATATCATTGGTCACACTGATACTTTTTCTTTATTTTCAAACAATAATAGATCAGATTGTAACGATTATGTCTTTTCTATCTGAGAAAAGAGGAGCACCGCTTGCGTATATGCACGAGTAAAAGTCAATCAACATTGGTCTGAGGTAAAAACCGCCAATTATTTCTAATACACCGAAGGATTTCATAGTTTGCTCTAACGGTTTATATAAAGCCGCCCTTTTAAAAGGTAGATTGAGTGGCACATTTATTGGGATATAGGCTTTATGAATCTCTCGAACTCAGCTTTCTGTTATGCAGGTCCTAAGGCGTGATTGCATATATGTTCGCATCTGTTGCTGCGTTGTGTAGGCAGAGATCCTAAATTAGGAAAGGAGGGCTGCTCTTTTAATTACAAAGGAAGAATACGGCGCGTAAGTGCAGCAAAATGTATTTTGAGGAGCAGTAAAGGGGTGAGGCATTTAGATGTCCAGCGGGTGACAGATTAACTGGAGTATAAGTGGGCATTGCTAGGGCGGAGTTTTTAGTTAAGAATTGCGATCCGTACGCTATAAGCTCTCTGCATCCTTCATATAGGCGTTGAGATCAGCGCCCAATGCAACGTAAAGGGGCTATTTTGCCTTTAACGCGGCTGCTTTCATTAGTGCCGCTGGCTCTATCAGCCATTACGGTTATAATTTCCTCGTCCAAAGAACAGATCAATCGATTGCGTAATAGGGTATGTGTGCCTTTTTTGACCGTGTCTTTTTGAAAAAGCAGCCGTTACCTCGTGGCAGGGTTGGGGGTGTTTATATGATCAGCCTGCCAAAGAAATGGAAGCGTTATCGCGATAGCCACCAATAGTAGTCCAGCGATAAAGGCGGCAGCAAACTGCAATGATATAAAAGAACCAAGGACGCCGACCAAAAAGCTTCCGACCGGCATTCCAGCATAGCCGATCACCCGAAAAGCAGAATTAGCTCGCCCGAGAAGTTGCTTTGGTGTGAGGCGCTGCCTGAAGGCAGTAACACCAATAAACCATAAGCTTGCTCCAACGCCAGCAATAAAGGTGACGCCCCATACGACGACAGCACTTTTTGAAAAAGCTGGAATCAGCAGCAAGACAACCGTTCCTAAACCGTCAGTGAGAACAGCTAGGCGCACCGGTGCATAGCGTATACGCGGCGCAAATAGGGCACCTGCCATTGTACCAAGCGCGTAGGCTGCAAACATCACGCCATATTGGCTGCTATGTAGGCCCAGATACCGACTGTCGGTAACGAAGAAGATGAACGAGGTTAGGAATGCTCCAAATACCACCGATAGAAAGAATGTGAGTAATGTAAGGGAGGTAAGATGCCGATTTGAAAAAATGAAACGAAAGCCGGCAATGATATAACGGAAAGTGATGTTTTCTTTATCAAGTGTTGGCGATGTTGGAACAGCATGGCGAGCGGTAAAAATCAATGTGATAAAAAGCACGATTAACAGGCCAAGAAATAGCAGTGTGCTATGCGCTAAAATGCTGCTTGTTATGACTGGGGCAAAAAAATAGGAGACCCCGAAATCTAAAAACAAGACAATTGAGTAGAAGGTCATCAATCGCTCTCCCTCCATGATCAGTGGTGGAATCGTCATTATATAAGCTTCGGCAGAAACGACGATGAATCCAGCAATGGTTGCATAGAAGAAAATTTGTTCGGCTGGAGCAATCTGTATCATAAGCAGTACGAACAGTACAATATGCAGTAGCATGAAGATGAGGAGAGCCGAGGTGGCAAGTTTTATTTTGTCGCAGCGATCAAGTAAAGCGCCTGCAAGGATACCGAAAATTGGCCACGCTAATGAGAAGAGACCTTGCGCCCAACTTACTCCGACTACGCCATATCCAGATTGTCTTGCTAATAGCGGGATGGCAGTGCGCAAAGCACCGCTGAGTAAGGCGAGCAGACTAACGGTTAGGCAAAAATAGCGTATGTTCTTGTTGGCAAAAAGCGTGAACATTCTTTTCTCCTTAAGATGCCACACAGGTTTCCGCTGGTCCATCAAGTACGGCGGTTGTATTCAGCATGTTTGCGACATAGCCGTCCAAGATATTCCTATCTGCCTGAGGTAGAAGAAAATACATAAGGTTGGAATACCATTGCCAACCACGCTGAGTCAGCTGGAGATCGTTATCACTTTCTGCGATGAGACCTGCACCTATGAGCTGTTGTAGGTTATTGTATACGAAAGAGGGGAGTGCGGTCCAGTCAATTCTTTCTTTTTTGGCATAACCGTTATAAGGTAGCCGCATACACAAAGCCTTGGAGGCTTGTTGCTCCGCTGATACCCAATTGTAGTATACTTTGGATTTGCCTTTAAGTTGTATGTCGGTAATGTATTCGCTTCGACTAGGATTGGCTCGTGTGACGAGTGAGCCGAGAATCGACATTGCTGACGCCCCGAAGCCAACCACATAATCGTCATGATAACCATGCAAATATTTGTGATAGCGGAAATAATTAGCTGAACTCGTTTTAGCGAGCGTTAGAGGAGTGTTATTGGCAATTTTGATATAGGAATGCCCATTACACGGTGCATAGCCGCAGCTGCGCATAACGATGTCGCTAAATAAGCGAAGCATCTGTCGATGCTGTAAGCTGGATGGCTTTAGCCCTTTTTGTGCGTAAGACTTATGCAGTTGCGACGTGATAGCCAGATTGTTGATTGCATAGAGGTTGATGGTTTCAGGATGAAGCTCGCTGGCTTGCTTCAAATCGTATAATAGTTCTTCAGTTTGCTGGCTGTGCATGCCATATAGTAGGTCGAAACCGACAAGTCCAATGATCTCTTGTGACCAAGCCACGGTATTGTTGATTTGTTCACGTGTTGAGGTGAGGTTAAACAATGATCGGAAACGCTCAATGAAACTCTGTATACCGAAGCTGATCCGGTTAACGCCGATCTCACGGGCAGCATAAAGTTTATCACGTGTGACGCTCTTCGGTTCGCTTTCCAGTGTAAACTCGGTTAAGGAAGAGAGCTCAAATTCGGCATGCAATACTTTTCCGATGTGTCGGATATTATCTGCGGACAAAAGCGACGGTGTGCCGCCCCTATATAGATGCTGCGGATGGGCCCTCTAAGCGAGCGAATGAAATTTCCTTTGGTTCTGATCTCTGTGGTAAGCGCTGACATATAAGATTCGATTTGCTTAACGTGCTTGTAGGCCCCTTTCTGAAAGGGACAGAAGGAATAGATGGTTTCGCAAAAGGGAATATGCAAATAAAGAGAAATGGTACGCGCTTGTGGAATCTGTTTACTTTGCGCTAGTTTATTAAAGTCTAGGTAATCGTAAAATTCATTTGAAATAGTGCGAAATAACGGATATGTGAAGTTGTAAATCGGCTTGAGTTGATCGAATTTTACAAAAGGATGATCCACGAGTTGCATAGCTTACCCCCCAATTTCTTAACTTGCACTATATTATTGACGAGCGACTGGTGACCCAATCACCCGAGTGTATTACCAAAGATTTTCACGGAACATAATGAATCCTCCTTTTGTAGAAGTTATATGTATTATACATATAACTTATTATATGAACAGGCTAGCTTGTTTAAGAGGCAATATAAAGATAAAAATATAAAAGAACTTTCTCTTGCAGCCTTATGGTCTGATATTGTAATTGGTATCCTGTTTTACGTGGTCGGGCTATGAATGCCTAGGGTGAGAAAAAGCAAGGTATTTTAATGGACGTGCGGGGCATCATTGTCATGTTGCTGGGGCTTGGAATTTGCGTCTGGTTATGAAATATCATTAGCGCAAAAAGATGATTTTGAGGGTAGAGATATATTTTTAAATATCCCTGTAAAACTTCGAGAAGAGATAGAATTATCTATTACAAAACATATAAATGTCCAGTGTGATATATTATCGAATTACATGACATCATCGTTCTTGCCCACCATTTTGACATATTGCCTAAAATCTCATTGAGATTGTGCCATGTACTGGCAAACGGGGATAGATCGCGTTTTGGTATGACTGCGGCGGAACTACGTGCCGCATTATCTTTGCTAGAATCCAATAGGATTAGGCTTAATGGGGTGCCTTTGCATGTGGGCTCTAATTTGAATTCGACTGAGTTGATAGTATCCACCTTAACTAAGGCTGGAAAGGATATTTACGCATTGAAGGATCAAAAAAGTTTTATCAGTCTAGGCGAGGGATATCCGACGTCCACAGCGTTCTGCGATGCCGTGACGGTCAATGACGAATACCCTCGTAAAATTTATGAGGCATTATCACAATTGGGTTGTGATTTACATAAGCTGACGGTAATTATTGAACCTAGGCGTATTATATCTGAAGATTATGGTTATTTATTTTCAAATATTAGCTCTATAAAAGATCAGAATGGTACGAACTTAATTACAATCTTGGCTCTGGGGATGTGTACCAATCTGCACAGTATCACTAGATCATAAGTCAAAGTATGTGAAAGCAACTGATACAAAAAAGATTTTATGATGGTAGAAGATCGACGATGAAGAACGTTAGTTCAAAGGAAATTGATATTATTGTGTTCTCATATCCTGATTTTTTGACTTTTTAGATATAAATAACACACCTCCTAGTGGGTTGGAGACTATCAACTGTTGGATCACGCATGGCGCAATTAACAAAAAATCCTATCTATTGGATTTGGTATGCTCTACTGTATTTTCAGCTCTAAATATTGTGTGCGAAGTGCAATGTCAAGCGGTGGGAATTGATATAAATGCAGAGTCTATAGATATCCGCTCAGAACAAGGTTGATAGCTCTATTATGCAGGGTATGGTTAAGTTTCATGTCGGAAATGCTGAGCGTATGTCTTATCCTGAAAATACATTTACGCATATTACGGCGGGGTGAGGGTTTGTAAGCATTAGTTGTAAAGGCATAGCTATTCATTATCCTAGGCTGTTTTCTTCTATGTGAATAACAATAGAGGTTACAAAACTTGCTTCATATTGAAAGAAAAGTTCATTTTCCTTTAGTTAAGCATTTCTACGGCCAAAAGAAAATTAAATATCTCGTCTTTATGATGCTTGCCAATGTTTGCTTATGTATGATTATTTGAATCGAAATTAGGTTGCGTCCACTATGGTGTTTCTCGCTGTTTTATATAAGGAGAAGGTTCGCACCGATGTATCGTGTGCAATATCAATTTTTCACTATGTTTGATAGGATAGCTTGTTGAGCGTAAAGTTCTTTTACCTTGATGAATCTTGTAGTATTCTTTAAAAATATCAGTTGATAAATTTTTTTCGTGTCGTTTATGCATGGGCTGATACAATAAGGATTTTGTAAAGTTGGTATGTTATGGCTGTAAAAAATGGTAAACAAACGAAAAGTGAAAATTTTAAACCTGTCTCTCGTTTTCTCAAAAGTTTACGTGGTGTGCACAATTGGGAACAAGTTTCACAATGGCTTGCTTTCCGTAAGGTAGAAGATATTGAATGTATTACGCCTGATCAAGCAGGGGTACCACGGGGCAAGATGATGCTTTCTAAAAAATTCACATCGGAAACATCATTGGCATTGCCTTCAGCAGTTTTTATGGCAACAATTTCAGGGGATTATCCGGAAGATGGTCATGGTTTTGAATATCCTAAAGCAGATGGTGATTTACGCCTTGAGCCTGATCTTTCTACGTTAAGCATTGTTCCATGGGAAGATGCTCCTACGGCACAGGTGATTTGTGATCTTGTGTATCAAAATGGTCATGTTGTGGATTATACGCCACGCAATGTTTTACAAACGGTGGTTCATTTTTATACAAAAATGGGTTTAAGCCCTGTTGTTTCACCAGAAATTGAGTTTTATTTGGTACAAAAAAATCCCGATCCTGATTATCCGTTAGTTCCACCGGTTGGTCGTTCTGGGCGTTCAATTGGTGGTGGACAGGGGTATTCCATTGCTGGTGTTAATGAATTCGATGATTTGATTGATGATATTTATCAATTTTCAGAGGCTCAAGGATTGGAAATTGATACCCTCATTCATGAAGAAGGAGCAGGTCAGTTTGAAATTAATTTACGTCATGGTGATCCTATTGAGTTAGCGGATCAAGTTTTTATGTTTAAACGAACAATTCGTGAAGCAGCTCTAAAACATAATATGTATGCAACTTTTATGGCAAAACCCATTCAAGGGCAGCCGGGTTCTGCTATGCATATTCACCAATCGGTTGTTGATAAGAAAACCGGTATGAATATTTTTACACAGGAAAATGGTGAAGAAAGTATCTGTTTTCGCCATTTTATTGGTGGATTGCAAAAACATATGCCAGGGGTACTTGTGATGCTTGCACCTTATGTGAATTCTTATCGACGTCTTGTCCCTGATAATTCGGCTCCTGTTAATTTGCGATGGGGATATGATAATCGTACGACAGCTTTTCGAGTTCCCCGTTCTGTTCCTCAAGCGCGGCGTGTTGAGAATAGACTTCCTTCATCAGATTCGAATCCTTATTTAGCCCTTGCAGCATCTTTAGCGTGTGGTCTTATCGGTTTGCAACAAAAAATTGAGCCGGATGAGCCAGCGACAAATAATGTAAACGCTGATAATATTGAGTTACCGCGTGGGCTCATTGAGGCAGTCAATTTGTTTGAACAAGATACAGCGATACGGGCTATTTTAGGGGATGTGTTTGTCAGTACTTATGCCGCAATCAAACGACAAGAGTTTGAAACTTTTATGGAAGTAATTAGTCCGTGGGAGCGTGAATATCTCCTGCTGAATGTTTAAATTTTATGAAGATGATAGATTATCATTCAATTTCTCCAGGAATTTCTTGGTATGAGGATACTTTAAAAGAATGTCCCTCTTATCCTTCTTTTTGTGAAAACAGACAGTGTGATGTGGTCATTATTGGAGGCGGATTTACGGGGCTTTCGGCTGCTTATCATTTAGCAAAAGCTGGAGTGAGTGTTGTTTTGTTTGAAGCATCACGTTTTGGTGATGGTGCTTCAGGGCGCAATGGTGGACAGCTGGGAACAGGGCAACGGCAATGGGTAGAATCATTAGAAAAAAAGTATGGTTTTGAGCGAAGTAAGGTTCTGTTTGATTTAGCAGAAGAAGCTAAAAGAGATATTTTATCTTTAAGCGCGATGCCTAATTGTCAATGTGATTTGATAAGAGGGCAGCTTTCTGTGACACATAAAAGGCGTGAGCTTCTCTCTTATCAACGGCATATTGAGGTGATGCAGCGTTATGGCTATCATGCGCTTACTTTTATGAATAAGGCTGAAACATCTAGACGACTTGGATCGTCTTTTTATTGTGGTGGTATTTATGATGCGGATACCGGCCATATCAATCCCTTAAAATTGATTATTGGGTTGGCAAAAAAAGCTAAAGAAGCTGGTGCTAAGCTTTATGAGAAGTCACAAGTAACGACCGTAAGGCGCAAGGGAGCCTATTGGAAAGTGATAACAGAAAAAGGCAGTGTAACAGCAGAGCATGTTTTACTTGCAACAAATGGGTATAAACTTGGTCTGGAGCGTTTTGTTGAAAAAAAAATTGTTTCTATTCGCTCTTATATTGGAGCAACAGACCCATTACCAAAGCATAGTTCAATTCTCGCAGGCGGGGAATCGGTTGATGATTCCCGTTTTATGGTTCGCTATTTTCGCAAAAGCATTGATAATCGTCTCTTATTTGGTGGCGTAGAAAGTTATGATAATAAGCATCCTGTAAATTTAGATGAACGTATAAAACGGCAAATTACTGAAATTTATCCTCAATTACACTCTATCAATTTAAGCCATCGCTGGGGAGCAACGGTTGCCATCACAGTTGAGCGCATGCCCTATGTTCGCCAACTTTTCTCAAGGATGACTTATTGTGGCGGTTACTCAGGGCACGGCGTTATGCTGGCTCCTTTCATGGGAAAATTATACGCAGAATGGTTGACTGGAAAATATGAACGTTTTGCCCATTTTCAGGACTTAAAGATTTCATCTTTTCCGGGAGGAAGAGTTTTGCGTTATCCGCTTATATTTTTAGCAATGCGGTGGTTTTCTTTAATGGATCGTTTTTAATAGAAACATTACTTGAAATGAAGAAAATTAATGGCTTATTTAGGTTCTGTTTGCTTTAATGATGAAAGCTTTTATAAGTGATATGGGATTTCATAATCGGATGGAAAAATAAACAAGTTCATGGCGCGTAAAATTATTCCAGTTTCTTCCTTTGATTGTATTGTTTTTGGTGGCAATGGTGATCTGGCGTTGCGCAAGCTTTTACCGGCTTTGTATCATTGTCAGTGTGCTGGGCAATTCAGTGAGCCAACACGTATTATTGGGGTTTCGCGCACTTCCTTAAGTCATGAAGAATATCAAAATTTTGTTCGCATTTCTTTAGAAAAACATATTCATCCAAAAGATCTGAATTCAACAGAACTCAATCATTTTCTTGCACGTTTAACTTACGTTTCTGTAGATGTTTCCTCAAATCGAGGGTGGGAGGATTTAGCCCTCCTTCTGTCACAAGATTCAGCAGATATTCGAGCTTTTTATTTGGCTGTTGGTTCGTCACTTTTTGCTGACATTGTGATGAAGTTGGGAAAAAATGATTTGGTGACACCACAAACACGGATTATCATTGAAAAACCAATTGGTTGCGATGTAAAAACAGCTGTTTCACTCAATGATGTATTTGCAAGCGCCTTTAATGAAGAGCAGATCTTTCGTATTGATCATTATCTTGGGAAGGAAACTGTTCAAAATTTAATGGCATTGCGGTTTGTTAATACACTTTATGAACCGCTATGGAACTCCAATTATATTGATCATGTTCAAATAACCGTTGCTGAATCTTTAGGGTTAGAGGGACGTACAGAATATTATGAAAGCACTGGTGCTCTACGCGATATGGTTCAAAACCATATGCTACAATTACTTTGTTTGGTTGCGATGGAAATACCATTTACCAACAGTGCTAATGCTGTGCGCGATGAAAAACTTAAAATTTTACATTCTTTAACACCGCTTGATGTCCATAATGTAGGGCAGCATACTGTACGTGGGCAGTATCTTTCTGGTCTATCAAATGGTATATCTGTAGAGTCTTATTTCGATGATCTGGGAAGAGTGAGTAAGAGTGAAACATTTGTAGCGCTTAAGGTTAAGATTGATAACTGGCGTTGGGCTAATACGCCTTTTTATTTACGAACCGGTAAGCGCATGTTTACGCGAATGTCTGAAATTGTTGTGGTTTTTAAACCTATTCCTCATAATATTTTTAATGTGGATTTAGATGAAATTGTTTCTAATCGGCTTGTGATTCGTCTCCAACCTGATGAAGGTGTAAAACAATGGTTGATGATTAAAGATCCAAGTTATGGGGGGATGCGGTTTCGTCACATTCCATTAGACATGAGTTTTGCTTCCGCATTTTCTGAACGTAATCCTGATGCTTATGAACGTTTATTAATGGATGTTATTCGTGGAGATCAAACACTGTTTATGCGTCGTGATGAAGTTGAGGCTGCTTGGCGTTGGATTGATCCAATCATTGAGGGATGGGAAGCAATAAAACAGCCGTTTCATAGCTATAAAGCTGGTTCGTGGGGGCCATCTGCTTCGACGATTCTCATGGAACGTGATGGGCGTATATGGAACAATTTAGTTTAGAGCAATAAGTATGTATAGAATGAATATTGACCGTTTAGATTTTGAAACCCCTCAGACTTTAGCCTTGGCACTAGCAGATCGAGTGGCCGCAGAGCTTAGTGTATCTGTTCTTGAGCGCAAGAGAGCAGTTTTAGCGGTGTCTGGTGGTAAAACACCAGAATTGTTTTTTCATTATTTGTCAAAAGCGGATATTGATTGGCAAAATATTATTATCACTTTGGTTGATGAACGTTTTGTTCCTACACACGATGAACGTTCAAATGAACATATGGTACGGTGTCACTTGTTACAAAATTTTGCCGAAAAAGCGCGTTTTGTAGGACTTTATCATAAAGCAATTACTGCTGAACTTGCTGCTTTTTCAGCGGCGAGTCGTGTTAATACTTTGCCTAAACCCTTTGATGTTGTTGTTTTAGGAATGGGGGTTGATGGACATACGGCTTCTTTTTTTCCTGATGCTGATCGTTTAAAGCAAGCGCTTGATCTGCGAACACAAGCACTTGTTTTACCCCTTCATGCTAAGAGTGCTGTTGAGCCAAGACTCTCACTAACTTTGCCAGTTATTATGCAATCTCGTTGTATTATCCTCCATTTTGAAGGTTTTCAGAAACGCGACTGTTTTGAAGAAGCTTGTCAAGAAGGGTCTGAAATAGAAATGCCTATTCGGGCAATTTTGCGTAATTCCCCTCATCTTGTGCAGGTTTATTGGTCGCCTGCAGAAAATGAAATAAGTGAATCAGAATATGCGACACTGAATAAAAACGTAATCTCTCTCAATGAATGAGGGGAAGAAACAATGAAAGGGGGAGAGAAATATGGCACTTTCCAAGACAATTGCCGCAGTTACACGAAGGATTTATGAACGTTCTCGATCAACACGGGAAATTTACTTAGATCGTATTGCGAAAGCACGAGTTCATCGCCCCAAACGGAGTTTTTTAGGATGTGCCAATCAAGCTCATGGCTTTGCTGCTTGTGGTGCAATAGATAAAGAGCGTTTGAAGGGAAATATCGTTGGGAATATTGGCATTATCACGGCATATAACGATATACTTTCAGCGCATCAACCTTTTGAAAAATTTCCTCACTTAATTAAAGAGTCGGCCCGTATGGTTGGTGGTGTTGCACAGGTTGCAGGTGGTGTTCCCGCGATGTGCGATGGTGTTACGCAGGGAAATGCGGGGATGGAGCTTTCCCTTTTTTCGCGTGAAGTAATTGCAATGGCGACAGCTATAAGCTTATCTCACGATGTCTTTGATGCAGCATTGTATCTTGGGGTGTGTGATAAAATTGTACCAGGTTTATTGATTGGTGCACTAACATTTGGTCATTTACCAGGAATTTTTATACCAGCTGGTCCTATGACAAGTGGTCAAGGTAATGATGAAAAAGCGAAGATACGTCAACTTTACGCGGAAAATAAAATAGATCGCCAAACACTTCTAGCATCAGAAGCACGTTCTTATCATGGACCAGGAACATGTACATTTTATGGAACCGCTAACTCTAATCAGGTGATACTGGAGATGATGGGGCTTCATATGCCGGGAGCTTCTTTTGTTAATGCGAATACACCGTTGCGGGATGCTTTAACAAAAGAAGCCACGAAACGTGTACTTGAAATGACAGATCTTGGTGATCATTATAGTCCACTTGGTATGATCATTGATGAGCGTTCTTTTGTGAATGCCATTGTAGGATTAAATGCAACAGGAGGTTCTAGCAATCACACGATTCATTTGATTGCTATGGCTGCTGTTTGCGGTATTAAATTGACATGGCATGATATTGCAGAAATTTCATGCCATGTACCTCTTTTAGCGCGCATTTATCCTAATGGTTTAGCGGATATCAATCATTTTTATGCTGCTGGGGGGATGGGATTTATTATTCGCGAGCTTATCGAGGCAGGTTTAGTACATGAAGATGTTTCTACGGTTTTTGGTAAAGATCTCAATGCTTATGCAATTGAAGCAAAGCTTTCTGCTGATGGTCATGTGGTGCGTGAAGCGGCTCTCAAGGAAAGTGGTGACCATAAGGTGTTAGCAGGGTGGAGAAAGCCATTTCAGCCTGAGGGGGGGCTTCGTGTTTTATCGGGAGATTTGGGAACAGCTATTATAAAAGTTTCCTCTGTTAAACCAGAGTATTGGCAGATTAAAGCACCAGTCTTTGTTTTTAATGATCAAGATGAACTACAAAAATCTTTTAAATCTGGAGTATTGCATGATAAAGACTTTATCGCTGTCATTCGCTATCAAGGGCCAAAAGCCAATGGTATGCCAGAGCTTCATAAATTAACGACCATTTTAGGCGTTTTACAAGATCGCGGTCAAAAGGTAGCACTGATAACCGATGGGCGTATGTCAGGGGCGTCAGGAAAAATTCCTGCTGCCATCCATATGACACCAGAAGCAGTGGATAATGGTCCCATTGCACGTTTACAAGATGGTGATATTGTTGTTCTTGATGTTCATGAGGGTAAATTAACTCTTTTGGAGGATTTAGCAAAATTTAACGCGCGAAAAATCATACCTCCTGATCTTTTAAAAAACGAACATGGTGTTGGACGCGAACTTTTTCATGTTTTTCGTCAATCTGTTAATCGTGCAGATCAAGGGGCATCTGTTTTTATGACATGAAAAATGCAAAAATAAACAAGCTGAATTCTATACAATGAAATCATATACAAGGAATTGTTACAATTTCTAGAATTTTGGTATAGGCAGATTGTGTGATCGCGCGGCGGCTTTGAGTGTATTAACCATAAGCATGGCAATTGTCATTGGTCCAACGCCTCCTGGAACAGGGGTAATCGCAGCAGCTTTTTCTTTTACGTTTTCAAAATCGACATCACCAACAAGACGTGTTTCCCCTATACCTTTTTCTGGTGCAGAAACGCGGTTAATACCGACATCAATAACAATTGCACCATTTTTTATCCAGTCTTTTTTAATCATTTGTGGGCGGCCTACAGCTGCTACTAGAATATCAGCGCTTCGACACACATCATCAAGATCACGGGTACGACTATGGGCAATTGTCACAGTGGCATTGGCTGCTGTTAAAAGGGAAGCCATAGGTTTTCCAACAATATTAGAGCGTCCAACAACGACAGCATCAAGTCCAGATAAATCTTGCCCACAGTGTTGTTCAATCATCATCATGGCACCAGCCGGTGTGCAGGGAATAATCGCATCTTCAAGTGCATTTGCTGCGAGTTTTCCTACGTTAATATAATGAAAACCATCAACATCTTTTTGGAAAGCAACGGCTTGTGTTATGCGATTTGTATTCATATGAGCAGGGAGAGGTAGCTGTACCAAAATACCATGAATTTTGGGATCAGAATTTAATGTTGCAATAAGCTGAAGGAGTTCTTTTTCTTGCGTTTCTTTGGAAACGACATGTTTGATTGAAAGAAATCCACATTCTTCGGCTTTTTTATTTTTTGAGGCGACATATACTTGACTTGCGGGATCATCTCCAACGATAATAACAGCGATACTAGGTTGTATATTATAGTGATGGCGAAGCTTAGTTGTTTCGGCCTTAACTTTCACAATAATCTCTTCAGCAAGTTTTTTTCCGTCGATAATATTATTCATTCAGAGATCCTTTCGGTAAGGCTGTTTGTTTTTTTGTAAAGCATTTTCTAATAATACGATAGAGTTTTATAGCAATATTCATATGAGAACAGTAAGAATGGTTTTATAATGTTGTGGATTTATAGTTTTGAAGACTCTTAAATAATTGCTTTATAAGGAAGCAGCAATATTGCTGTTTGAATAAATTTTGGATAAAGAACCAAAATAATGAAGATACAAAGTGGATATAGTGAATTATAGGGTTATAAAAACTTTTTATGATCATTTAAGTCTGTTTTTAATCTGTTATAGGGGGATAAATATAGAGGGATATTGTGCTCATCAGAATAATAAAATTTTTGAGCGGAATTTTTATTACAATTATCTTTTTATTTGGAGTGGGGATTCTCGTTTTACCTTATCTTATCTCTACAGATGCGATTCGTATTCGTTTAGCGCAGGATTTGAGTGCATGGACGGGTTACAATGTGCACTTACGTGATCCACCGCGGTTACATCTTTTTCCTTATCCTAAAGCATTTCTTTCTGGCGTTACTTTAACATCAAAAATGGCTGATGTTGAGCCATTAATGGAAGCTGAATCAATAGAAGTAGATCTTTCTGTCGTCGATCTTTTTCGGGGATATGTTTCTTTTTCAGAGACGCGGATTATGCGTCCTCAATTTGTTATGAAAAAGCCTGTTAAAACAATAGCAGATTTTTTTGATCGGTTTTCTCGCTCACAAGGTGCATTAGGGTTGGCAATACGCAATACGCGTGAAATATTAAAACATAATCCTGAACACCCAGAGATAGAGCACCTTTTCAAACAACCTTTTGGGCGGATTGTCATTAAAAATGGTGTTCTTGTGTATCACGATAGTTTTTCAGGAGTAGCAGAAAAAATAACAGGATTAAATGCGACTTTAGATTGGCCGGAATCGACTGAGGAAGTACGGTTACGTGCAGATGCGCGTTGGCGCGGAGAATTTACAAAGTTATCAATTGATGCTTCTCAAGCGTTGCTGCTTCTTGCGGGAGGCAAAAGTCATATTAGGGCAAGTCTCAATTCTGTACGTGGGGGAATAACTTTTATAGGGAAGGCTCGGTTATCTGAATATTATATTTTTGACGGAAAAGTATCGATGCGTTCTCCTGGATGGAATCAGACATTGTCTTGGGTTGGTGGAAATCAGTTTTGGGGACATAAATTAAAAATACCCATTGTATGGGAATCTCATTTTTTAGCGCAGCCAATGCATATCCAAATGAACAATGTTACATTTACGATGGGGAAATCCAATGCGCGAGGAGCTTTAAAACTCGATTTTCAAGATTATGTACCAAATATCATGGGCTCTTTAGCCTTTGATAACCTAGACCTTAACCTCTTGGGTTCAATATTTTTTTCAGATAAAAAGAAAAATGCCTTCTTTGATATGACAATTTTTGATCGTCTTGGCGTGGATATACGACTTTCTGCGCCACAAGCCAAAATAAGAAATATTTCACTCACAAATTTAGCTGCTGCAATACAAATAAGAAATGGGCATGGTATTTTTGATCTTGGACATGCGAATATTTTTGGTGGATCCGTGCAAAGTAATATTGAGTTTACGTCAGCTGGACAGAAAGTGTGTATTGGAGGAAATATTTCAGGTGCTTCTATTGATATGCGGGAGACTTTCGAAACCTTGGGATTTATTCCATTTATACAAAGCAAAACGAATTTTATTGCAACGGTACAAACACTTGCTGATTCTTGGCGAGAAATTTTTACGAAAATGCAGGGTGAATTAACACTGAAGATGTCTTCTGGTCGGCTCTTAGGGTATGATTTGAATGAATTACAAACAAGACTTTTAAATAAACAACAATTTCTTTTGATAAAGAATGATACTTTTTCAACAACATTTGATCACTGGGATATTCAGACAAGCTTTTCAGAAGGTATGATGAAAGTGACAGAGTCATTAATGCGTACAGCAGACTTGAGCTTATCTATTCAAGGAACCACTGCAACTGCTATTGCGCAAGAGAAGCAGAATGAATTGATATTACAGGCACAACTACGCAAAAACTATAGATCAGAAACTTTATGTAAAGATATCCAATGTCTTGCTAATAGCCTTGCATGGCCTTTTACATTTTCTTTAAACTCTAAAGGACAAAATCTTGGTAATTTTTGGGTCACAAAAGACATTGATGCAGATTAAGTATTGTTTTTCATCTATATAATATTCTATCCTATAATAGTAATTCTTCTTTTTGCAACTTAAAATTGTCTTTTAAATTTAAATCAGAGTTCCCATTATCGGAAGATTCTCTCATTTTAAATCCGTTTGCGATGAAGCAGTAAAAACCGTCCTCTCCGTTATAAGTGTGGTTGGTATAGATAAATGACTGAAGAGAGGAATAAAAATCCCTCTTATGGAATCTTTCAAATACAAGAGATTCATAATATTGGTGCAAATCTTATAAAAGTTGCTAAAAAACATTAAAATTTTAAAGGAGATGTCGGCCAGTGCTTATTGAATCCCAGAAGAAATACCATAGCCATCTTTGGTAATTGTATGCTTCCCGTCTGCTCCAACAGAACCAATACCCACTGTAATCAAAATAAAGGCTAAGAGGGTTGTAATCGTAATAATTGTAGCTTTTTTAGCAGACATATTTTTCCTCCACGGATGCATCAATGACTGAATGCAAAGATGAATGGTGCATTATTTAAACTTTTATGAAAGCAGAATCACTTAAGGATCTATAAGTTCCTATTATTATCTCATAAAGCTAAAAAAACTCTATAATTCTTTAATATATTATAGTTCTATAGATATAATTTTTTCTTTTTGCTATATATTTTTTCATTTTCTCGATGACGATAGCGAGCATTGGCAAAATTTTTATGCGTATAAATTATAAACTTAAAAGATTATTTATCCGACAGACATTAGCTTTGAATGAAGAAATAAAGATAGAGGGGGCACACGCTTCTTATCTTGTGCATGTCTTGCGTATGAAAGAAGGAGCAGAAATTTTACTTTTTAATGGACAGGATGGTGAGTGGCTTGCTAAACTTATTGTTGTTAAAAAAAAATTTGTTGTGGTTCAGCTTATCCATCAAGAAAGATTACAAACGACGCATTCCAAGCTTATTTATTGCTTTGCTCCACTCAAAAACGCGCGGTTGGATTATATGGTGCAGAAAGCTGTTGAAATGGGGGTATCGATTTTACAGCCTGTTATAACGCATCATACGCAGGTTACGCGTATCAATATGGCGCGTATGGAAGCCAATGTTATTGAAGCTTCTGAACAGTGTGGCATTTTATCTCTTCCTGAATGCGTATCTGCTTTATCATTAGCAGAGCTTTTGGCACGTTGGGATGAAACACAGCCTTTATTCTTTTGTGATGAAGCGCACGAATTGCATAATCCATTACCTTCTTTTAAAAAGTGTGACGTTACAACACCTGGTATCCTTATTGGACCAGAAGGTGGCTTTAGTGAAGAAGAGCGGAGATTTTTAAAAAAACATCCTTTTGTGGTTCCAATATCATTAGGTCCGCGGATTTTACGCGCTGACACTGCCGCTGTTGCTGCTTTGGCTCTTCTTAATGCTACCGTGGGGGATTGGGCAATGGATTGAGAAATCTGTAAAATCATTCTAAACAATTCATTTAAGATGATGATACCAATGATAGGATACGATAAGTTATGGCGCTTGATATAACTGATGAAAGTGAAATTTATAACTTAGATTCCTTGGTTAGCTATTTCCAAGGGGGGTATAAAGCAGAAAATGATTGGCGTATTGGTACAGAACACGAAAAATTTCCGTTTTATAAAGATGGTTTTCACCCTGTTCCTTATGAAGGAGAGAGGGGAATTCGAGCGCTTTTAGAGAGGATGCAAAGCGCCTTAGGATGGAAACCTATTTTAGATGAAGAGAATATTATTGGGCTCGTAGGATCAGTTGATCAGGGAGCCATTTCTTTGGAACCTGGGGGACAATTTGAACTATCTGGTGCACCATTAAAATCAGTAGTCCATACATATTACGAGTTGATGGAGCATTTAACTCTTCTCAAAAAAATTGCAGAACCATTGGGTATCGGTTTCTTAGGTCTTGGAGCTAGTCCAAAGTGGACTTTAGCTGAAACGCCGCGAATGCCTAAATCACGTTATCAGATTATGACTGATTATATGCCTAAAGTAGGGCATAATGGTCTTAATATGATGTATCGCACATCAACAGTTCAGGTTAATCTTGATTTTTCATCTGAAAGTGATATGCGGCGAAAAATGCAAGTATCCATGAAGTTACAGTCCATTGCAACAGCGTTATTTGCAAGTTCACCTTTTACAGAAGGGCGCCCAAATGGCTTTTTGTCGTGGCGTTCTGAAATTTGGCGTAATACGGATAATCAGAGGACAGGCGTTCTTCCCTTTATATTTTCTGAGCGTTTTGGTTTTGCTGATTATGTTGAATGGGCCCTTGATGTTCCAATGTATTTTGTTGTTCGTGATGGTCGTTATTACGATTGTACACATATAACGTTTCGTCAGTTTATGAATGGAGCATTAAAAGGACAAGTTGCAAATTCAATTCCAAACATGGGAGATTGGATTAATCACTTATCAACGTTATTTCCTGAAGTCCGCTTAAAAAGATTTTTAGAAATGAGAGGAGCTGATTGTGGTTCTTGGAAGCGCATTTGTGCGTTGTCGGCTTTTTGGGTTGGGCTTCTTTATGATAGGGAAGCACTTAATGAGGCAGAGGCTTTGACAAAAGATTGGTGTTTTGAAGAAGTTTTAGAGTTGCGCCAACGCGTTCCTAAAGAAGGGTTAAGAACTCCTTTTCGTCAAACTATTCTTTTAGAGTTAGCACGACAAGCTCTTGCTATTGCCCGCAAAGGCTTAAAAAATCGCAAACAGTATGATACAAATGGTTTTGATGAAACAAATTTTCTTAATCCTTTAGAAGAGGTTGTTGCAATCGAACAAACAGATGCTGAAAAATTTTTGTCTCATTACTATTCTATTTGGAATGAGTCTGTAGAACCTTTATTTTTAGAATGTGCCTATTAAATTTGAAGCAAAGATACCTCCTACTTTTTTAAAAATGCATATCACCGTGGTGGCTCATTTACTCATTTGCTCTAGGGAGCATATCCCACCTTGCTTTTAACGTTTCTCATAAAAGATACAATACAAAAATCTCTTGAGCAGTGCGATTTTTACACCCAATAATATCACGATATTTCCGTAATCGTAATATTGTACCTTTGTGCTAAAGATAGCTTATAAAAGATATACAATGCTTATATGAAAGAGCATTTTATTATACAAAAATCACAATATCAATACGATCAGTAAGCTAAAAAGACCGTAGAAAAACTACCCACAGATCTATGTATGTATAACTCAAATTTATTTTTATATAAAAAAGAAATATTTTATGTAAATAGATAGAAATAGAGATTACAATGTGTAGAATTAATGTGTTAATTAAAACGGATTTTCAATAAAATAATTATATTTGAAGTGCTGATCAAAGCTGTTAAGAGTGTAGTCCATAAAATTAGCTTGTGGGTGTATTTTCTAGAAAAATCACGAATGTTCGGTTGTTAATTCATCCTTGCTTGGAAAGCTCGCTTCAGTTCAAATAGCAAAAGAGAGTGGTAAGGACATTTATAGGGTAAGATATGCTGGAATTACTCAGTATTAAGATGCAATGAATATTGTTTATATTTCTCTTTTTTAACTATTTTATGAGAGCGTAAAGTTAAAGAATAGGACGATAATTTTATTTATTTTCTTTAAACAATTATTAGTAGATAAAAAATTCTCTTTTAAGCTATAAATTAAAAAAATAATGATTTTGTAAAAGCCTTGTAAGCTTTATGTTAATTTTAAATATCATGCATTGATTTTGAATTATGCAGATTATTGACGTCAATCATAAAAATAGTAAGTGAGCATAGACAATGACATTTAATTTTTTCGTCAATTTATTTCTATTTGTTATTTTTTTATTGTTGGTTTCTCAAAGTCAGAAAATGCAATGGAGTCTTTCACTACGTGTTATGCTATGGCTTATCCTTGGCTTGATTTTTGGAAGTGTTTTGCAGTTTATTTATGGAGAGGGTGAAAGCACTTTATTGAAATCCGTTGAATGGTTTAACATTGTTGGTGAGGGCTATATTTTATTGTTGCAAATGATTGTTATGCCACTGGTTTTTATCTCTATCGTTTCAGCAGTTGCTCATTTACATTCTGTTTATGCTGTTGGAAAGATGAGTATAATAACAATTTCAATATTGCTTTTTACGACGGCTCTTTCAGCATTGGTTGGTGTGCTTGTGGTTAATTTTTTTGGATTAACAACTGATGGTTTGGTGCATGAAGGGCAAAATGTTTCTGCTCTTCTCGAAGGTCATATTTCTAAACTTGGAGATATGAATATACCAAAGATGATTTTGTCTATGATTCCTAAAAATCCATTTGCTGAGTTGAGTGGAGCTAAACGTACGTCAATTATCAGTGTTGTTATTTTTGCGTCATTTTTAGGTGCATCGGTTCTCCTTTTAAAGAAAGATGAGCCAGAAAAAGGAGAAAAAGCGCTTTTATTTATTCAAGTGGGACAAGCTTGGATTATGCGGTTAGTCCGTATTATTATTGCTTTGACGCCTTATGGTATTTTTGCACTTATGACGAAAGTAGGGGCATTATCGCGTATTGCAGATATTTTAAATTTACTGGTTTTTATCATTGCCTCTTATGTTGGTATTATTTTAATTTTCGGAATTCATGGTGTATTGCTTGGTATTTCTGGGGTTAATCCCTTTCGTTTTTTCAAAAAGGTTTTACCGGTTTTAACATTTGCTTTTAGCAGTCGTTCAAGTGCTGCAAGTATTCCTTTGAATATTGAAGCGCAAACACAGTGGATAGGTGTACCACAATCCATTGCGAGTTTTGCAGCTTCTTTTGGGGCAACAATTGGACAAAATGGTTGTGCTGGTCTTTATCCAGCGATGCTTGCGACCATGATTGCACCATCTATGGGTATTAATCCTCTTGATCCTACTTGGATTGCTACGCTTGTTGGTGTTGTAACGTTGAGTTCTATAGGTGTTGCTGGTGTGGGGGGAGGCGCTATTTTCGCTGCATTGATTGTGTTACCAATTATGGGGCTTCCTGTTACTTTGGTTGCTGTACTTATCTCTATTGAACCGCTAATTGATATGGGACGTACTGCTTTAAACGTGAGCGATTCAATGATAGCTGGAACGGTCACCAGTCAAATATTACGGACAACAGATAAAAGTATTTTTAAAAAATAATTTTAGGTTATATTTTGGGGGGGCTTTAAAACATCTGTAAGAGATATTTGTGCTGAACCAGGTTGTAAGGGTTTTTGTTGATTGGGATGAGGAGCCCAACCAGAGAGCCAGATGAAAGAAAAATGTGCACGAATACGTCCATCAGGATCACTAAATCGTTGTGCATAGATTTCAGCTGCGCGGAGAAAAAAACGTTTGGATACAGGGCGTCGTGAACGATTGATGAGTGCATTTTGCATTCCCATAGCTCTAAGATCGTGCATAAGGTCAAACATTGTATTATAACGTATTGTGATATCTTCAACGTCTACTACAGGCAGAGCAAAGCCAACACGCTGTAAAAGAGCGCCTGCATCACGAATGTCGGCAAAAGGATAGATTCTAGGGCTTGCTCCACTATAAATTTCACTTTCAGCTTGTAGCAGGCTTTCGCGCAATTCTCTTAATGTACCAGCTCCTGTCATAACAGCAAGAAATAAGCCATCTGGTTTAAGGGTGTTTTTTATCTGGCTTAGAACACCAGGGGTATCATTGGTCAATTGTAATGAAAGGAGTGAAACAATAAGGTCACAGTAACTTTGAGGTAAATCAAGAAACTCTCGATGACGTAAATGGAATTTTTTATCATGGCTTTGATAAAGCGTATCGGTTTCAATGCGTTCTATGGAACAAACTTTTCCAGATTTCATTAAAGCTTGTGCAGCAAGGTCTGTATGGCTGTGTAAATCGAGAGCTAATGTAAAGAGGCGATCAACAGTGTTAAGACGTTTATAGAGATCTTCCGCCATGTGAGAGAGTAAAAAGTCATATCCTTTTTTTGCTTTTTGGAAGGCACGTTTGCGGAATTGTTCAATGCGGTTATGATCAAAAATTAAAGGATGCGACATATTGTGGAACACTTTCGATCTATGAAAGAATATATTTTGAAAAGGTTCGTTATTTGTGCAAGCTCTGTCAAGTTTATAATATGAAAGAAAAATAAATTTATAGAAGGTAAGAGTTTTTAAAGGAATTAAAATTATAAATTGAGGAAATGCAAAGGAACTGTTGTTCTAAGGGGAACTTGTAAAAGCCTAAATTTATAATGTTGTATTTTCGAGAAGCGGCGTTAAATAGCGGAGATATACTCAGTAAGTTCATTGAACTCTTGAAAACGATGCTTTATCCACCAATTTGTCCTGGATGTAAGCAAAATGTTTCTACTTATGGTACGATTTGCTCCGAATGTTGGAAAGACCTTCAATTTATCACAAAACCTTATTGTCCTGTTATGGGGACTCCTTTTGTTTGTGATATGGGGGATGGTTTTCTTAGTGGTGAAGCACTTCGTAATTCCCATCCTTTTTCACGTGTTCGCTCAGCTATTGTTCATAAAGGGCTTGCACGAACTTTAGTAACGCGCTTAAAATACGGTGATCATATAGAATTGGCATCATTTATGGCCAATTGGATGATGTTTTCTGGACGCGAGCTTATTGATGATTGTGATGTTATTATTCCCATTCCATTGCATTTTCGTCGGTTTTGGGAGAGGCGTTATAATCAATCTGCTGAGCTTGCACGTTATATTGCAGCATCACAAAAAAAGCTTTTAAAACCAAGTTGGCTTGTTCGTTGTCGGCATACCCGTCCGCAGGTTAGTCTTTCTTCAAGAGAGAGAAAACTTAATGTAAAAAATGCTTTTAAGGTTTCGCATAAGGTTAAAAAATATCTCAAAGGATGTTCTGTTTTGCTGATTGATGATGTATTTACAACGGGTGCAACAGTTACAGCAGCAGCTGCTGCATTAAAATATGCGGGTGCGCGACAGGTTGATGTGCTAACATTTTCGCGTGTTCTCAAAGAAGATTCTATTTTTCCCTCCTCGTAAGAGGGCTTTAAAGTGAATATTATTAAAAAATATTGGAGGATAATACTATGAAAGAGATAATAATTTATACACGCCCTAACTGTCCTTATTGCACAAAAGCACGTGATTTGCTTGATAAAAAAGGCATAAAGTATACAGATATTGATGCTTCCACATCCCTTCGCCAAGAAATGGTACAGCGCGCAAATGGACGTAATACATTTCCGCAAATTTTCATAGGTGATTATCACGTGGGTGGTTGTGATGATCTTTATGCTTTAGAGGCTGAGGGAAGGCTCAATTCTTTATTACAAGGCATATAATATTTGTAAATTACATATCCTTAAGACCGTTTTGCGAGAAGGAGATAGTTAACACCCATGTCTCTTGAGCGATTCCAGGTGTCGTTTAATGGGTTATAAGTAATACCTATCTCATCAATGACAGTCAGAGCGTTGTTTGATAAGAAATTTTTAAGTTCTAGAGGTTTTAGGAATTTTTTATAATCATGTGTTCCTTTAGGAAGCCAACGTAAAATATATTCAGCGCCTACAATAGCAAGCCCCCATGCTTTCCATGTGCGGTTAAGTGTTGAGACAAACATTAACCCTTGTGGTTTCAACATTTTCGCTGTAGCTGCTATGAAGAGATTAACGTCAGCGACATGTTCAACAACTTCCATATTAAGGATGATATCAAATTTTTCTCCTTCATTGGCAAGTACTTCTGCTGTCGTCGTACGGTAGTCAATGGAAAGGTCATTTTGAGCTGCATGGGTTTTTGCGACTTCAATATTTGTTTGTGCAGCATCAACGCCTACGACCATAGCGCCAAGACGTGCCATTGGTTCAGATAACAAGCCTCCTCCACAGCCAATATCAAGAATTTTCAAATTGTCAAAGGGCGTAAGCGAAAAAGGGTCACGATTAAACTCTAAACAGATTTTTTCTCTGATATAAGCAAGGCGCGTTGGGTTAAATTGGTGAAGAGGTCGAAATTTTCCTTGTGGATTCCACCATTCTGTAGCAATACGTGAAAAATGATCAATTTCACTTTGATCAACAGTTGTTTGTGTTTCATCGATCATGTTGCCTTCCTTTTATTTTAAATGATCAGGTCAAGTAGATTTTATACAAAATCAAGAGAAATTAATATAATCATAATGAAACTTGCACAAATGATAGATATTCGCTATGTCGAGAAAATGGTTAGTTGATACAGCATCTAATTCTCATTACCGTCTGAGATAAGAGATGTAAAGGTAAGAGTGTTATTAATGGCGCGCATTGTCATGAAATTTGGTGGAACATCTGTAGCAAACATTGAATGTATTCATAATGTTGCACGGCATGTCAAAAGAGAGGTTGATGCAGGTAATGAGGTTGCAGTTGTCGTATCTGCGATGGCTGGTAAAACCAATGAGCTTGTTCAGTGGACGTGTGATGCTTCCTTCACGCATAGAGATGCTCGTGAATACGATGTTGTAGTTGCTTCTGGTGAACAGGTTACTTCAGGTTTGTTGGCTTTGACACTTCAAAAAATGGGGGTGAATGCACGTTCATGGCTTGGTTGGCAAATTCCTATTCATACAGACAATGCGCATGGCCGTGCACGTATTACTAATATTGATGGATCTTTTTTAATCGAGTGTTTTCAGGAAGGTCAGGTTGCCGTTATTGCTGGTTTTCAAGGGTTAGCTCCGGATAACCGGATTTCTACCTTAGGGCGTGGGGGATCAGATACAAGTGCTGTTGCTATAGCTGCGGCTGTACAAGCTGATCGCTGTGATATTTATACGGATGTAGATGGTGTTTATACAACGGATCCACGTATAGAACCGAAAGCGCGTCGTTTACCAAAAGTAGCTTTTGAAGAAATGCTGGAAATGGCTTCTCTTGGTGCAAAGGTTTTACAGGTTCGTTCTGTTGAATTGGCAATGGTTCATAAGGTTCGTACCTTTGTGCGTTCAAGTTTTGATGATCCTGATGCGTTAGGCATGGGGGATCCAATGAGTTCTTCTGGAACACTTATTTGCGATGAGGATGAAATCGTGGAACAACAAAATGTTACTGGTATTGCTTTTGCTAAGGATGAAGCGCAAATTTCCCTTCGTCGGCTTGCCGATCGTCCAGGGATTTCGGCAGCAATTTTTGGTCCATTGGCTGAAGAACGCATTAATGTTGATATGATTGTGCAAAATATTTCTGAAGATGGCTCAAAAACTGATATGACTTTTACTGTACCATCATCGGATGTAGAAAAAGCCGTTGCACTTCTTGAGAAGAATCGCAAAGAAATTGGATTTGATGTTCTTCAATTTGAAAGCGATCTCGCTAAGGTATCGGTGATTGGTATTGGAATGCGTAGCCACGCAGGTGTTGCTGCTACAGCATTTAAGGCTTTGGCTGAAAAGGGTATTAACATTCAAGCAATTACGACCTCAGAAATTAAAATTTCTATTTTGATTGATAGTGCTTACACTGAACTTGCAGTTAGAACATTACATGCTGTTTATGCCCTTGATAAGGAATAAGTATTTTTTAGTTTCAACAAAGTTTCAATAACATAAAGCTTTAATATATATTAATAATTTTTGTTAAGGACAATTTATATTTTTAACTTAAATAGAATATTAATACAGCAAAACTCTCTCATTTTAAACGTATTCATGATGAATTTAAAAACGGTCGCTTATACATTACAAGAAGAAAGATGTTTGGGTAAAAAACTGTTTAGGAAGGGATATAAAATATGCCGTCTATAAACGTTTTAGAGCCTATAGAGAGGGATGGAGAAGTCTTTACGATATAAGGACTTAATAGAATAAGGTGCAACGCACTGCGTTTATTCAAAGGATGCATGTGACATGAGGGACAGCCTCGTGAATACAGATTTAATATTATAAATCTTAGAGAAATTTGAGCTCATTGGATTAGTGACGGACTACCAAAAATAGAATCGAAGATGTATTTTTTAGAGATATTTAGCTTATCTCAAATGGTCGTTTATAGCTTTATGTATATCTTGTAAATTTAATGTTTTCCGTATTATGAAGCAATAAAAAATATATCTCTATAGACAATATTTATGTTGCGCTATAAGTTATAGAATTACTATATTTTATGCGTTTACGGCTTATAGTTCTTCGAGAAGAACTTTTCATAAAATCATGTAATTATAGATCAAAATTAAATGATAATGTTATAGTGTGTTGCTTTATGATTTCATTACTTAAATTTTTTTTCATGTCTATTTATTTTTTTAAATTATGATTAAGATTTTCAGAGTTTTCGATGCCTCCATATGTTCTTTAGGTTAACTTTCTTCCCTTAACTACTCTATTACAAGTATTTTCGGTGTCATACTGCCAATGACGCATGAAATACTTCTTTCGTTTTTGCAGTATGTCGTGCTAGTTTCTTATCATGTTTACATATTTTTCAAATGGTAGCCTTTGTAAGTAAAATTCTTCTTGTAAGAAATATAGCCATTTTTATTATTTTAATTTCATTAAATATTTTTTTCCACAATTTGTTTTTATTCAGTATATGAATGCGAAAGTATTCTCTTATAGAATAATGCATTCGAATGGGGATGTTCCATGTGAATATAATATATGTTATCAAAGTGCGATAATTAATACACTTATTCCCAATAAAGATATTTTTATAAATATTATTTTCTATAGTCTTTTGTAGTTTTTAGTTTGTTCTTGTCTATTTTTTTATCGCTTAATTATTCCATGTTGAATATGTAAATATGCTAAACCATTTCATTATATGCTTCCCCATCAAGAATAAGATAATACGCTTGAGCACCCAGTAGATAGGGGGCGTTTAGAAGTTCTCTGCCATCACTGGTTGTATTAGATTGCCTACTATTAATTTGCTTCTTGAACAATCCAGAATTATGCGCAATGAAAAAAGCATCTTGAGTAGTATAGCTTATAGTTTTTAGATATTTTACGATTTTTTTATTTGCAAAGAGCTTTTTTGATCTGCATACGTCTTTGATTTTACAACTTTTTGTATCTGTACCTGTGTGGTACTATGTTCACGACCAGCAACAAATATTTCACTGAAGATTACAGCTGATAGAATAAGATTTTTAAATATGAGGTAACTTACTAAATTTTCTCTATAATTTATTTTTATACAATGTGTGTTAACTCTACGTGATTTATATATAAATAAGAATTTTCATTACAATATTATTTTACTCTTATTGTATTTAATGTGGTGTTGTATAATTCGAAAGTCTCGAAAATATTGTTTTTTGTTAGCTGTATCAATATCTAATGTCAGCGCAGATGCATGTTTGACGATGTATATTGAAACGGATAAGGGGCCTATGAGCAACTCCTGTTTTTGTATACCAGATAAGAACAAGGATGTTGCGTATACCTGTTGGGGTAACCTCTGAAATGGAGATAAAACCTAATTGGGGGAGAGCCATAAAAGTGAAAACCAGCTTCTATTTTACAACTTCCTTTTAATTCTGCTTTACGGCTTTCAAAGGTATTGACAGCAATATCTTTTAAATAATGGATATTACACATTGATTCACGTTTTTGTTTATTGCGTTATTTAAATCGTATATGCCTTCCACGTAAAACAAAACGCTATTATATTGCCAATTTACGCGCTTGTTTTGAAAAATATTTCTCTCCAACCCCATTACGACGCCTGTGGATGCTGTAACGTAAAATTTATTGGGGACCATCTCCTTTACTTAGATCAAAGCTCTCAGTTGGTCGTCATCATTTAATTTTTTAGTTTTCGTGTTGAACAGCTCTTGTATGGATATGATGAAGCATTCTTATTTTTTTCTTCAAATAATCCATACTTTTCCTCGGCTTGTGACGTGTAAGCGAATAGTTTTGATTGATGCATCATGTACAGATTTGAAATGAGAAAATCTTACGATATTTGGACTCCATTCAAGATTTATAGTGATAAATTATTATTATAAATCAAATATTTTCACCAAAAAATAATGACCTTTTAAGAAAATAAAAATTAAAGTTGTTTAGAATATCGGCAATAAAATCAGTAACGAGGAAGGTGGTTTATTGGAAAAAAATAAGCCATGGAGTTACTTAACTGATTATTGAATTTCGCTTATTCGTATCTTTTTATTATAATTAAACATAAGATATTGATTTATAATAATTAATTTTTCTTTATAGTGAATGATAGTTTGGATGAAAGGAAACTTCGCTAAAACCATGAAGCCTTTTATATTGAAACAATTAAAGTCATTCCTATGCACATCACAAGTGGAGCAGGTGTATGAGTAAAAGATTATTGAAGAAAGAAAAAAAACATTTCTTATGAATCTTCTAAGTGTCAAAGGTTGGTGCAACATTAGAAGCTCATAAATAGTATGATGATGTTAGTTTTCTCCTTCATAAGTGTAAAGATGAGGCGAGACAACGGATTTTACATTAAATATTGTCCGAACCCAACAAATAAGAAAAATTATTTTTAAAAGTTCTGCATAAAAATATATTTTCAGTTAGTTTGTTAGGAATTATGAGAAATTCCTGTATTGCGCTTAATATAAATAAATCCATATCCCAGACCGATAAGAGCAGATAAACCAGAGCCACAAAGGACCCCAATTTTTGCCGCATCAAGCAGAACAATATCTTTAAAAGCAAGCATTGAAACAAAGATAGACATTGTAAAGCCAATTCCAGCTAAAAAACCAATGAGTAAAACGCCTGTCCATGTCATATGAGGGGGTAGGCGGCATAGCCCTGATTTTACGGCTATATAACTAGCTGTGATAATACCAAGAGGCTTACCAACGAAAAGACCAATGACAACACCCAAAACAATCAAGAATGATTTGTCAGAAGAAAGATCAAAGTTTGCAAAACTTACTCCTGCATTTGCGAAGGCAAAGATCGGCATAATACCGTATGCAACCCATGGATGCAACGCTTTTTGAACGCGTGTTACTGGAGCAATCATGGCCCGTTGTCCTTTGCGCATTTTTTTCAATGCGGTTGAAATATGATGCAGATCTGTTTTTGTATTTTTTTCTTGAAGAATTTGCATAGCATTACTGAGCATAGTGAGTGGCGCTACAAGAGTACGGGTAGGAAGAACGGGAGTCATCATTCCTAAGATTACACCAGCAAGTGACGGGTGAACACCTGTTACCATTAGACCCCGCCAGATGATTGCACCAGGTAAAATGTAAAGCCATGCTGATGCAAGCCCGATCCACTGAAAAAATAGCACTAAAGCAATACCTGCTCCTGCAATCATTAAACCGCTAGGATCAATGTTTGTTGAGTAGAAAAAAGCAATAATAAGAACAGCGATAATATCATCAATAATCGCTAATGATAGAAGAATAATATGAAGATTAGAAGGAATTTTTTTTCCAAGAAGAGCAAGAATACCTAGAGCAAAGGCAATATCTGTTGCTGTTGGCACAGCCCAACCGCGTATATGCCCCTCATTAAAGTTGAAGATAAAGTAAATAATTGCAGGAACACAAACGCCCCCTATCGCTGCAACAATTGGTAAGATTGCTTGTCTAAAATCGGCAAGAGCACCTTCATGAATTTCGCGTCGAATTTCCATTCCTGCGACGAGAAAGAAAATAGTCATAAGGGCATCATTAACCCAGAAATGTAAATCCCATGAAAGAGTAAAATGACCCAAATTAAAGCCAAGAGGTGTATGCCAAAAAGATTCATAGAAAGCAGCATATTTAGAATTGGCAAAAATAAGTGCAGCAGCAGCAGCTAATAAAAGAACAATACCACTAAGAGCTTCAATATGGAGAAAACGCTCGATCGCAGAAAGGGCTTGATTGGTGACACGAGAAGCGCGATTAGGCAGGCGATTTGAAGATAAATCAGACATGAACAACTCCAAGAATCGATAATTTTAGATTCTATATTCTCTGTGTAAATGACTTTATATGATACCTTCTGTATCATATAAAAGCAAAAAGAGGAATAAAGTTCTTAATTTATAGACAAGATCATCATATTTAAAGCACAAAATGTTTAAGGTGATGCTTCATTTTTAATAATGAGATGTACTTTGTTTAAAGCCTTGGATAGATCATTTTGTAAAGCAGATTCGAGATCAACCATTGTGAGCCCTTTATTATCTTTTGCTTTAATTTTAACAATCAATGTTTGTGGATTTTTAGCAAATTCCCCTAAGGATTTTGAAATTTTTTCTGCTTCGTCATGATTTTTCAGCAGCATTTTTGGGGTCTGCGTCATCATTAGATAGAAATCGTCATATAGTTCCTTTTTAAGATCATGTTGGCTGTCATTAAGGTTTTGCGCAAGATAAGAAAAAAGCTTATCAATGAAACCTGCATCCCTATATTGCACATCAATTTCATTGATGCCAAAGTCTTGAGAAGCAGCAATCATTACATTTTGTTGACCAGAAAAAAGCTTTTCATCAACATCAATAACCTTAGCCGATATGTTCCCAGATCCAACGTCTTTCATATTGAAAGACATTGCATCAAGAAGGAGCATCCGTCTTTTTTCATCGTAAGAAATATCAATTTTTCCTGAAATGTCAAAGCGCTCAAAGTTCAGATTTTTGAAGAACTCTAAGTCTTTTTCATTCATTTTTTTAGGTAAAACGGAAAGGTTATTGAGAGAAAGAAAAAGCTTTTTGGGGATAGGTTGTTTCCATAAGGTTGGTTTAAATTGGAGTGATTCGAGAGTTGCTTTTAACTGCGGTATATCAACGGTGATATTATCAATTTTGGCATCCGCTGAGGTAATGGCGAGCAGTATGTTTAGAAGAAGACCATTTTGTGCTATTTTTTCAGCGATTTTATTATTCTCTTTTCTTGCATTAAGATAAGCTTTGATCAATTTTTCAGGAGTTTGTTCAAGCGGCTTCATTTTTAAACCAGATGTTTTAAACTGTCCGAGGAAGAAAGAACTATTTTTTTCCGCTTCTTCAAAAACATCGACACTTACATTATTCAGAGAAATGGGGCCAGTAACGATTTTACCTTGGTTGAGAGCGTTGTTTTTTCCAAAAATGATAGAATAGGCATAGTTGATATCGATATCATGGGCTTTTATTGTATCACTTTTAGCCATAAGCTGCATCTGTTTGGCACCATTTACTGCAACTGTTTTAAGATCCATATTTTTAATACTAACTGAACGGATATGGCCATTTTTAAAATCAGAAAGCTGGAAATTCTTGACGTCAACTGTTTCTATTCGGTTATTTTTATTTTCTATAGAAAGTTGTATATTGGGAGCAATAATTGAGGAAAGCTCAATACGCATCATTGATTGTAAAAGCCGTGATGTTATCGTTCTATCTTTTTCTTTTAAGGATATACTCCGAAGAGAAATTTGGGGAATTTGCACATGAATATTATTATGCTTTAAATCCACATTATAAAATGTAAAAGTTCCGGGAATAAAGGAAAGGGGAGGACGGGCAGAAATGGCACCAATTCTAAGTGATGTATCAGTTGGAACGGGTAATGTCACATTCTTCAAATTGACTCTACCTAGAATGCTTACTTCAGATGTTTCGGCTTTTATGCCACGACGGGCTATTTCTTGTTTTACAAAACTATCAAGATAGGGTTTTGCGATATAAAATCCACCAACAATTATAATTGCTAAGATAGCAACAAATCCAATAATGCAAGTGAGCCAATATCTGAGGTTACTTTGATACCCACTATTAAGATTGACCATTCTTTCTTCTTTCATTTTATCACTCTTTGAATTGAGAGTGAAGATAAATTCTTTTAAGCAACGACAAAGGTTTAAATATAGCGTGTACCAGTTTCAACAATTATCTACTCTCTATATTAGAGTTATTCTCATCTTTTTTGCAATATAGCTTTATCAACTTTTATCAATTTTCTTTGGGTTCAGCACTTTATAGAAAAGAACGCATAATAAGGAGAGGAAAGTTTATGCGCATCATAATTTTTTATCATTTTAAAATTATCCTAAAATATTCCGATGTCTGTTTTTATCTTGCTGCTGTTTATAGGAATATTTAAAACATAAAAATATATTTTTGTGTATTATAATTTAATGGGGAGAGGTGAGTGTTATGACAGAAAATCAAATAATAGCTTTTTCGATCATGGGTCTTATGATGGTTGTTTTTATTTGGGATCGATTTCGTTATGATCTTGTTGCTATTTGTACGTTATTAATAGCTTGTGCTCTTGGTCTTGTCAGTCCGAAGGAAGCTTTTAGCGGTTTTAGTAATGATATTGTTATTATTGTGGGGAGTGTGTTTGTTGTCAGTACGGCCGTATCGCGCTCTGGTATAATGGAGTTTATTATTCAACGGATATGGCCAGATGTAAAATCTGTGCGTCTTCAATTAGCTTTTTTAGTTCTTTCTGTTGTCGTATTATCAATGTTTGTTAAAAACATTGGTGCCTTGGCTATTATGCTTCCGATAGCTTTTCAGTTTGCACGTCGTTCTCAGGTTTCTCCTTCTGTCTTTTTGATGCCCATGGCCTTTGGTTCTTTGTTGGGGGGGCTTATGACACAGATAGGAACATCTCCCAATGTTGTTATTTCAGCGATGCAAGAACGTTTAGCAGGAACACCTTTTACTATGTTTGATTTTACACCAGTTGGTGCGGTTATTGCGACGGCTGGTGTTGTATATTTGGTCTGTTTTTATTGGCTTTTACCTGTGCGTGTGCGTTCAGGTGTATCATTTGATGATGCCATTGATATTCGTAATTATGTTGCAGAAGTACATATTCCAATAAATTCACCGATTATAGGGAAAAATATTGTTGATTTGGTTAAGCCATTAAGTGGTGACGTTATGGTGATTCAAATCATCCGAAACAAAGTATCTATTTCACCATTACCAGATTTTGTTTTGTCTGAAAATGATATTATTTTACTGGAAGGGTCGCATACAGGGTTAGATAGCGTGATGAACTCTGCTCGTTTAGAGTTTTCTAAGGGGCGAACTATTGCTGCAGGTGATAAGGACAGTGACATTGATATTATTGAAGCAGTCATTACCCATAATTCACCTCTTATGGGCATTAGTGCGAAAGAGTTTTCTCTATTTGATCGCTATAATGTAAATTTGCTTGCGTTAAGTCGTCAACATGAAAGGGTACGGGGAAGACTTGATGATATTATTTTCCATCTTGGCGATGTGATTGTTTTGCAAGGACAGGATGCAGTTATTCCAAATTTATTAAGAGAATTGAAATGCTTGCCCCTAGCAAAACGAAATATTGTGTTTGGAAATTTACGACATGGTTTCATCTCTTTAGCTGTTTTATTTATAGCCATTATTTTTACAGCTTTTCATATTGTTCCAGTTGCTTTTTCTTTCTTTTCTGCTGCTGCTGCAATGGTTATCTTTCGCGTTTTGCCCGCGCGTGATCTGTATCAGGCATTAGATGGCCCAATATTAGTCCTATTAGCGGCTCTTATTCCAGTGAGTGAAGCGTTAGAGAAAACAGGATGTACGGATCTCATTGGCCAATGGCTGAGCCAATTGGCAATATTTTTTCCACCATCTGGTGCCTTAGCGCTTATGTTGGTGACAGCTATGTTGGTCACGCCATTTTTGAATAATGCAGCAACAGTGATGATGGTAGCACCAATTGCGTCAAGTTTTGCTCATTCCCTTCATTATAAGCCCGAAGCTTTTTTGATGGCTGTTGCAATTGGTGCAGGCTGTGAGTTTCTTACACCTATTGGACATCAAAGTAATATGCTCGTGATGGCACCAGGAGGATATCGTTTTAGTGATTATCCACGTTTGGGTGCTCCATTGGCGGTGTTGATTGTTATTATTGCTGTTCCAATGCTTATGTGGGTTTGGCCTTTACAATAGGATATTTTTAAAAACTTTAAGAATCAATTACAAAAAGTTGTTAATCGGATGAAGATAAGTTGAAGAGTTACACTTTGTATAAAGAGGTATAAAGAGCTTTAACTGAAGATTTGGAATTATACCCTATTTTATCATGGCGCTTCGGTATTTTTAATACAGATAAAAATTTATCTATTTGGTTTTAGTAGATATTCGTGGAAATTTACTTTTTATTCAAGTTATTGAAAGAATTATAATTCTATAATCCAATACAGCCAAAAATTGCGTTGAAGATTTTAAAAGATTATCTCTCTATATAATGGGGAGAAAATCCGCTTGAGATGATAGGCAATCATGATAAATATTAAAACAGTGAATTTTTTATAAGACTCAAGACAATATATGTAAAAGCTGTAATGTGAACAAACAGGGCGTTTACATCATTTTCGATTAAGACTGTTGCAAAAATCTGATTGATTTGGCTACATGTTGATTTAAAATAAATAAACGAGCAATTTAAAGATTTTTAGTTAATTAGGACTACCATCTTGGTCCATTTATGCGTAAAAGCACAGATAAAGTAACTTTTTTCAAGGTATGATATATGTCGTATGATAGTTTTATTGCTGAAGTGAATGCAGAATTTCGTCAGGAAAAGGCGCTTGCTTTTTGGAGACGGTATGGTTTTTCAATTATTGGAGCAGCTATTCTTTTTATATTGATGATAGTTGCTTATCAAATTTACCATCATCAGCAAATAAAGAAAGCTGGTTATATTGGTGATGCATTTGTAAAAAGTCTTGATTTTGCGGATACACGTCATTTTGATAAAGCGATAAAGCAATTAGAAACTGTTAAAACCTCTCATTTTGGGGGGTATCCTTTTCTTGCTCGTTTACGTGAGGCTTCTTTACTCATGGAGAAAGGTGATATTATTAAGTCAGTGGAGATCTTTGATTCTGTTGCAGCGGATGAGAAAGCACCGCAGATTTTGCAGAAAGTTGCAAAAATTCGGGCAGCTTATATTCTGGTTGATACAGGGACATTCGCTGATGTTGAAAAGCGCATCAAAGATATGACAAGTGATACCAATCCTATGCGTATGTCTGCAAGAGAGGCTTTAGGCTTAGCTGCTTATAAGGCGGATAAAATGGATGAGGCGGTTTATTATTTTAAGAAAATTTCTGAAGAAGGTGCTTTGGGTTCAAAAATAACAGATCGGGCTCGAATAATGCTTGAGCTTATACAAGCTGAGGGCAAGGCAAATAAGGAATAAATTGATGAGCCTTACCATTGCTATCGTTGGTCGTCCCAATGTTGGGAAGTCAACATTATTTAATCGTTTGGTTGGGCAAAAATTGGCTTTGGTTGATGATAAGCCTGGTGTAACACGTGATCGGCGTATTCATGCGGCAAAACTTCAAGATCTACGTTTTGATGTGATTGATACGGCTGGGCTGGAGGAAGCAGGTGATCATACACTTGAGGGGCGTATGCGTTCTCATACAAAAGCTGCGATTGATGAAGCTGATCTTATTTTATTTGTATTTGATGCAAAGAGCGGAATAACACCAAGTGATTTAAATTTTGCTTCATTGGTTCGCAAATCAGGAAAGCCAATTGTGCTTGTTGCCAATAAATCTGAGTCAAGAGCGGCAACAGGAGGAGAGTATGAGGCGTGGTCATTAGGTTTGGGGGAGCCTTGCCCGATATCGGCTGAACATGGTTTGGGATTTAGTGATCTGCGTGATGCAATTATAGATGCTGTTGGGTCAGAGCATGCTTTGGGCAATAATAAAGAAGAAGATATTACGATACAGCTTGCATCTGTTGGTGATGATGTAAACGATTTGGCGGAAGAGGAGCTTATTTACGATGAAAGTAAACCCATTAGGATTGCAATTGCGGGGCGTCCCAATACAGGAAAATCCACCCTTATCAATAGTATGTTGAAACAAGAGCGCTTGTTAACAGGACCAGAGGCAGGACTCACGCGTGATTCTATTTCTGTAGATTGGGAATGGTGTGGTCGTCATATTAAACTTTTTGATACTGCAGGTTTACGTCGAAAATCAAAAATTCAAGAAAAATTAGAAAAACTATCTGTTGCAGATACTTTGCGTGCTATTCGTTTTGCAGAAGTGGTAGTCATTGTTTTTGATGCAACGATACCTTTTGAAAAGCAGGATTTACAAATTGCTGATCTTGTGATTCGTGAAGGGCGTGTTCCCATTATTGCTTTCAATAAGTGGGACCTTATTGAAAACAGTCAGATCACATTGATTGATTTGCATGAAAAATGTGCGCGATTTCTTCCTCAAGTTCGTGGTTTGAGAGCTGTTCCTTTATCAGGACAATATGGTCAAGGAATTGATAAATTGATGGAAAATGTCATGATGATGCACCGTGTGTGGAATCGTCGCATTTCAACGGCTAAATTGAACCAATGGCTTGGAACTGTTGTGGCACATCATCCGCCTCCTGCGGTTTCTGGCCGTCGACTTAAGGTTAAATACATCACACAGGTTAAGACACGTCCGCCTGGATTTATGATTTCTTGCTCGCGCCCCAAAAGTATGCCCCAGTCGTATTTGCGCTATCTTATCAATGGGTTACGTGAAACATTTGATATGTCTGGTATACCCCTTCGCATATCATTGCGAGCCTCTGATAATCCTTTTGCGACACGTTCCAAGAAGAAATGATAACTTTTTAAATTTTATTGATAATCATTTACTATGAGCGTTATTGAATAGAGCTCTCTCATTTTGATAAAGATCATTTATTTACATGTTATGAGAAGAGTTTGATAGGGAGTATTTAAGAAAGAGTACATAATCCTCTTAATGGGTTACTTAAATGCAAGAATAGATGCAATATGAGGGTAGGGGAATATAATGATGATGCTCGTTTGAAAAGAAGCATTAAATTATCGTTTCATAAAAATAAAGGTTATGTAAGCGCTTTTGCTTACAATAGTTTGTCTAAATAAAAAGCAAAAATATTTGCTGAATCTACTGATATTCAATTGTAAAGGGCGAAATTCACAAAAGTGGATTAAAATTGTATAAAGTGTTATGGCGATCGTATTTAAATTTTATTGTGTTCTATTGGCTTGATCTATTTGAAATTTTAGATTTATTAATATCTCATATTTAAAGAAAGCTCTCTTAATATCCTCAAGCTTATTGAGTGATGGGGCCTGTAATGGCATAATATAAGATACTTTGCGAACAGGATATAGAAACCATTAATTATTATTTTCATAAAATAAAAAGTGCAAGTTTATTTGAATAAAAGAAGAAAACCAACGCTCTCACACTGTTTTTTAGCTTTCTATGTTCTCTTTCAAAGCTAGGATTGATATAGCATTGGGAGCTGGAAAATAAGATGGTATCAGTTTACACCTCTTGTTAAGCGTAAAAATGATTATTCTATAAGTTTTATATTATACGGAAACTTTTCATTATACATTCACGGGTGCTGTCGTGAAATCGGTTTAGGTTCTCAGAATATCTTTTTAAGAGAGTATGTAAATTGAAAAATACGTTATTTCTGCAATAAAATTTATATGATAATTTGTTATAGATTTCTTTTAGTATCTTGACGAATAAATTTGAGAACAATATGATGCACACGGTTTTATGAAATGCATTCTTGCTTTTCTTTTTAATTAAGGAGCCAATGATGGCGATGGGCGAGAAACCCGTTATAAGCCGGAAGGAGGCTGAAGAGGAGAAGCAAGGAGACTGTCTTCATTCAGAGGATTTGGAATGTCGTAGTAGGAACTTAAGCGTAGCTTTAGTGCGCAAGCAGGCATTAAAGAAACGAGAGAATAAGAATAAGCGGGAAAAATCACAAGGAAGGATGGCAGATGCAATTAAGCTTTCCAGTGAGTTTCTGGCGAGTGTTATAGTTGGTGTTGTTTTGGGGTTGGGGTTTGACAAGTTAGCAGGTTCGTATCCTTGGGGATTGGTATTTTTTCTCTTCTTTGGATTTGCTGCTGGTATAGTGAGTATTCTTCGGTCTGTGGGGTATGTTCCCTCCAGTCAATTAGGAAAAAAAGGCGTATTGCGCCAAGACAAACAAGATAAAGGGCCCAATGAGAGGTCCGATAAATGAGGTTGAAGTGACAGCGCACGCTCCAGATCCTATTCATCAGTTTGAGATTTCAAGGCTGATTAAGATTTCCATAGGAAATATGGATTTATCGTTTACAAATGTATCATTGTTCACAGTTCTCACGGTTGTTATAACTTCTATTTTTCTCTTCATTTCATCATCAAGTCGTGGATTGGTTCCAACGCGGATGCAGTCTCTTTCGGAAATGGCATATGAGTTTGTAGCATCGACTCTGCGGGAATCATCTGGTGTACAGGGAATGCAGTTTTTTCCTTTAGTTTTTTCTCTGTTTACTTTTATTTTGGTTGCTAACTTTATTGGTCTTTTTCCTTATTTTTATACGGTTACATCTCAGATCATGATCACGTTTTCGTTAGCAATGGTGGTAATTTTGACAGTGATTGGTTATGGCTTTTATAAGCATGGGGTCAGTTTTTTGAAACTGTTCGTTCCCAGTGGGGTTCCTGTTGTGGTTTTGCCTCTGGTGACAATGATTGAGGTTATTTCTTTTCTCTCTCGTCCAATTAGCCTTTCTCTTCGTCTTTTTGCGAATATGCTTGCTGGTCATATTACGCTTAAAGTATTTTCTGGGTTTGTTGTTTCAATGATTGGGGTGGGACTCGTAGGTGTGGGTGGTGCGGTTTTACCGCTTATTATGACTGTAGCGATTACTGCTCTTGAATTTTTGGTCGCATTTCTTCAGGCTTACGTCTTTACGGTTTTAACTTGTATGTATCTTAATGATGCAATTCACCCAGGACATTAATAGAACTGGCGGTTTTCCGTCGAATAATGCAATTTCGCTTTAAAGGAGAATAACATGGAAATGGTGCTTGCAGCAAAATATATTGGCGCTGGACTTGCTTGCTTTGGTATGGCTGGAACAGCTTTAGGGCTTGGTAATATTTTTGGTAGCTATCTTTCTGGTGCATTACGAAATCCATCAGCAGCAGATAGTCAGTTTGGGCGTCTCGTCTTTGGTTTTGCTGTAACAGAAGCTTTGGGAATTTTTTCGTTGCTCATTGCTTTATTACTTCTTTTTGGGGTTTGATCATCATCAAAGGGGTATATCTGTTCTTGCATGAGGAAAGATTTACCCTTTTAGCTCTTAATCAGAGAGATGTCAGTCAGTTATCATCGGTTAGAGAGGGCTTTAGTAAGCTATTTAAAGGATGAAAGAAGATGTTTGTTTCAAGCGCTTATGCACAGAACACTGAAACGTCGATAGAACATATTAAAAAGGTGGCAGAGCATGCAAATCGTGTGTTTCCGCCTTTTGATTTTGTACATTTTGGTTCGCATTTTTTCTGGTTGGCAATTTCTTTCGGACTTTTTTATCTTTTTATCTCTCGTGTAATTGTACCACGTATTGGTGGTGTTATTGAAACACGGCGAGATCGAATCGCGTCTGATTTAGATCAGGCAATGCGCATGAAGCAGGAAGCAGACATTGTTGTTGAAACTTATGAGCGGAAATTAGCAGAAGCGCGTTTGAAAGCGCAGGCTATAGCGCAGGTAGCGAGTGAAGAATTAAAAGAAAAAGCAGAGCTTGAACGGAAAGAAATTGAAGAGAGTTTAGAAAAAAAACTCGCAGATGCTGAAAAACAGATAGCAAAAATTCGGGATAGAGCGATGCAAAATGTTGGTTCTATCGCTGAAGAAGTAGCCCTTGAAATTGTGAAAAAATTGATTGACGTTGATATCAGCAAAGAGGCTGTCCGTTCAGTTGTTAAAACTGCGGATTATTGAGGAAGACAAAGATGACTGATACTTTTTGGGCATTTGTTGGGTTAGTTCTTTTTTTGGCTCTTTTAGTCTATTTACAAATTCCACAGAAGCTTATACACCATCTTGATGCGCGCGCGAAGCGTATTAAAGATGAGTTGGATGAAGCTCTGCGTCTTCGTGAAGAGGCACAGGAAATATTGGCTGAATATCAACGCAAACATGCAGAAGCAGAAAAAGATGCGCAAGAAATTATTGCAGCAGCAAAGCATGAAGTTGAATCCATTATTGCTGAGGCTCGTACAAAAGCAGAAGAATATGTAAAAAACCGCAATAAATTGGCAGAGCAAAAAATAGCTCAAGCAGAAGCGGATGCAATACGCATGGTTTCTTCATCGGCTATTGATTTGGCAATTTCTACAGCACGTATCCTTATTGCAAAGGAATTAGATTCTAACAAGGCAGATGAGCTTATTAAAGAGTCTCTTGAGAAAGAATCATTTGTCAAAATGAAAACATATCTTAATTAATGATATTTGAGAGGTAAATAACTGCCTCCTTGGTTGCATAATTTTCTTAATATTAATTAATAAAAATCATAAAAAAGAAGTTTATATTCATTGTTTTTACCAGTTGATAGGGCGCCTTTGATTTTAAATGACAAGTTTTGAGAAGTCTGCAACCGATTGTGTAACAATGTGAGTACGTTTGAGAAGAGCAAGACGGTTAGCACGAACATCAGGTTTTTTATCATTTACCAATACTTTTTCAAAAAATATATCAATCAACTTTCCAAGTGGCGCTAGCACACTGAGTGCAAATGATAAGTTTGTTGCATTAATGGGCGCAAGAACCTTTTTCTCTACTTCACAGATTGCGTGATAGAGTTGCATTTCTTCTTTCTCGACAAAAAGCTCAGGATTAATTTCATTCGCTATTGTTGTGCTTTTTTGAAATTCATTTTCAAGAATATTAGCAGTACGTTTTACAGAGGCTACAAAGTTTATTCCATCGTGGGTATTAATAAAAGCAATAAGGGATTCGACACGACGTGCAACCAATAAAAAATCATCAGAATCTTTATTCAAAACGGCTTCAAGAGCATCGTAACGAGCACCTTCCTCTTTTAGATAGATTTTCAAACGGTCATGAAAAAATGATAATAGGTCTGATAAAATATATTCTGTTTTTTCTGGAAGCAGATTCTGCAATTGTGAAATTTCTCTTTGAGAGATTTCATATTTATTTTTTTGTTGTAAGAAAAGATTCGTTGCGAACTGAAACAGTGGTATAAGATTGATTTTCCAATCTCGCGAAAGGACAAGCCTAATAATTCCCAATGCTGCTCGTCTTAACGCATAGGGATCTTTTGAGCCCGTTGGTTTTTCATTAATGAGCCAAAAGCCAACGAGCATGTCAATTTTGTCAGCGAGCATAACGGTTATAGCAAGCGGTTCTTGTGGAAGACGATCTGTTGGTCCTTGAGGTTTATAATGGTCCTCGATTGTTATAGCTACGCGAGGATCTTCTCCTTGAAGAAGGGCATATTTTTGCCCCATAACACCTTGTAGTTCAGGAAATTCTCCGACAATTTCTGTTTGCAAATCAGCTTTTGCAAGGATGGCTGCACGTTTTGCTAAAAGAGGATCTGTTTGTATCAAAGGTGCAATTTCTTGTGCGAGTGTAGCAATGCGTTCTACTCTTGCACCTTGCGTACCTAATTTAGCATGAAAAGTTACATTCAAATGATCAAGTCGCGCCATTCTTTGATCGAGAGGTTTTTTTATATCAAGTTCAAATTTTTTTATAGAAGATTCCAATTGTTGAATATCAGGCAAATCACGCTGATCGGTTTGCCAAAAATAAAGTGCATCAGAAAGACGGGCACGGACAACCTTACTATTTCCTTTTGAAATTTCTTTGCCTTCATCATTTGCAAGAATATTAGAAACGAGAATAAAATGATGAGAAAGTTTTACTTTTTCTCCTTGTTTACGGGTGACAAAACATTTTTGATTGGCTCGAATGGTCAAGCGAATAATTTCTGGAGGAATATCAAGGAATGATTTGTCAAAATCACCCATCAGAATAACAGGCCATTCAACAAGACCAGCAACTTCTTCTAGGAGGGAATTGTCTTGAACCAGTTCTAACCCGTTGGCAAAGCAGAGATTTTGGGCATCAGCTAAAATAATATTCTTTCGTCTCTCGGCATCCAGAATGACTTTATGGGTTTCAAGTTGAGTAACATAATCATCAAAGCGACGCACTCGAAATGGCTTTCCATCACTTAAGAAACGATGACCATAAGTTAAATTATTGCTTTTAAGAGAACCAATTGTAAACGGAATAACATGTGTTTCACCAATTTCTGGTCCGAAGATGCAAAGAATATTTTGTAAAGGTCGAATCCACTTCAGAGCACCATTTTGTGCTGAATCCTTTCCCCAACGCATAGATTTCGTCCACGGAAAGTTTCGGATAATATTCGGTAAAATATCGGCAATAATTTCTTCTGCAGCTCGACCTTTTTTAACAATTTTAGCAATATAAAAATGACCTTTTTTATCATCATGCCCAATATGTGCTTCAGAAATATCGTTTAATCCTGTTGCACGTAGAAAACCATCAATTACATGCTGTGGTGATTTTATACTAGGACCTTTGCGTTCTTCATGGATATCTTTTGAGCGTGTAGAAAGTCTGCGTATGTCCAATGTTAGCCGACGAGGTGTCCAATATTCACGAGCAGCTTCATAGATCAATCCAGCATTCACAAGTTGATCTGTAACAGATTTTTTAAGATCAGCAGCAGCTTTTCGTTGCATACGTGCGGGGATTTCTTCACTGAAAAGTTCAAGAAGAAGATCAGACATTAGGCTTCTCCAGTGTATATTTGTCCAGCTTCTGTGAGTAAGAAGGCTTCCCCACAACGGCGCGCGAGATCACGAACGCGAAGAATGTAATTTTGTCGTTCGGTTACAGAAATCACGCCACGTGCTTGCAAAAGATTAAAGATATGGCTCGCTTTAATACATTGATCATAGGCAGGAAAAACACAGCGATGGAATACATTTTCTTTATTTTGTTTTCCAGCATCAAGAAGTGCGCTGCATTCGCGTTCTGCATCGATAAAGTGCTGATGGAGCAATTTTGTATCAGCAAATTCGAAATTGTAATATGAGTATTCCTGTTCTGCCTGTAAAAAAATATCTCTATAACTTATTTTGTTTTCTCCCTCCAAACCATTAAAGTTAAGGTCATAGACGTTATCAACCCCTTGGATATACATCGCTAGACGCTCAAGACCGTATGTAAGCTCCCCTGAAACTGGAGCACATTCAATGCCGCAAACTTGTTGAAAATAGGTAAATTGAGAGACTTCCATCCCATCGCACCAGCATTCCCATCCAAGCCCCCAAGCACCAAGGGTGGGACTTTCCCAATCATCTTCAACAAAGCGAATATCATGCAGTTTTGTATCAAGCCCGATAGCTTGTAGCGACTTTATATAAAGTTCTTGTAGATTGAGCGGAGAGGGTTTGAGAAGCACTTGGAATTGATAATAGTGTTGCAAACGATTTGGATTCTTACCATATCGGCCATCTGTTGGACGTCGAGAGGGTTGGACATAAGCAACTTTCCAAGGACGTGGACCTAGAGAGCGTAATGTTGTTGCTGGATGAAAAGTCCCAGCTCCAACTTCCATATCGTAAGGTTGCAAAATTGCACATCCATAGTGTGCCCAATAATTTTGCAAAGTCAAAATTAGTCCCTGAAAAGAACGTTTAGGGTTAAGATGTTCAGGCAGTTTCACGCTTTTTATACTCTTTATATTGAACTAAACAAAAAAAACAAAGTAATTTTAGTTTCTCTATTTATTATTTCATGTGGTTTATGGTTAAGCATCGTTTATTGCAAACCAAATTTCAACTTTTCTTGAATTTGTTCAGAATTTTCTGGTTTTCCATCAATTGCGTGGTTCCATTGAAATATTGCTTCACGTTTACGTCCAACTTTCCAATAGGCATCCCCTAAATGATCATTCAGTGTTGGGTCCTCAGGTTGTAATCTGACAGCATTTTCTAATATTTGCACTGCTTTATTATATTCTTTTAGTTTATAATAAGCCCACCCTAAAGAATCGAGAATATGACTGTTGTGAGCTTGCAAAGCAGAAGCTTTTTGCAGCATACGGAGCGATTCTTCAAGCTTCTCACCACGTTCCACAAGGGAATAGGCTAGATAATTAAGAACCTGCGGTTGGTTTGGGAAAAATTCAAGTGATTTTCGCAAGTCAGTTTCTGCCCTTGGCCATTGCTTTAAACGTTCAAAAGCAATACCACGCTGATAAAAGAGTTTCCAATCATCTTGCTGAAAGTTTTTTATCTTTGTAATAGCGGTGTCTAGAGTTTTAATGGCCTCAAGAAATTTATTGTCCTGCATATAAAAAGCAACGAGTGTTATCAAAATATTACGATCATTAGGAAATTTTTTATTTAACAATGTGAGTAATTTTATTGCTTCTTTGTAATTGTTGTTATTGGCAAGAAGGAATGCAAGATGAAGTTGTCCATCTCTATAATAAGGAGATTTAGGGGATAAAGCGCGATAAAGTTTAATTGCTTGATGAGGATCATTCAATTTAGCAGAAATGTGTGCGAGCTGAAACAGTGTTGCGTCATTTTGAGGGTATAAGGCGAAAGATAATTGCTTAAAAATACGTGCAATTCGCCCTGAGTTTTTGTGGTTGAGGGCTGTTCCAAAATTATATAATACCTCGGCTGCTCCTTGTTGAGGAGTTTTAATAACTCTCTCTAAGAAAGCATTCTTTTCAATTTTGTCTCGAAAGTTTTTAAAGACTTCTCGACCCGACAACATTTGTTCGCCATGTTGGATTGTTTGAAGAGCTTGGTTGCGCATATTATGGCGCAATTGGAATGAGGCATAGGCTATGATAATACGTTCATAGGTATTAGGAGCGATAAGAGTCCCCTGTTTGTTACTAAGTGCTTTAATGAAATATTTTTTTGCATCCTTTGGCTGTTCTGCAAGATCGCTCATAAGTGCTAGATGATAATATATAAAAAGGTCATACCAAACAGGACCTTTGAGTTTCTTAAGATCAGCGATTGCCTGAGACTTTTGTCCAGATCCAAATTTAATCCAAGCACCAATGAGTTCCGGTATTGGATTATTGGATGTTGGAGGCTCTTTTGATTTCAGAAGAAAATTGGCATTCTTATAGTCTTTTTTGATGAGACTTTCTACTGACAAAGTTAAGGAAACAAAGGGAGTTATAACATCTTGCTCTTTGAGTTTTTGGGCTTGTTGGACAGCTTCTTTAAAGTTTCCGACCGAGAGCATAGCTTCAAGGAGCTCTTTTTGTGTTTCAATGTTATCAGGTTGATAAACGAGCGCTTGTTTAAAGTAATTGATAGCAAGTTCTGTTTTATTTTCATGATTTGCAACTCTTCCAGCTAAATAAGCACCTGTAAATGAGCTTGTATGAGTTGCTGCACTTATTTTACTGTAGGTGGGGTATGGCATCAGCATGATACCCACGATCAAGAGGGTAAAAATTCGGGATATCGTTGCAGAGCACATGGGGCTAATCCTTTTCAAGATAATCAATCGATGGTGTTGTTTATAGATCAATCTCATTACGTTGTTGAGAAATACTGCTATTCTTGCAAAGAATTCAGTTTACACGCGCAATACAAAATTCAACAGTCTCAACGAGAGCATTGTAAGCAAGGTTTTTGTTCATGGGAACAAGAGAATCAATTGCATGTTTTCCATAGATACGTGCTTGTTCTATTGTATCTGTGATACTATCGTACTTTTCTATTAAGTGTTGAGCGTATGCGAAGGCTTCATTATTGTTATTGCCATCTTCAAGTGCTTGTTTCCAGAATTTTTTTTCTACTATATTCCCACGTTCATATGCGATAATAACAGGCATTGTTATTTTTCCTTCTCTAAAATCATCCCCTATATTTTTTCCTAAGTTTTGAGCACTACCGCTATAGTCAAGTGCGTCATCAATCAATTGGAAAGCTAAACCTAAAGATGACCCATATTTACGTAATGAAGAGCGCTCTTTATGTCCATAGCCAGCAACAATCGGTCCTACTTCAGCAGCCGCTGAAAAAAGTGCAGCTGTTTTTGCATTGATGATTTTGAGATAGTCTGAAGGGCTGGTTTTGATATTTTTTGCAGCAGAAAGTTGCATAACTTCTCCTTCAGCAATAATTGCAGCAGCATTCGCTAGGACAGAGAGCGCTTCTATGGAACCGACATCAACCATCATTTTAAAAGCTTGCCCCAACAGAAAATCACCAACAAGTACACTTGCTTGATTTCCCCAAATCATCCGTGCTGTAGATTTGCCACGTCGTAAATTACTTTCGTCAATCACATCATCGTGTAGTAATGTTGCTGTATGCATAAATTCAACAGCTGTTGCGAGTTTTATATGCCCGTCACTTTGATAACCGAACATATGAGCAGAAGCGAGCGTAATCATTGGGCGTAATCGCTTTCCACCTGATGAAATAAGATGGTTAGAAATTTCAGGAATCATCTCAACCTCTGATTTGGCCATAGAGAGAATAAATTGATTTACGCGCTCCATATCTTTTTGAGTAAGATTGACAAGAGATTGAAGAGAAATTTGATTATTTCTTATTTGTTCTGGTTTGATAGCTGCACTCAATGTGTTTACTCCTAGAGTATTGCAATGGACATATATAAAATTTACTTTATTCATTAGCATAAAGGGGGTTTGGTTTTGACTCAAGCTTTTGATGGCTCTTTGAAGTGTAAGCTTGGAATGTTATTGGCAAGAAATATTTTTTAGCGAGTGTAATCTTGTTGTTATGACATAATAAAAAAATTTAAAATAGCAGCTGAATGGCAAAAATGCAGTTTATAAAGGTGAATATTAGGCTTTTAAATGGATAAAGCAGCGAATCACACTGGTGAAACAATTGACAGTTTTCACCGTGGGAAATTTTATTTGGTTCAACCCCATAAACATGGTCATCGTTCTGGAATGGATGCGATGTTATTAGCCAGTTTGGTTCCCACTAATTTAAAAGGTAAGGTTGTTGATTTAGGGGCGGGCGCTGGCGCTGCAGGGTTGGCTGTTGCTTCGCGTTGTCCGAAAATTCACGTTACATTGGTTGAACGCTCATCTTTTATGGTATCGTACGCTCAGAAAACACTTATGCTAAAGGAAAATGAAAAGCTTGCTGACCGAGTTTGTTTGCTAGAAGCAGATGTTACCTTTAAAGGGAATGCCCGTATAAAAGCAGGTTTGATAGATAATAGCTTTGATTTTGCGATTATGAATCCACCTTTTAATAATCCTACTGATCGCAAGACACCTGATAAACAAAAATCTGAAGCACATGTTATGTCTGAAGCGATGTTTGATCACTGGTTGCGGAGTGCAGCAGCCATTGTTAAGCCAGGTGGATACTTAGGGCTCATTGCGCGTCCACAGTCGCTGACAGATATTTTGCGTGCTTTAGAAGGGCGTTTTGGTGGTATTTGTATAATTCCTGTGCATGCCCGTACGAAAACAGCAGCAATTCGTCTTTTATTTTATGCAAAACGAGGAAGCAGAGCAGCTTTATCTATTTTACCGGCATTGGTTATACATGAAGGTAATGACCATACTTTTTCACCACGGGTTGATGCAATTAATAATGGATATATAAGCTTGTGGGAACTTTTCTAATAATATCTTGTATTTTTTAGTTTATTATTTAAAGTCCAAACTTTGTTATTAGGGAGGTTTAACCTTGGGTGAAGTTATATTTCTGCTTGTAATGTGGGGATTGATTGGCGCTTTTGGATATTATCGCGTTCTTCCTTTTTGTTGTCCTTGCCTATTTAATTATTCTTAATTTATAAGGAGATTTTGTTTTGATGGATGTTATTAAAAGTTTTATTCCACGCCGTTTTTTTTCCGATAAACTTGAAATTCCTGTGGTGCGCCTTCAAGGAGCAATTATGGATTCATCAGCGTCTATATCCCGCACCCTTTCCCTTAGTAGGTGTGCAAATCTTTTAGAGAAAGCTTTCGCACACAAAAAGTCACCGGCTGTTGCACTTATTATTAATTCTCCTGGTGGTTCACCTGTACAATCGCATTTTATCTTCAAACGTATTCGTGACTTGGCAGAAGAAAAAAATAAAAAGGTACTTGTATTTATTGAAGATATTGCAGCATCCGGTGGTTATATGATTGCTTGTGCGGGGGATGAAATTTTTGCAGATCCTTCTTCAATTGTTGGTTCCATTGGAGTGGTTTCAGCTTCCTTTGGTTTTCCGGAACTTTTGAAGAAAATTGGTATCGAACGGCGTGTATACACAGCAGGAAAGAACAAAGTTACATTAGATCCATTTCAGCCAGAAAAAAAGGCGGATATCGAACATTTGAAATCTCTCCAACTTGAAGTGCATCAAACTTTTATCGATTTGGTTAAAGAACGGCGTGCTGAAAAATTATCAGATGATTCGAATCTCTTTACAGGAATGTTTTGGAGTGGAAAACAAAGCGTTGAGCTTGGTCTGGTTGATGGATTGAATGATGTACGTTCTGTTATTAAGGAGCGCTTTGGTAATGATGCAAAACTTCGGCTTATTATGCCTCCAAAAAGTTTTTTAGGACCTAAAACGCCTTCAGGAGTGACGGCACATACGATTTATACAGTCGTTGATAGTGCATTGATGGCAGCAGAAGAGCGAGCACTTTGGCAGCGTTATGGTTTGTGATGGAAAGGATCATTCAAGCCAGAGAGATTTTTGTCTAAAAACAGATGCTAGAAGAAAAAGGGCTTGAAATAATACGAATGAGAGCATGTCGTTTATTTTGTATGAGAACTCTTTATATTTATTTTTGTTTAGAAAACGATTAAGAATATCTCAAGCTGTTTGTAGAGCTTGTGCTAAACGTATGGATAAAAGGGGGAAATTTGTAAAAGAACCCTATGCAGGTGAATATTACGTCATATGATATCAAATGTACAAGCTTCGTTCCAAAGACATTCCTATTTATTTACACCTATTAAATTGAATTTAGCTCTACATGTTGTGGGGCAACGTGCTGATGGGTATCATTTAATAGAAAGTTTGGTTTATTTTAGTCTTAACGGCGATTGTCTACACTATGCACCTTGTGAAAATAATCAGTTTGTTTTGACGGGACCGTTTGCAAAAGGCCTTGTTTCTCATTTAGACAATTTGGTTATTCGCGCACGGGATTTTATGCATAAGACTTTTCCGGAATGTGCTCAACCTGCTTTTTTTCGGCTTGTAAAAACATTACCTGTTGCTTCAGGCATTGGTGGTGGCTCAGGTGATGCCGCTGGGGTTATAAGCATGTTGCGTCAACAGTGGAATCTTGATTGCTCTTTTGAGAAATTAGCAAAAATGAGCTTAGTTCTTGGTGCTGATGTTCCCATGTGCCTTTGTGCATTAGAATATCAGCAACCGCTTTTGGTCAAAGGAATTGGTCAAGAGATGATCCAACTAAAAGGAGCCTGTTCTCTTGCAATAGTATTGGTTAATCATGGACAAGAGATTTCAACACAAACTGTTTTTAAAGCGTTAGAGAAGCGTCATAATCCTTCTTTAAAAATTAATACAGACGCTTTAAAGAGTGTTGATTCATTGGTTGAAGCTTTACAAGAAACGCGTAATGATCTTTTTTTTTCTGCATTAAAAATAGCACCTCAGTTAGCTGAAGTGTTATCTATATTAGATGAATGTGGGGCTCTCTTTTCCCGTATGTCTGGAACGGGAGCAACTTGCTTTGGCATTTTTAAAAATAAACAAACAGCGCAACAAGCAGCTCTTTTTATCAAATCAATGCACCCAAATTGGTTTGTAAAACCGATCATGACTTTAGGAAATATCTGATAAATAAATATAAAAGCTTTTATTTCGTTATGATTTTATTATACACAATGAAAGAGGGTAACCAAAGAAATGTATTTTTTGTCTTTTGTGCAAGAATTAGCAGCATGTTTAAAGAGCCATTTAAAACTGTAATGCTTCCAAAAAATGATCAGGTTACAGAAATAGATGTATGTTTGTTGTATTTGTGATTTATCAAAGATGTTTAATGTTCCGCTTCAACCAAATTTTTCGTGCGAATTGGATTTGCAAAAGCAGGGTTTTGTTCATATAGCAGGTGTTGATGAAGTAGGACGGGGGCCTCTCGCTGGACCTGTGGTAACGGCAGCAGTCATCTTGGATAAAGATCATATTCCTAATGGGTTAAATGATTCAAAAAAACTTTCTTTTCTCCAACGAAATAGACTTTATCATGAAATTTTGCAAAGTGCATTAGCGGTTTCAGTCGCTAGTCTTTGTGCTCGTACAATTGATCAATCTAATATTAGAAAAGCAACTTTAGAAGCAATGCGTCGCTGTATTATAGGATTAGCCATTCCAGCCCACTATGTCCTTGTTGATGGACGTGATATTCCTTCTGAGTTGTTCTGTCCTGCAATGGCGTTGATTAAGGGCGATCAGCGTTCGGTTTCAATTGCAGCCGCATCTATTATTGCAAAAGTAACGCGTGACCGGATGATGGAATGTGCAGGACAAGTTTATAAAGGGTATGGTTTAGAGAAGCATGTAGGTTATGCAACGCTAGCGCATCGCACAGCTCTTGATAAATATGGACCAGTTATAGGGTTACATCGTTATAGTTTTGCACCACTAAAAGAGTGTTATAGAAATGATGTGTCATGACGATTCTACCACTCAATAGTGCTTCAATAAGAGAGGCAATAGTGCTTCTTAAACAAGGGAAGTTAGTAGCGTTACCAACGGAAACTGTTTATGGATTAGCGGGCGATGCAACCAATGGGAGGGCAATTTCTTCTATTTATTCTACAAAGGGTCGTCCGCAAATTAATCCTCTTATTGCGCATGTCAGCGGCATCGAAATGGCGGAACGTTATGTTAAAATTGACTTTCTTTCACGCCAATTAATGGAGGAATTTTGGCCAGGGCCTTTGACATTGGTTTTGCCTTTAAAGGAACAGCATAATATCCATCCTTTAACAACCTCTGGTTTGAATACCTTGGCTGTTCGTTTTCCAAACAGTCGTTTTGCAGAAGTGGTACAACATTTTGGCCGCCCACTTGCTGCTCCTAGTGCAAATCAATCGGGGCGTCTTAGCCCTACTTCAGCTGAGGCTGTTTTTGCATCTTTGGGGGAATCTGTTCCTTTGATATTGGACGGAGGACCTGCTAAAATAGGACTGGAATCAACGATTATTAAGATTTGTGGTGAAAATATTTATCTTTTACGTCCAGGGGGGCTTGCGGCTGATAAAATTGAAGAAGTTGTGGGGAAGTCTTTAAAACGGATAGATCAAAGGGCGGCGATTGAAGCTCCAGGGATGTTAAAGTCGCATTATGCTCCCAATGCCACGATTCGTTTGAATGTAGAAAAGGTGGAAAATGGTGAAGCGCTTTTAGCGTTTGGTTCAAAGCGCGTTATGGGAGCTGAAAATGCCGTTTCTATTTTAAACCTTAGCGAAGATGGCAAGTTGGAAGAAGCAGCCTCTCATTTATTTCAATATATGAAGGAATTAGATTCATTTAAAGTGAGATGTATCGCAGTAGAACCTATTCCATCATACGGATTAGGGGAGGCTATCAATGATCGTCTTATACGGGCTGCAGCTCCAAAGGAGAAATGAATATGGAGCAGGAATTAATTGAGGGGTTTAGAGAAATTGTTGGTGCTAAGCATGCTATAACAGATCAAGCGTTGATTGCACCGTATTTGCTTGAAGAGCGTGGGCTTTTTCATGGGAAAACACCTTTACTTTTACGTCCATCTTCTTGTGCAGAGGTCTCATCGATTATGCAGTTAGCGAGCAAAACATGTACACCGATTGTGCCACAGGGTGGAAATACAGGGCTTGTGGGGGGGCAACAACCAGATGAAAGAGGAGGGGCCGTTCTTTTATCAATGGAGCGATTAAATAAGATTAGAGCTATAAATCTTGAAGGAAACTTTGTTGTTGTAGAGGCTGGTGTTATTTTACAGGATTTACAGAAAAAAGTGGATGAATCAGGTCGTTTTTTCCCTCTTTCTTTGGCATCTGAAGGTTCTTGCCAAGTAGGAGGAAATCTTTCGACGAATGCTGGAGGGACAGCTGTTTTAGCTTATGGCAATATGCGTGATCTTTGTCTTGGGTTGGAAGTTGTTTTACCAGATGGCCGTATTTTAGATGATTTGCGTTTTGTTAAAAAAGACAATAGCGGTTACGATTTGAAAAATCTTTTTATTGGTGCAGAAGGCACATTAGGTGTTATAACTGCTGCAGTTTTAAAGCTTTTTCCGAAACCCAAAGAAATATCTGTTGCTTTGGTGGGATTGTATAGTCCGGTGAAGGCTTTAGAGTTTTTGTCTCTGGCTCAGGAATATGGAGGAGGGATGGTGACAGGTTTTGAGCTCATGGGAAATCTCAGTTTACAAATGGCTTTAGATTATAAGATGTGTGAGAAGCCTCCACTTCAGCGGAAACATGAATGGTATGTATTGATTAATATTTCATCGTTGCAAGGCAATGGTGAGGCATTATCAGTATTGAGTATTATTTTAGAAGAAGCTTTAAAGAATGCGGTGATAGAAGATGCAGTTATTGCACAATCTTTAAAACAGCAGGATTTTTTTTGGCAATTACGAGAAAGTATATCACCGGCACAAAAGTTAGCAGGAGGGTCCATTAAGCATGATATTGCAGTCCCACTTGCTTCTATTCCTGATTTTATTGCTGAGGCGGCACTTATTGTTGAAGATATTGCTCCAGGAGCACGGGTGATTTGTTTTGGACACATGGGCGATGGAAATTTACATTATAATGTTACACAACCTGTAGGCGCTGATACGACGGTGTTCTTGCAGTTATGGTCAAAAATGAATCATCGCATTCATAGTTTAGTGATGGACTATAGAGGTGCATTTTCTGCTGAGCATGGAATTGGTCAGCTTAAGCGCGAAGAACTTCGTTCTTTTAAATCGCCTGTCGCATTGGATATTATGCAAGGGATTAAAAAAACGCTTGATCCTTTAGGGATAATGAATCCTGGAAAAGTATTATAATTCAAGAATGGTGATCATGTATTTTTGTTTAGATTTTAATAACCAAAAAAGAAACCAGTTGTTTTTTATTCAAACTTTTAATAATCCAATGAGAAAAAGCTGCTAAAGGGTGTATGTTATTTAAGATAAATTGGGATAATGTATATGGCTAATCAATGCTTTAATCAGGCAAAAGCGGTGCTTGAATTTCGGTTGGATCCGTGCCATTTGCCACAAACAACAACATATTTTTCATCTAAAACGGGTAATCAGGTTATCTGTTCGTTAAATGAGCGCGGTGTTTCTTTTAAAACGGATATGCCTTCAAGCTTATCGCATTTAATACCCCCTTATCATTTCCAAGGAATTGCAGCACGTACCGTAAAAACACGTTCAGGAGAAAGAGCTGTTGCGTTAGAATTACTTCATGCCGATGAGGAAGCTTGTATACCGCTGTTGGTTTCCAGAGATTTGAATAATGTTCTTCTGGATTGGCGATTATGGGCGGATACTTATGGTCTCCCCATGCTTATGATCAATGAAGATAATCGCATTCTGGTTGTAAAAGATCGTTCTGATTTACATCGATTTTTTGGTACAACAGCACATTCTAAACAAAAGCGTTTTTTACTTCGTTATAGCAATCCGTTAGGCTTGCGTTTGGTGATTTCGAATCGAATTGCACTCCAGTAATATTAATATGCATTCATTTTTGTACTACCATAAGCATTTATCTTGTTTTACTGTAAAACATCGTTGTTTGGAGCGGTAATATAAAGCATGTAAACCTCACACATGAAGTGTTTTTAGAGGATATGGCGAATATTCTTAAGTTTGCTTTTTCATCTTTGTGTAAGTGAAGCATAGGAGTGGGAAGCAAGAGAAACCCGCTCAATGAGAATCCAGATGTTACAGATGGGATTTGGTGTGACTTTTGGTTCTTTAAGGCAAAGAGGAAGTCAATGATTGTAAACGAGAGTTTTTTTGACACCATACATTGGTAGCAGGAATCGGTTATATTAAACGCTTTTTTCGGAGGGGTAAAAACGTAACAATAGAAACCGTTTTTTGGCGGTGTATTTTTTTGTTTTTGCCACATCATTAAAACACCAGCAGATTGCTGGAAGTGTTTTTGAATTTTTTTATAAATCATTTCTCCATGTTGAATGAGAGCTTTGAATATTTACAAAATATTCTTATTTGATCTCCCTCTTATAATCAAAATCATTTTCTTGCACGTTATAAGAAGGGTTATAGTGTGGATAAAAATCATTAAAAAGAGTAAACACTCTATAATAAAGTTTTTAGATAGAAAGAGTTATCGTAACATTGAGAGTTGGAAAATACAAAGATGGTATCGGTTTTTATCTTTATTCCAGAAAGATGGCAGAATGGATTTATACTATTTGCAGGTAGTGTCGTAATGTTGATACACTCATATGAAGCAATTTTGCACTTTCACGGTCTGTCAAAAGAATATCATTTTCTGTCATACTAAAATCCTTTCATAATAAAAAATGGGAACAAATCATAACTATTTATTAACCACATTTTTGTTCATTTTTGAAGGTATTTTATTTATAGAAAACAATATTTTATCATATAATTTCTGATGTGATAATTTATGAGTCTTATTGAGAAAGAATGAGAGAGAAGAGAGCAAAAATTATCCACAGATAATGGGGTTATGCACCCCATATCTTAAGATTGACCCGTGACATATGCCGCCCATTTATCCATATAGACACGGCGCTGTTCTAGATAGTCAGTACGACGATAGGCACGTTCTACTTTACCGCCAACTGTATGACTTAGAATAGTTTCAGCGACCTCATAGGGGGCATCAGTTGTTTCAGCAAGCCAATTGCGTAAACTAGAGCGAAATCCATGGGGGCAGGATTCAAGTCCAATACGTTTCATATATTGTGACATGGAACACTCAGCAAGCGCACCCCGACCGGTTGCAGAAAAAAAGAAACCATTGCGAGAAAGCAAGCGCGCTTGTTTTAAAATTTCTAATGCTTCTGTTGATAGAGGGACGCGAAACTCTTCTGTAGTATCACGTCGACCTTTCATATTCTCAGCAGGAATTGTCCATATATCCCCATCAACTTGATCTTTATGAATATGACGTAAAGGATAAGTACGAACTCCTGTCAGAATAAGTAAACGCAAAGCCAATTGTGTTAGGGTTGATGCTTCGCAAAGTGTTTTATAAAAAGCCGGCACATCTTTCCAATCCATTGCAGGTAAGTTTTTGACCTTATGACGTTGTTTACCTAAGAGAGCACGTGCTTTTTCTGTTGCTTGTAAATCAACATCCAAACCCAAAGCAGCCGCATGTTTGAGACAGAGATTAAGACGTATCAATGCTGTTTGGGCAGTTCTCGCTTTTGTATGCCAAATAGGGGCAAGTGTATTACGTATTTCTGTTTGTGTAATCTCTGACACAGGAAGACAACCTAATTTAGGGAGAATATGAAGTTGTAAAGGCGAAAACCAATGTCCATCTTTCCCATCCCCTTTTAATTCAGCTTTACGAGTTTCAAAAGTATCCAAGGCAATATCTTTTAAGTAATGGAGATTACTTATTGCCTCACGCTTTTGTTTTTCACGTTCTTTAATGGGGTCACGCCCTTCACGTAAAACAGCACGCCATTGCATTGCACCTTCACGGGCTTGTTTTAAAGAAACATCTCTTAAAGCACCCAAGACCATTTCACGACGACGACCATGAAGGGTATACCGTAAAATCCATTGAGCACCTCCATCTTTACGCTTATGAAGTAACAAGCCGGCACCATCGTTATATTTGCCAGCCCCCAATGTTGCGACAGCCCTTGCATTAAGACGGTTCATAAGAGCCATTTTTAGTCCTTTCTTATATAAATTTTATCCACACACTTATCCCACTTGTTATGTGCAAATGAGTGGTTTTAGTTGATTCAACATAAACAGCTTTGAAATGAGAGAATCTTACGATATTCGAGACTCTCATTCAACATACAAAACAGTGAATTATCATTATAAATCAATGCTTTGTAATGCGAGTGACGAGCATGAGAGATATTGTTTAAGAATCTGTACGTAAATAACATCAGTATCTTTTGGGGGCATTTTATTTTTCGTAAAAGCGGAATTTCATTAAAAACGCGATAAATAAAAGAAATGATAATATATATGTTTTTCGTCAAGATTTTATAAGAAAGAAAGCGTTCATAAAAATGATGAGAAAATGCGTTTAAAGTAAATAAAACAGTAAAATGATCAGTTTATATGACAGTATCATATTCAGAAAATTTTCCTATTTTATTATGAGTAGTTATCCTATTTACAATATTTGATTGTTCAAAGGAAAGCACTCATTTTTTCAAAATTATGATCAACGTAAAACAGTGAGAAAATTTTTATACTATGCTCTTATATAAAATAATCAAATCGTAAAAAAGAATATTCAAAGGATTTAGTTTTCTCGCGCAATGGCTCTCCATCCGATATCACGCCGAACAAAACCTTCTGGCCAATCAATACAATCAACAGCTTCATAAGCACGTTTTTGTGCATGCGTAATCGTGTTTCCTGTTGCTGTTATGTTGAGAACACGTCCACCATTTGCAATGAGTTCTCCATCACGCAATACTGTACCAGCTTGAAAAACTTTCACATCGGGAAGAGTGTTTACTTTATCAACGTTACGGATGACAGTACCTTTTTGGGGAGAGTCTGGATAACCATTGGCAGCCATAACAACGGTGAGAGCAGTTTTTTTAGACCACCGAAGAGGCTTATTTTCAAGTTTTCCTTGAGCTGCAGCAAGAAAAATTGGCAAAATGTCATCTTTGAGACGCATCATTAGAACTTGACATTCAGGATCACCGAATCGTACGTTAAATTCAATTAATTCTGGTCCTTTTTGCGTTATCATTAATCCGACGAAGAGAATACCTTTAAAGGGGGCGCCCATTTCTTTCATGCTTTTTAAAGCTGGTTCAACAATTTCTTTAAGGGTACGATTCACTATTTCTTGGGTCATGATGGGCGCTGGTGAATAAGCACCCATCCCACCGGTGTTTGCTCCAATATCCCCATCACCTACACGTTTATGATCTTGAGCAGATCCAAAAGGAAGAGCAATTTTACCATCACAAAGGCAGAAGAAGCTTGCTTCTTCACCTTCAAGAAAAGATTCTACAACAATTTTATTTCCTGCATCTCCAAATGCACATTTGAAGCAGGCATCGACTGCGTTAAATGCTTCTTCCATAGTTGTTGCAACCACGACACCTTTGCCAGCTGCTAAGCCATCAGCTTTAATAACAATGGGAACACCTTGTTGATGAATGTAAGCTTTAGCTTTAGAGGCATCATTAAAGCATTGGTAACTTCCTGTAGGAATGTTATTCTTACGACATAAATCTTTCGTAAAAGCTTTTGAACCTTCTAGTTGAGCAGCTTTTTGAGTAGGACCAAATACACAGATGTTAGCGCTATTAAGAGAGTCTGTTATACCCGCAACCAATGGTGCTTCTGGTCCTACAATCACAAGATCAATAGAGTGTGCTTTACAAAAATCAATAACAAGGGGATGGTCATCAATGTTTAAATTAATATTTTCACCAAATTCTGTTGTTGCAGGATTTCCAGGAGCACAATATAACTTTGTTAGAAGTGGTGATGCAGCTATTTTCCATGCTAAAGCATGTTCTCGTCCACCTGAGCCAATAAGAAGAATATTCATTGCTTGCTCCTCTCATAAAAGATGATTAATCTCATCTCCTTCTCATAAGAATGAAATGTCTCTATCGCAAGACCAAAGGTAAATCATTTGATGAAAAAACATAAAAATATCGCGCATGTTCAGTCCTATGATAGCCAAGGACGGGTTATGGATGCATCTTCCAAACAATGGGTCTACAATTTCCTTCCCTGTTCTTTATGGTTTTATGCGCAATTAGCGCGTTGGGATCGGCCTATTGGATGGCAATTATTGATGTGGCCTTGTTTTTGGTCAACAACAATGGCTTTTTTCTCTTATAACATGCATTACGATACTCTTTTATCAATGTTTCTTCATTGGGTTTGGTATCTTTTTCTTTTTTTTCTGGGATCTATTGCTATGCGAGGGGCCGGATGTACTTGGAATGATCTTATTGACCATAAAATTGATGCTCAGGTAGAAAGGACACGTTCTCGCCCATTGCCGACAGGTCATGTGAGTCGGTTTCAAGCAAGAGTTTTTATACTTGTACAATGTTTAGTTGGTTTAGGCGTTTTATCACAATTTAATAGGTTTAGTTTTTTTCTAGGTATCTCGTCATTGATAGCTGTTGCATTTTATCCTTTTATGAAACGCGTAACATATTGGCCGCAGTTTTTTTTAGGCGTTGCATTTAATTGGGGGGCATTAATGGGATGGGCTGTTGTCTTTGGAAGTTTAAGCTGGGCACCAGTCTTGCTTTATGTGGGATCAATCTTGTGGACCATAGGATACGACACAATCTACGCACATCAAGATAAAGAAGATGACGCCACTGTTGGTGTCCGTTCTACGGCTCTTCTCTTTGGTAAAGGAACCAAACGTGCTTTAGTATTTTTGTATAGTGGTTTTGTGGTGTTCGTTAGTCTAGCATTTTATTTGGCACAAGTTCCCCTTCTGAGCTTTTTGGGGATTTTTGTTGCAAGTATCCATATGTTTATTCAAATTAAAGTCATTGATATAGATGACAGTTCACAATGCCTTAGGCTTTTCAAATCTAATTCGCTTATTGGTTTTGTGATTTTTGCTGGTTTAGTATGTGGGGGTATATGGACGATATTTTATCCTGCTGTCTAAAAATAAGTTAGCTAAAACTATAGTTTCTGCTGAATACAGTATTTTCTTTTAAATAAGTTTGTTGCTAATCTCGCTTTAAGCGATACGGTAGAAAATATTACCAATCAACTGTTACAGTGAAAATGAAATCCTTCTATTTAAATAAAATAAATCATCTTCTTTTAGAATTTTTCAAATAGAAAATATTTGTGTTGGAAAAACAAAGTTTTCATAACGATGAAGTTTGCAGGGTCAGGGATAAAGTTTTTGTCTTTTCCAATCGCTATGTTCAACACAATCGCGTGTAAAAAGCAGACGATCATGTAAACGAAATGGGCGATCGCACCAGAACTCTATAGAAAGGGGTTTAACACGAAATCCAGACCAATAAGGTGGTCGTGGAATATTGCCTAGAGCATAACGCGCAGTATATTGAGCAATTGCTTTTTCAAGCACAAAACGATTGTCTAAAGGCTGAGATTGCTTAGATGCCCATGCACCAATTCGACTACCGCGTGGTCGCGATTGGAAATAGGCATCGGCTTCCTGTTGGCTTACTTTTTCAACAATTCCTCTAATTCTGATCTGACGACGGAGCGATTTCCAATGAAAACCCAAGGATGCTTTCATTGATTTTAAAATTTCTTGTCCTTTACAGCTTTCATAATTGGTATAGAAGACGAAGCCTTGGGGACTGTAGTCTTTGAGGAGAACCATACGAACATTAGGGAGTCCTGTTTCGTCAACTGTTGCTAATGCCATAGCATTCGGATCATTTATTTCACTTATCGTTGCTTCTTCAAGCCACTGTGCGAAAAGTTCAAAAGGTTTTTGCATTTGCATAAAATGATCATCTGTTGGTATTTTGTTGCTCATAGCTTCTCCAAATATCAGTGAGCATGGGTGAGGCATTTTCTTATTTATTTTATCATCAAGAAGTTAAATACCATTTTTTCTCATTTTCAAAAAAACAATGCTATCGTGTATTCCTATGGCAGTTTAATTATTTTTACTTTAGCATAGAATACAATGAGTGATATTAAATAAATATCTCATTTTATCTGGTATTTTAGTTTATTGATAGACATATAAAGAGAAAAGAAGAAATTATTCTCTAGAATAGACAGATAAAGCTATAAAGGATATTGAACAACGTATCAGTTGATATTTTGAAAACGAAAAAATTGAAAAGAGGGCAATATGCGTGATCCCTACGCGATTCTGGGTGTGACACGTACCGCAAAATCGCAAGAGATTAAATCGGCATTTAGAAGATTAGCAAAGAAGTATCATCCAGACCATAATAAAGATGATACAAAGGCTAAAGAAAAATTTGCTGAAATTAATCAAGCCTATGAAATTATAGGTGATAAAGATAAAAAGGCACAATTTGACCGCGGTGAAATTGATATGGAAGGAAAACCGCTTTATCAAGCCTATGGTGCTGGTGAAAATTTTAGCAATAAACAAAATCCCTTTTCAGGAAGAGCAAAGGGATTTGATTTTTCCTCTTCAGGTGGTGCAGGTTTTGATGCGAGTGATATTTTTCGGGATCTGTTTGGAGGAGGCGGTAGCTTTTCGAATTCCACACACTATAACCGTCCCCAACAAGGAGCACATGTTCGTGCTAATCTTGCCATAACATTAGAGCAGATGGTTGGCGCAGAAAAGGTGGAGGCTGTTTTTCCAAATGGGAAAAAGTTAAAAATTAAACTTCCAGATTATATTGAAGACGGACAGACTATTCGTTTAAAAGGTCAGGGAGAAGAGGTACCTCACGGGCAAGCAGGAGATGCGTTGATAACCATTCAGATTCAAAAACATCCTCGTTTTCGGGTTGAAGGAAGAGCACTCCATCTTGATTTACCAGTTTCTCTTAAACATGCTGTTTTGGGAGCAAAAGAAGAAGTTGAGACTTTGGAGGGACGTGTAGTTTTAACGATTCCTGCTTGGTCAAGTTCTGATCGCGTTTTACGGTTGAAAGGGAAAGGGCTCCGTTTAAAAAATGGCACAAGAGATGATCTTTATGTGCATGTTCGCATTATGTTGCCGGAAGGTGAAAATGCCGCGCTAGAACAGTTTTTGCAAATGCAACAAGATTAATTTTTAAATTTTTTATATATAAAAGCGTCGTTTTTGTTTGATTTTAAACCAATTGCTTGAAGAAAAAGTTGACCTGTGTCATAGGCAGGTGAATAATATTAATTTTAAGTAACAATGGGGCAGTGCTGATGGCTAAGGGTAATGGTTTGTTGTATGGTAAGCGTGGTTTAATTTTGGGGTTGGCCAATAATCGCTCCATCGCTTGGGGAATCGCTAAAGCGGCAAGTGGCGCAGGGGCAGAGCTTGCTTTTACCTATCAGGGTGAAGCAATGAAAAAGCGTGTTGAGCCTTTGGCTGAAGAATTAAAGGGGTTTGTGTGTGGACATTGTGATGTTTCTGATAGTGACTCTATTGATACGGTCTTTAGAGAAATAGAGAAGAAATGGGGGAAACTCGATTTTTTAGTTCATGCTATTGGTTTTTCCGATAAAGATGAATTAAGTGGTCGTTATATCGATATAAGCGAATCAAATTTTATGATGACCATGAATATTTCCGTTTATTCCCTAACAGCCCTAACGAAGCGTGCAGAAAAATTGATGCTAGATGGTGGTTCAATCTTGACACTGACCTATTATGGAGCAGAAAAGGTCGTTCCAAATTATAATGTAATGGGGGTTGCCAAAGCAGCTCTTGAAGCGAGCGTGAAATATTTAGCGGTAGATTTAGGTCCTCAAAATATTCGTGTTAATGCTATATCTGCGGGACCAATTAAAACGTTAGCGGCTTCTGGTATTGGTGATTTTCGTTATATTTTAAAATGGAATGAATATAATGCTCCATTACGTCGTACGGTAACAATTGAAGAGGTTGGTGATTCTGCGCTTTATTTTCTTTCAGATTTGTCTCGTTCTGTTACCGGTGAAGTCCATCATGTCGATTCGGGTTATAATATTATAGGTATGAAAGCAGTTGATGCACCAGACATTTCTGTCGTTAAAGAATAAAGTTTGGTTTATAGGATTTTATTGGATAGCCGTAATTTGACCAAATTTAAAGTAGCTAAGAGTATTTGGGCGCAAAGAGCTACCTTGTGTATAGCACACAACATACGTTGTCGTTGTAATATTTGACAGAGAAACGGATCTTTTTTCATGTCGCATAATACATTTGGTCATTTGTTTCGTGTAACAACTTGGGGTGAAAGTCATGGTGCTGCTCTTGGTTGTGTCATTGATGGTTGTCCACCTGGAATTATTTTTACTCTTGCAGAAGTTCAAGCTTATCTTGATAAACGCAAACCAGGACAATCAAAGTATACAACACAGCGCCGAGAACCAGATGAAGTAGAGGTCCTTTCAGGAGTTGTTGTTCAAGACGATGGGACAACATTGGTGACAACAGGTACACCAATTTCTCTGTTGATTCGAAATAGAGATCAGCGTTCGAAGGATTATAGCTCGATTGCTCATCAGTATCGTCCAGGACATGCGGATTATACTTACGATACTAAATATGGCATTCGTGATTTTCGAGGCGGGGGACGTTCTTCGGCACGGGAGACGGTAGCACGTGTTGCAGCTGGTGCCTTTGCTCGTAAAATCGTTCCTGGATTGATTGTACGAGGAGCAGTGATAGCAATTGGTCCTCATAATATTAATCGTGATCGTTGGGATTGGTCAGAGGTTGATAATAATCCTTTTTTTACAGCTGATGCAGAGATGGTTCCCATTTTTAGTGATTATATCAGTAAACTCCGTAAAGAGGGAACATCTGTTGGTGCGGTTATTGAGATCATTGCAGAAAATGTTCCGGCAGGTTTAGGAGCCCCTATTTACGCAAAGCTTGATCAAGATATTGCTTCGTTACTTATGTCGATTAATGCGGTAAAAGGTGTGGAAATTGGTGATGGTTTTGCGGCAGCCCGCCTGAGGGGAGAAGAAAATGCTGATGAAATGCGAATGGGAAATGATGGAAAACCACTTTTTTTATCCAATCATGCTGGTGGTATTTTAGGGGGAATATCGAGTGGGCAGCCGATAGTTGCACGTTTTGCTGTAAAGCCTACTTCATCAATTTTAACGCCTCGTCGTTCAATTGATGTTGATGGTAATGATGTAAACGTTGTAACGAAGGGACGTCATGATCCATGTGTGGGGATTCGTGCCGTTCCTGTTGGTGAAGCGATGGTTGCTTGTGCTATTGCTGATCATTATCTAAGACATCGCGGTCAAGTTGGGTGATTGAAAAGGTGAACAATGGCATATGATGAAAAAAAAATTGTTTCTGCACTTAAAGCTTTTGAACGCGGTGAAATTGTTGTGGTGACAGATGATAATGACCGTGAAAATGAGGGTGATTTAACTGTTGCTGCAGCGCATTGTACAGAAGAAAAGATGGCGTTTATTCTTCGTCACACAACAGGTATTGTGTGCACACCTATGCCAAAAAAAGAAGCACAACGGTTTAATCTTGCTCCTATGGTACCAGATAATAACTCTGCACATGGGACGCAATTTACGGTTACTGTGGATTTTAAACATGGGATAACGACCGGTATTTCCGCACATGACCGCACATTGGCAGTTCGTAATCTTGCTAATTCAAATGCAAGCGCGGATGATTTTGTTCGTCCAGGACATATTTTTCCTTTGATTGCGCATGAAGGAGGGGTGCTCATGCGTTCAGGTCACACGGAGGCGGCTGTTGATTTATGTAAATTAGCTGGTTTGCCACCCGTTGGTGTTATTGGTGAGTTGGTCAATGATGATGGAAGCGTTAAACATGGCGATCAGATTATGAAATTTGCACAAGAACATCAGTTGCATATTATAACGGTTGCAGATTTAATTGCTTATCGCCAACGTAAGGAAATATTGATCAAGCATGTTGGAGAAATGCCTATTGAAACATCTGTAGGGCCCGCTATTATTCAAAGTTATCAACTCCCTTGGGAAGTCATTCAGCATATTGCAATTGTTTTTGGTGATGTTCGTGAGGGTGTGGATATTCCTGTTCTTTTACATCATGAAGATATTATAAACGACGTTTTTTGTCAACTTTCAGATATCATGGTGATGATGCGGCGTATGATGGAAAAAGAAAAACGTGGCGTATTTATTTATTTGCGTAAAGGATCTGTTATGCAATCAACTATTGATACTCAAAATATGGCAAGAGACAGCTCAGAAAACCATGTGCAGGCGATTGAACGCGAAGAAGAATGGCGCAAAATTGGTTTAGGATCACAAATTTTAAAATATTTAGGAATAGGCTCTGTTATTGTTTATGCTGCTAAAGAGCATCATTATGTAGGTTTAGAAGGTTTTGGAATTCGTATATCCAGAACAGATATTTTTTGAGGTTCATATGAAAAAAGAGATACTAGAGGGGGATATTACGACCTTAAGCTTTGAGCAAGCGCTTAAGCAACTTGAAGTCATTGTCGAAAATTTGGAACGTGGTGATGTGCCTTTAGAACAATCCATTGATATTTATGAACGTGGTGAAGCGCTTAAAAAGCATTGTGAAAAACTCTTAAGAGTTGCTGAAGCTAAAGTTGAAAAAATCCAGCTTTCAGAAGAAGGTTCTCCCGAAGGAGTAGAACCACTTGATGCTAAATGACATTAAATTTTTTTGGATATTTATTGTGAAAATAGGAGATATAATAGCCTTTTTTATAGAAAATTAAATTTATTGATTTCTTTTTTATAAAATAATTAAAAATAAGGGAATTATACCTCATACCAAATAGAAAAGAGCATTTTTTAGTAAAAAAGATGCAAAACTGTAAATAAGAGTAGAGAAAATATATTTTTATCGTTGCGTTTTCTTGAGTTAAGATAATAGAAAGGATTTTTTTTGTCTCAGGTCTTAACACCATTGCTTGACCGTGTTTGTTTTCCGCAAGATTTGCGGGCATTGCCTGAGTCTGATTTGGTACAGTTGGCTGATGAGTTGCGGACCGAAACAATTGATGCAGTTTCTGTAACAGGTGGTCATCTTGGAGCGGGACTTGGTGTTGTTGAGCTCACTGTTGCATTACATTATATTTTTAATACACCAGAGGATAGGATTATTTGGGATGTTGGTCATCAAACCTATCCACACAAGATTTTAACGGGGCGTAGAGAAAAAATTCGCACATTACGTCAAGAGGGCGGATTGTCGGGTTTTACAAAACGTTCAGAGAGTGTGTATGATCCATTTGGAGCGGGGCATTCGTCTACTTCTATTTCAGCGGGGCTTGGCATGGCGGTGGCAAGTGCTTTGAAAGCAGAGACAAGACGCAATATCATAACTGTCATTGGTGATGGTGCAATGTCTGCGGGCATGGCTTATGAAGCAATGAACAACGCTGGTGCTTTGAATGCACGCTTGATTGTTGTTCTTAATGATAACGATATGTCTATAGCACCACCTACAGGTGCTATGAGTGCACATCTTGCACGATTAGTATCTCGTCCTTCTTACCGTCATTTGCGTGAACGCGTAAAGATGTTGAGCGAAAAATTGCCAAAGTTTTTTTTGGATAAGGCCCGTCGTTCAGAGGAATTTGCGCGTGGCCTTTTGGTTGGGGGAACTTTATTTGATGAGCTTGGCTTTTATTATGTTGGACCCATAGATGGGCACAATTTGGGGCATTTATTGCCTGTTTTTAAAAATGTTCGTGAATATCCTAATGGTCCTGTTTTGGTGCATGTTGTAACCCATAAGGGAAAGGGATATCCACCTGCAGAGGCCTCGTCTGATAAATATCATGGTGTTAATCGTTTTGATGTCACGACAGGAAAACAGGTTAAAGTATCAAGTAATATTTTACCCTATACTAAGGTATTTTCTAAAGCTTTAATAGAAGAAGCCTGCCATGATGATAAGATTGTTGGCATAACGGCAGCGATGCCAACAGGGACAGGACTTGATGCTTTTGCAGAAAAATTTCCTGAAAAGATGTTTGATGTTGGGATTGCTGAGCAACATGCCGTAACTTTTGCGGCAGGACTTGCTTGTGAAGGGTATAAGCCTTTTGTTGCAATTTATTCTACTTTTTTACAGCGTGCTTATGATCAAATTATTCATGATGTATCAATTCAAAAATTACCGGTACGTTTTGCCATTGATCGCGCAGGTTTTGTGGGGGCAGATGGTGCAACGCACGCTGGCAGTTTTGATATTGTTTTTTTGTCCACGCTTCCTGAGTTTGTTGTTATGGCGCCTTCAGATGAACTTGAACTGATGCATATGGTGCGTACAGCTGCAGCTTATGATCAAGGCCCCATTTCTTTTCGTTATCCACGTGGTGAAGGTATTGGTATAGATTTACCGCAACGTGGTGAGATATTAGAGATTGGAAAAGGACGTGTTCTGCGTGAAGGAAATAGGATTGCTCTGGTTTGTTTTGGAACACGAATGTCAGAAGTGTTGCGAGCTGCTGATAGGTTGGGGGCTAAAGGGTTATCGACAACGGTTGCAGATGCACGGTTTGCAAAACCTTTGGATAAGGATTTAATGCGTCGTTTAGCACGTGAGCATGAAGTATTGGTGACAATTGAAGAAGGGGCAATCGGTGGATTTGGAGCGCATTTATTACAATTTTTAGCACAAGAAGGGCTCTTAGAGCATGGTTTGAAAGCTCGTACACTAAAACTTCCTGATGAATATTTGAATCACGGTTCACCAGAAAAAATTCTCTCAACTATCGGGCTTGATGCTATGGGCATTGTCAACACGGTTTTTACAGCTTTGGACCGCGAGATTCGAACAGGATAAAAAATTCGAGTATGATATGGCTGCCAGAAAAAGGCTCGATATTCTTTTAGTTGAAAAAAACTTTTTTACGACACGTTCACGCGCACGTGATGCTATCGTGCGTCAAACTGTTAAAGTTAACGGCGAAATCGTTTTCAAAGCTGGGCAAATCGTTTTTGATGATGCAGAGATTGCTGTTTGTGATCCAGCGCAGAATTATGTTTCTCGGGCAGCGTTAAAATTGATTGCTGCACTTGATGCATTTCCGATTATAACAGATAAAGTGACGGCCATTGATGTTGGTGCATCAACAGGTGGTTTTACACAAGTTCTCTTAAAGCGTGGATCGGCTCATGTAATTGCCGTTGATGTTGGGCATCATCAATTTGATAAACGTTTATTGGACAACAGTGCTATAACGTTATTAGAAGGCTTGAATATCAGAGATTTTCAACAGAAACATTTAGGTGGGCGAGAAATTGATCTTATCGTTTCAGATGTTAGCTTCATCTCTCTCAAACTTGCATTGCCTCCTGTTTTGTCTTTAGCCAAGAAGGGCGCCCAAGCTGTTTTACTGGTAAAGCCTCAGTTTGAGCTTGGTCGTAAACACTTTAGTAAGGGAGGAATATTAAATCCATCAATAGCTAAAGAAACTGCTGAGGCACTTTTTGTTTGGTTAAATACACAAACAGGGTGGAGTGCAAAAGGTTTAATTCCTTCCCCTATTACAGGTGGAGATGGCAACGTGGAATATTTACTATTTGGAGAAAAACAAGAGTGAATGACAATGTCATAATCGACCATATCGGAGCAAATGGTTATGGTACTGCTAAGACGTCTCACGGCTTCGTTTATGTTCCTTTTACTTTACCAGGAGAATGTGCTGAAATTACTGTTCATGGAAAATATGCAACATATATAGCATTAAAAGAAAAATCATCAGAACGCGTTGATGCTCTTTGTCAGCATTTTGGAGAATGTGGAGGGTGTACTCTTCAGCATTGGCATATGGATGCTTATCGCATATGGAAACAACAATTGGTTGTTGATGCGCTTAAAAAGTATGGACTTAATAATGTTGTTGCGTCTTTAATAGAATGTAAACCTTATAGCCGACGGCGGATTACTCTAACAGCATCCATGACCCCACAGGGGCAAAAAGTTGGTTTTAACCGTTATCTCTCTCATGAGATTGTAGCTCTTGAGGAATGTCCAGTAAGCCGTCCAGAGCTTATCTCTCAGTTGCATAATATCAGAGAACTCTGTGCTTTTCTAAGCAGCTCTGCCAAACGGTTTCATGTTACGATAACATGTGTTGAAAATGGTTTAGATGTTGCTTTAAGCGGTTGCATTGTACAACATGAATCACTTCGTCAGAAAATGATCAGTGCTGCTCTTTCATATGGAATTATACGTTTATCTATTGACGGTGAAGTTTTAGTTGAACGAGAAAAACCAGAGATTTACTTTGGAGATGTTCGTGTTGAATTTCCTTCTGGTGGTTTTTTTCAAGCAACTTGCGAAGCTGAAAATATAATGGGCAATATTATTTTGACTCATTTAAAAACAGCAAAGAATGCTGTTGATTTGTTTTCAGGGGTAGGAACATTTACCTTGCGTATGGCAAAAAAGATGAATGTTCATGCAGTAGAAAACAATGAAGATGCATTAAGAAATCTAAATACATCAGCACATTTTGCGACTGGTTTAAAAACGGTCACTTGTGAAAAACGTGATCTTTTCCGACATCCACTTTCTGTAAAGGAACTTGAGTGTTTTGAATGTGTAGTTTTTGACCCTCCACGCGCTGGTGCAGAGCAACAAGTACGTGAATTAGCGAAGACAACAGTATCTCGTGTTGTGGCAATTTCCTGTAATCCTACTACATTTGCTCGTGATTTATCTCTCCTTGTTGCAGGGGGGTATACAGTAGAAAAAATCATACCGATTGATCAATTTTTATGGTCACCGCATGTCGAAATTGTTGCTGTTTTGAGCAAAAAGAAAAAAAAGAAAGGTTGGAAGCTTTAGCCTAAAATTTTTTTAATGCCATGAAGATTTTTTTAAAAGTTTACTTGAGTATTATTATAAAAATCTCTCCAAAATTTACCTACAATAATAATTTTTCTCATTGAATTAAGAGCACTGAATGTAAAAAATGTTTTTTATTTTAAACTTTTTTATTATGAAATATAAAAGATAAGTTACCCCACACAAAAGACCAATGTCTTATGAAGAAGATGTATCTAACCAAACCGGTGCCCTCATTACATTTGCCATCTCCCGATGTTTCTAAAACTCTTGGTACTTGAGAAGGTTCATAAGAGGAATCTTTAGTCCTTTCTTGTATAGTTTTTATCCATATAACTTTCTCCGCCTGTAACGTACAAACGAATGATTTTGATTGATTCAACAGACACAGATTTGAAATGAGAAAATCTTATGGTATTCAAGGTTCTAATGCAATACAAACAACGATAGATTATCTTTATAAATCAATTCATTGTAAAGCCCCCCCACAAAATTGTTGTAATAGATGAGAAGGAGGCAATATTAGGCAGGAATGAGCAAGCTTATTCCTTTATAAGCGCAGTTCCACCGATTGTCATATTATTGATTCGAAGATGAGGTTGACCGACACCAACAGGGACATTTTGGCCAGCTTTTCCACACATACCGATACCATTATCAAGTTTACTATCATTACCAATCATTGTAATACGTTTCATAGCATCCGGTCCATTTCCAATAAGAGTTGCACCTTTGATTGGTGCGCCAATTTTACCATTTTCTACTCGGTATGCTTCAGTACATTCAAAGACGAATTTTCCAGAAGTAATATCAACTTGTCCTCCACCAAATGAAACAGCATAGATACCATGTTTGAGAGAAGAAAGGATTTCTTCAGGTGTTTTATCTCCTCCTAGCATGATTGTATTGGTCATTCGTGGCATTGGTGCATAAGCATAAGATTCACGCCGTCCATTTCCTGTTGATTTACCCCCCATAAGCCGTGCATTAAGCCTGTCTTGCATAAAACCAACGAGCTTCCCGTCTTCAATGAGAACGTTATATCCTGAAGGGGTTCCCTCATCATCGACAGTGAGAGAGCCACGGCATTGTGGAATTGTTCCATCATCAACAACTGTAACACCTTTTGCCGCAACTTGTTGTCCTAAAAGTCCAGCAAAAGCGGATGTTTTTTTACGGTTAAAGTCACCTTCTAAACCATGACCTACGGCTTCATGGAGCATAACACCAGGCCATCCATTGGCTAAGACAACATCAAAAGATCCAGCTGGCGCTGCTTCTGCTTCTAAATTTGTTAAAGCCATACGTAAGGCTTCATCCGCAGCTTTTTTCCAATTGTCTTCATGAATAAATTGGCTAAATGCTTGTCGCCCTCCACACCCATAAAAACCATTTTCACGTCGATTGCCTTCAGCTGCGACTACAGATATAGAAAGTCGCACAAGAGGACGAATATCACGAACCAAATAACCATCTGCACGTAAAATTTCAACATGTTGTAACGAGCCGGAAAGAGAAACAGTCACTTGATGCAATTTATCATTTTTAGCACGTAAATAGGCATCAATTTTTTGCAAAAGAGCACTTTTTTCTTCAAATGATGGAGCATCAAGGGGATTCAGCGGTTGGTAAAGTCTCTTGTTTGTTTGTTGAGGTGCTATGCTATAAGTTCCTGTATGATTATTATAGGTGACAGCTTTAGCAGCTTCACTGGCACGTTTTAGTGCAGCTGCTGATAACTCATTAGAATGCGCATATCCAGTAGCCTCTCCAGCAACAACGCGTAGTCCAAATCCCATATCTTGATGAAATGAGCCGTTTTTAAGCTGTCCATTATCAAATAAAAGAGCTTCGCTTTCTGTATATTCAAGGTAAAGCTCACCATCATCTGCATGATGAAGCGTTTCCTGTACCAGTGATTGCACTTTAGAGGAAGCAATATCAAAATGATCAATCAGCGATTTCATAAGAATTATCCTATTTTATGGGGACTTAGAAGATTTTTATTAATCTAATTTAAGAAGCATTCAAAATAAACGATGAGATTTTAATCGTTTAAAGTGTATCGATTTTATTCATGTCGGTAAGGTTGCATAGGCGTCACCAAGACCATGAAGGTCAACAAAACCTCCAATCCCTTGTTCAGGAGTTGTAAAGATAAAATAGGTTGCCATTTTTCCTTTTAAAAAGAGCTGCAATATGTCTTCTTTAAGAAAGGCTTCAGCAACACAATTATCACCAAGACAACGACGATACTCCATTCTGCCCATATTTTTATCGTCAATTTTAATTCCAACACCAGGGCGTAATTCGACGCGAATCGGAACAAAAACACGCATCAAAGCACCTTGCTTTTGAGGAAGTTTATAAAATGTAACGCGCAAGGTAATATCATGACGACCTTGTGTATGAACGTTTTGTACAACTTCACACTGCATGTTAGGTGTACCTGGTGGTAGAGCACAAACTTTTGTCCATGCACCATAGGTTTGTGGAGCAGGAACATTTTGCGCATAGGGTGTTTGTGCAAATACATGAGTGATAAAACTATTATAAAGTGTGTAAAAAACAACACCAATAAAAAAAGTTTTTTTGAGTAATTTATAAAGTATCACAGAAAATCCTATCCGACTCAACACCCACAACCATGCATAGATTTACATAAAAAATGAATTCCCTATAAAAAACTATAACACAAAATCAGTATTTACCCAAATATATTAATCCATAGGATATATTTTTATGATACATTTGCAATGTAGGAGAGCATGTTGATTGAAAAAATATATTTTCGTTGCCAATATTTCTATCTATTTTTAGGGGATACGTGCGAAAGAGGTATTTCATATTTTCTCAAAAGTACGATTGGTCTTAATTGGTCATTTCCATACGCTAGATAATATTTGTCAGATAATATTGGTTTGTGAATGACAGAAATGGAAAAGGGCTTTGAGCGGAATGTCAGTTTCAGGAGAGTTATCGGTTGTGAATGGTAAATCAACGCCACCAAAATCCGGTATTGGTGATTATATCACACTATTAAAGCCACGTGTTATGTCTCTTGTGGTCTTTACAGCTCTGGTTGGTTTGCTTGTATCGCCTGTTCCTATCAATCCATTGTATGGTTTTTTAGCGATTTTATGTATTGCCATCGGTGGTGGTGGTGCGGGAGCATTGAATATGTGGTATGATGCTGACATTGATGCCGTGATGGAACGGACCAAAAAGCGTCCTATTCCTATGGGTAAAATCAGTTCCCGAAAAGCATTTATTTTTGGCATGGTTCTTTCTATGCTTTCGGTATTGGTTATGGGGAGCTTCATTAATTGGTTTGCAGCATTTTTTCTTGCGTTTACGATTTTCTTTTATGTCGTCATCTATACAATTTGGTTAAAGCGTATCACACCACAAAATATTGTTATTGGTGGTGCTTCTGGGGCTTTTCCACCAATGATTGGATGGGCCGCGACAACAGGAACAGTGAGTATTGATAGCTTTTTATTATTTTTAATTATTTTTATGTGGACCCCCCCTCATTTTTGGGCTCTTTCTTTATTTTCATCTCTTGATTATGAGGCTGCCGGTATCCCTATGATGCCCAATGTACGAGGTGAACATTCAACAAAAAAACAGATTTTATTTTATACTATTTTGATGGCATTATGCGCTGTTGCTCCTTGCTTTACTGGTCTTGGCGGAATTTTTTATGGTATTTTTTCAACAATTTTAAGCATTATCTTTGTCTATTTTGCCTATCGTTTGTGGAAAACTGATACACATAATGAAACTATTTTGATGGCAAAAAAACTGTTTTTCTTTTCATTACTTTATTTGGCAGCTATCTTTGGAGTTCTTTTGATTGAATCTCTTGTTTGGTATTTTATCGCTCTTTAGTTTTGTGAAATGAAAGAGCAAATTTTAAAAGAGCGTTGCTGCAAGAAAATGTCGTAAGAAAACACGATAGAGTGTGTTCTTATGCAAAAGATGCTATTGCCAGTTTTTTTACATTGCTTATTCGTGTATAATGATAGGTTGTTTGAATATAGCTAAAACTATAGAGATTAAGGATGATTTATGTCTGGACTTCCCCCTTTAACGATACGTCTTTGTGGTCCACGTGGATTTTGTGCAGGGGTTGATCGTGCTATCCAGATTGTTCTCCTTGCATTAAAAAAATATGGTGTTCCAGTATATGTTCGTCATGAAATTGTACACAACCGCTACGTGGTCGAGGGATTACAGCAACGGGGAGCTGTTTTTGTCGAAGAACTTAATGAGATTCCAGAAGAACATCGCAATCAACCGGTTGTTTTTTCTGCTCATGGTGTACCAAAATCTGTTTCAGAAGAAGCGCGATGCTATAATTTGTTTTATCTCGACGCAACATGTCCATTGGTTTCGAAAGTTCATAAACAAGCGATACGACATCAACGTCATGGTCGTCATGTTATATTGATTGGTCATGCTGGTCATCCTGAGGTGATAGGGACAATGGGACAGCTTGAAGAAGGGGCTGTAACGCTTATTGAAACGATAGAAGATGCTTTGCATTATCAACCTAATGATCCAGATAAATTAGGATTTGTTACACAAACAACGCTTTCTGTTGAAGATACTGCAGGAATTCTCGATATATTACAACAACGTTTCCCTACATTAGCAGCTCCAGCGGCTGAATCAATTTGCTATGCTACAACGAATCGACAAGATGCGGTTAAGACAGCAGCAAAGGGGAGTGATTTGTTTTTGATTGTTGGAGCGCCAAATTCTTCTAATTCACGACGTTTAGTAGAGGTTGCCGAAAAGTCTGGTGCGCGGCAAGCTATTTTAGTTCAGCGCGCTGATGAAATTAATTTTGAAAACCTAAAAGCTCTTTCTATTGTCAGTCTTTCAGCAGGCGCTTCGGCTCCTGAAATTATTATTGATGAAATTATTTCCGCATTTCGTGAGCGTTATGATGTCACAATAGAATTAGCTGAAACAGCGGTGGAAACGGAAAAATTTTTAGTGAGTCGCGAATTACGTGACGTCATTTTAACGTCTCAAGATATGGCTTTCGTCAATGGTCAAGCAAATAATGCAAAAAATCAGAATACAGACATATCTACAACGAAAGCAGAATAATGGCCGTTTATACAGATATTCATTTAAATGATTTAAAAGTGTTTTTAACACGTTATGCAATAGGATCACTTTTGTCTTATCAAGGTATAGAGGAGGGGATTGAAAATTCTAATTTTATGTTAGAGACAACACAAGGGCGATTTATTTTAACACTTTATGAAAAGCGTATTTCAAAAGATGATTTACCTTTTTTTTGTCGCTTGATGCAGCATTTAGGACAGCGTGGAATCCCTTGTCCTCAACCTGTTATTCAAAATAATGGAATGATGATCTGTGAACTAGCAGGACGCCCTGCTGCTATTATTACTTTTCTGGAAGGAGAATGGATCCGCCAGCCCAAGATAGATCATTGTGGTGAAGTGGGGACGGGGCTCGCACAATTGCATTTAGCAGGACAGGATTTTACACTCAGTCGTAAAAATACTCTTTCTGTTATGGATTGGCAGGTATTGTGGCAACGTTGTCAAACCAAAGAAGATGCATTGTTAAAAGAATTTGGACAAAAAATTGAGTCGGAATTGGCTTTTTTACAGAAAAATTGGCCATTCAATTTACCAATAGGTATTATTCATGCAGATTTATTTAATGATAACGTCTTTTTTGTGAATCATCGTCTTTCTGGGATAATAGATTTCTATTTTGCTTGTAATGACTTTTTTGCTTATGATTTAGCGATCTGTTTAAATGCTTGGTGCTTTGAACCTGATCATTCCTATAATCTTACCAAAGCACGTAAGTTATTGGAAAATTATCAAAAAATAAGACCATTGATCCCTTTAGAATTGGACAAGATTGTTTTATTAGCTCGTGGTGCGTCTTTGCGTTTCTTACTCACACGTCTTTATGATTGGTTTAATACACCGCCTAATAGCTTTGTTATTAAGAAAGATCCATGGGAGTATTGGCACAAGCTTTGTTTTTTCAGTAATGTAAATTCGCTAAGTGAATTAGGTTTTTAAATTTTATGGCAACTCAACAAAAAATCGTTGAAATTTATACAGATGGTGCTTGCTCAGGGAACCCTGGAATTGGAGGTTGGGGAGCAATTTTACGCTGGAATGGCCATGAACGTGAGCTTTATGGTGGTAAGGTACATACGACAAACAATCAAATGGAACTCATGGCGGCAATTTGTGCATTAAAGGCGCTTAAAGAGCCTTGTTTGGTCGACCTTTATACAGACTCAGTTTATGTGCGTAATGGTATATCTAAGTGGATTGAAGATTGGAAAAAGAATAATTGGCGCACCGCATCAAAAAATCCTGTTAAAAATATGGAGCTATGGCAAGCTCTTGAGGATGCTAGTTCTTGTCATACAGTCAGATGGCACTGGGTAAAAGGGCATGCGGGACATCCAGAAAATGAACGCGCAGATACCCTTGCTCGCAAAGCAATTACTCAATATCGCGAAAATGGACGTTTTCCAGCATAACTGCTGTTTGAGAGCTTTTTTCTTTTATCACGGAGTCGCAAGAGGGGTTGGCTGTGTATGCAATATGAATGTTCCACTTAAGGCGTGGTCTTTAAAAGAAACTGTATAAAAAATTTTTTGGTTTATTTCTTCTGGTGCAAAATAGAGTGGAGCACTGAAGAGTGTATATTCTGCGTTATCACTGACTTTTCTTGCTGCTCCAATTTGCATTTCTCCTCCATCTAAAAAGAGAGACGAAGGAGTGATTTTGTTATTATTTTGTATTTTTATAAGAAGCGTACTGTTATTTTTTTCGGCACTTATTTTTAGTGCATTCTGCATCATGCGGGGCAAAGAATCTTGAGCATTTTTTAAGAAGGAAGCAGGAAGATGTTTATTTTTAAGAGCAGATGGCGAAAAATCAAAGTTAACAGTAAATGGAAGACAGATTTTATTACATAATCCAAGAGTGAAAGCACCACTTAAATTTTTGCTTGAACCAGAAAGATTGAAGGGCAATATTACTTTATCTTTGTAGCCTAATGACCAATCATTTTCTGTTTCAAAAAGCTGTGGAGTAGGATAAAAGATTTCATAAGAAACCTGTTGATTGAAATTAAAAAACGGTGCCATGCCAGAATTACCTGGATTACGCCAGTAAGTTTTCCATCCTGGTTTAAGCACAATTTCAATAATGCCTTCTCTTATTCCAGAAAGAGAAGGTTCAGTGATCGCTAATCGGATACGACCACCATCTGATTCATACCAAGATGTTGCGAAAAGCTGGAGTTTTTGTTCTGTTTGAGCATTTACAGGAATGTTAAGTAATTCTAAAACTATGAATGTTAAGCTTAAAGTAACAAAAAGCTTTTTATAAAAGAAAGTTGCGATATTTTGTAAATTTGTAAATATATAACTTTTTTTCATTGGAGTTTTATTTTCCTAGTGTGCTAAATGAACAAACTTTTATCATGTAAATTATGGAGAATAACAGATTAATGAAGCGGTGTAATGGCTTTTTAGGTGGACAATTACTCATAGCAATGCCTGGAATGAATGACAAACGCTTTATTCGTTCTGTTATTTATATTTGTGCGCATTCTGATGCCGGTGCGATGGGCATTATTCTTAATCAATTGCATCATATTGATTTTCCAGAGCTTTTGCTTCACTTGGGAGTCATAGACAGTGGCCAAAAAAAAAGCCTTTCTGAACCAATAAAACAGTTTCCAGTTCGCTATGGTGGTCCTGTTGATCCTTCGCGTGGTTTTGTCCTTCATTCAGATGATTATGCTTGTGAAGAAACTGTTTTTATTGCAGATAAGGTCTGCTTTACTGCGACAATTGATATATTAAAAGCAATCAGTTGCGAACAAGGTCCGCAACATGCATTGGTAGCATTAGGCTATGCTGGATGGAAAGCAGGGCAACTTGAGGCAGAAATTTCTACAAATGGTTGGCTCATCAGTTCTACATCACCTAGTTTTCTTTTTGAAAGCGATTTAAGCTGCAAGTATGATAAAAGTTTAACACGCATGGGTATCGATCCAACTTATCTTGCTTCTGAAATGGGACACGCGTAGAGTTTTTTCTAAGCTTTTTAACTTTATACGTTATTTTATCCCTTATGTTTTTATTTTATAAGGGAAATGGCTCTGAACGAGCGTAATTAATTCTTCTATGGCAATCGGTTTCGTCACAAGTGTACTTTGAACATATTTACAGCCTTCTTGACGGAGGAAGATTGCTTCTTTTTCATTTTCAACACCTTCTGCGATAATTTGCAAATTAAGATCTGTTGCCATATTAATGATAGACTTTAGAACAATTTTCTTCTTAAGAGAGTCGATTGAGATAAGTGAACGATCAAGTTTAACCATATCAAATGGATAACGTACGAGATAGGTCAGAGACGAATAACCTGTTCCAAAATTATCGAGTGCGAGATTCATTCCAAGTGTCTTAATTTGTTCGAGAAAGTGCGCTGATTGTTCAGGATTATTTCTTAAGACAAATTCAGATATTTCAATCATCAAACGCCCTTTGTGGAGCGGATGGCGAAGCAAAGCGGCGCGCAATTGACTGATAAAACGAGGATGAATCATTTCTGCGCTTGGTAAATTAATTGAAATAAAGAAAGATTGTTGGGAAAACTTTTCTTGTACATTTATAAGATCAATAATAGCATTATCGATGATAAATTGTGACAAATCCATAACAATTTGTTCGTTTTCTACGATTTTTATGAAATCAGAGACATTTAAATTTCCATAAGTGGGATGATGCCATTCTACAATTGTTTCAAAACCAATAATATGTCCATCTGATAAATTAAGAATAGGATGGTAGAGGATTTTTATCTCATTACGTTTTATGGCATAATGAACATCTTTCTCCAGAGTATTATGTTCGAGACCCAAAGTGCGAAAATTAGGACGAAAAGGTTCTATATGGTTTCCGCCCATTTGTTTTGCACGAATCATCGCTAATTCACTATCATTAAAAATATCTTTAGCCGTCGATCGGCTTTCACTCCATGTAACCAATCCGATAGACGTTGAAAGGATTATTTTGTTTTCTGAAAGTGAAATAGGTGCTGAAATTGTTTTGTGCAAATGATCTGCAAATGCTGCAATTTTTTGTGGTTCAGTTTCACTGAGTAAAATAATTGCAAAGCGGTCTGCTGAAAGTCGCGATAAGGTGTCTTGAAAGTTAATAAGACGGTTTAAACGACGTGCGATTATAAGCAATACAGTATCCCCAACTGCTATGCCTAATTTGCGATTAATTTGGCGAAAATTGTCAAAATCAATCATAAAGACAGTCGGTCTAATTTTGATATTTGCTTTCGCCAAAGAGGTATAATTTTGTAGTCTATCAAAGAAAACTTGTTGGTTAGGAAGGCCGGTTAAGCTGTCGTGGATTGCATCATGCAATAAGCGTTCTTCGGATTTTTTATGGTTAGTAATATTGACAATGGTTCCAATGATACGTGTGATTTTCCCATCTTTTTGCATAGCCGGACGTGCACGAAGAGAAAACCAATGATAATAACCACCACCGGAAGAAAGCCGAAAAATTTGATCAATGCGCCCTTTTTTATTTTTAAGAATGATATCTAATACAGCTTGAAAGCGTTCACGATCATCATGGTGCAAGGCTGAAATCCAGTTGCGCATAGGTCCATTGAGGTTATGAATTTCAGTACCAAAAAGGGTTGCCATGTTTGGATGCACAACAATACGGTCACGCTCAATGTTCCAATCCCAAATAATATTTCCAGCTCCCTTTGCTGCGAGTACTTGTTGTTCAAGGTCGGAAAATATTCCTTCATGGAAAGCGTCATTAGAAAAAGTTTGTTGCAGGACAGTAAAGCTGATGAGAAGAACAATGAGCACTAATCCCCCCGCTAATGCTGGCTGGATAATATCATTGTTTAAATATCCAGCTATACAGGCATAGGCTCCAACACACCAAAAGCTAATAAGCAACCATGTTGGAATAAGCATAATAGCGCGGTCATAGCTTCTGATTGAGAAATAGATGATTAATAGTATACCAAGTACAGCGGTAAGGCCAAAAGACAAACGCGCAATTCCAGCTGCTCTGATTGGATCATAAATAGCAAAGGCTCCCAGACTGCAAAAGGCAATGGTCCAAGCGATAGCACCGTAACTAAAATGATAATGCCAGCGGTTAAGGCTGAGATAGGTAAAAAGAAAAATGAAGAGTGTAGCAGTAAGTGCTACTTCTGTACCAGCACGCCAGATTGGTTGTGTTGTGAGTGTAACTGCAAAGAATTTATTTAAAAAGTTGAAGTCAATACCAATATAAAAAAGCACGGACCAAGCAACAGCAGCTGTTGCAGGAAACAGCCCCGTTCCACGGACGACGAAGAGAACAGTTAACAAAAGCGCTAAGAGACCTGATATCCCAAGAAGAATACCATGATAAAGCGTATAAGAATTAATTGCATCTTTATAAGCTTCAGGTTGCCATAAATAGATTTGCGGTAGATTTGCAGAGTTGAGTTCGGCCACAAATGTAACAACCGCACCGGGGTTAAGGGTAATACGAAAGATATCAGAGTTTGCACTAAGTTGACGATCGAGGGAAAAACCTTCGCTTGGCGTTATGGATTGAATCCTTGCTGATCCAAGGTCTGGCCAAAAAAATCCAGAATGCGCCATGCGGTAATGGGGAGCAACGATGAGACGATCGACTTGTTCATCTGTTGGATTTGCAAGAGAAAAAACTGCCCAATTTCCGGAAAAATTTTCATTTTTTGCCTGCACCTCAATACGCCATACAATACCATCTGGTCCTGGTGCTGTACTTGTTTGAAAAATAGAGTTGTTTGTATGGTGAATTTCAATTGCTTGTGAAAGATCAAGCGCAGCATCCTGAGGAGAAATTTTAACTGGTTCAATTGCTTGTGCTGATGTAAGATGGACAAGAGAACTAACGACTACAATGAAAATGATGTCAATTATTTTACGCAAACTCTTCACAATGTCCCACTCTCAATATTTTAGGATGTTTAATTTTCATTTCGATTTCTGAGAAAAAACGCCCACCTTTTATAATTTATCTACATAATAAATTGTTATCACTTTTTCTTAAGTTATGTGGTTTTATATACAAATAAACTACATACCATTTGCTTCAATGGAACTTGAAGCGAATGAAATTTTATATTTTAAAAGGGCAAAGTTAAACCATGAAATTCCAGATTTCACAAATATACCTTCACTTATTAGAATCTTTATCACATGAAGTATGAATTGGGTAGTTTTGTACGCTTCTTTGCCCAATATTTCCAAAACTTATTTAATGAGGAGAGCTTTTGTGGTAAATTTTATGATAAAATATGTGTATGTTATGTGATGCTGCTTTGAAAAGAAGTTTTTACTTTAGCTTGTATGAAAGTGTTGACGTTAAATCATCAAAATTTATGAGGGGTCCTACAGGCCCAACAGCAGTTAGTGTTGGCGTGGAGTTTGTAAAAAGACGATGTGCTAAATCAGTTAATCTTTGAGGAGTGATGAGACTGAGGCGTTCAATTGTTTCCGATATTGGAATTGGTCGACCATAAAGGAGTATTTGGCGAGCAATGAGGTGTGCTTGACTAGAGGGATTTTCCTGTGACATTGTCAGATTCGCACGATATTGCGTTTGTGCTCGTTGCAGTTCATTGGCGTGAATATTTTTGCTGACCTTGGAAAGTTCATCAAGAATCACAGGAATAAGTTCTTTGAGCCCTTCTTGTCCGGTAGCTGCGTGAACACCAAAAAGCCCAGTATCTGAAAATCCCCAATGAAAAGCATAGATAGAATAGCATAATCCACGTTTCTCTCTTACCTCTTGAAAAAGACGTGAAGACATACCACCACCAAGAATGATTGAAAGAATTTGGGCCGCATAAAAATCACGCGCGTGATAAGCACGCCCTTCAAACCCTAAAACAACTTGTGTATCCATTAAATCGCGATATTCACGAAAGTCGCCACCGACATAATTTGCAAGATTAGTAAGAGGTGCGGTTGAATGGGAGCGAAAAGTACCAAGACGACTTTCAACTTCTCGCAAGAAACTTTCGTGCTCTACAGCTCCTGCAGCAACGACAATCATACGATCTGCACTATATTGTTTATTGATGAAATCATGGAGATCAGTAGATGTAAATGATTGAATAGTTTTAGCTGTTCCTAAAATAGAGCGCCCAAGGGATTGATGACGAAAGGCTGTTTCTGTAAAGTGATCAAAAACAATATCATCAGGAGTGTCATGGGCGGCACCAATTTCCTGAAAGATTACTTGTTTTTCTCGTTCTAGTTCATCGTCGTCAAATTTTGAATGCATTAAAATATCGGCTAAAATGTCTATAGAAAGTGGAATATCGCTTTTAAGTACACGTGCAAAGTAAGCTGTTGTTTCAATACTGGTTGTGGCATTGATTTCACCGCCAACATCTTCAATATCGGTTGCAATTTGAAAAGCAGTGCGGTTTTCGGTTCCTTTAAAAGCCATATGTTCAAGAAGATGAGCGATACCATGCTGTGTAGAGGTTTCATTGCGTGAGCCTACTTTAACCCATATCCCGAGGGCAACACTATCAATGTGTTGCATTGTATGTGTGGCGATAGTCAAACCATTACTAAGGCGACATATATCTACATCCATGTATTTACAACTCCATTAAATAAGCTAAATACCTCATTGTAAGGGTATTAGAATATTCTTGATTAAATTAATGCAGCTAACTTTAATAAGATGCACGCGATTTTAAAGAGATATAATCTTTTACTATTTTTTCATCATTAGCAAGACTTATAAAGTGTTCTTCGCGTTTCATTACATCATTGAGATGAGAAGGACATGGGGCATGAAGGCCACAAGCACTTTTAATAGTATCAGGAAATTTAGCTGGATGAGCCGTGGCAAGGACAATCATTGGAATATGCGGTTTTTTGTTTTCACGCGCTACTTGAAGAGCGACGGCTGTATGTGGATCAACAAGATAACCACTTTCTTTATAGACACTATCAATTGTTTGAGCTGTTGCAGCCATGGTGCTTTTCCCAGCGGAAAATAGGGAACGAATATTTTTGAGTTGCTTTTCATTAAGAGTAAAATGTCCTGATTGTTTCAAGTTTTCCATTGCATTGCGAATCCACTTTGGATCACGATTGCCACTTTCAAAGAGCAAACGTTCAAAATTAGAAGAGACCTGAATATCCATAGAAGGTGATGTTGTGTGGACTATTGGTTGTGTTTCGTAAGTACCACTGATCAATGTACGTACAAGGATGTCGTTATCATTCGTTGCGATGACCAGTTGAGCAATGGGTAATCCCATACGGGCTGCAACGTAACCTGCAAAAATATCACCAAAATTTCCAGTAGGAACAGTAAATGAAACAGCTCTATCAGGAGCTCCTAAGGAAAGTGCAGATGAAAAATAGTAAACAATTTGCGCCATAATACGCGCCCAATTTATAGAATTAACACCTGAAAGCGCTCTTTTTTTACGAAAACTGTGGTCATTAAACATTGCTTTGACAAGAGCTTGGCAATCATCAAAATTTCCTTCAATGGCAATGGCATGAACATTTGAACATTGATTGGTTGTCATTTGCCGTTGTTGAACAGGTGATACACGTCCTTTAGGAAATAAAATAAAAATATCTGAGTGTTCTTTTCCAGCAAAAGCTTGTATTGCAGCTCCTCCTGTATCACCTGATGTTGCAGCAATAATCGTTGCACATCTATTTTTTTCAGTCAAAACATAATCCATCAGTCGAGAAAGAAACTGCATTGCTACATCTTTAAAAGCTAAAGTAGGACCATGAAAGAGTTCAAGGATAAATTCATCTGTTCCAGTTTGTCGTAACGGACAGATTGCTGGATGGTGAAAGGTTGCATAAGATTCAGCGATCATCTTTTCAAAAGCTGTATATTCGATTTCGTTATTCACAAAGGGCCACAGAATAGTTTTAGCAATTGTTGTATAGGACTGACCACGAAGTGCTCGTAACGCATCAAATGATAGCTGAGGAAATTTATCTGGCAAATAAAGTCCCCCATCACTTGCCAATCCCGTCATGATTGTTTCCGTAAAGCTTAAAGCAGGAGCTTCACCTCTCGTGCTGATATATTCCATAAGTCTTATCCTTTTTTATTTCTGGCAAATTGGTGAAGTTATTTATTTCACGTTTTTCATAATATTTAAATTATTAAATGGATAGTTTTTTAAACTCAATAATGAAAGGAAATAGTCTTAAGCATTTTTATTTTTGAGATATAAACGTCAAATGTCCACAGAAAATCTGTTACAGTCGAAAATTTTCTCTCTATTATTCATTCACTTAAATTTTACAACGTATCTTCACTTGTACACCTTACTTAAATAATAAAACCAAATAGATAGAATGGTATTTATTGAAGATTTTTTTGTAAAACTCAACCATTCATAGTTATTTTATACTCTTATACTTTGTAATAATTAAATCTACTAAAATGAATATTAAAACGATACATTTCAAGATAGAAGATTTATAAGGTGAATTTATGGCATTTCATGCGCAAATCTATACTTTGAATACTCTTTTTTAGCTTAATTTATCATTTTGTATAATAATAGATATTATATTTGCGCTATACAGGATGGTAACCGAAAGTTTATCCATAGAAAACATACGACAGCCTGCTACATGATCTGAAGCAGGCTGTAAAGTATTCTTATTTTAAATAGAAAAAAATAACTAAGTATCTTTGAATTATTTGCCTTTAAGTTTTCCTATTGCCCATCCGATTGTCCCGCTAAATATGGACATAAAAAATCCAGTCAAGAATCCAAAACCCAAAGCTCCTACTGTAGAAAAAACTCCTAGCGTAATTGGTTCAAATACTTTCTCAAATTTTCCTTCAATGGCAGTTTCACTTTTTGCTCCATGAGTGAAACTTGGGACATAAAGAGAAGCTATATCGATAGCTTTTTTCTTTCCCTGTTCTATTAGAGAGACAGTTTCCCATTGAATATCATTTTTCAAATGATTGGCATGAACATTTATAACTTGTGAAAGCAAAAAAGAAACTGCTATTAAAATATTTAATACGTAAGTTTTCAATACTTTAATCATAATTTATCACCAATCTTTTATTTTATTTTAATCTGAATTGAATAGATGCATCGGCAGAATTAGTACACATCGAGAGAAACAGAAGCATTTAAAGCTTTTTTCATTCTTAGTGTGATAATTCATTAGTTTTTTGTCATCAATAATGGGTCAACACAGAATATATCCATAGTTTACATTTCATATGAGAAGGTTTTATTCTGATGAAATTTCAATTTTAACGAGATGTAAAATACGATATTATTTTACTTATGATCCATCCTAAAAACATGCCTATCGTACTTGATGCATATCCAAGTGCCATCCCCATACCAAAATTCCCGATTGTAAGAGGTTCAACGACCTTTTCAAATTTTCCTTCAATAGTAGTTTCATTATCCATTCCACGATTTAGACTGGGTCTATAGAGAGAAACGGTATGGATTGCATCCTTTCTTTTCTGCTCTATTGTAGAAACAGAAATATTCTCACGATGAGTATTATTTTGCAAAGAGTTTGCATGCACATTTACAACCTGAGAAAGAGAAAAGGCAGACATAATGAAAATACTTAACATATGATTTTTAAACAATTTAATCATAATTTACCTCAAATATTTTATACTATTCAATATATGTGTAAATTTATACTTTGGATATTTGGATATAATCTACAACATTTATCTTTTGTAGAAAGATGAGCTTCATTATGTAATTATTTACAATGAATTATAGAAACACAATGAAGCTATTATTCTAGAGTTCTAGATGAGGTTGAATTATTTGAACATCAATACTATGTCCTTTATCCAACTTATTATTGATCCTATAAAACTCATTGCATATCCAGTAAGCAATAATCCCATTCCTATAGTCATAGGTTCAACGACCTTTTCAAATTTTCCTTCACTTGTTGTTCCATTTTCTGTTTTATAATTTACAGATGGAACATAGGAAGCAGCCGTAGAAACTACATTGGATTTCGCATATTTTACTTGTTCCATTGGGGAAACAGAAAGTTCCTCTTTTGGAGTATCGTTTTTCAAATAGTTTGCATTAACATTTACAGTTTGTGAAATAAAAAAAGTGCTCGCTATAAAAATGCTTAAGATATAATTTTTAAATATTTTTACCATAACTTTACCTCAAATATTCTTAAGTTATATATGTAAGAAATATACATAATGTTTATATATCTCACCCTATATAAAATATATTATTTCAATATGTATTTTTAGTCAATAATAAAAATACATATAAAAATATAACTGTAATTTTTAATAAACATTATTGTAAAAAAGTAACAGTAATAATTACAAAAATATTCTTAAAAATTTTATGAAATATTTCGTTATGTGTTATATATAAATAACATGTGGTTATCATATAATTTTTATAAAATGATATTAATATTATTTTTTAATACATTCATAGATAATAAAATTGATCAAAATTTTTACATACTAAATATATAAAAATTATTTAGTATCTATTATAAATTGACACGATAAAATTTCATGATTCATAGTATTTATTATAGATGCTAAAAATATATAGTTCTATCATCGTATAAAATAGGGCTCTAATTGGATAAAGATAAATGATATAATCTTTATTTCGCCAATGTGAACAGCATATTACTATGATGCAAAGCTGTGTATAGAAGAATATAAATTCCTACATATTTATAAGTGCCGAAAGATCAGCATTGGATAATATTTTTTAACATTTTCTTCTTTTTAAACTGAAAAGCCACTTTTATTTTTAGAAAGAGTGTTTTTCTTAAAGTGGGATTACTTTTGAAAAGATCTGATTTCATTGCTTATTTAAAAAGTCTATTAAGTGCTTTCGGAAAATTTTGAGCAACTACTGGTATCTCTTTACGTTGTTTTACATGATTATATGTTTCATATTTATGTGCTTTTTTAAGAAACCCTTCTCAAGGTACTCAAGCCTATTCTGCAATGATGCACATGAGTGATACAATGGTAAATCCCCATAATATAAAATTCTTAGGGCATCAGAATCTTTGACGTTTATAAAGAAAAAAGATGGCATCGCCATACACTTTGTTCGCTCCTAATGTTGCTATAATTTCTGCATTTTGAGATGATTCATTAAGAGGCGTTTTATTTCTTTATTTATTTAATTTGAATAACAGTAAGTTATCAGTATAAATAAATACGTTGTCTGTAAATTACTTGGTATGAAATATTTTTTATAAAGTCCACATCGTCATAAGAATATATCTTTTGTAATCTTAGGGAGGTTGTACCAATTGATACTGTTAAAATACTGTTTAGTCAGCAAAGAAAATAAGCTTTCAACAAGTTTACAAGATTTGGATAGAGTAAATATAAGCTCTTGTAACTCAACAAGGACGTTTTTTGTTTTCAATAGCTCATTGCGTTTCATAGATTCTGAGAATTTCAACGTGTTCCCCTATGGTCAATACGATCATAGTATACAATTTTACTATGTTGGGTAATGTACTTAATAAGCTGAGAGGGCGTAGTTTTGGCATAGCAATTTTTACATCTTATCGAACAAGGTATCGTAATATTCCTTTTTTGACACATATAATAATTTATCAGGATGGGCTGCTGAGGTTGGGAGTGTGATATCGGAGTTGAAGATAGATAAGCAGAGTTTTATTTTTATGAGTTTGCACCCCTGTTTTTTGCTTTTTTAAAGCACATGCAATGGTTAGCTGACTTATAATTGTTCAACGAGGTGCTATATTTTTTTCCTTCACATTGAGATGCAATTCACTTGTGTCGTGAATTACACATTTATTGAAGTTATTATAAAAGGAGCAGCGAAAAGAGAAGGGCATTTGAATAAAAATGCTTCTTACAAGAGTTTACAAACTGATATATTCAAGAGGTTTTTTATAATAGATCTCGCCATACTGCCATTGCTTCTAAGACTTCTCCTAAATGAGCATGTTTTGCGATAACTGTTTCTGCGCCAGCTTCTGCAAGGGCATTAGAGTGACCAAGATAGCTATGTGATCCTCCCGTAAAGCCGATGACACGCATGCCTGCTGCTATGGCTGCGTGGACACCATGAATTGAATCTTCTATAACGATAGTGTTTTTGGGCTCTACTTGTAATTGTTGTGCGGCAAAAAGGAAAACATCAGGGGCCGGTTTCGTTCTTTTTGTTCCAACTTCAGGTGCTGAAAATATTTTACCTTCAAAAAGGTCATAGAGATCAACCGTGGTGAGCATCTCTTTTATATCTACGCTTTTTGCATTAGAGCAGATACAGTAGGGATAGCGTGTTTGAATAATTTCTACAGCTTCTCTTACATCATCAATAGCCCGTAATTCAGTTTTTATTTGTGTACGAAAAATATTAGTCATCTGATCTATGAGATGAGCAGAAATTGGTTTTTCTGTTTCCTGTTCAACGTGTTTAAGAATATCGCGAAAGATAAGCCCTGCAAAACGCTCACTCAATTCTTCGGGTGATATTTCATATCCTGTTTGTTTGAGCAATTGAGATCCAATTTTTGCTGCAAGATATTCAGAGTCGACGAGAACCCCGTCACAATCAAAAATAATAAGATCTATCTGAGGCATAAGATATTCCTTTACATGTTACGAGATGGACAACTTTCATAAAAACGATATTGAGAGGACCTTATTTCATAAAAATACGCTTTGAAAATGATTCTTAATTATTTTACGAAATAAAAGATATGGGAACAGGACATTGAAAAAAAGAAAAATAAGGTTTCATTCATATGAAAGTTTTTTTTATTTAAAAAACAATTATCAATTTTATAGAATTTTAACGATACGTTTACGCTATTTTGTAAATATAGATTGGTAATGCGGGCCTATAAACTATTTTGATTGATTATAGGGCAAATTCAGTTAATTTTGTTGGGTTTTTCATGACAGTTATTCAGCTTCAAAAAGATTTTCTTCGTACTTCCTCACAGATGCCATGGCGCAATAAAATTTTTAAAGGAGATTGTGTTTCCGTTCTAGAAAAACTTCCAAAACATTCTGTTGATATGATTTTTGCGGATCCACCCTATAATTTACAATTGGATGGAGCTTTATATCGTCCAGATCATTCGCTTGTTGACGCGGTTGATGATGCATGGGATCAGTTTGAGAGTTTTGCTGCGTATGATGCTTTTACCCGTGCATGGTTGCTTGCTTGTCGTCGTGTATTAAAGCCCAACGGAACACTTTGGGTTATCGGATCTTACCATAATATTTTTCGAGTTGGGACGGCATTACAAGATTTAGGTTTTTGGATGCTTAATGATATTATTTGGCGCAAAAATAATCCGATGCCTAATTTTCGAGGGCGCCGTTTTCAAAATGCCCATGAGACGCTTATTTGGGCCGTGCGAGATCAAAAAGATAAAAAGTACACATTTAATTATGATGCCTTAAAAGCGGCAAATGAAGATCTACAAATGCGTTCAGATTGGCTTTTCCCTCTCTGTACTGGAGCTGAACGTTTAAAGGATGATTCAGGGCGTAAATTACATCCAACACAAAAACCGCAAGCATTATTAGCGCGTATTATTATGGCTTCTAGTAAACCTGGCGATGTTATTCTTGATCCGTTTTTTGGTTCGGGAACAACAGGTGCTGTTGCCAAGCTTTTAGGGCGTGATTTTGTTGGGATTGAACGCGAGCAAGACTACATTGATGCAGCATGTGAGAGAATTGCGGCGGTTAAACCTTTAGCGCAACCAGAACTAGCGATTTTGGATAGAAAAAAAGCAGAACCGCGCGTAGCATTCAACAGTTTGCTTGAAGCAGGTTTGCTCTATCCCGGAGAAGTTCTTTATGATCGCAAGAAGCAAGTATCTGCTATTGTAAGAGCTGATGGTACGATTATGCATGGTGGTGAAGCGGGCTCAATTCACGCAATGGGAAGAAAGGCTCAAGATTCGCAGAGTTGTAATGGTTGGACTTTTTGGTATTATGAGGAAAATGGACGGTTGAAGTCCATAGATCATTTAAGAATGATCATACGTTCACAAATGTTAAAAACGGGTGTTGTATGAACTAAGCTGATTGCTTCATTCTATTGATCACTAATGTACCTGATCTTGATTGAGATCGAGGTGAAGGTGTTTTATGCCTTTCTTAGATGTTTTTTATTGACACACTAATCCCACTTGTAAGCGGCAAGCGAGTATTTTTATGCTTATTGTAAAAGAAATTAAAACGAGAAATTTTCACTCTATGTTCTCATTTGAGTTTCAAAACAGTAAAATTTCAATATAATTTTGTGAAAATGAAAGACCAGAATTAAAAGGCTCATTCAGGAGTTCAAAATTAAGTGCTTTTTTGAGATAATACGCACATCTGTAAAGTGTGTATGATATAATTGATTTATAAAGATAATTTAGCGTTATTCACATTGAGGTTTTCCCCGAATATCGTCAAATTTTCTTATTTCAGACCTGTTCCATATTGAATCAATGAAATTTACTTGCTTACATGTCATCAGCGGAGTTGGCGTGTGAATAAAACTTGTTAAAGAAAGAACTAAAAGTACTTTTTATGAACTGTTTCAAGTGCCAAGGGTTTGTTGTAGGGGATTGGTAAATATAATGATGGTGCCGATTTGCTCCTTCATGAGCGAAAAAAGGATAGATCCTGAAATTTAAATCTAAGTTTTTCTATCCCTCCTTCATTCTTATCTGTAGAAAAAATTGGTTATTTCATTTTTTAAAATTTTTCAGATTAAGAAATGGTCGCTAGAGATACAAAAGTCTCCGTTAGAAAATATTTTTACGAATAGGAAAGATTATTTAAAACTGAAAGAATTGGGAAGCGCTACGGAAATAGCTTTTTTCATAACAGTAGGTAATGCTTCTTCGGCAAGATGTTGAATGTTACACCACCAACCATTTTCACAGTTCATTTCATGAACATCCTCGGTATAGTAAACATCGAGCTTTAGAGAAAAGTGAGTAAAAACATGCGTAATTTGTCCTTTGAATTGCCAATTAGCCGTAAAGGGTGCGTTTTGGAGCCCATTTTCGTTGTTTATGCCAATATTGTTAGGAATTTGGGTCATTCCACCAAGGAGTTTTTGCGTCTGTCGTTTTTCCAAATAAATTTGTCTCTTTTTATTAAGGACCACAAAAGCAATACCTGTTTTTGAAGGGCGTTCTTTTTTAGGGGCTTTGACTGGAAAAGATTCCGGTTGTTGCGTTTTTGCTGCTTTGCATAAACATTGCAGAGGGCAGGTATAACAAGATGGTTTGCGTGGAGTACAAACTGTTGCTCCTAAATCCATCATTGCTTGAGCAAAGTCTCCAGGACGATTTAAAGCAGTAATTTTTTGTGTTTTTTCTTTAATTTCAACTTTTGCTTTTCGTAATATTGAAGTGATAGCAAAAAGGCGCGCTACCACACGTTCGACATTACCATCAACCACTGCTACAGGGTGGTTAAAAGCAATCGCAGCAATGGCTGCGGCAGTATAATCTCCAATACCGGCTAGAGTTCGCAATTCTTTTACAGATTGTGGAAATTGTCCCGCGTAGTTTTCAACAAGCTGTTGCGCACATTTTTTAAGATTACGTGCGCGTGAATAATAGCCAAGTCCAGCCCATGCTTTCATGATATCATCTTGTGAGGATTTTGCTAAAGAGGAAAGATCAGGCCATAGTTTCAGAAACTTTTTAAAATAAGGCTTAACTGTTTCAACGGTTGTTTGTTGAAGCATGATTTCAGAAAGCCAAACTTGATAGGGATCAGGACGGATACCTTGTTTTTGCTTTTCGGGGGTAATCCGCCATGGGAGATGTCTGTGATTTTGATCGTACCAAGCAAGGAGGTGCGAAGAAATTTCATACATGATTGCTTTCAAGCATAGGGAGATATAAAATGCAAAAGAAAAAATTGTTTATTTTGTAATTCATGTTTTTTGCTCTTTTATTGTCAAGGCTCTGGTGAGAAAAGGCTTTTTATTTTGTTGATACTTCATAGATTGAGGAGGAAATAATTTTGAGATGAAACAAATAATTTTAATTTAGTAAGCGGTTGAACAATGATCTAAAAATGAGAAAACAATTAAAAAAACATATTTTTTATTCTCTTTCTGAGACGGTATACAAAATACTTGATCCAGTTTTACGCAAACGGACAGGGCTTAATGTAGCGCTTATAGAACATTGGCCACAAATTGCGGGCTATGATATCAGTGAATATACAATGCCGCTTAAAATTATTTGGAAACGTCGTGCAGATCAGGATGAAGTTTTTCAACCAGCAACACTTGTTGTCGCATGTGAAGGATTTGCAGCATTAAAATTGATGCATGAAACAGAGGAATTACTTCATAGAATTAACGGATTTTTTGGCTATATTGCTATTGATCGCATCAAGATTGAGCAAAGGAGTATGTCGGTTTTTATGAATCACTTGCCTCTAAAGCCGCCTTTGAGTGAACAAGACAAAAAATGCTTGGAAAAAATGCTTGAAGGAATTGAAGATAAAAGCTTGCACCAAGCACTTTATAAACTTGGCTGTTGCATTTTCTTGGAAAAAAATAATAAATAGAAAGATATTTTATATATTTTTCTTTAATATATGAGAAAGCATTGGATTCCTATTCGTTAATAACAACAGAAAAGTATTATTTATGGTAAAATATCGTTCTTTTTTATCTTTCGGGATAATTCTTCTCTTCATAACGATTGTACAAAACAGTGTAACAGTTGCTTTAGCGCGTGATCTAAAACCAGTGGCAACTGTTGATATGGCAGAGCTTCTCCAATCGGGTAAAGTAAAGGATCGCTTTGAGGGAGAGGAAGATGCACCAGTCGTTATTGTTGAGTATGCTTCGTTGACATGTGTCCATTGTGCGCATTTTTATGATGATATACTTCCCCAAATTCGTAAAAAATATATCAAAACAGGAAAAGTAAAACTTATTTTCCGAGAATATGCTTTTGATCCTCGGGCAACAGCAGGTTTTATGTTGGCACGGTGTGCACCAGAAGATCGCTATTTTCCTTTGATAGAAGTTTTATTTCAAAAACAAAATGAATGGGCTTTCGGAAAAGATGCTCTAACACCATTAAAAAAAATTGGCTTAATGGCTGGTTTTACAGATGAAAGTTTTACTGCATGTTTGAAAAATCAGTCCATTTTAGATGAAGTAAATGCATCTTTTGAACGCGGTAAAGAGCTTGGTGTCACAGCAACACCTACTTTCTTTATTAATGGTAGTAAATATGAAGGTGCCATGAAAGTAGAAGAATTTTTTTCGGTGATTGATAGTTTTCTTAAAAACTGAATCTTAATTTTCCAGAAGATGGATAGTGATACTTTTGGTCATTATCTCTTTTGGAAGGATTAATATTATGCATTTATGAAGCGGTATTTTTTGTTGAGCCAATTTTGAATCAAATCATTGCTTTTAAGTGAGCCTAGGTTGAATGATGTTTTGATGCTGATATGGGAGGATTTGTACAGTGAAAAAATGGGTTTATAGTTTTGGAGATGGAAAGGCAGAAGGAAGTGCAAGTGAGCGTAACCTTCTCGGAGGTAAAGGGGCTAATTTGGCAGAAATGAGTAATCTTGGTTTGCCCGTACCACCCGGATTTACGCTGACAACAGAAGTTTGTAATTTTTATTATGCCCATGACAAATCATATCCAGAAGAGCTACAAGAATCTGTGAACAAAGCACTAAGACGCGTTGCTGAACAAACAGGACGTGAATTTGGCAATGAACAAAGACCACTTTTACTTTCTGTTCGTTCAGGGGCGAGGGCTTCTATGCCAGGGATGATGGATACAGTTCTTAACCTTGGCATGAATGATGAGACTGTAAAAGCCATTGCTTTACAAGCTAATAATGAACGTTTTGCTTATGATAGTTATCGGCGTTTTATCCAAATGTATTCTAACGTTGTTTTGGGGTTAGATCATTCGTATTTTGAAGAGATTCTTGATGAAGAAAAAGTACGCAATGGTTACACTATTGATACAGAAATGACAGCAGATGATTGGAAGAACATTATTACTTCTTATAAAGCCTATGTTGAAGAAAAATTAGGAAAACCTTTTCCACAAAATCCTGAACAGCAGTTATGGGGAGCAATTGGAGCCGTTTTTTTAAGTTGGATGACAGCACGTGCAGTTACTTATCGCCGTTTACATAGTATTCCGGAAAGTTGGGGAACGGCAGTTAATGTGCAAGCTATGGTTTTTGGCAACATGGGTGAAGATTCGGCAACCGGTGTTGCTTTTACACGCAATCCATCGACAGGGAAAAAAGAACTTTATGGTGAATTTTTAGTTAATGCGCAAGGGGAAGATGTTGTGGCGGGTATTCGAACGCCTCAAAATATTACAGAAAATGCACGTATTGTTGCTGGTTCAAATAGACTGTCGTTAGAAAAAATCATGCCTGAGGCTTTTTCGAAATTATGTCAGATTGCGCATAAGCTTGAGCAGCATTATCGGGATATGCAAGATCTCGAATTTACCATTGAAAAAGGTAAATTATGGATGCTTCAGACTCGTTCAGGAAAACGCACGGCTCGTGCGGCTCTCAAGATGGCAATTGAAATGGTTGAGGAGGGGTTAATAAACCGTGAAGAGGCTGTGATGCGTATTGATGCAAAGTCGCTGGACCAACTTTTGCATCCAACACTTGATCCCAAAGCAGAACGTTTTGTTATAGGACGTGGTTTACCTGCTTCTCCTGGAGCTGCAACTGGTGAAATTGTTTTTACTTCGGAAGAGGCAGAAACTGTGTCGGCGGAAGGTCGTAAAGTTATTTTGGTCCGTGTAGAAACAAGCCCAGAAGATATTCATGGCATGCATGCTGCAGAGGGAATTTTAACAACGCGTGGCGGTATGACAAGTCACGCTGCTGTTGTTGCGCGGGGGATGGGAAAACCATGTATTTCTGGTGCTGGCAGTGTGCGGATTGATTATAACACAAATACGCTGTTTGCTTCAGGAGAAAGCTTTAAAAAAGGTGATATTATCACAATTGATGGTGGAAGTGGAGAAATTTTAAAAGGGAAAGTTGCAATGTTGCAACCTCAGCTTTGCGGAGACTTTGCAAAATTAATGGAATGGGCTGATGGGATGCGGCGTCTTAAAGTTCGCGCTAATGCTGATACACCATCTGATGCCCGTATGGGACGCTCTTTCGGGGCTGAGGGTATAGGTCTTTGCCGTACGGAGCATATGTTTTTTTCTGATGAACGTATCGTTGCCATGCGTGAAATGATTTTAAGTCATGATGAAAATGGTCGTCGTAAAGCACTAGATAAGCTTTTGCCAATGCAGCGTTCAGATTTTAGCGAATTATTTGAAATTATGTGTGGTTTACCTGTTACTATCCGCTTGCTAGATCCGCCATTACATGAATTTTTGCCTAAAACGAAAGCAGAAATTCTTGATGTTGCAACAGCTATGGGTGTTTCTGCTGAAGTGCTTGCTGAACGCGCCCAGCAGTTGCACGAATTTAATCCTATGCTTGGATTACGAGGATGCCGTTTAGCTATTACTTATCCTGAAATTGCAGAAATGCAAGCGCGGGCGATTTTTGAAGCAGCAGCAGAAGCTGCCCAAAAATCTGGATCTCCTGTTATACTTGAAATTATGGTGCCACTTGTTGCGCTTAAATCTGAACTCGATTTTGTAAAAGCACGTATTGATCAGGTTGCTGAGGAAGTGATGAAAGAAAAGGGAAGCACGATTCAATATATGGTTGGGACGATGATTGAGCTTCCAAGGGCGGCGCTTCGAGCAGATGAAATTTCTGAAACTGCTGAATTTTTTTCATTTGGAACAAACGATTTGACACAAACTACTTTTGGGATTTCCCGTGATGATGCTGCTCCTTTTTTGGCAACCTATTTTCAAAAAGGTCTTTTAGAGCAAGATCCTTTCGTGTCTATTGACCGTGATGGAGTAGGGGAACTTATTACCATTGCTGCACAGCGTGGACGCTCAAAGCGTGCAAAAATAAAATTGGGAATTTGCGGTGAACATGGAGGCGATCCTGCCTCTATTGCTTTATGCGAAGAAAATAACCTAGATTATGTTTCGTGTTCTCCTTTTCGAGTACCAATTGCTCGTTTAGCAGCAGCCCAAGCCGCAATAGCAAAAAGGACATAATGGGTTAATATTTTTTTGTTGTATAGCTATTACTGAAATAAATTTTTATATATTCTTTTATTTTCTTTAATAAAGGGAATAAAAATGCTTCTAAAATGCACGATAAGTTATGTTACGCGAGAAAGTGTTCGTTTGAGAGATTTATGAGAGAAAATATAAAGCAGGATAGGCAAAGATGTATTATTAAGACGCTTTCTATTGACGAACTTCTTGATAGAGAGAAATGTGTTATTGTGCAGACAATTTACGCGTTTGCTTTTTTATAGGGGAATGAACTCCTCACGCAAAATAGAATGCTCCAAACAAATGTATTTTTTTGCACATCATGCTGTTTCAGATAGACCTCTCTCAGTGGTATACTCCATTTCACATTGACATTCGTGGAATGGGGATTATGTAAAACTTCGCGTAAGTTTATAAAAATCTTCCCAAATTATATAAACCCACTATGCGCTACCATCTTTACATTTATGAAGGAATATCAAAGTTATACAATATGTTGATTTATAATGATAATTTTTCATTTCAACTTCTTTTATAATGAATCAATCAAAACCATGTTTTTTGCTTGTTACAGGCGGGATGAGCGTCTGTGGATGTGGATAAAAAATAAAGCAAGGATATGCTTCTTATGAATCGTCTCAAGTGTCAAGAGCTGTCACAAATTGAAGGTAAGTGTAGTAGTGTAATGCTGTCGGCTTGCTTTTTCACAGAGTAATGCGGCATGATATCAAAAAAATACAACAAAGTCAATATGTTATTTAAATAATTTTATATGCACCCCCATCAGAATCCACATTTTTATACGTGATTCATTTGACCATTTTTTATATAAGATTAGCACGTATGAATAGACCATAAAAAGCAAATCATGATGCAAATATTATAACGCATGTGTGTATTCAAATGAAATGAAAAGCAGTTATCATTCATAATAGTCTATAAATTTTATGATACGTTTTTATCACAGCACAAATCACATTGTTTAAAATTTAGTCGTTTGGAATTATCGATAACATAAATTGTATACGTTTAAAGAATGGTATGAGTTTTGCTCTTTTTTGAGCGAAACCTTCAAAGGAATAATCGTTTGAAACTGTCATAAGCTTATAGGTTTAATTCATAAAGATTGCACAAAGGATTTAAAGACAAGATTGATTTTAAAACGCTTACTAAAAATTTAGAAAACGATAGGCAGGCATTATACAGACCCTATCATCACAATAAATATGAAATTCAAAACGTTATATCTTATGAAATCAAGAGCCTTTTAATGAATATAGTGCAAGCAAGTGAGCAAAAAACGTTTTAAAAGTTATCGTTTAAAAATACGAAATCAAAAGGGGTCTCCTCAAATTTGAGGGCATCTCTTTAGACAAGATAAGCAAACAAAC